>SVJE01000002.1 GCA_015069135.1 Oscillospiraceae bacterium | reverse complement strand
AAATTACTTTTTTAAATCTGAGTTTTTAATTTGCTCATTCATAATTGTCTGGCTTTAATTAAAACTCTAAATAAATTGAATTAAACGTTTTACATGTTTGTCAAATGATTTGGTTAGAATCATTTGTGCGCTGTTTACTTTTCTAGGTCCAAATGCCGCCCCGCTCTCGCGGACAGCTTTGCAAGTATAACACTAAAAAAAACCCTTGTCAACACTTTTTTTCAAATTTTTTTGAAATTTCCAAAAAAAATTTTTTCAGGTCTTTTTTGTACACTTCATCAAGGCTTCTGTTGTAGATTATACTGGCAGGATGGTATATAGGAAACAATATGAAACTTGTTTCTCCAAAGCTGATTTCAAAGGCAGTTCCATGTACTTTTCCTACTTCCGGTAAAGAGGAAAATTTCATAGTATTATCAACTGCAAGCATCATTGCTTTTAATGGTACATTACCTAAAGTAACTACTGCCTTTGGTTTTATTATCTCAATTTCTTTTTTTAGATATTCACAAGAAAATAGAATTTCTTCTCTCCTGGCTGGTCTGTTAGCTAAAGTTCCCGGACGTTTTCCTTCTTTGGCAAGTCTATACTTCATAGTATTAGTAATAAACAATTCGGAACGATCTAATCCTGCACCATTAAGAAACTCGGTTAACATTTGACCGGCCTTCCCTACAAAAGGTCTTCCTTGTATCACTTCATCTTTTCCCGGTGCTTCTCCTACTAATATAACTTTACTGTCAGGAGAACCAAAACCCCACACAAACTGGTGGGGTAATGTATCTTCGAAATATTCATCCACTTTCAACCCGTACTCATTGTACAGTTCACTGAGCTTTGAGTTCTTGCAATTTGTCATAAGCCGCTTTTATATCCTTCCACATATCAAACTTCTTAGATTCATCCCTTAACAGAGCTGCCGGATGATAAGTAGGCATAAACCATACACCTTTCTTCTCTCTCCATACACCTCTTGCTCTTGTAATCTTAATATCCTTTTCTATAAGGTAGTTAGCAGCAACAGATCCTAAACATACAACTATCTTAGGTCTTATAAGGGCGAACTGACCTCTCAGATAACCTATACAAGCATTACACTCTGCTTCAAGAGGAGTTCTGTTCTGTGGCGGACGACATTTTACCACATTCCCAATGTAATAGTCTTCAGGTTTATAACCTATAGAAATCAAGGCTTGATCCAGAAGCTGACCAGCAGCACCCACAAAAGGAACACCCTGGATATCCTCGTTTTCCCCGGGGCCCTCTCCCACAAAAAGAATAGGAGCTGTCTTACAACCCTTTCCTATCACTACATTTCTTCGATTTTCCGCTAATGCACATGCCCTGCATGAAAGACAGGCTTTTTCTAAATCTTCCCAAGTCATTTCTTTTTACCGCAAATATAGTCCTTTATTTCTATATTAGTAGCATAAGTAATATCTGATCGTCCGGATGCAAATTTGAAAAATTCTTCTATTTCATCCCAGCAATCATAAGCTTCTAATTCGTAAGCATGCCCGAAAACATACAAAAGTAAGTCTTCTTCAGTATCTGCTTCCAGAAGTTTTTTCATAAGCTCCATTTTCTCGTTACCACAGTGGAAGCAGGATGGCTGCCACTGATACCAGTCTTCAGGTAAGCCTAAACCAAATGTGTAACAAGTTGATCTGGCATACTCAACACCTGTATGGTTTTTAAGAAGTTGTATAGTTTCATCTGTGTAAAATGGTCCGCCCGGATATGCAAAGCCACGCACATTATATCCGCAAAGTTTACTTAATACCAATCTATCCTCTTCTACCTGACGTATTACTTCATCACTTTCTATTTTAGATAAAGCAGGGTGTGTCAAAGTGTGTCCAGCAACTTCATGACCCTTATACAACTCAAAAACTTCTTCGGGTAGGATTTTTTCGTGTTGTACGCTATACTTATCCCATGACATGTGGTGGCTTTCACCGAACAATCCGGAATTAAGGTTAAAAGTACCTTTAAGTCCATATTCATTCATCATTTTAACAAGACGTCTGTCCTGTACTACACCATCATCATAGCTGAATGTAAGAAACTTTTTACCCATAATTTATACCTTTTCGTAAATCATAAACTGAATTTTGAAATCTGCATCCTCAACAGAAATAGGTTCATCCTGCCATTTTACTTTCCATTCAGGAAGTTCATCCAGATTCGGAATTTTTGCATCACTTTCAAAGGAGTGTAAGAACTTTGTGATGTAGGCATTTTTACAATAAGGGAGGAGCTGGTTATACACGCTGGCACCACCAATTACAAAAACTTCTTCGTCATCATACTTTTTAAGTTCCTCAAAAAGTTCATCCAGAGAGTGAACAACAATGGCACCTTCAGGAGCATAATCAGGATCCCAGTTAAGAACAATATTTGTTCTGTTAGGAAGCACCTTTCCACCCGGGAAAGTAGCCAACGTATTAGAACCGTATACAACGGTCTTGCCGCTTGTGACTTTACGGAAGTTCTTAAGGTCCATGCTTACGCGGGCAAGCAAGTCACCTTTATAACCTATACCCCAGTTATTATCTACTGCAACAATTAAGTTCATTTTACCCTCCCATTAAATGGCCACAGGGAACTTATCAATTTTCTCCCCATGCTGATAATCTGTTATCTTAAAGCTATCCACTGTAAAATCATAGAAATCTTTAATATCAGGATCCAACTCAAATTTAGGAGCAGGATATACAGGACGTTTTATAAGCTCTTCAACGATTGGCATGTGTCTGTCGTAAATATGTGCATCTGCAATTACATGAACAAACTCACCCACTTTAAGATCTGTTACCTGTGCCAACATATGTACTAAAGCTGCATACTGAGCCACGTTCCAAGCATTTGCTGCCAACATATCCTGAGATCTCTGATTGAGAATAGCACACAACTTACCATCTGTTACATTGAATGTCATGCTGTAAGCACATGGATACAAAGCCATCTCTGATAAATCCGCAAAATTGTACAAATTTGTCATTATGCGGCGACTGCAAGGATTGTTTTTAAGGTCGTAAATAACACGGTCTATCATGTCAAATTCGCCCTCTTTATACTTGTGTTTAACCCCTGCCTGATATCCGTAAGCTTTGCCTATAGAACCATCTGCATCAGCCCAGCTGTCCCAGATATGGCTGTTAAGATCATTAACATTGTTGGATTTTTTCTGATATATCCAGAGGATCTCATCTATAGCAGATTTAATTCCTATTGGACGGATTGTAAGAAGAGGAAACTCCTTGGAAAGATCGTATCTGTTTACAACACAGAATTTCTTCTTTGTGTATGCAGGTGTGCCGTCTTCCCATTTTGGCCTTACCTTTTCATCAGTAACCCAGGAACCTTCTTCGATTATACTTTTACATGTATTTATAAAAGCTATGTCAGCGCTGCTCATATTCTCTTAGTCTCCACTTCTTCTTTAAGCATTGCAATAAATTCATCAACACTCATATCCTTGCTTTCACCATCTTTACGACATCTTACATTGATATGGCCATTCTCCATTTCCTTGTCACCGGCAACCAACATATATGGTACTTTTTCAAGCTGTGCTTCTCTGATACGATAGCCAATCTTTTCGTTTCTGTCGTCCAGTTCAACACGGAATCCATTGTCACGAAGCTTTTTACATACCTCTGCACAGTAATCAGCCTGCTTGTCAATAATAGGCATTACGATTACCTGTGTAGGAGCAAGCCATGCAGGAAAAGCACCTGCGTACTTCTCAATCAAGAGAGCCATTGTACGTTCATAGCAACCGATAGATGTTCTGTGGATAATATAAGGATTCTTCTTCTGACCATCCTTATCTGTATATACCATGCCAAACTTTTCAGCCAGCATCTGGTCAACCTGAATTGTAATAAGTGTGTCTTCTTTACCAAATACGTTCTTAATCTGGATATCAAGTTTAGGACCATAGAATGCAGCCTCACCTACACCAACCTTATAAGGAATCTCCAGGTGGTCAAGAATTTTCTGCATAGTACCCTGAGCTTCATCCCATTGCTCTTCTGTACCGATATATTTTTCTCTGTCGGAAGGATCCCACTGAGAGAATCTGTAAGATACGTCTTCATAGAGACCCAAAGTCTTCAGCATGTAAATTGCCAACTCCAAGCATCCTCTGAACTCATCTTCCAACTGCTCAGGAGTACACATTAAGTGACCTTCTGAAATTGTAAACTGTCTTACTCTGATAAGACCATGCATCTCACCGGATGATTCATTTCTGAAAAGTGTAGATGTTTCGTTATATCGAAGTGGCAAATCTCTGTAAGAACGTGCTCTGTTAAGATATGCCTGGTACTGGAAAGGACAAGTCATAGGACGAAGAGCAAACACTTCTTTATCAGTAGCTTCATCACCCATAATAAACATACCATCCTGGTAGTGATCCCAGTGTCCGGAAACTTTATAAAGGTCACTCTTAGCCATATAAGGAGTCTTTGTCTGTAACCAGCCTCTCTTATACTCTTCATCTTCAACAAATCTCTGTAATATCTGCATAATCTTAGCACCCTTAGGTAAAATGATGGGCAGACCCTGACCAATAAGTTCAGATGTAGTAAAGAGTTCAAGTTCTCTACCTAACTTATTATGGTCTCTCTTTCTTGCTTCTTCCAACTGCTCCAAATGAGCTGCCAATTCCTTCTTATCAGGGAAGCTGGTACCGTAAATTCTCTGAAGCATTTTATTCTTCTCGCTACCCTTCCAGTAAGCACCTGCAACCTGGGTAAGCTTGAAAGCTTTTACTTTACCTGTTGTATCCAGGTGAAGACCTGCACAAAGGTCAACAAACTCACCCTGACGGTAAAATGAAATTTCCTCACCATCAGGAAGTTCTTCAATAAGCTGAACCTTGTATGGCTCATCCTTTTCCTGCATAAGCTTAATAGCCTCTGCTCTTGGAAGAGTAAAGCGCTCTAAAGGTAACTTCTCTTTAACAATTTTTTTCATTTCTTCTTCTATTTTACCAAGAGTTTCTGCAGTAAAAGGCACCTCTGAGTCAAAGTCATAATAGAAGCCATCATCTATAGCCGGTCCGATTGCCAGCTTCGCCTCAGGATACAAGCGTTTAACAGCCTGAGCCAAAATGTGTGATGTAGTGTGACGGAATATTTTCTTTCCCTCATCAGAATTGAAGGTGAGAATATTAAGTGTGTCACCATCAGTTAAAGTGGTAGTAAGTTCTACTGCGATCCCGTTTACTTCACCGGCTACAGAAGCTCTTGCCAAGCCCTCACTGATTTTCATTGCTGCGTCTATAACGCGGCTACCATTCTCCAACTCCATTTTAGAGCCATCCTTAAGCGTTACATTAATCATAATAATTTCCTCCGTAAATATATTGACGGCTACAACCCGCCCTATTATATTGTATTAACCATTTAATTTTACAACCCTTGCGAAATAATTGCAAGTGATGTATGATTCTCTCTAGAATAATTTTCAGGAGTTAATTGAATGTCCGTAAATAACTTCATTCCTTTTGGCGACTATAATAAAAAACCATTAAATATGGAAAAAACCAAAAAGCATTTGCCTTTGGAGCTAGGTGTGTTGCTTACAAGATATGTAGACCCTTTTATCGGTTCCGGACAGATGTTTCTTGAAGTAATGGGAAATTACGGAATGGAAGATAGTATTATATGCGATACCAATCCTGAATTGATAAATGTATACAACCAAATCAAACATAGCACAAATACGCTTATTGAAGAATTGTCCGAATATCAGTTTCAGTTTAATTCGGGTTCCTGGAAAGATCGCCATACATTTTACAGAACAACTTTGGGGAAATACAATTACATACGCTGTAATGAAAGCAATAACCTGGGAATCAAAAGAGCTGCTATGTTTTTATTTCTTGGAGAAACCTGTAAAATTTTCAGGAATTCTTCTGAAAATATAATAGCTCCGGATTATACTCCGGAGCCTGTAACAATATGTCATGAAAATAAATTAAAAGAAACAGCCAACTGTCTCAAGAACACAAAAATATTATGTGGCGATTTCAAAGAATGTCTTACATATATTAATAATAAAACTTTCCTGTTTGTTAACCCTCCACCTGTCAACAGCCGTTTGATGCCTGAGGCTCTGGTAACAGACAACCACAACCCGGTGTTTACGCTAAAAGACATGAAGGCGGTAGAATCTTTCTGTAAAATTTCAGCTTATAAAGGTGCCGAAGTTTTTGTAAATCCTTTATGCAAGAATATTACCTATAAAAAGTAAACTTGAAAGTACAACAAATAATATTATTCCAACATTTACAAATACTGTAATAAACCACTGACCTGCAGGTATTGGCATTGCTGGCTTATTAAGCTTAAACTGTTTTTTCTTAAATATCAGTATAATAATTCCGGCTATACCGATTCCGCTCATAATATAGCTGAACACAAGTACTGCCACGGCCTTAAATCCCATGTCATTAAGCGCAGACAACATTGCTCCAATGTCAGAAAAACCTGTTATATCTGTAAGTTGTTCTGACCATTCCATCATAAGTAGCGGGATCGTTCCACCTACAAAATTCAGAGCTGCATGAAGAATCATAGTGTTTCTTATTTTACCGGTTTTTATGTATATATATGCAAAGAGTAAACCTACCCCTGCACTGTAGAAAAACTGAAAAAAGTTTCCGTGAGCCAGGCCAAAAGTTACTGCAGAAACTATAATTGCTGTGCCTTCTCCGTAAGGCAATATTGCATCAATGATGCATTTACGGAAAAGTAATTCTTCAAGTACGGGAGCCAGTACCATCAACATAAAAATATTCATCCAAAAAGACCAGCCCTCATAATCAGAAACTACAGGATTAGAAATTTCCTTACCGGTTATACCTTCAGCAAAACCCATAAGAGTTGTTCCGATCTGATTACCTACAATGGTAATTCCGTACATGGCACAAAAAGCCAACATAAAATCTTTGAATCCCATTTTACAGCTAGGTTGAAATACACTTTTGGCACCACTGCGAATTATGCCTATAGCTATGGGCATACCTGCTCCATATGTGGCCAGTGCACCCATTAAAATAAGAAACCAATCCTCATATAATACCTCAGGAAACAGTAACGTTGCTAAAATAGTCATTGTTATCTGCACTGCAAAACTACCTGCTATAAAGCCAAACAAGCCCATTCCGACTCTGGTAAATTGGCCTCTTGCAAATTTTGTATCAAATTCATTCATGTTTTTTCACCTTACAAACTGATGTTCAGAATTTCTGCAATCTTTTCTTCCATTGTTTCAGGAACACATAAAGATTTGTGAAGAACTTCTTTTTTGTCCAATCCTTTAAGTGGCTCAGGGATAGCATTTTCTGTCTTCTCAGACAAATATTCCAAAAGTTCAAATTCATTTAATTCAGATGGCAATTCATCGCCAAAAATTGCTTCTGCCACACTCTTATTAAACTTGAAAGGACTTGCTGTAGAAGCCGCCAGTGTTACTGTCTTATCTCCTGTAGCCTGAACATATTTTTCATATACGTTAATACCAACAGAAGTATGAGGGTCTGCCAGATAATTATATCTTTCATAAACAGATTTTACAGTAGCCATTGTTTCAGCTTCTGTTGCATAAGCTGCCCAGAACAAATTTTTTAGTGTATCTGAAGTCTTTGCATCTATAGTGTAAAACCCGTTATTTTTAAGTTCATTCATATATGTAGCAACAGCCTCTGCATCACCAACAGTTACGTCATATAGGAGTCTTTCTAAGTTTGAAGACACCAATATATCCATAGCAGGAGATATTGTAGTCATAAACTCACGATTACTGTTATATGTACCTGTATGTAAAAAGTCTGTCAACACGTTGTTATCATTTGATGCACAAATAATCCTGTTAACAGGAAGACCCATTTTCATTGCATAGTAGGACGCTAAAATGTTTCCGAAGTTACCTGTTGGCACACATACATTTATAGCATCTCCCAACGAAATAGTGCCCTGCTTAACCAAAGAATAATATCCATGAAAATAGTAAATTATCTGCGGCAGAAGCCTTCCCCAATTGATGGAGTTTGCAGAAGAAAGCTCATACCCTTTATCAGATAATATTTTACAAAAAGCTTCGTCGTTAAAGATTTTTTTCACACCGGTCTGAGCATCATCAAAGTTTCCTTTAACAGCCACAACATACACATTTTTACCTTCCTGGGTAATCATCTGATATTTCTGAATTTCACTTACACCTTCTTCTGGGTAAAATACAATCACTTTGATTCCAGGTACATCTTTAAATCCTTCCAATGCAGCTTTACCGGTATCACCGGATGTAGCTGTAAGTATTACAATCTCCTTGCCATCCCCTTGCATTTTATTACTTCTTGTCATAAATTCAGGTAAAATCTGCAAAGCCATATCCTTGAAAGCACTTGTAGGACCATGCCATAACTCTAATACATTCAAAGAATCTGTGAGCTTTGTTACAGGCGCAGGATTTTCCGACGGGAAAGTTCCCGAACAATATGCGTTGTCCACACATTCAACAATTTGTTCTTCTGTAAAATCTGTCGCATATTTTTTAACAATTTCAATAGCAAGATCTCTGTAGTTGAGGCTGACCAGGTTTTTAAATTCTTCATCTGTCAAAACACAGTTTTCATCAGGTATAAAGAGTCCTCCGTCAGGGGAAATACCCTTTTTAACTGCCTGTGAAAATGTTATATCTTTTGCTCCGCCTCTGGTACTTTTATAAAACATAAACTTCCTCCTCAAATTTTCTACTCACTGACACCTGCTGTGGCTTCCGGTGTGGGAGCCGGTTCGAACGTATAAAGCACGTCAGGTTTTGGTGTAGGAGTTATCTGTGATTCTATATAATACTTTTTAAGTGCATCTAATTCATTCTTTAACTTTCTGTTTTCAGTTACATTATGCATAAGCAACACACTGGTGATAATCATAAAAACAAGCACTATTACCGAAGCAACTGAAATCAGTATGCTATCTTTGGCTGGGGCAACAGTTTCTCCGTTTCCACCATTTTCATCTGACTGTTCTGCGTCTGTATTTTCAGGATTCTCTCCGAAAATTTGTTTTTTATAAACATGATCAAATTCAAAAGGTCGTTTTTCAGTTCCGCTGTATCTGGCAACTTTCTGAGCTTCTTCCCTTTTCTGTTTAACTATCTCTTCAACAACACCATCATTTTTTCTGGAAGTAATTACAGTCTGTGGTTTTTTGTTGAAAAATGACGGGATTTCCAGTTCTTCATCATAAATACCTTCTTGCGGCAGATTCTCTTCCGGCAATTCTTCGTAAGAATTCTCATCTTCATGGCTTAGTTCCAACTGACCCATAGCCAATGACTCAATTTCAGGTTCCTCATCAATCAGTTTCTTCTGAATACTCTCACGACGAATTTCATTTGGTGTCAGAACTTCAGGCTTTTCCTCTGTGATTTCAGTAACATCTGATAAAGTTTTTTCAGAAGCTGCAGCAGCCTTATATAAATCCTTCAGTATAAGTCTGGAACCTGATTGAGCAGGCGACTTGTTAACTTCCTCCGCAAGATAGTCGTAATAAGATAGTGCCAATCGCTTATATCTCATATCCTTAATGGCATTGAACATACGCATGGCACCAACTCTGTCTCCGTTTGCAAAGAGGCAGACACCTAACAACATCCTGGCAGGATAGAAGTCAGGATTAAGTCCGATTGCCTTTTTTAAATTTTGTCTTGCCAGATCTTCATAACCCTTCTTTATATACTGAAGTGCTTTGTTATAAAGAGAATATGCCCATCTGGTATCTTCTGCACCGGTAGCCTCAGAAATTTCAGGCATATTCATTGCCGCAAAATTTCTGGCTTCATGCTTTAAGTCAATCATTTATTACTCATTCTTTCCACAACAGTTTTTATATTTCTTTCCGCTTCCGCATGGGCACGGATCATTTCTGCCTACCTTGGCATTTTTCTTAATTGAAACATTACCACGATTATCAGCCTGGTCTTCTCCCTGAAGTTTAGCTTCCCCTTCTTCTGAAACTTTCTTTCTTTCTACAGTCTGTCCTTTCTGAATTCTTACTGTAAATATAAGTCTCAAAGCCTGTCTCTGAATAGTTTTGTTCATCTCTTCAAACATGTCAAAAGATTGGAATTTGTACTCAACCAATGGGTTTCTCTGACCATATGCCTGAAGACCAACTTCATGTTTCAGCTGATCAATAGCATCAATATGGGTCATCCAATTTTCATCCACAGCACGAAGTAACATTACCCGCTCCACTTCGCGCATTAATTCAGAACCTAAGTCTTCTTCTTTATCATTGTATCTGTTAGAAGCTTTCTCAAAAAGTTTTTCTTCAATATCTTTGGTAGAATATTTTTCAATATCTGCCTGAATTTCTGATACGTCATCGGGGGTAACTATTCCTACCAAATCTTCACAAATACCTTTAACATCCCAAGCCTCTTTTTCGGCATCCTTATGACAATGAAGTTGTACACTTTCACTAATCACGCTCTTCAACATATTTGAGAAGTTGGAAGCAAGATTTTCTCCGTTAAGAACTTTCTTTCTTTCCGCATAAATAATTTCTCTTTGCTGATTCATTACGTCGTCGTACTGAAGCACGTTCTTTCTTATATCAAAGTTCTTACCTTCTATTCTCTTTTGGGCACTTTCAATTGCACCGGAAAGAATTTTGTGTTCAATAACCTGATCTTCTTCAAGACCCAGTGTTTCAACAATAGCTTCCATTCTTTCGGAACCGAAAAGACGCATAAGATCATCTTCCATTGATATATAGAATCTTGAACATCCCGGATCACCCTGTCTACCTGCACGACCTCTTAACTGATTATCAATACGTCTTGATTCATGACGTTCAGTACCTATAATGAACAAACCACCGGCCGCTCTTACTTTTTCACGTTCAACCTTGATTTCTTCATTAAATGAATTTACATATGCCCTGTATTTTTCTCTGGCTGTACGGAT
Source organism: Oscillospiraceae bacterium (assembly GCA_015069135.1). Classification (GTDB taxonomy): domain Bacteria; phylum Bacillota; class Clostridia; order UBA1212; family SIG427; genus SIG427. Next base: position 292,992 of record SVJE01000002.1, on the reverse strand, counting down.
ATTTTCGTCATCTGTCTCTGCATAGCTGTCTGCCAAAGCAATCATTTCATCGTCATAGCCTTCTTTACGCATAGCCTGCTTTGCCAAAAAGTCACTATTACCGCCCAGCATAATATCAGTACCTCTACCGGCCATGTTGGTTGCAATGGTTACTGCCTTAAACTTACCTGCCTGAGCTACAATTTCGGCTTCTTTTTCGTGGTTCTTTGCATTTAACACATTGTGTGGAATTCCATGTTTTTTAAGAATTTTACTTAAAAGTTCAGATTTCTCAATTGACACTGTACCAATAAGCACCGGCTGACCTTTTTCATAACACTCTTTAACCTGTTCCACAATGGCTTTATACTTACCTGCAACGCCCTTATACACTGCGTCTGTCATGTCCTGACGGACCATAGGCTTGTTGGTAGGAATTATAACTACATCCAGACGGTATATATCATTAAATTCTGATTCCTCCGTCTCAGCTGTACCTGTCATACCGGAAAGTTTATTATACATCCTGAAATAATTCTGGAATGTAATTGTAGCCTGAGTCATAGATTCTTTTTCAATTTTAACATGTTCCTTGGCTTCAATAGCCTGGTGAAGTCCATCATTATATCTACGACCAAACATAAGACGACCTGTGAACTCATCTACAATAATTACACTGTCATCTTTAACTACATAGTCAATATCACGTTTCATTATCCCATAAGCTCTGATTGCCTGATTAATGTGGTGATTAAGTTCAGCATTCTCAGGATCTGAAAGATTCTCAACTCCAAACCATGCCTCAGCTTTCTTTACACCGTAATCAGTAAGAACTGCAGTTTTTGCTTTTTCATCTACAATGTAATCTTCTGTAATATCTTCATTAAGATCTTTATTATCTGTTTCCTTTATAACTTTTACAGAAAGAGTGGATGCAAATCTGTCCACTTTTTCGTACATATCACTGGATTTTCCTCCCGGACCGGAAATAATAAGAGGAGTTCTTGCCTCGTCAATAAGAATACTATCCACTTCGTCCACAACAGCGAAATTAAGAGGTCTCTGTACAAGATTCTCTTTGTAAATAACCATGTTGTCTCTTAAGTAGTCAAATCCCAACTCATTATTGGTTGCATAGGTAATATCGCAGTTATAAGCTTCTCTTCTTTCTTCTGCATTAAGTCCGTGTATAATAACACCAACGGTTAAACCTAAGAAAGTATATATTTTACCCATCCATTCACTGTCTCTTTTGGCCAAGTAATCGTTAACTGTTACAATATGAACGCCCTTGCCTTCAAGAGCATTTAAGTATGCAGGCAATGTTGAAACCAGGGTCTTGCCTTCACCTGTTTTCATTTCAGCAATTCTTCCCTGATGAAGTACAATACCACCAATCAGCTGTACATCATAGTGACGCTGACCAAGAACTCTTTTTGCTGCCTCTCTTGTTACAGCAAAAGCTTCCGGTAAAATATCATCTAATGTTTCACCGGCTGTTAAACGCTCTTTGAACTGACGAGTCATATCTTTAAGTTCTGCATCAGTCTTTGCCTGCATTGTTGGTTCTAATGCATTTATGCTATCAACAATAGGCCTGATTTCTTTCAACGCCCTTTCACTACGGGTGCCGAAAATCTTCTCAAAAAGTCCCATGTTTATTATTTCTCCTTGTTCTTTAATCTTTCAATTACAAGATTATACCCATCTGAACCATAATTAAGGCATTTGCTTACTCTGCTTATAGTTGCAGTGCTGGCACCTGTCTTATTAACAATATCTCCATACGTGGTACCTTCACTAAGCATTTTTGCAACCTCAAAACGCTGGGCAAATGATTTCAATTCGTTAATAGTTCCTATGTCTTCAAAGAACTTATAACATTCATCTAGTGTCTCCAGTGCAAGTATAGCCTCAAATAAATTATCTACCGCTTCTTCATGTAATCTGTCCATAACCATCCGCCTTTTCCTTTTGGTAAAATCCCGAAAATAATTCAAATTATATTTTACTTCTTTTTAATATATCTGTCAAAATTCCTTTATCAATCAGTCCAGCTCATCTAATGTCAATGAATAAGCCGGAACAAATTTCTCCATAAAATAATCTGCCGGAGGAAATTTCATTTCTTTTATAGCTTTTGCTGTGGCAGTCTTTGCTTTTTTAAATTCACCATTTCCGGCTTTAACTTCCTCAACACACTTTATGTATGCTGAAATTTTATCTGCTGCCTTAACTATGGGATAGTAATCACTGTCTTTTTCTTCATAAAAAAGCAATTCCCTGTATTCTTCTTTAAGCTCATCCGGCAACATGCTTACAAGCTTTTCTTTAGAAATATCCTCCAATTGAGCATATGACTCTTTTATTTCTTTATTGAAATATTTTACCGGTGTGGGAAGATCACCTGTAATTATTTCGTTAGTGTCGTGAAACATAGCGTACATGCAAGCTCTCTCCGGGTTGTAGTTGCCACCGAAGCGCTTGTTGGCTATCAATGCTATAGCATGCGCCAGTACCGCTACATCATAGCTGTGCTCCTGTATATTTTCCGTTATGGTATTTCGCATTAATCCCCAGCGATTAATGTATTTCATTCTGCTAATAAATGCATAAAAATTATGTTCCTTCATATCCAATAAAGCTCCTCAAATGTTTTTAATGCGTAAGCATCTGTCATTCCGGCTATATAATCTGCTACTATCTGTTCCGCCGGCACCTCATCTATACCGTAACCTTTGTCTAATATAAAGCTGATAAGACGATTCTTAACTGCGGGAGAGTTTACTGACATTAAAGAATTAAGCGCTGTTTCCGGCACAGTCATCGGGTCTGTCCCCACAGGAGTCATTGCCCTGGCCTCTCCCCAGATTTCTTTTGTATATGAATACAACATTTTAAAAAGTCCTACCATTGTATTGTTGGCGTTTTTCTCATACTGAATAATCATTTCAGATCTATAAATATTTGTATTATTTTCATAGATCATGTCCCTGAGCGCCAAACCTTTTTCCTCACTAAGGCAGATTTCTTCTTTGCCAAAACTGTTTTCTATAAGGTCTTTAACAAGCGTGTTTATCATTTCACCATTTGTAGAACCAAGTACATTTCTTACTTCTTTTGATATGTCGTTATAGTCTATAAGTTGTGCTCTTATGGCATCTTCTATGTCTCTGCCAACATAAGCAATTTTATCTACCAATCTAACAAGACAGCCTTCTAATGTATATGGCATGCAATGTCTGTGATCTGTGGTGTAGATGTCCTCCGGTTTTTTTGTTTTATCTGCATGAAGTCTGAATTCCTCATAATTTTCGCCACAGTGAGATACTATACCATCTCTTACTTCGTATGTAAGATTAAGTCCACAATGACCTGCTATTTTTTCCTGGGAAATACGTTTTGAAAGTCTGTCTGCCACTCTAAGACTGTGATTTTCATGATGGAATGAAAGTTCAGGATTTATTTCATTCAGCATTTTACTTAAGGCCCTTTCTCCGCTGTGTCCGAAAGGTGCATGGCCAAGGTCGTGTCCTAAGGCAATTGCTGCCAGTAAGTCCTGATTCAGATTAAGTGTTCTTCCTATGGTATTGGAGATTGAATTTACATAAAGAACATGCTCCATTCTGGTACAGATATGGTCGTTCTTGGCATTAAAAAACACCTGAGTCTTATGTCTCAGTCTTCTGAAATCTTCTGAATATAGTATTCGATTGGCATCTCTTTCAAATGCAGAGCGAACTTCACAGGGTTTTTCTTCTATAATCCTTCCCAGACTTTTAGTTGATCTGGTGGCATATGGTGCCAATTGCTCTTCTTGCTTTATCCTGATTTCTCTCCAGTGCATATATACCCTCCTTAATATATATTTACTTAATTTTACCTTGCTAAAGCGGTTCCCGTCAAGGGTTACTAAAGTAAGATTTGTTATATTCTTCTCTCTATGTATTGAATATTGTAAAAAGTCGCCGACAAAACAGTTTTCTATGGAGTTTGTCGATGAGTTTTTATGAAAGCGATACCACACAACAAAAAAACACCCGGGTTAACCGTAAGGTCATCCCGGGCATATTTTTAATTCACACGATTACTTAAGCTCAACAATCTTCTCCCATGGCAAATCCAAATCAGGTCTTCCAAAGTGACCATAACTTGCAACAGGTGCATAAATTGGTCTTCTCAAACCAAAGTTGTTGATAATAGCAGTAGGTCTCATGTCAAAGTTATCCAATACTTTCTTTTCTATTTCTGCTACAGGAATCTTTTCTGTACCAAAAGTATCAACTCTCACAGAAACAGGTTTTGCAACACCGATAGCATAGGCAAGCTGTACTTCACATCTTTCTGCAAAGCCGTTGGCTACAATGTTCTTAGCAACATATCTCGCCATATAAGCTGCAGATCTGTCCACTTTCGTAGGATCCTTTCCTGAAAAAGCACCGCCGCCGTGACGACCCATACCACCATAAGTATCCACGATAATCTTACGACCGGTAAGGCCTGAGTCACCACAAGGGCCACCAATAACAAAACGTCCTGTTGGATTAACAAAGAACTTAGTATTATCATCCAACAATTCAGCAGGAACTGTTGTCTTAATAATCTTTTCAATTACATCTTTACGTAAGTCTTCAATATCTACATCCTCTGTATGCTGTGTCGAAACAACAACAGCTTCGATACGGGAAGGATGTCCGTCATCGTCATACTCCACAGTAACCTGGCTTTTTCCGTCAGGCATTAAGTAAGGCAAAGTGCCGTCTTTTCTCACTGCAGCCAATTTCCTTGTAAGGGCATGAGCCAAAGATACAGGTAAAGGCATAAATTCCGGAGTTTCATTGCAAGCGTAGCCGAACATCATACCCTGGTCTCCGGCACCGTTTTCGTCTTCGCCGTTACCAAGTTTAGACTCGTATGACTGGTCCACACCCATGGCAATATCAGCGGACTGCTCATGAACAAAATTAAGAATTTTTAGGCTGTCTGCGTCAAAGCCAACACCGGCATGCACATATCCGATATTTCTTATTGTATCTCTGATAATTTTCTCAAAATCCACGTGTGTATCAGATGTAATCTCACCCATTACAACTACCTGATCTGTAGTTACTGCCACCTCACAGGCACAACGAGACATGGGGTCACCTGCCAAAAGCGCATCCAGAACTCCGTCGGAAATCTGGTCACACACCTTGTCGGGATGCCCTTCTGTCACTGATTCTGAGGTAAAATACCTTTTGCTCATAATAAACGAAACTTCCTTTCTAAAAACAGACTTAATTATTTACCCATGTTGTCGGTAAAATTATAGTCAGCAGCCAACTTATCTGTGTAACCCTTCATTTCAGCTTCAACAGCCTTACCTAATTCTGCATCGTACATCTGGTGATAGTAACCTGCGTTCATACCTCTTGCCTTAGCAACCATCTTGAATGCTACAGGGAATGGTAACTTAGCAGATGCACGGCAAAGAGCCAAGTAGCTACTCTGATGCTTGTCAGCTTCTGCAAGATTTCCTGCCTTAAATTCAGCAAAAATCTTAGCAACGATTTCAGGAGTAACAGTGCTCATTACAGACATGCTACCTTCGCAACCTGCAGCCAAAGCAGGAAGGATGATATCATCGTTACCAACGTAAACAATAAAGTCCTTACGGTCGCCTTTGAAGTCAACAGTGTTACGGATTCTTCTGATGTTACCGCTGGAGTCCTTAATACCAACAATGTTAGGGTTCTTAACAAGTTTCTCAACTGCATCCATAGGAATTTCAGATGTACAATCAGGAATGTTGTACATAATGATTTTAACGCCCCATGGGTTTTCAGCCAAGGCTGTATAATATCTTACCAACTCGTCGCTGTTCTTTGCATAGTAGTAAGGAGCGCAAACAACTGCTGCGTCAGCATTGTACTTAGCAGCAATTTCAAGAAGCTGCATGGATTCTGTGTAGTTAACACCACAACATCCTACTGTTAATGCTTTTCTTCCCTTATTCTCTTCAGCAACAATTTTAACATATTTCTCTTTTGTCTCTAAAGACATATATGGGAATTCACTTGTTGTTGCCAATGGGAACAAACCTGCAATATCAGATTCAGCTAAGAATCTTATTTCTTTTCTTAAAGCATCTTCATCAATTTCATTGCTGTTCTCCTTAAATGGAGTGATGATAGTAGCTATAGGTCCTTTGATTTTTTCAATGTCAAACATTTTATACATCTCCTTTAAAATAAATTATTTAACTCTGTATTTGTTAAGTGTATCCCAGTCAAGTTCAACGCCCATACCAGGTCTATCCGGAATTGTAACCATACCATTTTTAACTGTAATAGGTTCTGTAATAAGGTTACGGCTAAGAATTGTTTCCTGACCGCAGTACTCTAAGAACAATGCGTTAGGAAGTGTTGCGATAAACTGCATTGTAGCAGAAAGCAACAAACCGGACTTAAAGTTGTGAGGAACAATGGGCACACCTGCATTGTAAGCATAGTCTCTGATTTTACGAGCAACTGTAAGTCCACCACAACGGCTGATGTCTGGCTGTAAAATATCAACACAACCATCGTCGATGTACTTTTTGAATTCATCGAAGTGGAACAATTCTTCACCGGCTGTGATGTTTGTCTTTGTTGCATTACGAAGCTTTGTAAAATCTTTGCTTCTTTCTACTCTGAAAGGTTCTTCAACCCAGAATACATCATATTCTTCAAATGCCTTACAGTTCTTAAGAGCTACCTTGTAATCTGTCCAAGCCATAGCAATGTCAATCATTAACTTCTTGTCAGGTCCAAGTGCTTCTCTTGCGGCCTTAACCAACTTAACGTCTTCTTCAAAACTCTTTCCGAGACCGCCCCAACCAAACTTAATACCTAAGTAGTTCTCCTTCATGTGGTAGTCTACCAACTTCTTAACTTCGTCAGGAGTAGATGGCATAAGGATACTGATATATGCAGGGATTTCTGTCTGGTAGGAACCTCCTAACAATTTATGTACAGGCTTACCTACTGCCTTACCCATAATATCCCAGATTGCATTGTCAATACCGCTCATTGCATGGATAACTGCAGCTGCACGACCATGATAATATGCAAACTCATACATTTTGTTCCAGATTTTTTCTACATCGAAAGGATCTTCTCCAACAATGATTTCCTTAAGTCCCTGGCAAGCCTTGTGGGATGCAGGCATATCAATAATTGCCTTTACAACATAAGGTGCGGAGTCAACCTCTGCTACACCTGTGATTCCTTCATCTGTGTGAACCAGTATTACTACTGTGTCCTGTGTGCCGTCACCAATAAGAGTAATTTCCGGTTGACGAACAATGATAGCTTCAACGTCAGTAATCTTCATAAAACTTCTCTGCCTTTCTTTTATAAAATAATATTTGTTATATAACTTGCGTTATGTAGCCTTTTTCGGAGCTTTCCTTAAGATTTAGTCCCAAGGATGCACTACTGCTTTAATAAGACCATCAGGCCTTTCCATTACCAGATCAACAGCTTCAGAAAGCTTGTCCAGTGTAAATGTATGGGTTACCATATCTTTTATGTTAATCTTACCTGATGCAATCATTTCCATCATAGGATCCCATGCAAGCTCGTTATTGGTAACTCCGATAACAGTTATCTGATTCATTATCATTTCTTTTGCAGGGAACTGGATTTGTACACCATCTCCCGGAAGTCCGTAAAGAATGCAACGACCCTTCTTTGCAGTAAGCTTAACTGCATTTTCAATTGTGGTAGGCGCACCGGCTGCTTCAATAGAAAGGGTTACACCTTTGCCTCCGGTTTCTTCCATTACTCTTTCCGTAAGATTTTCAAACTTTGTGTTTATTACCACATCGGCACCAAACTTCTTAGCCTGTTCGAGTCTTACAGGATTACGGGCTGCCGCAATGACTTTTGCAGGGGAGAAACATTTTACCGCCTGGATAAAGGAAAGTCCGGCCACACCAACACCCTGAACCAAAACTGTTTCGTTAAGTCCCATGCCAAGTCTGTAAATAGATCCGAAAGGACAAACTGTAGCTTCTAAGATTCCGCCTTCATCAAAGCTCATGGAATCGGGAATCTTGTGAATACATGACTCAGGTGCTGTAACATACTGTGAATATCCGCCCTGATATGGTGGGAAACCAATTTCACCGCCATTATCACATAAGTGCTTGTTAGCTGTTAAACAGTGAATACAAGATCCGCAACCAACTGCTGTTTCAACAACAACCCTGTCTCCCTCTTTCCATCTGGTAACCTTGTTACCTACTTCTGTAATCACGCCACAGATTTCATGGCCTAATACATGAGGTGGGTTTCCGTTGAAAAACTTTCCTGTTATTATGTGAGTATCTGTTGCACATACGCCTGCGCTCATTACTTTAATAATAACCCAATCCTCTTTACAAACAGGCTCCGGATAGTCTTCAGTATATGTAAGTTTGTTTATATCTTCCCAAATAACTGCTTTCATTTAAGTATCAGTCCTTATCTTATAATTGTAAAATACTCTATATCAATAGGATAATCGAATATGTTTATAAGCTTGTCACCTTTAAGTACAAAGTTATTCTCTATTCTGATACCCCATTCTCCTTCAAAGTAAACACCGGGCTCTAATGTATAAATACCGTCTTCTTCAAGAAGCATTTCACAACCTTCTTCGAAAGCAGGTTTTAAGTAGCATTCTTTACCTACTGCATGACCACCATGGTGAGGCATAAGTCCACCCAGACCATTTTCTTTAAGATTAGCCTCCATAGCATACTTCATCTTGTATGCTTCCAGACCTACCTTGGCAGTTTCCTGTCCCACTTTCATACAATCCTGAAGCTTTCCGTAAACTTCTTTCATTTTATCTGTAGGCTCACCTAAGAAAAATGTACGGCATGTGTCACACCACTGTGAACCGTAACGTAAAGATAAGTCCAACATAAATATGTCATTCTTCTCTAATTTTCTGTCGGTAGGATCTCCACCGATTTCAGCTGTTCTGGGACCGCTGATAAAGTCTCCCATAAAGTCACCGTGGTGTCTTTTTCTGTATGGCTGAACCATCTGGTCTACCCAGTCATAAACTTCTTTTTCACTTACGCCTTCTTTAAGACGTTCTCTTAACATATCATATATATTCTGAGATATTTCAAGGGCCTTAAAAAGATCTGCATTCTGTTCCATGAAATTACTCCTTTCTATACACTCATACATAGATTAATTATAGATTGTTATGGAGTTAAAGTCAATGAAAAACCATGGTTTTCTATAGTGTTTTTTGTGATATAATAGTTAACAAGAGGTGACATTTATGAAATTAGTTCTTTTAACCGCCTTAGGTGTTGGCGGTGCAACCGTAATAGGTTCAGTTATTGGTTTTGTATTCAAGAAAATTTCACATAAATTCAGTGATATAGTGCTGGCATTTGCAGCCGGCGTAATGCTGGCAGCCGCTGTCTTAGGCCTCATAATTCCCTCTGTTGAATACGGAGGAGACTTAGGTCTTGTATATGCTGTAACCGGTATTTTCGCCGGAGCCTTATGCCTTAACCTAATTGACAAGCTGGTTCCTCATATGCACAAATTGGTAGGTGCCGATAATGAAAGCCACCACAACGGCCAGCTTTCTAAAGTATTGCTTTTTGTTACGGCAATTGCCATACACAACTTGCCTGAAGGAATTGCTGCAGGTGTAGGTTTCGGTTCCGGAAATACTTCTGAAGCCATGTTAATAGCCGGTGGTATCGCTCTTCAAAACATTCCTGAAGGTATGGTAATCATCGGTCCTATGTTAGCTGCCGGTGTAAGTCCCAAAAAAACTTTTCTCTGCGCTCTTGCCACTGGATTAGTTGAGGTCATCGGTACACTTCTTGGCTACTTTGCAGTTAGCGTAGCCTCTGCCATTTTACCATTTGCTCTTGCCTTTGCAGGAGGCACCATGCTCTACGTTATCAGCGATGAGATGATACCTGAAACTCACGCTCACGGAAGTCAGCGAGGTGCCACTTATGCCCTATTGGTTGGCTTTTGTGTAATGCTCATATCTGATGTGTTATTGGGGTAAAATATGAAAAGATTTTTAGTTTTAACTTTAATTTTAGTTTTGTGCTTAACATTAGTTTCTTGTAAGGATAGTGGTAAAATGATATACGAAAATATTACGGCAGAAGATGCCAAAGAGATTATGGACACTGAAACCGACTATATTATCCTGGATGTAAGAGAACAGGATGAGTATGACGTAGGTCATATCCCAGGGGCAATACTTATTCCCTATACAGAAATAGAAAATCAGGCAGCTTTGAAACTGCCTGATAAAGATACTCTTTTATTAATTTATTGCCGAAGCGGTCGTCGCAGTAAGATTGCAGCAGAAGCTTTAGTAGAGCTTGGTTACTCTAACATAAAAGAATTCGGCGGTATTATTGATTGGCCGTATGAAATTGAAAAATAGCCATCATTACTTACCGTTTGAAATCGCTTCAGAAATAATATTAATTACTTTGTCATAGCAACCACCACAACCTGTTGAACAGTGTGTGGTATTCTTTACATTTTCAAAAATATTGAGAAGACCATCAATATCTCCCTGGTTACTCACCTGATCTAAAATGTCAAAGAAACTTACATTGTTACATTTGCATACTGTATAGTTTGTATTTGATTTAACATCTACAGGCTGTAAAGGACAAACCATTTCTTCTTTAATCTCTGTTTTCCACAATCCGTGGAGATTACAATAAGCATATACAGCTAAAGGCTTTTCGTTTACCAATGTAAATGCGGCTACAGGTTTTGATCCTACACTTAAGCATTTTCTCTGGCCACCCTTATCTGTCTGTAAATATACCCAAAGAATACTGTGCTCTTCAGACATAGGATGTTCAACCTCACCTACAAAAGCTCTTACTGTGTTACCTTCAACTGTAACTACAGGAATATGTTTCTCATGGCTTGCCTCTACCGTACCAGGCTCTAACTTAGTCATTTTCTGACCACAGCACATCATAGGTACACCTGCATCATTGATTAAACCAATAAGGTTTCCGCAATGTTCACATACAAAAAATCTTGTTTCACACATAGTTTTTCCCTCCGTTATTTTTTATTAGTTATTTTTATCACCTGATCTTTATTCCCAAGCACTACAACATGCTCCTCCCCGGTAAAAACATAGTCGACTCCGGGCATAGGTCTTATACTGTCCTGAGATTTAACCCCTAATACATTCATTCCATATTTTCCACGAATATCCAGTTCCCGAATACTCTTTCCTACCCATGCTTCCATAGGAGGAATTTCAAATATTCCATATTCAGGAGAAAGTTCTATATAGTCAAATACATTATTGGCACTGTATTTTACCGCCATACGAGAAGCCATATCCCGCTCAGGATATATTACATAGTCCGCACCATTTCTTAAAAGAAATTTTTCTTGTACGTCTCGTCCTACTTCTGCAACCACACATTTTGCACCAAGCTCCTTAAGCAAATATGAAATTTCCAATGAAGACTGAAAATTATCACCTACAGTAACAAAGCACACATCAAAGTCTTCAACATCTAAAGATTTTAAAAGATTTTTACTTGTGCAATCACCTATCTGTGCATCCTGAAAATCAGGTGCCAAATCCTCTATTTTCTCCACACATTTATCTATAATCATAACTTCGTTTCCCATTCTCTGCAATCTGTCTGCCAGATGTTTACCGAAGTGTCCCATTCCTATAACTAAAAAAGATTTCATGTTTCTTAAACTCCTATCCTATAAGAATTTTTTCAGTAGGTCTGTTTGTTTCAGTGCCGTGTATTTTTTCTGCAAACATAAATATTAATGACAATATACCTACACGACCACTGTACATTAACAACATTATAATAATTTTTGAAGCAACTTGCAACGATGGAGTAAGGCCTAAACTTAATCCTACCGTGCCTCCTGCAGATACTACTTCAAAAAGGGCTTCTTTAATTGAAATAGGTTCTATTATAAGAAGTGAAATTGTAGCTACTGAGAACATAAGCATATATACTGTAGCAATGGCTCCTGCCTGTCTTAAAGTGCTTTCATCTATACGGCGCTTAAACACATTAACTCCGTTACTGTGCCTGATTACTGCCACAACAGCCATCACAAGTACAAACACAGTGGTTGTTTTTACACCACCTGCTGTACCTCCTGGGTTTCCTCCGATAAACATATATACTATAGTCAGGAAACTGCTTCCTTCTGACATCTGACCTAAATCTACTGCATTAAAGCCGGCGGTTCTTGGAGTTACAGCCTGGAAAAATGATAATAGAATCTGCTTGTCTAATGGCAAACCCTTAAGTGTATAATTCTTTTCCATAATAAGTATCAAAATCGTACCAAAAACCAAAAGAAAAGCAGTAACTACCAATACGATTTTTGTATGAAGATGAACTTTTTTTACATTGAATTTAGCTGTCCATAAATCGTTATATACTAAAAAGCCTGTAGCACCAAATATAATCAACAAAGCAATTGGCAGAAGCACCGCCCAGCTATCATAATATCTTGTAAGAGATGAAAACTGTTCATATCGACCCATTAAATCAAAACCTGCATTACAAAAAGCAGACACAGAATGAAAGACTGCGTTATATACACCTCTAAAAAAGCCCATCTCTTTACAAAATGTAAAGGATAATACCAAGGCACCGGCACCTTCAAAAGTGAACGTGAGAAGTGCCATTCTTTTTATAAGTCCCAGTATTCCACCCATTTCCGTATTACCGGCAGACTGCATAAGCAAATGTCTTTCTTTAATACCAATTTGCTTTTTAAGAGCCATTGAAACAAGAGACGCTACGGTCATAAAACCAATACCCCCTACTTGTATCATAAGAAGTATTATCACCTGCCCTACTGTAGACCAGTGTGTATATGTGTCATAGACTACAAGGCCTGTTACACAGGTAGCCGAAGTAGAAGTAAATAAAGAATCTACAAACGGAGTCCATTCTCCCTCTCTTGAAGAAAAAGGACAACTAAGTAAAATAGCACCTATAAGAATAATTGCTATAAAACCAAAGCCAATAAATCTTGTATATGTGAATTTTCCTTTTATTCTATCTAATATCACAAACCTATCCCTTTCAGGCAAGTAAATGTTCTAATAGTATTTTAACACCAATTCCGATTAATACAAGTCCCCCCACAAGACCTGCTTTGTTTTTAAGAAAGCAACCTATCTTTTTACCCAGAAGCCCACCTATTAAAGGAAGCACAAAAGCAACTATGCCTATAACTCCACAGGCAACCCAGATGTTGGTGCTTACTAATTGAAAACTACTTTTTACACCTAAGGCTGCAAAGCTGATACCTACAGCTAAAGCATCTATACTGGTGGCTATGCCCTGCATAAAAACGAGCTTAAATGTAAGTTCTGTTCCGCCACCTGTTTCACAGCAGTCTTCTTTCATTTCTTTTATGGAATCAATTAACATTTTACCACCTATAAAAGCAAGAAGTACAAAGGCAATCCAATGGTCAAAGGAAGATATAAGGTTGTAGGCACCTGTGCCAAGCCCCCAACCTATTAATGGCATCACAAACTGACATACAGCATAACAAAGTGCGCACCAAATGGCTGTTCTCTTTGTAAAACTCTTTGCTGTTACACCATTTGTTACAGCAACTGCAAAAGCATCCATAGCAAGGCCTAAAGCTATTAATAATAAAGACCAAAAATCCATAAAAAACTCCCGGTAAAATCTTTAATATACAGTAAAAGATAACACCGGGAGAATGGAAAGTCAACTGTAATATTTACGCCTTCTTAGACATATAATCCTCTATTGCAGCCTTAATAGCTTCTTCAGCCAATACACTACAATGCATCTTAACAGGAGGAAGTCCGTCCAATGCTTCTGCAACAGCCTTATTGGTAAGTTCTAAAGCTTCCTCAACAGTCTTGCCTTTAATAAGCTCAGTCGCCATAGAACTTGTTGCAATAGCAGATGCACAGCCAAATGTGTTGAACTTAACATCAACAAGTATGTTATTCTCAACCTTAATGTACATCTTCATAATGTCGCCACACTTAGCATTACCTACTTCACCAACACCGTCAGCATCTTCAATTTTACCTACATTTCTTGGATTCATAAAATGATCCATTACTTTCTCGCTGTATTCCATATTACTTATCCCCCTTCATCATTTTCTCCCACACCGGAGACATATCTCTTAATCTTTCCACAATGCCTGGTAATTTATCTAATACATAATCAACTTCATCTTCCGTATTGTACTTGCCAAGACTCAGTCTTAAAGAACCATGAGCAATTTCATGGGGAAGTCCTATAGCCAGAAGTACATGACTTGGATCCAAAGAACCTGATGTGCAAGCAGAACCTGAAGAACCACAAATACCTACAAAGTCCAGAGAAAGAAGCAAAGCCTCTCCTTCAATACCCTCAAAGCAAGCATTTACATTTCCGGGAAGTCTTGACTCTAAACTTCCGTTAATTCTTGTATAAGGCATCTTGAGAATTCCTTCAATAAGTCTGTCCCTCATTTTGGAAAGTCTTGCATTTTCTTTTTCCATATTATCAGAAGCATCTTTAAGAGCTGCTGCCATACCTATTATAGCGGGAACATTTTCAGTACCTGCTCTCCTGCCTCTTTCCTGGGCGCCACCTTCAATAAGATTAGGAAGTCTGATGCCTTTTCTTATATAAAGAACACCCACGCCTTTAGGACCGTTAAACTTATGGCCGGAAGCTGACAACATATCAATACTCATGTCCTTAACATCCATAGGAATGTGCCCCAATGCCTGTACAGCGTCTGTGTGGAACAAAACCCCTTTATCTTTACAGATTGCGCCAATTTCTTTAACCGGTAAAATGCTTCCGATTTCATTGTTAGCTGTCATAATAGATACCAATGCAGTTTCATCTGTAATAGCATCCTTCACCTGTTCCGAGGTAATCATACCTTTTTCATCTACCGGAATATAGGTTACTGTAAAGCCTTCTTTTTCCAAGGCTGCCATTGTGTGAAGTACGGCATGGTGTTCAAAATTCGTAGTGATAAGGTGGGTCTTGCCTTTCTTTTTACCAAGATATGCTGCGCCCCTTATAGCCCAGTTATCTGCCTCAGAACCACCTGAAGTAAAATACACTTCGTCTTTATCACCATTTAATATATCTGCCACAACCTGTCTTGCTTCTCTTAAAGCTTTTGCCGCCTGGTGACCCAAGCCATGCATACTGGATGGGTTTCCGTATACATTCTCCATGGCATCTATGGTAGCTTTCATTGAAACTTCTGAAAGTCTGGTTGTAGCCGCATTGTCCATATATACTTTATTCATAAGTATCTCTCCTTTCCGGAAGTAGTAAAAATCATATTACATAAGTGTTATTGCCCATTGTAGCTTGTTCTTCAGCCAATTCCTGTAAGGTAACTCCGTCTACATAGTTCTGCATAGCTTCGTATAAACCTTTCCAGAAACCCTTTGTGGTACAGTTAGCACAGTTTCCACATTTTTCAGCACCACCTGCTAAACATGACACAGGAACCATTGGGCCTTCCACAGCTCTTAATATATCACCTACCACATATTCTTTCGCAGGCTTATTAAGTTTGTATCCGCCGTGGGCACCTCTTGCACTATCCAAATAACCGGCTTTATTAAGCAAAGATACAATTTGTTCAAGGTACTTCATGGAAATATCTTGCCTTTTGGATACATCTTTAAGAGAAATAAACCCGTCATTCTTGTGAATGGCAAAGTCAATCATCATCCTCAATGCATATCTGCCTTTTGTTGTAATCTTCACTGTAAAACCTCCTGAAATAAAGAGCAAAAATTAAAGCTCTCTATTTCCTACCATTATACTGTGAATTAGAGAGCCTGTCAACACTATGTAATATTAATATTTTGCAAAAAAATTATTCTTCCTGAGCTGTAAACATGTCTTCTTTCATGATTTTGAATGTGTTGAAAACATAATAGAAGTAAACAAACATAATCACTGTGGTAAGCACCCAGTTAATCATAAAACATACGAAAGAAAAGCCACCGGTGGCAGGACCGTATCCCATTGCCAACATTACAACTTTCTCTAATAACAGAACAAACAGGAACAATGTAGTTCTTGGCATCAGATACCAGCAATAACCATTTGTCATTTTAAAAGAAACCACTACACCACCCTTTTTGAAGCTGATAAGGGACGGAATCATATATGACATATACATTGCATAGAACACAATTGTAAAATACCCGAAAAGAATAGTAACTACTGCCAGTAACATCATTTTAAATATAACACTGGAGTCGCCTGCTAAAAACATTTCCAGATGCATTGCAAAAGGAACTATTGAAAAGAGCACTAGCATAGAAACAAGTATAAAAGAACTTATGAAAAGCAGACAGAATCCTGTCATCTTTGGAAAATGTCTGTTGATACCTAACTTGAAATCACCTTTTTTAGGAGCAGAATCTATAACTGACAAATAAAGATTCTGAAAATATCCACCTGTGTAAACACCCAAAAGTACAGACAAGGCCAAAACAAAAAATACACTCACTATGATTGTGAGAATAAATATACCCGGCGTACTCCAGGAATTAGCTATGCCATCTGCCACGTTAGAAAGAGTAGTCATAAAATCTTCTTCAAAAAGCTTTGAGAAAGAACCATATCTTTCTGTAACAGCATTAAACTGTTCAAACAGACACAAAGGCAATGTAAGAACAGCCATAAGGATTATGATCAAAGGTCTTCTTTTTATTCTTGCTAAACACTGTTTCATAATAAATCCTCTTAATAATTAGATTGCATTTTATTTTACCAAGAAAGTCATTGTTTTTCAATACCGGAGCCAATTACTCCGTATCCGTCAAACTCAGGAATAAAGCTTTCGCTGACAGTTCCGCCTTCCTGAATAAAACCGTTAACGATTCCAATATCCCGGGCAAACTCAAGTATTTTACCATACACCTCGTTACTGACAGGCTGTTTAAGTGCTTCCGGCAAGCACACACCTTCAGGCGGTGTATACTGGTTCATTATACTTATGTATATATTATTGCCATAGCGCTTATTCAAAAATCCCAAAGACTTTATGGAATTGTCCACGGCTTCAGGTAAAACCAGATGCCTTACTATTACACCTTTTTGCATTATGCCGGATTTATCAAACTCAGCCTTCCCGGTATTCTTCACCATGGCATCCAACGCACGGATTGCTTTTGCAGGATAGTTTTCTGCATAAGAGTATGCTTTTGCAAGCTGCCTGTCCCAATATTTAAAATCAGTAAGATATATTTGTATATCTTCTCCAAGAAAATCTATCGTCTCCGGATTCTCATATCCTCCGCAGTTATATACCACAGGTATTTTGAGGCCGTTTCTGCGAGCTTCCTTCAAAGCACTTTTTATATGACAGGCATAATGAGTCGGCGTAACCAGATTTATATTGTGAGCACCTTTTCCCTGAAGTTCCATGAAAATTTCCGCTAATCTTTTTATATCAATCAGTGTTCCTGAAACCTCACTTCTGCTGATTTTTCTGTTTTGGCAATACACACAGCGTAAATTACAACCGGTAAAAAAAACTGTACCCGAGCCATTGGTGCCTGATATACAAGGTTCCTCCCACATATGTAAACCGGCCCTTGCTACCGAAATCTTTTCTCCTGTAGCCGAACAAAAGCCCTTTTCTCCTTCAAGTCGATTAACACCGCAAAACCTTGGGCAAAGATTACAACTTTTAAGTTTTGTAAAATACATTTCTTCCATATCAAATGTATTTTACCCGCACTAAAGCATAATGTAAAGTAACATTATTGTCAGTATATCCTTATCATCCAGCTTTTCAAGGAACTCTTTCAAAGAGTTAAAGACAGGGGGCAGACCCTCGTCTTTTTCCGAACAAGGCTCTTCTTTGCCCTTTCGTCTGTTAAGAAGAAGCATCACAATCAGTGCCCCAATAATCAATTCCTCAGTTTCAATTTTTTTCCCGAAAAGAGCCTGAGGCAGGCCTGCCAGTTTATTCAGCAAGCCTGCATCGTTTTTTCCTTTTGGATTTTTGTGCACCGATTCCACTTCAATACTCCTCATGCTCTGTGTTACGTAGGTAAGAATTTGCTTCCTACCTTGGAAAAAGCCTCCTTATGCTCTAAAAATCTGGACAAGGACAGTATTTTCAGACATTTTTCTGCTTTCATCTGTTGAGATTGGGTAAGGTATGGTTTAATAGCTTTTATAAACGCTGCCCTTTCGTCATTCTTTATTTCTTCCGTTATCTCTTTATATGTGTCCAAAAGAGAAAGTATTTCTCCTAAATTCACACCCTCATTTTCTTCCGCCGTTTCCTCACATTGGTCAGTGTCTGTCCCCACGAAAATTTCTTCACTCATTTTTTGCCACCGGTTATGTCCTTCAATTTTTTCATAAGTACATCAACGTCCTTGCCGGCAATAGTTTTCACCTTTTCAATATCCTGAGGTGTCAGCTTCCCCAAAAACTCCATGGGATCAATTTTAAGTTCTGACAGTTTTTTGGCATCAAATTCATCTATTTTAGAAAGAATCTCTTTCCTGCTTTTGTCATCAAACTTTCCGGACAATTCCTCCACACTTTTTGTTTTCAGCATGTTAATAGCCTGATCTAACTTTGCCTTTGTTATCTTACTTTCTAAAGACATGGGTATCCACTCCTTAAGTTTTTGGTATATAATATGTATGCAAAACAAAAAAGTTGACATATAAAAGGTGATACTAATGAAAATCTACGATACCATAATAATCGGCAGAGGTCCTGCAGGACTTCAGGCCGCCATATACACAGCAAGAAGCGGACTTTCCACCTTAGTGCTTGGTCGCAACGACGGAGCTTTAGCAAAAGCCGACAGAATTGAAAACTTTTTCGGTTTTCCTGGTGCTGTTAACGGTAAAATGTTACTGGAAGCTGCCACAATTCAGGCAACTAACTTCGGAGCAATAGTAAAAGATGAAAATGTACTGGCTTTAGAAATGTCTTCTATGGAGCCGGGATGTTATGATGTAACTTGCGGCAATGACATTTATACCGGTCGCAGTATTTTATTAGCCGTAGGAAAAGCTCTTCCCCGCATAAACAAAGAAGGTATTAAAGAATTGGAAGGTCGCGGCATCAGTTATTGTGCTACTTGTGACGGTTTTCTTTATAGAAAAAAGAAATTGGGAGTTTTAGGTGCCGGCGAATATGCCCTCCACGAAGCAGAAGTTCTTAGAAATTTTAGTCAGGATATTACAGTATATACAGACGGACAAGCTCTCTATCCTGAAATTGAAAACATAATGAGAGCCTATGGTATGAAAATTTCTACCGGTAAAATCCAAGGTTTTGGCGGTAAGGCTCCGGCCAGTGAAAAAATTCTGGACAAAATCATTTTTGAAGGCGGAAGCCATGAAAATATAGATGGCCTCTTTATAGCCTATGACAGACCGGGAGCTTCTGATTTTGCTCTTAAATTAGGACTACTTTCTGACAGTAAGGGTAATATTAAAGTAGATGAAAAAATGGTCACAAATCTTCCCGGTGTTTTTGCTGCCGGAGATTGTGCTTGTAATTTTAAGCAAATTGCCACTGCTGTAGGACAGGGGGCTCTTGCTTCTGAAAGCATTATTACATATATAAAGAAAAAACATTCTCAATAACGCTTTTATCCCCATAAAGCCACAACAGGGTACAGGTAATTACTACATCGAAAACGGTAATCAATGATACCGGCAAGTTTACTTTTGCAGGGATATTTTTTACCATATCATGCACTTTAGGATGAATGTATTTTACCAATAGGACTGAAAGTAAACCCCAGGCCAGGGCAAAGGGCAGGCAAATCCGTCCGTTTAAATTAAGAGGTTGGTCACTGTAGTTCCAGATTTCCACACCCAATATATCTCTGTATACCACATCCATAATAAGCTCCACTGTGGTGGCGGCTAACATGCCTGTAAAAAAGACAGGAAGTATTTTACCTTTAAATTTCTTTGTTGCAAGTATTATGGCTATAGCCCCAAGTCCGTACACAGGACACAAAGGGAACAAAAGCAATGTTTTTCTGGAAACTAATTCTCCCAAATTAAAAAGAGCAAATATGGTTTCCAGACCACAACCAAAAAAGCTATATACAAAAAAGCAGCTGAAATAATAAGACACACTAACCACCTCAAGAAGCTAGTGTGTCCTTATGTTTGTAAAATATTACTTTTTATGATAACAGGGTTGCCTCAGGATATGGATCTTTCCACTGTGAATTGTACTGTTCTATTCCGGCTTTCACTAAACCATCTGTCATATCCTTTGCTGCCTGTATCTTACTTCCTGAAGAGAGTCCGTAAGCAGAAGGATCACTTAAAGCTTTTTCAATCGGAATGATTGTGTAAGACTTATATGCATTGTTGTGTACCCATGTGGACACATAATCAAGTTTACTTACCACAGTTTCACCGTTACTGTATTTTTTAATAGTAAGAATTGGCATGAGACCATTTTCAGTATATATACCGTTGGTCTTGTTTATGTTATCCCTGTTCTGATTGGAAATAAAGTTACCCATTGAATAGAAACAAGGCATTACATTCTTACCGTCAGCAGATGTAATAACTTCCACCGGTTGTATTACGTGAGGATGAGATGCTAATAGCGCACCCACTCCCATATCACACAATTTCTTAGCAATAGCTTTCTGGCTTGAGTTTGGCTCTAAGTCATATTCTTCACCCCAGTGCATATAAACAATTATAATATCTGCACCTTGGTTCTCAAGCTCTTTCATACGACTTTCAATTTCCTGATACATAGGCTCAGGATTATTATGGTTAAATGTATCAATCAAAGGTAAATCTTCAGGAGCCACTGAGCTTCCGTTAATTCTTACGGTTGAACCTTCACTGCCTATTTCCTGCATATAGTTTATAAGGCCAATTTTAACCCCCTTAACATCAACTACCTTGTATGACTTACTGTTTTCATCAGGGCGGGAGCCTATAAAGTCCATACCTTTTTCTGCAAACACCTTCAATGTACGCTTAAGACCCGCTCCATCAAAGTCATAACAGTGGTTGTTGGAGTAGAAAAGCATGTCAAAGCCTGCATCTTTAAGTGAATCCACGGTGCTATCAGGAGCATTAAAGCTTGGGAACTGAGGTGCCGCCAGAAAATCCACATCCGGATTAGATAATGTGGTTTCAAAGTTTGCAGCGGCATAATCCACACTTTGAATAATTGATTTTACATATTTCATATTGTCAGTAAAATCATATATATCACCTTTTTTCGCAACTCTTAGCTGAGGTCTGTGATACATAACATCTCCTACACTTAAGAATGTTATTTCTGTGTAGGTTAAAGGTTCCTCTGTAGGAACCGGAGTCGGTTCTCCTGTAGGTGCTGCCGTTGGCTTTGTGCCAGGTGTTATATTTCCGTCTTTCATTGATGTTATTGCAATTACAGAAGCAATCAGTGCCACCACAACAACCATCAGAACTATTGAAAGTGCTTTGTTTTGCTTAATCCAATCCATTTCTCATTCCTCCGTGTTTAATTTTAGTATGGTGTCTCCAGTTTGTCAATTGAGCCTCTTTATGGTAAAATATATCCACTTTTTAATATGAAAGGATGAGCATTTTGAAGCTTACTGATTTTGATAGAGAATTACTTGATATGACCTCCATTCCGGAGAACATTTTACAGAAAGTGAAAGACATTTTCGGACTTCCCATTTACCAGTATTTTGGTTATAGTGACGAAGAACTTGATTATGTTCCTTTTGACGGTATTTGTGTAAATCTGGGAAAGATGCAATATTCCGGTTCTGAAATCAGAAGTTATGTGGAAGATCTGAATACTTTCTTTTTGGAAAACAATCTTTCTTACATAGCTTTCGGCTCTGAATATTTCATTGGTCTTGAAGATGGTGATGATTGTGTAGCTGTAATCAATAAGGAAGATGCACTTTCGCCTATCCGTGCTGCAGGCACAGCCGGTTTCAATGCAGAGGTAACTAACCAAGACATTATAGATACTTTGGTTAAATGGAAATCTGATTTTGAAATGGATTTCAGAATCATTTATGCTGACATGCAACAGATTGACGCTGCTTTTATTAAAAAGCCTGTTAAAATGAAAGAGCTGGCTGAGGAAATCCATGACTTCTCCCCTGATCTGATTGAAAGAATGGAAGACGGTGAAGATAGTCTTGTTCAGATGATGACAAATGAAAATATGTTTTCACTTTACTGGGATTAATATTCTTACTATGCTTTATAATGTCTGCCGTGGTTTTGTACACGGCAGATTTTTTATATTCCGCTTCATAGCGATTTTAAACTCGCCGACAATTCTCTATTTTTGCAACTTCGTCGGCGACTTCTCGCAAGGTTCGCCGACATACGCACTTATTTTTATGTTCTGTCGGCGACTTTAGACTAAAAAAAGCAGAAAAACTTACTTTTTCATGGTGCTAATCACCATTTTACACAAAAACTCGCCGACACACGTACATTTTTCAAGGTAACGTCGATGATTTTTGTCCAGACTCGCCGACAATTTTATTTTTTACAAATTTTATCGGTGAGCATTCAGCAAAGCAATCTGGGAGCCACAATTAATCACTTACAATTTAAAATTCATTTCATGTATATATTTAGCTTCTTCCCCAAATAATAAAAACGAAAACTTGGAGGTGGCATATACATGAAAGATAAAATTTTTGGAGTTTTGCAGAGAGTAGGTCGTTCCTTTATGCTTCCTATTGCTTTGCTTCCTGTGGCAGGTCTTCTCCTGGGTATAGGAAGTTCCTTTACAAACCCTACAACATTAGAAGCCTACGGCCTTACTAATATAATTAAAGAAGGCGGTCTGCTTTACACAATTTTAGACATTATGAGCAAAACCGGTAGCGTTGTTTTTGACAACTTGCCTTTACTTTTTGCCATGGGTGTTGCCATTGGTATGGCTAAAAAAGAAAAAGAAGTTGCAGCCCTGGCCGGTGCTATCAGCTATCTCATAATGAACGCAACCATAAGTACACTGATAGCATCAAAAGGTGGTGTTGAGGCCATGGCTCCAAACTCCACCACAACAGCCCTTGGTATCACCACATTACAAATGGGTGTTTTCGGCGGTATTATAGTAGGCCTTGGTGTTGCAGCCCTTCACAACAGATTTTACAAAATAGAGTTGCCACAGGTCCTTTCCTTCTTCGGTGGTACCAGATTCGTACCAATCATCTCCAGCCTTGTATATCTTTTAGTAGGTATCGCTATGTTCTTTATATGGCCTACAGTACAGTCAGGTATTGCACAACTTGGTCAGTTAGTATTAAATTCCGGTTATGCCGGCACCTGGATATACGGTATTATAGAAAGGGCCCTTATTCCGTTTGGCCTTCACCACGTTTTCTATATGCCTTTCTGGCAGACAAGTTTAGGTGGAACCGCCATGATAGACGGAGTATTGGTTCAGGGTGCTCAGAATATTTTCTTTGCAGAGCTGGCATCTAACTCTACACAACAATTCTCTGTGGCTGCCACAAGATTTATGGCAGGTAAATTCCCGTTTATGATTTTCGGACTTCCTGCCGCTGCCTATGCTATGTATAAAAATGCTCGTCCTGAGAAAAAGCAAATTGTGGGAGGTCTCTTACTTTCAGCCGCCCTTACTTCTATGCTTACAGGTATTACAGAACCTTTAGAGTTCACATTCTTATTCGTAGCCCCTCTTATGTATGCAGTACACTGCGTTCTGGCAGGTCTTTCGTTTATGCTTATGCACATTTTCAACGTAGGCGTAGGAATGACATTCTCCGGCGGCCTTATAGACCTTACCTTGTTTGGTATATTGCAGGGAAATGACAAAACAAATTGGATCTGGATTATAATAGTAGGACTTGTCTATGCTGTAATCTACTACTTTGTATTCTACTTCCTTATTAAAAAATTCAACTTCAAAACCCCCGGTCGTGAACTTGACCATGAGGAGACCAAGCTTTACACCAGAAAAGACGTAAACGCAAGAAAGAAAATTTCCACGGGGACAGACACTAAAAACAATTATAGTCAGAGTGCCCTTATACTCAAAGGCCTCGGTGGTAAATTTAATATCTCCGACATTGACTGCTGTGCAACCAGACTTCGTGTCACTGTAATAAATGCTGAGCTGGTAAATGATAGTCTCTTAAAAGAAAGCGGCGCCTCAGGTGTAATTCACAAAGGCAGTGGCGTTCAGGTAATCTATGGTCCACAGGTTTCGGTTGTAAAATCCAACCTGGAAGATTTCATGGACACCCCTGAGTCAGACGACCTGGACATTTTATTAGGGGACAGACCCCATGTAGATACCAACAACACCAAAAAATCAGATAAAGACAACAAAGGAAAGCCATCCGTGCTTTGCTCCCCTCTTAAAGGTAAAATCATACCATTAGAGGAAGTGGAAGACGAAGCCTTTTCCAACAAAGTAATGGGGGACGGAATCGCCATCGAACCAACCGAAGGAAAGCTTTATTCCCCCTGTAACGGTAAAATAGAAACATTATTCGATACCAAACATGCAGTAACCATTGTGTCTGATTCAGGATGCGAAATACTGCTTCATATCGGAATTGACACTGTTGAATTAAATGGTAAGTTTTTCAAAACCCATGTATCAGATGGACAGACAGTAAAAACAGGAGATCTCTTAATATCTTTTGATATGGCAGGTATTAAAAAGGCCGGTTATAAACTAACCACCCCTATGATTATCTGTAACACTGATATGTACAACTCCATTAAACCTGTTTCAGGGGGACAGACACTACCAAAGGAAAAACTTCTGGAGCTTAAATGAAAGGACTGACTGTTTATGAAAACATTTGAATATACAATTAAAGATAACCTTGGTATACACGCTCGCCCTGCAGGTATGCTGGCAAAAAAAGTCAAGGATTATCAAAGTTCCATCAGTATAAAAAAGGGAGACAAAGAAGTCTCCTGCTCTAAATTAATGGCACTTATGGGCCTGGGAGTAAAATATGGAGATACGGTTACCATAAATATCTCCGGCCCGGATGAAGATATTGCAGAAAAAGAAATAAAGACATTTTTAGAAACAAATCTTTAAAGAGGTGTGTGAAGTGAAACATTTTACCGGTAAAGGTATATACGGAGCCATAGCTATCGGAGAAATTTCTGTTTTCAAACGACATGACATTAAAGTAAAACGTATTAAAATTGATAATCCCGAAAAAGAACTTGACAGGTTAGAAAAAGCAAAGGAAACTGCGCTTAGTCAGTTAGAAGAGATATACAACAAAGCTTTGGTGGAAGTGGGAGAAGCTAATGCTCAGGTTTTTGAAGTCCACAAAATGATGTTGGAAGACGAAGATTACAGCGATGCAATTTCAGAAATGATTAAAACCCAGAGTGTTAATGCTGAATATGCCGTAGCCACTACCGGTGATAACTTTGCAGAAATGTTCGCAACTATGGATGACAGCTATATGCAGGCAAGAGCAATAGATGTAAGAGATATTTCCAACCGACTTATTAACTGTCTTGCCGGCAACAAAAGCTCAGGACGGGGGGCAGGTCCCCGTCCCGGCCTTATTATCTGCGCTGATGACTTGGCCCCCAGCGAAACTGTTTCTTTGGACAAAGACAGCGTTTCTGCTTTTGTTACTGCCTATGGTTCTTCCAATTCCCACACTGCAATTCTTGCCAGAAACATGAATATTCCTGCTATCATCGGAGTTGGCAAAGATTTTCTTGATGGTGTTAAAGACGGAGATATTGCTATTGCTGACGGATTCACCGGCACCCTTATAATAAATCCCGACCAGGTAACACTTAAAGATTACAGACAAAGGCAGGAAGCGGAAGCCGAGAAAAAAGAACTGTTACAAAAATTAAAAGGTAAAGAAAACATCACTTTAGATGGTACTGAAATAAATATTTATGCAAATATAGGGAACGTGGAGAATATTGGATCGGTTCTTCTTAATGATGCCGGTGGCATAGGTCTTTTCAGAAGTGAGTTTCTCTATCTTGAGAATAAAGACCATCCCACAGAAGCACAGCAGTTTAACGTTTACAAAAAAATCTTAGAAAGTATGGGTGGTAAGAAGGTTATTATCCGTACACTGGATATTGGTGCAGATAAGCAGGCTCCCTATTTCAATCTGGAAAAAGAAGAAAACCCTGCACTGGGTCTTCGGGCCATAAGAATATGCCTAACCAGACCTGAAATTTTCAAAACTCAGTTAAGAGCTCTTTACAGAGCCTCTGCTTACGGAAACTTAGGAATAATGTTTCCTATGATTACATCTGTTTCTGAAGTTGAAGAAATACTAAACATATGTCAGGAGGTAAAATCTCAACTTTCTTCTGAAAATCTTCCCTACTCTGACAAAACTGAAATAGGTATAATGATTGAAACACCGGCTGCAGCTATAATCAGTGATAAACTGGCACCATTGGTAGATTTTTTCAGTGTAGGTACCAATGACCTTATTCAGTACACCTTAGCCTGCGACAGACAGAATCCTCATATAGACCAATTCTGTGATACTCATCACGAAGCAATCTTAAGACTGATTGAAATGTCTGCAAAAAATGCCCATGCCAATGATGCATGGATAGGTATCTGTGGAGAATTGGCAGCAGATACCACATTAACAGAAACATTCTTAAGAATGGGAATAGATGAACTTTCTGTGTCACCGGGATTTGTGCTTAAAGTAAGGGAAAAAGTAAGGGAGATTAATCTTGGAAAATAACACATGTTTAGTTCTTTTTATACAAGACAGCCTCCTATTTCTACCAAAGAAGGCTGTTGGTTTAATTCTCAAATCATTTTAAGTCCTTTGTTAATGCAAAAGTTCTTAAGAATCTTCATACAGCTATATTTTACTTTTTCTAAACTCTGTTAAAATTCACTATTTTGTGATGCATAATTCTTGCTATAGTTTGTGTTTTCCTATCACGAGCTAGGCGACGTAATGTTAGCAGGAATATACAAAAATTCCTCTACATATGTACTATACTGATTTATATATCTATCAATTCGTAAATCTGCCTGAGGATTTATAGCTCTATCTAATATGAATACGCTTGTATATATTTTCCCATCATCATTATAAATAACAGGATATGGTAAAATATATTTATAAGATTCATCTTCGCTATAATATATCCCTTTATTCTCTACATGATAATCTGCCGCCAATTCTGTTCCAACCCATTCAATAGTAAATCTAGTTTCGAGCTTCGTATAATTTATTTCTTTTACAGTACCTTTAGCATAATCTGTCTGAAATGTTACACCATTCAAATATCTCTTTTCTACTGGAGGAACACATACTTTTAAGCCGTCAAATTTAAAACTTCCAATTTGATTTTTAAAGGTAATCTCAAAAGAAAAAATAGTATCTTTTGACGGTCCCCCGTGAAAAATTAAAATTGCCTCATTCTTATTCAAACCCTCTATCTTCATAACAGGATTTATTTCTGTTACTTTTGTACCATCTGCTCCAATACAAACAACCTGATTTCTATACTCTAGGCGGTTGCCATCTTCATCAGTTAAATAGGCATTTTCTATTTTATTTTCTAAATTCATCTGTTCAAATGAAGTTTTCTGCTCTGTAACCTCAACAAAATCTAATGAAGCCTTAATTCTTACATATGTTGTAAATTGGTCGGAAACTATTGCTTGAATCGTAACACTAACTCCATCTTGTTTTTGTGTTTCATTATATATACTAACATAACCATCATCCTGGATTGTTTTAAAAGCTGGATTCTCTGACGGAAACCAGTACTCTGGTGCCACTTGATTACAAGATGTTAAAATAACACTTGTAATCAAAACAAACCCCAAATATATAAATAATTTTAAGTTATTCACTAGCATATTAGTGCCCCCTTTTTATACAAAGTCACCTTGTTAGTATGTAGTAACATTTTAAAAAAGCACAAATCCATACGAATATTCATTGCCATATTTTGAATGCGATATCAACCATTCCTCAACATGCTTCTGATTTACTTTACTGTTCTCCTGTTTTAAAATACAAGCAAAATTAGTTATGTATACAGTAGCAATTGAAGTACCACTATAATACTCACTATTACATATTATATGATCACCTGGCGCCGAAAAAGATTTTTTATGTTTGCTTTTATTGTTGTACGAAAGATCTTTATTGTTTATGTCACGAGCCATTACACTTATTACATTATCAAATCGCGCAGGATACAACAATTCCTCCATACCATCGTTTCCAGCTGCTGAAACGATAATTATACTTTTTGATATAGCATAATTGATAACATCTTCAAGCTCTTTGTAATATGCATCTATACCACAGGCAATATTAATCACATCAACTTCTAATTCTGCTGCTTTTTTAATACCTTTACATAGTTTATCAACTTCAAGGGTTGCATCCTCATCAAAAATCTTTATAGGTATAACATATATGTTCTTGTTAATTTCCAACAACTTTTCACAAAGTATTGTCCCATGATTCAATTTATCACAACAATCACGCGAGTTGTCGATTACATTGTAACCTTGTAAAATTCTATTGTCAACAACATTTGCACCCGTATCAATAACAGCCACACAAACTATATTCTTCACTTCCTTTATCTCTTGCGCAGCAGTTATATTAGTAGCAATTGTACCCCAATCAGTATTATAATTTTCAGCTAACCGTGATATTTTGACATTACTTTGTTCGCAACTAGAAAGTAATGTCAAAGCAACTAAAATTATAGATATATATTTTTTCATTTTTATTATAATTATTTTATTTTTATATCAGGATAGTTTAATGAAACTGGGGAAATTACATAGTCAATCGATTCCGAAAAAAGAAATCTTGTAAAAGATATTCTAACCTTGCCACCATATTCAAAACAAAAGTCTCCTATTTTATTTGTCATGATAACTTTAGGTTGCATAGTATAACTGTTTTTGGCAACATTACTATCTCTAACAAACGAAAAAGTCCAATTAACATTTCCAAGCAGTCTATGAAAATTCGCTGCAAGATTCACATCTGAATACGACATTCCTTGAGAGATAGACGCTTGAGCCGATACACCATTCTTGCTATACCCAAAACTAACAGATGTCGAAGAATTATTACTATTAACCGTTGAATCTGGCAAGTATTGCTCCAACCATTCATCATCGCTATCATTATCATTAATATACAAATTAACACTTTCTGTCTGCGCATTATAATTACTAAAAGGAGACGTGGTAATACGCTGATTAACTTCCCACACTGTAATATCATCGCCAACATCAATACGATTTGCTTCTAGCGTATAATATACTTCCATGAGATATGTGTTTTGATAATGAACTATTTGATTATATGTTACAATCGCTGGGTTCCCTGATCCACTGCTAACATTTACTAAGCATAAATCACTATCTTTACAATCTATATTTTTAATTTTATTTCTTACATTTTTATCTGCATGAACAATTATCTCATCGTAGATTTTACATTCCTCCTTTTCGTTTAAATAAAAATCAATATACAGCTGTTCATTATCACCATAATAAAAAGTAATAGATTTCAAATCGTTTAAAGAATCATGGTCCTTATAATTAAACTCTACTGGATTATCCAAGTCTAAAATATCATACAAATGTTCAATATTCAAATTCTCTTTGCAACCAATAAAAGTTATTGCCTTTTTATTATTTAAATCCTCTATACATTTATTCTTAATATCTATTTTTTCTGTACTAGAAAGGTCGTCAAAAATCGATTTTTTAACCACAGACACAGTATTCAAAGTCCTTTTTTCGTCAATAGCTATTAAAGAATTCTCTTTAATTTTCCTTTTTATAAAATCATTGCTAATTTCTGTTAACTCCGAAATTACAACTAACTCATTTTTTTCTACTAACTCTGCATTTGTTGGTAGTATAATGTATGATGATATCAAACATACTAATATACAAAAACATAAGCATTTTTTGCAAAAAATTTGACACTTCTTTTCCATGATTTATTCTCCTTTTTTATAATTTATATTTTGAAAGATTTTGGTAAATTAATAAAATTTATTTCTATAAAGCTAGGGAAAACAGCACTATCCGAAGAAGCAAAAATATTATAACCATCGCTTTCGTTACTAGATTTTAATAAAATTCCGTTGCTTTCAGTACTACAGGTGTCATCCATCAAACATTGTTTAGCAACTTCTGTAATGTCAAAATAGCAATATCCCTGTTTGCTTACTGCAATCTCAGATATTTTGTTTGCATATGGTACAAGTTTATGCCATGTAATTTCAGTGCTTGACCAAAATTCATCTACTTTATGAGCTGTTAATTTGTTTATATCTTTTGACCCAAAATAATTGTACACAGCATAATTTACTGAACGTATATTATCAATACTGTCCGAAACATACTCGTGAATTCTAAGTCTTGCATAAACTCGTCCTATTCCAATATCTTCCTGATTACCAATTATATTAAAATCGGCTAAATATTGATTTGTATCTGGTCTTTTTGAATAGATAACAGAATCTGGTTGCTTATTTCGATGGATCTCAATTGACACATCTAAAACGTATTGATTTTCTACATTGTAGAAATTTATTTTATCATCTAATTGAACAGAAAGATAATATCTATTGTTCGCGCGAGACAAATGCAGCTTATTATTTAGAAAAACTTCACTACTTTCAATGGACTTAATTACAGGAGCGTGAATAATTCCTTTTACTTCGTTACTTTCTTTCAATAAGATATAACCACCCTTTTCTAAACTACAACTAAGCGAAGGAGTTTCAAACCATAAAACTATTTCTTTCTCACTATAATTTGGCGGAATAGTAAATTCAAGCTTTACCCCAAGACTTGTTGAATACATATTTAATTTATATATGTTGTTATTATCTAAATATGTAACTGTATCATTCTTCACGTTCCATATACTAGACTGTATTTTTTTGTTTGTAAGTTCAAAATTAATATTTGAAAAACCAAACTTTATTGCATGCAGATAGCTTTCAACTAAAACGCCATTATTTTCCGTTAATTTTTGAGGATAATAAGTCAATATGTCATTTTTATTATTACGATACATGTATCCTTCTTTATGATCCTTAGATTTAACTGTCACTAATCTATTATCTATATCTTCATATCCTACGAAACTTGCTTTATATCTAATTGGAGAAGAAAAAATATATGCCGTATAGCTTCCATTTTTATTTTTGTAGCCTACACTTATTCTACTATCAAATAAATCTATTTTTTCTTCATGTTGGTGATAAAGTACGCGCTCTTTTGGTATAAACTTAAAAATGTCCTTACTAGCCATAAGTACTTCACTCTCTAATATTTCCTTCTTTTGTTTCATATTAGCTCCCATAAAGCATCCAAATAATGATATAAATAACAAAAACACCCAGAGTAATGTTAATGTTTTATTCTCTTTCTTTTGATTTATTTTTCATCACCTCTATTGCAAATAAAGAATTAATTTGATATGTTATATTATAGAAATGTAATATCTGATTGTATAGTTCATTATCGGAAATATTTTACTGCATTATTGGAAATATAGGAGTGGCAACATGGCTGTTTATTGCAAATATAAAGGTGGCAGAGAAGTAAAAATTAATTTCAAAGACTTGGATCAAATTTCGCATATTGAAACAAAGAATACATATAATTTAATTTTAATTGAAAAAGGTAGCATAAATATAAAAATAAATAACAAAACACTAATCTGTAGTGCCCCATCGCTTATTGCCATCAAAGAAAATACAAAAATAAACATAACATCTTCACATATGTTACTTGCAAAAATTATTTCATTTGATATTTCTTTTCTCAACATTAATCTTTCATACGATCTTATTAATTCTGGAAAATATGATGAAGTTTGTGAGTGTTATAGTTTTATTCCACTTGATATATTTTATAAAAAAAATGATATTTTTTGTGGCTATTTGCCATTATATTCAGAATATTTACTGTCAATTCAAAAACATTTTTATGATTTTAACGAGGCAATATCTTCACAAAAAGATAAACGATGGTCTTGTCGTGCCAGATTACATCTCAACATTATTTTAGAATTAGCTCATCAATCTTTTTTAGATTATATCGATGAAAAAACAGCTTTTTATGATATAAAAAATCCTAATATTTGGGTTTCTATATTACTAAAAAAAATACATAATGATTACATGAATGAAATTTCATTAATTACACTTTCAGAATATATTCATATTAACAAAACAACTGTAAGTATATACTTTAAAAAAATCACCGGTCTTTCTGTTACTGATTATATTATTAATTATCGTATTAAGTGTGCTTGTTATGCTCTTGCCACAACAGAAATTACTCTCAAAGAAATTGCATCTGAATGTGGTTTTAAACAAGAAGGATATTTTATTCGTCAATTCAAAAAGAAAAAAGGAATAACTCCAACTGAATTTAGAAAAGAGTGTATAAAAAAAAGAAAAGAGAATTATAAACTTGAAAACGTTCTAAAATCTGTATATGAACACAAAACAAGTGTGTGAATATTTTTCTGTAAATCAGCCTTCTTACTGCCTCGGGGTACTTGAAGTATGTAGATAACGTTGCCCAGTTATCGTGCCAGGATTTGTATATTTTTGGGTATTTAGAATCCCATTTATCTTTGAAACACTCAAATTTTTCTTGTGCGATATCTTCATCCGGTGCAGTATAAACTAATTTCAAATCTACCATTAGAGGTTTGATGTCTTTGTACGATACAAATTTTGTGGTATTCCTTATCTAATGAATAATACACTGCTGTATTTCAGCTTTAGGATAAACAGCTGATATTGCTTCAGAGAAACCGTTTAATCCATCCACACAGGCTATCAATATTTCTTCAACCCCACGATTCTTTAATCCGTTAATAATTGATAACCAAAACTTTGCGCTTTCATTTTCTCCTACATACATGCCCAGAACATCCTTCTGACCGTTCATATCAATGTCCAGGGCTATGCATACAGCTCTTTTTACTATTCGTCCTTCACTCCTGACGTGATAGTGTATAGCATCCATAAAAACTACCGCATATACTTCTTCCAACGGGCGTTCTTGCCATTCTTTAACAATAGGTAATATCTTATCCGTAATTCTGCTTATGGTACTATCGGAGATATCTATGTCATAAAGTTCTTTCATATGTGATTCAATATCACCAGTAGTCATACCTTTGGCATACATAGATATGATTTTCTCTTCCATGTCCTGGGTTACAGTATTCTGATACTTCTTAACAAGCTGTGGCTCATAATCTCCGTTACGATCTCTTGGGATTGCCACATCCATATCTCCATAACTGGTATGTATACTGATGATCTTTTGGTCAATCTCTGGTATATCTTTCTGACGTTTAGAAACAATTTTAGGCTCAAATGTACTGTTGCGGTCTTGTGGTACATCTATTTCAAATTCTCCATAAGTACTATGGACAGTTTTCTTCTTAGTACCATTTCTGGCATTATTGCTGTCACTACGTTCATAGTTTGCTCCAAGATGTTCTTCTATTTCAGATTCCATCATTGATTTAATAGTACCACCTAAAAGATCTTTAAGAGCATCTTGAATATCATCTGTGGTTTGGATGCCATACTCATCAATTAGTGCTGAAATGATTTGCTTTTGTTCTCTTTCAACGGTTTTACTTTGCAAACTTCTTTCTTTGCCATAAAAATAGCCTCCTATGATATTTGTATTTTACCATAGAAGGCTAATCTTTTGAATTTACAGACTTTTTTTCACAGTCTCAAAAAATTTTATACTTCAATTAGTTATTTCCCATATTTTTTCAAAAGAAGCTTTATCTGCCTTGAAAACTATCTTATAAGATGTACCATATGCAACAAAACAGTCATTTCCTTCTTTCCATATGTCAAGACGGGTTTTTATTATATTATTTGTATCTATAATAATTGTTCTATAGCTATCACTGGGTGTAATACTTGTAAAGCCTTCAAAATCATAAGGCTTTGCTCTGCTAAGTTTTTTCAAAAAATCATTTATAATTTTTAGTTTATTTTCATCAATTCTTTGGCTCTTGGAAGAACTGTAGTTTCGCTCATTATCTATAGTAGCACTATAATATTCTGCAGACTCTGCTCTTCCGATGTTTAGCTTACTAAAAAAATCTTTTCCCTTTCGTATGGTTTCACCATAAGGAGGAGCTTCATACAGCGAAGCATACTTTGTACTATCATAACCTTCCCACAAACAAATCAAACGAAAATTTTCATCATAGGTCTTCAATGTATATATCTTTCCATTAGAAAAATTAGACATCAGGTCTGGCGCAGTCTTTATATCATCATTAGATGGAGCCTCTTTATTAAACTCCCAATCATCAGTATTGGTTGTGCCTAGTTCATGATCAAGTAACATCAACGCCTCTTCATAATCTACAAGCATATCCTCTCTATAATATTTATTATTATATATCAAGAAGCGTGGACCATCTGCCAGCATCAATGAATTTACATCTATTTGTTTCTCAGGGATTTTTATTGCCGGCGCCAATACATAAGAAATCCCTACACAAGAAACAACACATAAAAATATAGCAGCTACAGAAGCAATTGATACTAATTTTTTCTTTGTTTTGCGTCCGTAATTACAAACTTTATCATAGGTTCTATCCTTAAGACTAGATTCCGGTTCTATTTTATCCATAGTGGTAACCAATTTACTATTCATCACTTTCCTCCAAAATATGTTTTAGTTGTTTTTTGCCTCTTGATAATCTCATTTTTACACAAGATTCGCTTATTTTTAAAATATGGGATATTTCCCAAATTTTGAACCCTTCAATATAGTAAAGGTATATCACTTCTTTTTGTTTTACATCCAGTTTAATAATATCATTCAGCACTGAATCCATATCTGGCTTCATAATTTCCGGTTGTATAAATAAATCATCAGTTTTGGTCACATGTTTATGCCAAAAGCTCTTTAATATATTTTTACATTTATTTATAGAAACCCGGATAATCCATGCTTTTTCATCTTCTTTATCTGTAAAATCTGGAGCATGGTATGCCAATTTAATAAAAATATCCTGTAGAGCATCTTCTGCATCATGTTTATTTCCCAAATAACTAATACAAATTCTGTAAATCATATTGCTGTATTGCTTATATTTTTCCTCAAAGCAAAATTCAGGTTTAATCTTCATCAACTTCTCCCCTTTGTATATAAAACAATCCATATACCCATTTTGTCACAAAGACATCATAGATTATTTTACGAACTATGATGTCTTTGGCAACAAAAACTAATTTTATTTAGAATCAAAACTCTTCTTTATGTTTTCTTCATATTGTAGTTTGTCTTTTACATACTCTGTTTGAATTAAATCTTTTTCTAATATTTTAATAGATATACCATCATATCGTGCACAAATCATATCATCTGCCATTGAAGTAAGGTTATTTTCTTCATCTATATAAAATATGCTACGTTCAGCCTTGTTTGCATAATATATTCCTTCTTTATCAGAATTACGTAAAATCATAACCAACTTTTGTGATTTCTTTACCTTTGTTTGAAGGTCAGGTATGTTAGGTTTACCTAATTGCAAATATTGTATTTCATCTTTTTCTCCAATTTCCCCTGCAATAATTTTATGTACTTTTATTCTAACGGTGGTTGTTGGCCAATAAGGATTTTCTCCGTATTTTTCTTTAAATGCCTGTGCCTTTTTTTCATCACCGAATATATTAAATGTTCCCTCAATACCATCATCAATAACTTCACCAATAATAATTAAATCAGAACCGTCCACTAAGTCATCTACTGTATTTGCCGGAAGACGATCAAAAGCATAATTATTTGATCCAACTATTTTAGAAGATAAGTCTGGATTTGTGTTATATACACTCTTTGATGGTGTCGCAAATTTTACTACTATAACACAAGATGCAATTATTAACAATGTTACAAAACAAAAAATCGTTCTTTTTTTCATAAAAAGTATACCTCCTACTATTTATACTCGTTTTGCGTATAATAAGTTCTTAAATCTCGTACATCTTTGGCTTGTGGTCTATCATAATCACTATAATTTAAATCCCAACCTTGTCGCATAACAGATTTATCGCTTGTATTAGATGCGTTTGGGTGTGCAAGATTTATACAATGTCCTATTTCATGAACAATTGTTTTTCTCAAATTCATTGCCGAATTGTTTTTACTACTATTTGAACTAATTCCAGTGTCCCAATTTGGGTTGAAAATAATATAGGCTGAATAAATTTTATTATCTGGTTCCCCATTAGCTTTTTTGGAAAAATCTGAAACATCACAGCTGTTTGGTGTCATGCCACCATTATAATCTCGTGAATATCTGTCTTCTATAGTTGTAAAAGCCAAACAATCTGCATATGGCCATACTGCATTATCATCACTACCATAATCGTATAAATCTATATTTGATTCCGTATAGTATGCTGCACTCCGTATATTAACCCTTTGGTCAGAATATGAATTCCAAATATCCATAGCATCTTCTACATGATTTCTCCAATTTGTATGATCAACATAATCCCAATTAATAAGAATATTACAACATTTTTTTCCCGATGAGTTTATAGAAGTATGATACCATCGCATATCAGGAATCAATTCTTCCGCACCCACTATATTGGAAAACACTGTGGACAAACATACTAATAATAAAATTACAACTAAAATCTTTGATTTTTTCATATAAACTCTCCTTAATTTGCTGGCGGATTAATACTTTCCGCTGGATTAAAATATGTAGGGGGATTCTTTAAATGCACAAAGACAAACGGAGAATAAAGTGTATTGTCATTTGATGAAAAAATATTATTTCCATTTGAAATCAAAAGAAAACCTTTTGATTCTACTAACAAATCTTCATCTCGTAAACAAAATTTTATAAAATCTGTCAAATTAAAGCAACTATACTTTTGCAAATCTAATTTTTTAGAAGCTACAAATTTATCAGTTCCAACTTTATTATCCCATACTATTGATGTGCTTGACCATTGATCTTTTGCAGTATAGATACTAATTATATCTTCCGATTTGCATAATCCCCTTGTGTTGTATGATGCAAAAATAACATCATCAGGGTTTGTGTCAAAAAAATATTTAATTCTCAGTCGTGTATAATACCAGCCTTCCCCCATTATAGGATGCGAACCTAGCACAACATAATTTCTTAAATATGAATTAATACAAAACTCAGAATAAACGCTTGTATCCGGCACTTTGTTTTGGTACATCTCAAATGAGAAATCAACTTTGACTGGATATTCAGCATTTTCTAAAATAGTATCATCAACTACCATTTCTACACTATAATTTTCACCTTCCTTTTTAATGTTTATTTGAGTTGTTATGTCCAATCGTTGTTTATCAGTCATATATTGCACTAACGGTTGATAAACAACACTTTCATTTTCACCCCCTTCTTTTAAAAGAACATAACCATTTTTTAAATTTTCAAACCATGAAGCACTTGCTTTAAGGTTAAATTTAAAATAATTTTTTTTAGGTTTTTTTCTCAAAACAATTTCCGTTTTTATACCTGCTTTCGTAGGATAAAATACCATATCCATATCTTCTTTATGATACTTAACAGCACTGACCCTATCACCGAACATATTGGTAAAAATTACACGTTTAGCTCTAGAAAAACCTTGTAAATCATCGCAAACCTTAAATTCAAGAAAAATATTATCTTTTTCTACTCTAAAATAATCTTCTAAATCTTTTGGAAAATAGGTTTTGATAATATTCGTTTTGTTTTCATATACAAAATCCTTTTCTTCTGACTTTATAACTGTATTATCAATAACTATATACTTATCCTTACCAACTTTATATTGTATTGGAGAAGCAAAAATATATAGTGAATAAGTATCATCTTTGTTTTTATAACAAATCGTGTACGGTGAATCATATTGATGTAATTGTTCTGCATGTTGACTTATATCAATTTGTGAAATTGGCGTAGACAAAATATCATACTTGCTTTTCTGGCATCCTATCAAACATGCAAGGGAAATAGCACAAAACATTATTATCGAAAGCCGTCTCAAATCTTATAATCTCCTTTACCAAGTTTTATTAGTATTTTTTTAATAACTCAAATATCTTATTAAGAGTATTTATTTTTCCTATATACATATCATCCTCCTGAAATTCAATATCATACCTTTCCTCCAACAGGACGATAAGTCTTATTACCGACACCGAATCCATTCCACATACAGCTAAATCATCATCTGGATTCATCTGTTTGATAAGGTTAACCTCACACTCCAATACGTTGGATATTATTTCATACACATCTTCCTTATAAATTTCCATATTTCATACCTCCCAAAACCTTTACGAATATAAATCAATATCCATTAATTTTCTTTACCACACATTGCTTAAAATTGGTCACGTTTTCTTGTAGTTTTTCTTTGCTGTTTTCATAAAACAACACAAACAGCCGCCCAATGTACCGTTCTTCATACTTACTTCTTTGCTCTGGCAAGAGCGAAGGTGCACATATAAAAACATTTGATTTGGAATACATTTTCTCTTCTATCAAATGTAATATATCCTGGTATGAGACAGGTGTTTGCGATATAATATCAAAATATTTAAACAACACATATTTACAATTAAAGCGCTCTCTTAGAAAAGACAGATATGTAGAAAGTGTAAAACGAGCATTGATTTCTATTATTGGTATTACAATGTCCTCTATTACCATAGAATCTATACTTGCTATTCCTGTATATCCAATTGAAAACAGATATTCGCCTATTTGTTTTCCGTAACTTTCCAACTGTTTCAAAACATTTTGTTTTAATCCAGAAGGAATCATTGAACCCACATAAACTGTTTTATTTACAAACTGTCGTTTTACAGAAAATATATCAACATCTCCATCCTTTGATATAAACAACTGATAATTTAAGTCAATCTTGTTTTCATACCATTTCTCTAATAACCATCGACCTGAAACATTTGATTTTTTCAACATTGATAGAATTATTCTAAGTTGCTTTTCATTTTCCACAATAAACATACCCTTCCCAGATGCATTATACGGGTTCTTTAAAACAAATTTCATATTTTTTTTATTGCTATCATATTTCCAACCTAAATAATGTGTCATAATATCATCTAAACTATTGCAAATAATGCCGTCAGTTATGGGCAACTGCAATCTTTCCGCAATCTCTCTGTTAAATACCTTATCATTTACTTTGCGACAAATTTCACTACTTGCACCAAGAATAGTCAGCCCACATATCTCTGCAATTCTCTCTTCCAATTCTGTCACTGCGTAAGGAACAAAGTAAACAAATTTGTCATTTATATTCTTTAAAGAACTTAAAAGCTTTTCATCTTTCAAAACCAACTCAGATATAGATAAATTTTCATCTTTATTTGTTGGACATAAAATAATAGGTATCTCAAAACCATTTCTTTCTGCATTTTTTAAATATTCCGAATCAGGCATATTACGCAAAATCATAATATCTTGTTTTTTGCATAATAATAAATTAATCTCTTCTATAGAGTTAACCAACGGGCTTTTATTTTCTTCTCCAAAAATTTTAATTTGATCATGCCAATATTTTTCTGCACCAATATTACATAGCCATATAAATTTTTCATTGTGGGCTCTGTTTTTTAATGCTTCTATAAAGTTAAATTGCATGATTCTTACACCTCCTTCCATTCTTCATTTATAAAAAGTGCTTCCACTGGTTTTGGATGAGAGATGAATAGAACTGGACTATTGGTCAGTCCGTATGCCCCAGATTTCTCAACGACAATATAATCACCAGAATTACATTGGGGTAATAAAATATCCTGAGCTATAACATCTGTAGGTGTACAAAGAGGGCCTGTTATAGTAACTAACTCTGTTGCCTCTATTGTTTCTTTAGTAATGACTGTTATCGGAAAGTTATAACGAACTCGTCTTCCTAAAAAAGCAGAATTAGCATGAAAATTAGATCCACCGTCACATACAAGAAAGATTTTTCCATGAGAAATCTTTTTATATAAAATCTTTGTAACAAAAACGCCAGCGTCTGCAATTAAAAATCTTCCGCTTTCAAAAACACATCGCATATTTTTAAGATATTGATTATTTTCACAAAATAATTGTTCCAGTCCAAGTTTTAATCTATAGCAATCCAAGTTTTGTTCACCATTAAAATATGGAATCCCAAAACCGCCACCAAAATTTATATAAGAAAAATCCAACTGGTGTTTTTCGCTAATACATCTAGAATATTCTATACAAGTTTTTGTGTTAAATAATATGTCTTCATAATTTAACAACTGAGTACCACTATATAGCTGAATTCCTATTATTTTTATATTCTTTAATTTCTTAGCAATTCTTATTGTTTCATCAATAGATGCCTCATCAATACCAAACTGAGAAGCTATGCCTGTCATTTTTATAGAAGTTTTTGACGAATTCAAATTTGGATTAATACGGATTGCAACATTAACAATTACACTTCTTTCCATACCTATTTTATTAATTAATTTAATTTCATCTAATGACTCCACATTAATGCAGAAAACACCCTTCTTAATAGCATATTGTAATTCTTCCTTTTGTTTTCCTGGGCCCGAAAAAATAATACTCCAAGGCTTAACTCCTGCTTTTAACGCTCTCTTTATTTCGCCAATAGATGATACTTCTACAGCAACCTTCTGCTTACGAATCAACTTTATAATTTTTAAATTTGGATTTGCTTTCAATGAATAAAACAACTGCGCTGTTTCAGGCAAAGTATCAGTTAGCGTATGTATTGAATTTGTAATCTCTTTTTCATTATAGAGATAAAAAGGTGTTTTAAATTTACAAATAGCTTTTTTAATCAAATCATTATCCATATCTTAAACTCCTTAAGTTTCATACACCAAACAACTTGCGATAACATTCAGATTCTTTTAATAGTTCTTCATGTGTACCAACTGCTTCCACCAAACCCTCATTTAACAGAATTATTCGATCACACATTTTAATTACTTCAGTCCTATGGGAAATCACTATAATAGTCATATTGTGATTATGTTTTACAAACTCTTCCATCACCAAATTTTCTGTGTCAATGTCTAATGCAGAAGTTGCTTCATCAAATATTACTGTTTCTGCATTTTTTAAAAGGGTGCGCGCAATCATTAATCGTTGTTTCTGGCCTCCAGAAAGACCTTGTGCACCATTTCCTAAAACCGTATCCAACCCCATGGGAAGAGTAGAAAGCCAAGACTCTAGACCTACTCTTCTACAAACATCTTTTAATTTCTCATCACTACAAACCTCATTGCCAAGTAACAAGTTATATCTCACTGTATCGTCAAACAGTAGAATATCTTGCTGCACAACACCTATCGATTTTCTTATATCTGTCGCCTTTAAATTTGAAGTTTCTTTACCATTTAATAAAATTGAACCTTTGTCCGGAGAATAAAACTTCAACAGTAAACCAACTAAAGTCGACTTTCCCACTCCATTTGCTCCCACTATCGCTACTTTTTGCCCTTTTTCCACAAAAAAAGAAATATCTTTTAGGACCTGATTATCTTCCTCAAAAGAAAAAGCAACATTTTTAAATTGAATCTTATGTATGGTTTCTGCAAAAGGCTGACCTATGTCACTCTCACTATCCGTATCCAAAATTTCACTTACTCTGTCAACAGAGACTTTTCTGGTAAACCAATCCAAATAAATACGTAGCATCCAGTTAAATTTCTTATGCAGTAGCGCCACATATTGAATTACAGCCAAAAACATACCAATTGTCATCAAACCACTATAAACCAAATAAACACTAATGCTATATACAATTAATGTAGTAAGCACATTAATTAGGTATACAAATTTATTAACCACAAAATCCAGTTTCCTGATATCATTACCCAAAAGAAGTATCTTGTGTTGGCGGGAAAAAATGGTCTTAGTTGACCACCACT
Source organism: Oscillospiraceae bacterium (assembly GCA_015069135.1). Taxonomy (GTDB): domain Bacteria; phylum Bacillota; class Clostridia; order UBA1212; family SIG427; genus SIG427. Next base: position 250,967 of record SVJE01000002.1, on the reverse strand, counting down.
CAGCACACAGAAGCCTAATTTCTCTTAAACCTTTTATTATCTCAAATACTTTGCCAGTAAGAAACCCTATTTCTTCTCTTTCTTTTTTTGCTAAATTCTCTACCGTTTTACTATTCATTTTTGTAAAAATAATTGGCAAAGCTGCCGCAATTACCAAAGCCACCGCTAAAATGATATTAATTCTTCCTACTAAGAAAACAATAAAAGAACACAGAATAATAGAATTGATAAAATGAAAAAGATTACGCTGTACTATATGGATAAACTGTGTGGCATCTTCATCGATGCGGCTCATCATATCTCCACTATCCATGCTTGACAAAAAAGAAACTTTCGCATGCATAGCTTTGCAAAACACCTCATTTTTAACATCTACTACATACCTGTTGCTTAAAGTCTGCCAGACATAAGCATAAATCAGATTAGAAATCGCTGACGCAAAAAAAAGAACAACGTAGGTAATAATTACATCCGGTAATAAAGACGCATTTCTTATATATAGTACTTTATCAGTTAAACGTGCAAGATTCAATGGTAACAATAGAGAAACAGCATATGTAACCAAAATACATATTTCTGCCACAACAAAAAGTGGTATATATGGTTTTGCAAAACGCCATATGATCTTAATACGGCAACGCTTACTTTTTCCTGACATAAGTTTCTCCCTGTAATTATACTTTTTTACAATTTTCTTTCTCGTAGAAATTTTTTATAAATCAACATAAACACTAATGCTAGACAAATTATTACTACAATTAATATAAATACAATTTTAAGGCTTGATCTTTTAAGGTTTTCTATAGGGTTTTGATTATTAGGATTCTTTACTTCTTTTTCTGGTACATGGTCTACCTTACCATCTTCTGGATTTATCATTACTAAGTCCTCTTCAGCAATTTCAATTGGGGTTTTCCCCTCAGGATAGGGTGCTTTCAAATTTGTTTGCGAAAATAACCATGGGAACAGATTTTCATTCCAAAAAGAAGCTACAGTGGTTTCTATATGACTATAATTTTGATACTCAGTATATCGAACATTAGTATTGCCAGAACTATTTAATGCTTCAACCATTCCTCGAGATTCTGATACAGGAACAGACGAATCTGAATCACTATTAAATAACCATACAGGTATATCTTGAATTCTTGAAGCTAGTGCTGACGGACCTATACCAGCAACAGGAACTCCGGCCGCAAATTTATCAGGAAAACGAAACATCAAGTCCCAGGCCCCATTTGCACCAAAACACAACCCAGTTATATAAATTTTTCTCTGATCAACACTATATTCTTTACACACAAAATCAATCATACCCATAGTTAAATCCATTCCAGGAGAAATTTCTCCAAAAAAATTGTCTACCCAGTAATAATCCACAGGCAATAGTGGAACAAGAATAATGCATGGATACTTTTTATCATTACCATCCTCTAAAAGAGAACTGTCAATGTACTTTTCAGACTCTTCACTTTCATCTACTACCCCCCCAACATTTTGTCCGGCTCCACCAAAAAAAATCACTAAAGGATATGCTTTTGAATTATCATAATCTTCAGGTATGTGAATACGATATTGCATACATGCTAAGGACTTCGAAGCATCCTCATACTCCTTTAATTCATATCTTGACTCTGCTTTTTGAATATAATCTGTTCCATTGACTATTAGCATCCCTGAAAACAACATTACAATCATCATAAAGCAAGATATTTTTAAAAACATATATTTTTTTAATAAAACCATATTTGTATCCTCCTGTATTTACAAATCTATTTATAAATGTTCTTCTGCTTTTTCATCAACAAAATTGCAGTCAACAATATTCCAATTGGGGCAACTACTATTAAGTACATCCAAGTCCTTACGGTGTTTTTTTCGTCTTGTATATCTAACGCATCAAAATCTTCTGGTGAAGCAGTTGTTTTTCCTTGCATATAAGATGTAGGTGAAGGACTCAATGTGTTTGTAGGTATTGGCGTTGATGAAGGAATTATTATTTCTTCATTGAGTTCAATAATTGGATATTGCCAATTTCGAGAATCATCATATGTTCCTAAAAGCATTCTTCTAGGATAGTCTGGATATTTTCCTTTTGTATGTAATTCTACAGTTAAATAAAACTGAAAACCCTTTTCAATTATCCTATCATCAACCATATAATCATCCCACGGAAGTCTTAACTCATATATTGTCTCCTTTTCTGTACGTGCAACATAATAATCACTATAATGAAGAAGAACTTCAATTCCTAGTCCTGTTCCATCCAATGTTTCGTTTGGCAAACACAAAAGATATCCTAAAGGTATATTTTTGGCACCTAAAGCAAAAACAAACCGATATTCTGCTGCTTGATTTTCAGCAAGTCCTATTTTTAGAGAAAGAGAATCTTCTTGCCATATATGTGCATTTCTTTTGTTGTTTTGGTGATTAAGGCTAGTAACTATAGCACCAAAGTACAGATAGTCATCATCCCATATTGCGTATAATTCTGTTTCAGTGGGCAACCTTTCCTCATCAACCTTATCAAGTGTTGACACAACAAATTCGCTTTCTCCTGAAAAAGAAGCAATAGGCTTCCCCCACTCTTCAATAGTTATTATTCCATCCATCACTGGTACTTTATTTGTCTTTTCTGCAATCATGTGTAATCGATTATTTGCGAATACCAAATTGCTAGGTTGCAATATAAATATAAGAATAAATAAAATAAAAAAAATTCTTTTCATACAAAAATTACCTCATACAAAAATTAGTCCAAACGAGTTGTACCTTGTTTATTGTCTGTAAGACAAATATCATCTATTACGTAAAATGCTGTCTTTTGAGGTTCAGATAAAATTCTTAAATCTATCGTTGTGGCATTATGTAAATCATCTATAGGAGATGCGGTCCAATAATTAACTGTATCTGCCGAAATTGGGAATGCAACCCACCCCGAAAATCCTGCCGGTAATACTACAGAATCATATCCATGTTCAACTGCTTCCGGAATAAACTTGTCAACTGTAAATACGTTTTCAGCATCTAACTCAACACCATCACTGGTTGTAACTATTGCATTTTCAGCATCAAGAAAACTGTAATAATACATGCCTGCTGAAAATAAAATTCCTAAAGTCAATGTTCCTTCCCCTACGTTACTAACCCATACACGTAAATATTTGTAATTATCTATATTTTGTTTATATGCATTAGGTGTGGATGCTCTTAAAACTTGAAACCAAACATTATCTAAATTGTCAAGATGAACTTTTAAACCTTTACCAGTATCCACAAATGACGAAGTGCTAGATGTCTTAACAACTAATTGGTTCCAAGGCGCGTTTCTTAAGTCCAAAGATTGTAAAAAATTATTACTTTCTTCAAAAGAAAATAGCATAATATCATTTGGATTTTTGACAATTGTATTGGGAGATGACGTTACCAACGTAGTAAGATTTTGGTTTTTATTTTTGCTACACCCTAATATTCCTATAAGAATAAAAGCTATCAACATAAATACTATAACTAATTTTTTATTCATATTTTGCCTCCCCTCTGTCTTGTTTAGACAAAATATCTTTTTGCATTTTTTACGTAACAAAATAAAAAGTATACATATACAAACAGCTCCCAAAATAATAATAAATATATGCCATAAACTTAATCTCTTGTTATTATGCCTAATAACACTACTGTATTGATTCTTATTATCTGTATTCAACGTATTTTCTAAACTCTCTGTATCCTCTTCCAGTACAATCGTTTCATCTTTGGTAGGCGTGTTATTGTCAACATATAACCTATCTTTTATTGTGGGATCAGACATGTAATCTGCAATTGGTATTTTATTTTCTGGAAATGGAGCCTTCTGATTTGTTTGAGAAAACATCCACGGAAATAAGTCACGTTCATAAAAAGGAGCTTTGCTAGCTTTTACATGGTCATAACCTTTATATTCAGTATAAATGACATGTGAATTTCCTGCTTTTCTTAATGCCTTTGCCATTTCTCTAGAATCAACAACCGATACTAACTGATCCATATCACTATTAAAAATCCATAAAGGTACATCAGTAACTTTTGAAGCCAGAGACACAGGCGCTACATTAGCTACAACAACTCCTGCTGCAAATTTTTCAGGAAATCTAAACAATGCATCCCATACACCTGTAGCATTTGAACACAAGCCAGTAATATATATTTTTCTTTGATCAACACTATACTCTTCACAAATAGAATCAATCATACTCATAAGTAAATCCAACCCTGGTGATATTTCACCATAGTAGTTTTCTACCCAATAGTAATTTTCAGGTAGTTTTGGAATTAGTATAATGCATGGAAATTCTTCATCGTTGCCATTTGACAAAATTGTAGTATCTATATACTTCCCTGAATTAACAGCAACATCTTGTCCAACAACAGAAAGATAAATTACCAATGGATATGCAAGCAATTCATCATAGTTTTCTGGAATATAAAGATGATAATACATTTGTTGTAATTCCTTATTATAATCCGTGTACCTTTTAAAATAGTAGCGAGGTCTATAGTCATTATCCTTTTGAGCACTATAAATAGTACTTGGCAAATTAGTAAAAAAAACCACTAGAAAAATGAAGCAAACTAACACTTTATAAAATTTTTTCTTTTTAAAAATCATAGTTCTCTTCTCCTAAATATTTAACAAATTCATAACCGCACTTTTTTCCATATCAGCAATGTTGTTAATTTTAAATGATAACTTCTCTTGTAAAGCCATGTTCCCATTCATCAATAGTTTAAGTGTCATATTTTTAGACCATTGCCAATTTTCAATAATTTCTTCAAGTAAAGGTAATACACCTAACAATTCAGGTCGGTTATACTTTTTTGAAAGAAATGTTATTAAAAATGGTAATCTTTTACGACTATTTACAATATCTATCATTCGTCTATAGATTTGAGCAAACCACACTTCTGAATCTGGTTCTAATTCTTTTATAAAATCTGCTCTATAAACTTCTACTGCAAATTTTTTTATTGTATCAAAAATATTCTCGTCACATAACGATTCAAGCGTTTTTCTAAAAATACACAATCCATCGACAAAAGAGCTAATATCTTCTTTAATATCAAATATGCCATATTGACCTGTATATATGTCTGCAAATTTTTCTAATGAAATCATTCTATTCCACTCTTGATAAAACGGATCACTACAAATAATATGCCTAGAATTACCATCAAATCCATTTAACAAAACAATGTGGTTTGAATTATGATATTTATTAAAACTTTTGTCCCATGAGCAAAAATAGGAATCTATACGTGCTGCAATTGGTAATTTATCTAATATATTATTTTGTAAAATATCCTGTAAATTCTCTATATTTTCACATTTATGTTGACTATAACCTATACCATGATATTTCATAAGCGGCCCTACCTTGTCACGATATATATCCAAAGCCTTACCTAAACATTGATTTGTATTATTATGAGCTAGTTCAAATCGAAAGCCCCATTCATTAAGATACATAAATTCATATCTTCTATTTAGATAAAGTGCTATATTAATTAAAACCGCCTCAAAACAATCTCCGCACAAATTCTGTATTGGAAGTTTTATTCTCATGTTTTCATCCTTCCAATATCAATTGTATTTTCTAATAGCTTTAACTCATTCTTCGCAATTTGTTCCATTACATCACCCATTTTTTCCAACACGATATCTTTTTTTGTCAACAAAAGTTTAATCATAAGCATTGCCATATTTTTCCACATTTTCGAAATTTTATTAAACTCATCTATTACAAATTCTAGATTTACTGCCATCTGTGTAGTTACGTCATAAGCATTACTTCTTAAAAAGATCAATGCATCAGCAAAATTTTGACGACGTTGACTATACTGGATAAATTGACGATAAAGCCTTGCAGTTTCAATTTCACCTTTGCAATTTTTCATTTCTAAATCAATATCAAGCTCTTGTGATAAATCTCTTCCAAACCGTTCAATATTTTCAAAACTAGTTTTACGTATAAAAAAGTCATTTTCACCTAGTTGAACATCTTGAAAAATTTGTCTCAAAGAATAACTAGAGACAGGAGTTTCTAATCTAAAAGAAATGTATTCCCTAAATCCATCTTTCAAATCAGCTTCTGGCAGTGAGTATACCTTTAAACCTTGTGAAAAATATGAGTCCACACAATAATAAATCTTTTTTTTGGCATCATACCCAACAACAATGCAATAATGATCAACCTTTACCTGGTGATATACCGGATTCCACGGGCAGTTATAACCATTAATATAAATACCTAGTGGTCGTTTTTCCTTTATATGAGTATTTATTACACTTTTCAACTCGCCCCAAGTGACATTTTCTTGCCAGTCCACTCGAATTCCATGATATCTTTGCACTGCTTCTCGTGAAGGCAACACCATTCCAGATTGTAGTTTTTCACCAAAAGTTCTTGCTCCTACTAAATTTGGCTGATAATCAAAGCCCCATGAACCAACCGACATTAATCCTATTTCTCGTTTAAAATGATTTGCTACAGTTAAAAACACTGAATCAATACAATGATATTTATTTTTATCCACTGATATAGCAGTTAACATAGGATATCTCCTTTTCATAATCTTGTTTATTTAATTATGTTTTCTTTTTCCTGAAACACTTTTATGTAAACTTTGTACTAAAACTATTTCATGCGGCCAATATTGAGAAGGTAGCTTTTCTCTGCATATGCTGAATATATCTTTGATAGTCACAGAATTGTTACTCGGAACAATATCGAAAACAAGCTTTAATCCCATTTCATTTTTTCTACCATACACAAACGCCTCAGAAATATGCTCTGTTTCTAATAACAGATTCTCAATTTCAGCTGGGTAAATATTCAATCCGCCAACAATAATTAAATCATCTTTTCGCCCACAAATAACCAGATGGCCATCGTCGTCTAAATAAGCAATATCGCCTGTCTTTAACCAATTATTTTGCAATACCTTTTGTGTCGCAAATGGATTATTATAATATCCTTTCATTATATTTGGTCCGCTAATCCATAGTTCACCAGTTTTTCTTAAGGAAACTCCACAATCTGAAAAAAATTTGCTCTCTTTTTCATTGAGAATCTTAATTTTTACCGAAGCTAGTGGATTACCTACCGATGTCGGTTTTTCTTTGAAATATTCTGGTGGTAGACAAGTCACTCTTGGAGAAGCTTCAGTTAATCCATACACATGGTAAACCAAGACACCGGGTAATGCTTTACAAATCAATGAAGCAGTTTTTTCTGCCATACATTCACCACTGACCACAATCATGTTTAGTGGTAAAGAACACTGACCTCGCAAAGCAAAACGAGAAAAATGATAGAAAAAAGTAGGAGTTCCACAAATAACAGTTATCTCATATTCTTTTACTCGTAATACTGTTTTTGCAGGATTAAACCCGATTTCATCAAATACAACATCTGCACCTTTACATAAAGATATCAGAAACTCTCCTGTCAAGACTGCTGCATGACAGAGCGAACGACTAATCAGTATTCGATCTGTTTTGGATAATGGAAAATACCTTTCAATATCCTGCAGGTTAGAAAGAATGTTTTCGCCTGTCAGCATAGCTGCTTTTGGAAATCCTGTAGTTCCTGAAGTACACATCATAAAAGCTACCCCTTCAAGATTCTCGAGTTCTTCTTGATTTTGATTAATAATTTTCTCTTCTAACATTCCTTCATCATCTGTTATGATATGACTCAAGCCACAGGTTTTAATGATTTTTTCTTTATAAAGCTCACCATATTGAAAAGAAATTGGAACTGCAGTCACTCCAGCCTGAACACATGCTACAATTGCTAAGGCTGACAAAAGTCCAGAACGACATAATATCCCATATTTATGGCTTGTTAGCTGTGTTGAAAATGATTCGGCCATATGCAAAAAGTCTTTATAAGACCATATTGTTCCATCCGTATCAGATATCTTAGAATCCGGATAGTCGCTTATTTTCCTTTTTAAAAATATTGCCAATTTAGACATCATATTTTCTCAGTATATTTAACAAATCGCCTACCGTCATAAGCCTATCTTTATCAATCACATCAAGGTCAAACTCTATTCCAAATGCATCTTCTATGGCAACAATCAATTTTACCATTATAAAACTATTAATTCCCAACTCATTTTGCAAACTTGTCTCGCTTTGATACGGTGGTAATATAGTAGTATAATCTGATATAATTTTTTCTAATTTTTCACTCATAAACAATATTCCTTTCTTTAACCTTTTTAATTACTGCTTGAAAAATATTTTGATGAATCTCATGGATTCGCTTTTCGCCATCTAATATAATCCCTTCGTTCTCCTTAGCAATATTAAAGTATTCTTCTTTTAACCGATATTGCAGTTCCATATCAATATATTTATTACGTTCTGCAGGTCGTTGTCGCACACGTGATACTGCCGTTTCAACCGGGACATCTAAAAAGAAACAAATATCCGGTTTTAATATAGATTTTGCAATTTCATAAATCCAAAAATCTTCCTTGTATCCTCTTGCTCTCAAATTAGCAAGGCAAGAATAAAAATAGCGATCTGAAATAACAGTATTTCCGTGTTGCAAAAGAGGCTTTATAATACCATACGTATGCTGTACTCGATCAGATGCACACAACAAGGAAAGCGCACGATAATCAAATACATTATGATTTGGATTATCCATATACGTACGGAAAATATCTGATTTTCTAACAAAATCGGTTGGTTGCTTTGTTAAAGAAATATTTATTCCAATTTCTTCAAGTGCTGCTTTTAAAAGTGTAATCTGCGTAGTTTTTCCACAGCCATCTAACCCGCAAAATGTAATTAATAGACCAGATTGCTCATGGGGTTTCATTTCTAATTTCATAAAGAGTCTCCTTTTGATTTTATATAAATGTGTGCAAAACGATCTGATAGAAATAGCCAATCTATAAATGGCTGCTCATAACTATATACATCTCCCGTTTTAGGCTGAACAATTTCTTTCATAAAGGTTGTATCCTGTGGAGTAATCTTTTTAAGCATTTCCAGAAAGCCCTTCACACTTGTTAAAGAAGGATAACATTCTAATGTTCCACTTAACGCATAGCAACATTCTTTCTCTACACCAAAATGTTGTATTCTATCTGCAAGTTTTTGAAAAAAGGAGATTTCTCCCCACTTTAACAACAAGGCGTAAATATCACAAAACTTATAAATTGACAAATCCCGTTTTTTTTCTACCCAAAAGTATACACTAGCTTCTTTATATAGATGCATGCAAAGATGAATTATGAAATCCATAGGACATAGCGTATATAATAATGTATCTGATTTTGGTGAAAATGGTGTAACATGCTTCAGCATCTCACAAACCTGGCTTTCATTTCCATTTTTAGAATCCAAAGAAAAATTTAAATCAATTTCAATAACGTCAAATTTATCCAAACCTTTCTTCACAAACGGTACCGTTTCTCCTCTTGTCAACCTGCTTTCAACGACCTGGTGCCTAGATGCAGGAAAAATAGCTTCTCCAGGCTGATAATATCCTTGTATAAACTCATTTGCCTTCAATAATTTTTCACAGGCAGTAACACTCGAAGGAGAAATTAGCATATCAAAATCATTAGATGTTCGTAATCCTTCGGGATAAACATTGGATGACAAAAAAGAACCTTTCAAAAAAGCATATTTAAAATTAGCATTACTAAGCACTTTTGATATATCAGATAGTATTTCTTTACTAAGCAAATTTCTTTGAATACTTGCCTCATAAATACTTTGCAGGCTAAACCGAAAATCTCTATTTGTTTTATTTAAAAGTCCACTATTATTTAAGATATAATAAGCAACACCTGCTACTCTATGCCAACATAACTGCCCAAGCACCCATGACATATCCAAAGACTCAGACAATAAAGAACGCAAATACTCGGTATCGTAATCTAAAAAGCGTGTAAGTTCTAACACCAATTTACGTTCTAAAACATTAAATGATTCTTTCATGAAATAATTGCACCTTCTTCTATAGTAATTTTTTCTTTAGCTCTTGCAATAGATGCTGGTTTATGAGATATCAAAATAACCGTAATTTCCTTTTTATTATTTGTTAAGCAAAAATTAATTTTGTCTTCCGATATTTTATCTAGAGAAGAAGTAGCTTCATCTAAAATCAGTATTTTGGGATTTTTTAAGAGCGCTTGCGCAATGATAATACGTTGTTTTTGACCGCCGGAAAGTTTTATTCCTCTTTCCCCTACTATTGTGTCATACCCTAGTGGTAATCCCGATATAAAATCATGAATTCCTACCTTTTTACAAGCTGATATTACTTTGTCTTCACTAGCCTCACGATTGCCCAAAGACAGATTATCACGAATAGTTGTATTAAATAAGGTAGCATCCTGCATGACTGCACTTATTTGGTTATAAAGTGTTTTTTTTGATATTGTATTTATTTCAAAAAAATTTCCAGTCTCATTTTCAAACAGTATATGTCCATTACTTGGAGTATAAAGACCTAATAGTAACTTTACCAATGTGGATTTTCCACAACCACTGGAACCTACAATAGCCAAATACCCGTTTTTAGCAACATTAAAATTAAGTTCTTTTAACACAAAGTTTTTCTTATTCTCATACATGAATGATAGATTTTTAACCTCTAAACCACCAGTCAATTTCGCAGTACTTTTGTTTTGGTCTTGTTCCTCAGGTAAATTTAAAGTCTCAAACACTCGTTGATAATAAGGACTATAAGTTTTAAGCTGAATTCTTTTGGTATTTACTCCATCCAAGCCGGTAAATAACAAATTAAAAAAATTAGAAACTAATACCAAAGTGCCCATAGTCATTTGCTGTTCTAATACCAAATGGGCTCCTGCTAAAAAAACCAAAGTAGTAGTTAGGTAATTAATTTTAAAATCAGTAAAAACTTCTTCATAAAACCAATAACGAATTTGACGATATCCTATTTTTGCCAATATCTCTCTATATTTCATAAAACGACCGACAAAATGATTTTCTACATTTTGCGCTTTTATTTCTCGATGATACTGTAAAGCGTTGTGTTCAAACGCATAATACTCTTTATGAATAGTTCTAATTTCTTCATTTATTTTTTTTAATCCCTTCCCTATCAGGTAATTAATCAAGAAAACAATTGGAACAACAGGCAGGCAAATCAATGTTAAACGCCAATCGGCACAAAGGGATAGTATTAACGCAACGATTGCTAATAAAAAATAAAAAAAATAATCAGCTACTTGAGCTTTTAAAAAATTACCCATGGATTCAATGTCATCCCAAAAACGCAATTTAAGTTCACCTATTGACATTGTTTCATATAATTCATTTGGCATTCGATGATATTTACGTAAAACTTCTAAGCGGAGTCGATGTGTAAATCGGTTATATATTCTATTAGAAGACCATAAAATAATCCCATCTAAAATCAGTCGAATTAAATAAACAAGTATAAGACCAACTACAACATAAAAAAATGCATTAATACTTCCAGCATATAATACTTTATCAATCATCGCCTGTATAAAATATGGTGATGCAACCATTGTTGGTATGAGAAAAAAATTTGCCGCAATCAATACTATAATCTCTGTTGTACATTTTTTGGCATATTTGCTAATTCTATGAAAAATATATTTGCGACTACACTTATCAGGAATATCAATGCACCTCTTTACTATTACTTTATTTTTTGCTAAAACTAATATTATTTTGATAAAGAACTATTTGTACCATCTTCAAATATTTCCAAAACTTCCTTGTCGCAATTCTCTGAAATAGTTCCTGATATGATACAATCACAAGTTACAGATAATGCATTAGAAATTTGTAACAAGATTTTTGACGAAAAACCTTTATTTCCTTTTTCAATTTCATAGAGAAATTTAGGAGATATACCTACTTGTTCAGCAAATGCTTCCCTAGAATATCCTTTTATGGTCCTTAACAATTGAATTCTTTCACCTATTACAGCTCTATCGTATGTATTTTGCTTCATTCATCTCTCCTCCACTCTTTTGTATTCTATCATGACAATATAAAAATAAAAACCACCTATTGTACCGACTTTTTACACCGGCTAAAAAAAGTGTATATAACCTACCCGTAGTCCTAATAAGAAATTGTATTTTCCTGTTTTAACGTTGGAAACTAAGCATTTAAAATTATATACACATCAAATATTTTTATATATTATATTAAAACTTTAATTTACTTAAATAACTTTAAAAATTTTTTGATAATTGGTGTGTACCCATATTAAACATATCGACATAAAATTAATTTCCTGAATTATCCATGCATTTTAATAATATAATGAAATTTATTTTCAGCATATGTTCGAAACTGTATTTCATTCACTAACGTTTTTACTTATGATTTTACTTTGTTATATATTCCCAACAAAAAAGAGGCCAACCCCTTCGGTCAGCCTCATCTCTACAATATTCATCTTTAATCAGAACTTAAACGCCTCTCTTAAGTCCTTAACCTGCTCATCAGTAATCTCAACAATTTCACCTAAAGTCTTAGAAGCCACAACAGCCTTAGCACTGTACTCCATAACTTCCAGCTTATCAAAAGCATTGAGAAGGTTGGCACCTGTAACAATAACACAGTCATTTTCAACTACTAGAATATTTGTCATGTGGTCGAACATATCTGCTACCATATCAGGCTGCATAAAGCTTGAACCAAAAGGAATCTTCTTAACATCTCTTAACATTATGTAAGACTCAGGGATGGTTCTTGAATCAAACTCAGCATCAGTTACAGCAAAAGCCATAATGTTAGGAGCATGGGCAATAATAATGGAGTTTATATCAGGATGCTTGTCATAAATCTTCTTATGAAGCATAGCAGATCTGGAAGGAACCTTGCCTGCCTCTCTCCATGTACCCTGAACTCTTACTAAGTCCTCAGGCTCTAAATACTTTCTGTCCTTTGCATAAGGAGTTATGATAAAGGAACCATCAGACAATCTCTGGGAGAAAGTTCCCTGGCTGCTGGTGAAAAGCTGTTGATCATAAGCTCTGTGAATAAGCTTACACATTTCACGTCTTGCAGCTCTTTCCTCACTGCTGTAGGAATTACAAACAAACTCATCTAATTTTGCATGCTGTTTCTCTTTGGAAATCTTAACATGCTTATCAGAAAGAACATTAATCTTACCAAGCTTTCTTCCTTCAATCTCAACTCTTGCACAGAAGTCCAGAGTTTCAAAAGCCATAAATGCTCTGAAAATATCTGTAGCACCAACAAACACACCGTGGTTCTCAAGCATAACCATATTGTGGCCCTTTTCAAACTCAGCAGTTACTTTTTTAGAAAGGCCCTGGCTTCCCGGCACATCATAAGGTGCCATAGACAAAGTACCACAAATCTGATTAACATTAGGAATAATCTTTGTTTCAGGAATCTGCCTTACAATACTGAAAGCCACCAATGCAGGTGGGTGAGCATGAAGAACACCCTTAATATCAGGTCTTGCTCTGTAAATTCTTTCATGTACAGGAAACTCACTGGAAGGTTTGTGAATACCAATAACAGTACCGTCAGGTTTCACCTGAATAATATCAGCTCTGGTTAAAGTACCTTTATCAATTCCACCCGGAGTAATCCAGATATCACCATTATCATCAAGAATAGAAAGATTACCACCGGAAGTAGTGGTCATTCCATAGGAATAAATTCTATCCATTAACATTACTAATTGATCCGCAGGATGCAAAGTATCAAAATTCATACAAATTCACCTCACAAAAACTTTACTCCACAATTATACTACTGCTTACCATTTTTCGGCAACATAAAATGTATTAAAAAACTGTTGCTTAATACTGACATATTCATTATCTTTTTTCAACAGCCTTAAATCCGCTGCATCAAAAGAAATATCCTCTCCCATAAACTTCATATATTTGCCATAGCTTGCATTTGTGTTTTTTATAATGCGTTTTAATGACCCTCTGTCCTGACATTCAATAACAAAAAGCATCTTCCCCTCATGGCAGGAATACTCCATAACCTTAGCAAGCTCTTTCTCTGACATACGAAAAAGAGCTTCCTTATATCTTCTTTCCTCTGCTTTGTTTCTTATAAAACCTTTGCCGCCAGCCTTAATACTACAAAACCAAATCATTGCCATATATAACCTCCGACCCTTGCCGCAAAACTATTTTACACTATTAAAAAAATTTTGTCCCTCGTAATTGGTCGAAGATTTTACCGGTAAAATGTCTATTTTCTGTTTAAGAGAAAAACACCGGCCACAGCCAGAGCCACCCCTATAACACCTCTCCATGTAAAAGGCACCTTCTCTGTACCGAAAAGGCCAAAAACTTCAATAAGATAAGCCACCGTAGTCTGGGCAATCACAATTGTAGTAATGCCTGCCGCAGGTCCCAACTGATCCACACTCTTAATAACAGTAATAGTAATAAAGGCTCCGATAACACCACCCAGCAATCTGTATTTGTTATCCACCGCCAACAGCTCACCAAAGCCAGAGTCTGTCCCCGTGAAAAACCAGGCTGCCATACAGACAATAAATGCAGTCAGCTGAACGAAGGCCGCAGAAATCCATATGCCGGTTTCCTTAGCCAGACCTGTATTAAAAACTCCCTGAACACTCATTAACACTCCGGAAATTACCGCTGCTAAAATTCCCCACAACATAAAAATCCCTCCTAAACTAATTAGTAGGGATTTAGTGTTTCCGTTTTATCGGTAAAATATCAATCTTCTAATTCATATCGTATGGCTGACATTACAGCAAAACCTGCAGTTTCAGTCCTAAGGATTCTCTTTCCTAAAGATATGGAAGTGAATCCGTTTTCTTTAAGCAATGAAATTTCTGTTTCTGCAAAACCACCTTCAGGACCTACGATAAATGCAATATCTTTCGGATTTTTATCTCTTAATACAGTTTTAAGTCTTAAATCTGCTTCGTTTTCGTAAGGCACCAGTTTAAGTTCAGAATCTTTAACCATAGCCATAGCTTCTTTAAGAGAAACAGGTTTTTCCACCACAGGCACAGATAACCTTCCGCACTGTTTAGAAGCCTCCACAGATATACGATTCCACCTCTCACACTTTTTTTCTTTGTCCTTATCGTTGTTGAAACGAACCACACAACGCTCCATCATAACAGGGATAATACGATTTACACCCAGTTCAACATTTTTCTGGATTATAAGCTCCATCTTATCACCTTTGGGAACACCCTGCATAAGTACACAAGGTGTTTTAGGTTCAGTTTCTCCTGCCTTGCTTGATAAAATCTTTCCCAAAGCACAACCATCGCTAAAAGAATCCAGACTACAGGAGTACTCCGTGCCGGTGCTGTCACACACTGTAAAAAGTTCTCCCTTATTCATTCTGAGCACATCTTTCATATGTTTAACATCTGAACCTGTTATTGTAATATATCCTTCCTCAGAAACCTGAGCAGGCTCTACAAAAAATCTTGACATGTTAAGCTTTAATCTCCTTACTTCCTGCAGTTATCTTAACAGTTACTCCAAAAGGCATAAACGCATATTCCTCTATAATGCCGGGACAACCATCCTCAGTCCAGGAGGTTTCACTGGAGAAGCTACTAGGACTTACCACATGAGCTTCACCACAAGATTGATGATGAGGTCCCAAAAGATTTCTTCCGGTGTTGCACATAATAACCCTAACTTTGTTTTTACCCGGGTTAACAAGTCCTGAAATATCAAGTTCTTTATTAAACATAAATCTGCCGGCCAATCTGTTATTTACATAAACATCTGCATAGGCAAATCTGCCTTCCAGAGAAAGTTTAACATTACCAGCCACACAGTCCTTATCCGATAGCTCAAAAGAAGTTTCTCCTGAAATTTCCCCTGCAAAAAAAGGATAGCCACAAGTCACCACGTTAGCTAACTCTTTAGCACCTAAGTTTTTTGGAGCTTTAACAATGTCAAAAGAACCGGAATATATAAGAGAGCCGTTACCACCGGAGGTAAACTTATCAGAATCTGTCTCCACCCCAAATTCTCCAAAGACATAAATACTTTCTATTTCAGTATTAAAGCTCAGGCAATTTCTTCTTGATTCCATGGCACTGTCGTATACCACATCATAAACTTCCGGATCCTGATAGTAACTAAAACTCATTTCAATCTGATTTTCACCGGTTTTAATTAAATCTGTAATGTCACAAGTCTTGAAGCTACGGTCCAACCACCACTTGTCCTCAAGCTCAATATTTTCACCGTTTATCTTAATATAGTTATAGTTCATAGGCTCACAAGCCATACTTACTTTACATTCCGGAATTTCCTTCACCTTAAAGGCAAATTTAAGCTGAACATCACCCTCAAAACGCTTGCGGAGTGTCAAATCTTTGATTTGAGCAATCTGTCTTACAGGACCAAACACACCATCTCCGTAAGCCACCTGAGCTTTATCAAGGGTAATGGCGTTTTCCGGCGCAGAGGTTCTTTCAGTGTAAAATACAAAACCTTCCCCCGCCTTAAAGTCAACGGTAAAATGTCCTGTTTCATATTCTGCAACCGTCTTTCCTGTTTCAGGATCATATTGTTTAACAGGCAGTTCAGTTCCAAAATCCACATTAACAGCTTTTCTTTCATCCATAGTAAGGTTAACTAAGTAGTATGTACTACCGTCTTCTCTGTCCATAACACGAAGACGGATATTCTCCATTTTACCACCTTCAAAAGATTTAACGGATATGCCTGAAATGTTCCAGATATCTTCCAAAGAAAGTTCTGCTTTAAGCCAGGATAAATCAGCAGGTCTGCCGTCAATACACTGCGGAAAACCGTAAGGCGCAGCTATTTTACCGCCCTGAGCCAAAAACTCTTTAAGAAGATCTGCAGTAGAGCTATCCAATGTGGTAAGATAAGGAAGTACTACAGTTTCATACCGGCACTCTCCGATAACAAGTTTACCGTTTTTCACACTACCGTAGTCCTTCATTATAACTTCGTCACCAAAGTGATAAAGTACCTGATGGTCTGCAAACTCACGAACCAATGTGCCGATGTTTTCCTCAAACTGCCAGATGGAACCGTCGTCAATTCTCTTATACTTCATCCAACAACTGTGAATAGGATGAATTACCAGAACATTGGCTCTTTCCTTGCCTTCTGCCAATGCGGCACCCAGACGGTTAAAATACTGGTTGAAATCCTTAAGTGCATCCTGCCAAGGTGAATGTTCTGAATAGAAAGCCGGATAGTCGCCTTTTCTCTGTCCTCTTATGGAATAAGGGTACAGGTGTTGACATGTTAAGTTTATGCCGGAAGCATACTGCCACTGAAGTATATTCTTAAGTTCCAGAGGGGATACATCCCAACCACAGGCTGCAAAACTCTCTGTGAGAACTCGTTTTTTACCAAGCTGTGCTGCTACAGAACCTATCTGTTTAGGGCTCAGGTCATTCCCCAGTCCTCTGCACAAATGGTCAATACCGGGGATGTGCTCATATCTGTAAAATGGCATCACACCACCGGTACACCACATTTGGCCGGCTAAAAAAGACTCCTCAATGGTGTGACCTGTTATTTTACAACCGTTAGCCTCTGCCCACTCATATACCGGACGGGCAAAATTCTCTAAAAATTGGGTGTGGCAAAGTTTATGATAATCATATCTGAACTGTTCTGCACCATCATAATCTGTAAAAAGTGCAGCTAAACCTGACATTACATCATAGCCAAAAGCCTTTTGGAAAGCTTCCGGAAATGTATCTGACCATGGTGTTGCCCATCTGTAGTACTGAGGCTCGTCAGTAAAAAAACCGGGGATAACTGTTCCCATTAAATCTCCGAAACGCTTCTTATACTCCTGGTGGGTTGCCTCTATAAACTGATCTGTTACTCTGGCATCCATGGTATCTACATATGCGTTACAAGCACGCTTGTATATGCAATAGTACTCAGGAAATATTTCTCCTTCTTTACGAAGACGAACTTTACTTCCCTCTCTTATGTAAACAGCCATAGCCTCCGGATCCGGCATATCTTTTGTTGACATTTCCAGATACAACGCAAAATTGGCAGGGTCTTTAAACAAGGCACCACCTGCAAAACCACTGGGCCAGCCGTTCTCATCATAAAGCCAGGCTTCCATACCAAGTTTCTGAGCTTCGTCAGCACTGGCTTTGATACACTCAAACCATTCTTCTCCTAAATAAGGAGTTTCAAGGCCTCCTCTTGCATGCATAAAAAAGCCTTTCATTTTAAGATAGTGCATTCTTCTAATCTGTCTTCTTAATTCTTCAGGCTCCAATTTATCATTCCAGGACCAAAAAGGAATACTACCAAATTCATCTGCTTTTTCTTCTACTTTTTTCACAAAGTCGTTCATATTAATCTCCATATATAAATATACTGATTTTTAATCTTTCAAAGGAACACAACTGATTAAGCCGGGAGTATCTAAAAGTTTTGTTTCATGGTCTGTTCTTAACATAAGACCTTTGTTATTAAGATACATTACCTGGCTTAAAGAACTATCCAATGCAATTACTTTAATAATGTCGGAATCCAACCTTTGCATGCCATCATTTTCTACTATATCCAAAGACAAGCAATCTCCATCATAGGTACTCTGCAGCAAATACACATTGGCTGATAGACCATAAAGCCTTACAGAACCATTTGCCACCTGCTCAATACTTCCGTCCGGCATAGAATAATAGTTATTTTTAAGACTGTCTGTATATACCACAAAAGACTTGCCCGGATAATATTTAATTCCGGTAACTCCTGTGGCAACATCCCTTACACTGAAATTGTCAAAAACTTCTATACATTTTAAATCTTTTCCATCAAGACAATAAAGTTCTCCTGTGATTTCCTGCCAGATAAATTCAGAAGCATAGGATACTTTCACAACCGAAGAAGCACGTCTTCCGTTTTTGGACATCAGAACTTCCATATCTTCACTGTCTTCTTTAGTAAGCTTTGTGTAAAATATCCTGCTACTTTCCTCGTTGTATAAAACAATTTCACTTACATCAGAATCCACAATTCTTAACTCTTTACCGGTAAACCAGTAAAGTTCATTATGTTCACTTAAAACATAACTAATTTTTCTTCCTTCATTAAACTTTCCGGTTTCAGGAGCTGAAGCTACGTTTTCCACCTTTGAAACAGAAGAAATCAGTTTGCCTCCGGTAATGTCTGCAACAGAATTTCCTTTAGTATCTGTAATATATAGAGTGTTGTCCTTTACAAAGCATATGTGAGATTCATTTTCAGAGATAACCGAAGTACCTACAGTTACATCTTTGGCAATTTCCGTAACATTACCGGAATTATCACTGTAATAGAGATTAGCCAACACTGCATTACCATCTCCCATAAATATAAAGCCGGAATCACCTACAGATAAACAACAAGCCAGAGACATAGAAGGCATATCATCTGCCAGAACAATGTCCTTTTTGGTAATATAGTCATAAAGATGAAGTTCCTTGGCCTGTGTAACATATACAAATGCAGATCTATCGTTAAGTACCCTGTAATCAGTCACAGAACCACCAACCAAAATTCTTCTTTTGTTAAGCTTTATATCATACTCATAAAGAACATCTTCTCTTAAGTAATAAATTTTTTCTTTAGTATAGTCATGAACTGATGAACTGACACTGTCGTCAACAGACAATATCTTTAAGTCTGAATCAATAACTTTCAAAGCATTTCTTTCGTCAAGGTATGCAAAAGGGAACATAAAACTTCTGGAAACACCTATTCTGCTAAGATCCCCACCTTTAGAGGTTCTGTTGGGAATAAGTGAAACCAAAGCAATAATAATCAGTGTAATTATAAGTACCACTGTAAGAACAACGCTATTTTTTCTGAAATCCTTCTCAACGTAAGTTTTTCCCGGTGTTCTGCCCATTTACATCGCCCTTTCTTTCAGGTAAAAAGTCTTTGTTTACATCTTTAAGATCAAACGGAGTTGCCTGATATACGTAATAGTTAAGCCAGTTTCCGTATAAAAGATAAGCATGGCTCTTCCACTTGTAATATGGGTCTTTAGAAGGATCATCATCAGGAAAATAATTTTTCGGGATATCCGTTCCAAGTCCCTTAGCTCGATCTCTTTCATACTCAAGCTTTAATGTATCTCTATCGTACTCAAGATGACCTGTAACAAATATACGCCTTCTGTCATGGGAAGCACAAATACAAAGCCCTGCGTCTTCAGAAGTTGCTAACACATCAAGTCTTGGTTGATTTAAGACGTCTTCCAATCTGGTTGTTGTATATCTTGAATGAGGCACATAGAAAGTATCATCAAAACCTCTTAAAATTCTTGCAGCTTCCTTCCTTGGGTGATGGGGATATACACCAAAAAGTTTCTTCTCCAGTTGAACTTTAGGAATTCCGTAATGATAATACATTCCGGCCTGAGCTCCCCAACATATATGAAGTGTGGTAGTTACATTTTCTCTGGACCATTCCATAAGTCGGCAGAGTTCTTCCCAGTAGGTAACTTCTTCAAACTCCAGGTTCTCAACAGGAGCACCTGTAATGATAAGACCGTCAAACTTCTGATCTTTAATGTCGTCAAACGTATTGTAAAATGCCAACATATGCTCCTGTGGTGTGTTTTTTGACACATGAGAAGCTGGATGAATCAGTGTAATCTCAACCTGTAGCGGTGAATTACTAAGCATTCTCAAAAGCTGGGTTTCCGTCACGATTTTAGTAGGCATCAGATTCATAATTAAAATTTTTAAAGGTCTGATATCCTGATGGAAAGCCATCTTTTCGTCCATGACAAAAATATGTTCTTCCTGTAATATTTTCATGGCCGGTAAATCGTTTGGAATCTTAATTGGCATTGTAATTTTCCCTTTCTTTTTCTCTGGTCCTGACCGTTATATTTATACTCATTAATAATTGGCGGTCAAGCTGAATATTATTAATGCATTATATCATTCTTTAACTATTTTGTACAGGAGGTACACACTATGATACAAGGGTTAACAGCCATATGTTTTATGGTATTATTTGCCTTATGCTCTGATACTTGTCTACCGGTGGTAGCAGATAGTATAAACATGTTTTTTACCAAGGTTCTTCCTTCTGTTTTTCCCTTCTATGTGGCATCAGGTTTACTTATGTCTTCAGATTTATCCATTAAGGCTTCTCAAAAACTTACACCTGTAACAAAAAAACTTTTTGGTCTCTCCGGAAGCTGTAGTATCGCTATTTTCATCGGACTGGTTAGTGGTTACCCTGCCGGAGCTAAAGTTACGGCAGATTTATATAAAAGAAATCTTATTACAAGAAAAGAAGCCTATACTTTGTCAGCATTTACTAATAACTGTGGTCCTCTTTTTATAATAGGTACAGTAGGAGCAGTTATGCTGGGAAACAGTCTTCTTGGCATATATCTCTGGATAATACATGTATTATCAGCGCTGTTAACCGGTATGGTCTTCAGATGCAAATCCGAAAAATCCAATAATATGTCAAACAAACCATTTCAGTGTCTGTCCCCACAAAAATCTCTGCCATTAATTCTCACTGACTCCATGATGAGTATGGTACCTATTGCTGCCGCTATAATATTTTTCGCTGCTCTTACAGGTATACTTGATGCCCTTCATATAATTCCGCAGTGTCTGTCCCCACTAAATGGAATCCTGGAAATAACATCTGGTATACACCGCACTGTTTTATCAGAGTGTCTGTCCCCATTAAAAAAATTAACCATCATTTCTGCCATATCTGCCTGGGCCGGAATTTCCGTACACATACAAGTAGCCGGCATTCTCACGAATGCCGGCTTGTCATGCAAAAAATATATATTGGGAAAAATCTTTCAAACACTTATAGCAACAATAATTACCTTAAGCTTTTTCTGTTTTCATCCAGTTCTCTGATTTTTTCTTTAAGATACTCCTGAAATTCTTCAAGCATTGTATCTACATAATCTGTAGCTCCTGCGCGCATTTCTTTAGCATGATTCTGAGCCTTCTCAACAAGCTCCTCTGCATGAGCAGTTGCCATTTTAGTGATCTCATGCTCTTCAATAAGTTCTTCTCTTTCGTGCTGAGCCTCTTCAATAACTTCCTTAGCTGATTTCTGAGCACTTAAAAGAATTCTCTGCTTCTCATCAATAATTTCAAGGGCTAATTTAATATCAGCAGGCAGTCTCATACGCATTTCATTAAGAACTGACAAAACTTCGTCCTTATCAACAGTTATTTTATTGGAAAAAGGAACTTTGCCACCATTGTTAACAATCTCTTCCAACATATCTATCAGGTTTACAATTTCAACTTTCATAGGTCTACTCTCCCTTCAATTTCTCATATATTACTGATTAATTATATATAATATAACACTTTTTTTACAATTAGTGAAGAGGTTTTGTTAATTTTACCACTATATCTTCTTTAATTACCTCAGGAACCAAGCCTGAAATATCTCCACCATGGTAAGCCAATTCCTTTACGGCACTGGAGCTTAAGAAGGAGTTCTGTATGTCCGCCATGAGAAATATTGTTTCCAATTCCTTGTCAATATGCTTATTCAACATAGCCATCTGAAGTTCATACTCATAGTCAGAAACCGCTCTTAAACCTTTAACTATAGCAGTAGCATTGCGCTCTCTTACAAAATCCACCAGCAACCCTTTAAAAAACTCCACTTCCACATTAGGAATATCGGATGTACACTTTTTAATAAGGGCAACTCTTTCTTCCATAGAAAAAATAGCCTTTTTAGAATCATTATGTAGTACACCTACTATAAGCTTGTCGAAAAGTTTTGAAGCTCTTTTTATAATATCCAGATGTCCGTTGGTTAAAGGATCAAAACTTCCGGGATATACCCCAATCTTAATTTTATTATCCATTTACTTGCTCCTTTTCAACATAAACAGCAACTCCTACAGTGCCGTATTTTTTATCCTTTTCTTTTACAAAATTTCCTATTTCATCAGGCATTACATCTTCCATGCTGTGTTCTGCCATAATAACAGCCCCTGGGGCATAAATTTTTTTAGAAGAAATAAGTTTAATAGCCTCACGTTCTAACCCTTTAAGATAGGGCGGATCCAATAATATTATATGAAATTTCTCCCGGCTGTCAAAATCATTTATGGTTCCGGTAAAATCATTTCTTCTGACAAAAGCTCTCTCCGAAAAACCTGTCTTTACAAGATTTCCTTTTATAATATCACAACATTCTTTACTTTTATCAGAGAAAACACATTCTAATGCTCCTCTGCTTAAGGCCTCTATGCCAAGCCCGCCGCAACCTGCAAACAAGTCAAGTACTAAAGCTCCCGGAAGATAAGGAGTCAGCATACTGAACATCGCCTCTTTAACCCTGTCCAGTGTAGGCTTTGTTTCCTCAGAATCTCTGGTATTAAGTTTCATACCTCTGGCAGTACCTGCCACAACTCTTACCATAAAATAATCCTCTCTTTTTAATACGATTTTATTCTACCATATTTAAAACACTTTAGCTATAACGTCGGTAAAATTAAAAACCTGGCCCCAAAGTATCAGGACCAGATTTCCATTTCTGTAAAATATTAAAAACTAAACTTATTGGTTGTAATTCTGATTGTAATTACTGTAATTGTAATAACCACCCTGACAATAAGGGCATACACCGTTTACAAGTTGAGAACCACGGTTTGTACAAAAAGCTGCTTCCGGCTGTGGCTGAGCAGGCTCAGTTTTATCATTATTAAATACCGGTACGGAAAAAGCATCTTCCTGAATATTGCCATCAGAACTGCTTTTCAGCTTATTATTAATCTGAATAACATTTTTCACCAATAAAATAAACATCATAGTCATTTCAAAAGCAAGTCTTATTACAATAGGACCTACAATCATAATCAAAAGTCCCATTCCGCCATTCCAGTAAACACCACCAAAAATGGACTGTCTTACTGAAAACAGATTAAGGAAACCATAAATAACAGAAGCACAAGTAAGGAAAACATACACAGCCTGTAATATTTTTTCAATAATAAGAGATTTAAAATTACCTACATTATGTAATAATTTGCCTAGGCCTTTTAACTTGTCTTTTTTCTTTTCCGGCAAAATAAAAATAAACGCCAGAATTGTCGCTGCAATTGCGCTGATTACAGCAATAACCAAAGCTACCACTTCAAAATTTCCTGAACCAAAATACATGTTCATCACCTTCCAAAATTAATATTTGTAAGGAATATTAACATGTATAAATAAATTTTATTTTTTTTGGTAAAAAACAGGACTTATTTTGACAAATTCAGACAAACAAAAAAGAGCACTTCCGATAACTTACCGAAGCACTCTCTTTCTATTGCAATATTACATTGCATGATTTCTTACACTGCGTGGCTCAACTAAAAGCCTGATGGCAGTTCTTTCTTCTCCATCAATCTGAATATCAGTAAATGCGGGAATGCAAATCAGTTCAACACCTGAAGGTGCCAGAAAACCTCTGGAAATTGCAACTGCCTTAACCGCCTGATTTAGTGCACCTGCTCCAATTGCCTGAATCTCGGCTGCGCCGGATTCCCGAACAACACCTGCAAGTGCCCCTGCCACTGAATTAGGATTTGATTTTGCAGAAACTTTTAAAACATCCATTTCTCTTCCTCCCTCAAAAATATTACGGCATAATAATCACACAGAATACTCTAAAACTCAAATATTTCCCAAAAACAAACCGGTTTCATCTCCTTTTCGACAGCGCTGAAACTCCCCATTTTTTGGCATGTTCAGAAATTATTGTGATGCAATATGTCGAGATTAATTATTTCCCGATATTTCGCCTTGCCCCCACATAAGCATTTATCGTATAATATTATGTAAACAATCCAAAGAGGAGTAAGGCTTTGAGTCGTGAAATAATAAAAGATAACAGAATAATAAGTCATTTTACCCAACGTGTTGATAAAAATTTCAGTTTTACCAGAGATCCTGACAAGTCACGTGTAATTACCAACTTTGTTAATCTGGCAGACAAACTGAATTTAAATCCGGAAAATTATGTCTGTGCTCGTCAGACCCATGGTATAGAAGTAGGAGTTGTTACCAAGGAACATGTAGGGACCGGTGTTTATAAAGATACGTATTTTACTAACACGGATGCCTTAATAACAAACATCCCCGGTATAACATTATTGACCGTTCACGCAGACTGTATTCCGGTTCAGCTTTTCGACCCGGCAAATTTAGCTGTAGCCACTATCCACTCCGGTTGGAAAGGAACTTTTGGGGAAATTGCTTTTGAGACTGTGGAAGCTATGAAAAAACATTACAACACAGACCCTTCCAAACTGATAGCAGCTATAGGTCCCGGAATCTGTCAGCAATGTTTTGAAATCAGTGAAGACGTTTATGTTCCTTTTTGTGAAAAATTCCCGGAACTTTCCGCCGACAGTGAATATATATACCCCGGTAAAATCCCAGGTAAATGGCATCTTAACCTTAAAGCTTTTGTTTTTAACAGTCTTGTTAAAGCCGGAGTTCTTCCTGAGAATATAGATAATACCCTTCCATGCACCTGTTGTTGTGAAGAAGAATTTTTCTCACACAGGCGTGACAGTAAAAAAGCTCAAGCGGGAGAAAATGTTACAATTGCCGCCATGGGTTCTTTAATATGTATCAAGGAGTAATTTATGAATACAAAAAAGAGGATTATAACTATTATTCTTATATATACAGGAGCTTTACTTTTGGTTGCCCTGGATCAATATACCAAGTATCTTTCAGTAACCAACCTCCCTTTAAATCAGGAGAAACCCATAGTTAAAGGTTTCTTCTATCTTACAAATTGTCGAAATACCGGAGCTGCCTGGAGTATGTTTTCAGGGAATGTAGATGTTTTAGCTTATGTTTCTTTAATAGCAACCATATTGGTAGCTGTACTTATTATATTTTCAAAATATCCCCTGCTGTCAGCTTCTTTAGGTCTTATGCTTTCAGGAGCAATCGGCAATATGATAGACAGATTCCGTCTCGGTTATGTAAATGATTTTCTGGATTTTGTAATTTTCGGCTATGATTTCCCTGTTTTCAACATTGCTGACATATGTGTAGTTGTAGGAGGCGGAATTATGCTTCTTGCCGTAATAATCTACCGTAACGAAGCTCAGCTTTTCTTAAGACCGGGCTTTATGAAAAAAGGAGTCAGACATGAGTGATTTCCAGGAAAAAGACATATTTGAATATGTTGCGGAGCAGGATGATGTGGGAAAAAGAACAGATGCAGTCCTTACTGAAAAGTGTAGCCATTTACTTCCCGGCAGCAGTCGTAGCTATATACAAAAGCTCATAGAAAACGGTGGCGTTTTACTTGACGGGGTTCCTGTTAAAACAAAATATAAAGTTAAGCCGGGAGATTGTTTCACTTTGGAAATTCCTGAGGTCAGAGAACTTACCGTTGAACCGGAAAATATACCTATTGATGTTGTTTACGAAGATTCCGACATTATTGTAATAAACAAAGCCCGTGGCATGGTCGTTCATCCTGCCGACGGAAATTACACCGGTACACTTGTAAATGCCCTTTTATATCATTGCAAAGATTTATCAGATATAAACGGAGTCAGACGTCCCGGCATAGTCCATAGAATAGATAAAGATACCACCGGACTTTTAGTTGTGGCAAAAAATAACAAAGCCCATACTTTTTTGGCAGATGAAATAAAATATCATAAAGTTTCCAGAATATATACAGCTCTTACGGAAGGGCTTTTTGAAGAAAACTCAGGAATGGTAAATGCACCTGTGGGAAGACATCCTGTAGACCGTAAAAAGATGGCTGTTAATACCAAAAACGGTAAAGAAGCCATAACACATTTTACCGTAATAGAAAGATTTGAAAATACCACTCTGGTAAAATGTCGTTTGGAAACCGGTCGCACTCACCAGATAAGAGTGCACATGGCATATATAGGTCATCCCGTTGCAGGAGACCCGGTATACGGAAGAAAAAATAATCGTGGGCTTAGCGGACAGGCTTTACATGCCGGAGAACTTACCCTTACCCACCCTTCCACAGGAGAGTCCATGACATTTACGGCACCTTTACCGGAAGATTTCCAAAATCTCTTAAATGTGCTAAAATAAAATATGAATATTTTACAAAGAAGGCTGTAGTTTAATGTTTCGTTTATTTGTTCTGGTGCTTTTGCTGACACTGGCAATAATAGAATATATAAAACCAATGAAAAAGTTTGTATTCCCAATTACTTTTTCTGCCCTGACATTAATGTTGGCATTGCGTGGCGGACAGGGAACGGACTATTTTTCATACTGCAGAATTTATATTCATCACGATTCTCCGGAATATCACCATGAACCTGGTTTTAACTTTGTAAGTGAAATTTTTCGAAATCTAAACTTACCTTACACAGTTTTTGTTTTTTGTTTTTCCGTTACAATTATGGTTTTGCTATATTTTATCGTCACAAAAGCCTGTGAAAACAAATTTATGGCTCTGTTCACCGTTTATGCCCTTTACTATCTTCAATTTTTTGAGAACGGTGTAAGGCAGGCAATGGCAATGATGCTGGTACTTCTGGGATTCATATTGGCTGCAAAAAAACAAAAAATCTGGTATACGCTGTTTTTCCCTTTGTTGGGATTCATGTTCCATACATCGGGCATCGTAGGACTTATATTTATTCTTCCATATATCTCTGTAAAATGGAAAAGCCTTGATAATCTTATCAGAAAAAGATCCGTTATTTTCTCAGTGCTTTTTGCTTTTGTTTGCGTAAGTCTCTTATACATCTCTCAATGGCAGAAACTGTGGAATTATCTTTCTCTGTTACCGGAAAATCTGTATGCAAGAATTGAACCGTATATTACAACCCCTACCTTTAGTCCTATGGCTCTTATGTCAAGACTGGCTTTTCTTGCAGTTATAGTTGTTCTGTATATAGGTTGCAACGGTAAACTAAGTGATATGAACCGTATGCTTTTCAGAGGTTACCTTATTGGTATTCTTCTTTATTGTGCCCTCTTCCGTTCAGAACTTGTGTCATCCAGATTTAATGCTTACTTAAAAGTTATCGAAATAGTTCTGATACCTAATCTTATAGGACATTTTACTCTGAAAAATATTCTAAAACCTTTATTTGTTTCAAGACTTGCAGAAAAAAAACGTTGGTTGGATATGAGTGTCAAAGCCTGTGTTGTGATTGTAACTGTAGGGCTTCTGGGATTTATGTACCTAAAAACGACAAAAGATGTTATGGGCCAGAGTAAGTATAACAACCCTGGGTATATTTATCCTTATTTTACTGTTTTCAATATGAAAGATATGTATTCTTTCAGAGAAGCTCCCGGTTATGTTTACGAAGAGTACTATGCTATGATGGAAAGAGAACAACCACAACAGATAGGTTTTAACGACAGTTTTTCTGACACGTATTTTCCTCTGTTGTCCTCTCCGTACAAAATAAGTACTTTCAGAACCGTGCCGGAAGCCCTTTCCCCTTCAGGTTCTGTTGTCTCATTATTAGAATTAGAAAACACAGACAATATTTATTCAGAAAAAGATTATGTTGAAATAAAAGAAAAAGATACTTACAAAGAAGATCATTATCGAAGAGTTAAAGATTTACTGGAGGATAGAAAATGACATTTAAACAGTTAATAGAAAACAGAGTTAAAGAATTAAGAAGTAAAGCAGCTGTTACACTTTCACCTTCCTGGGGGGAACTTCCTCCTCAGGTTAAGGAAAAATACAAAAGTGCAGGTGCAGCTTTGTTTGTATACAACAAAGCACTTTTAGACGGTGTCAAAGACACTGCAGTTGCTGTATTGTTGGATATTCAGGCTTTTGAAGTATATGGTCTTGGTGGTATAGTTTGTCTTAAGAGTACCATTGATTACTCAAAAAGCCTTGGAATAATTGTTATTGCTCTTACAGATAAAACAGGCGCAAACCAAAGCGCAATCAAGGCTGCTGCTCGTGCATGGATTGCACCTATCGACCCTAATCTTCCGGAAGACAGCCCATTAAGAGAAGGGGCCTTTGACTGTGATGCCATGACATATAACCCGGTTGCTCTTTCCGGTAAAAATGCAGGTTATGTTGCTGTAGAAACAGAAAGAGCCGGCGCCGGTGTACTTATGGATTGCTGTGGTGATTTTACCAGGGGTATCTCTTTCGCAGAAGCTATAGACCTTGATACCTGTGGTGTTATTTTACGAGGAACCTGTGCTGAAATTACTTCTGCGGTAAAATCTAAAGAAGGTCTCATCTCCCTTGCCTGCCCAACAGGTGTAGACAACATTTCACAGCTTAAGGAACTGGCTGCAGTTTGCTCCTTAGTAGTGGCTCCCAAAGAAGTAAAGAGTCCTGATACATTTATTAAATTTAAGGAAATGCTTTAATGGATTTAAATAAACCTGTAACCTGTATAAAGGGTGTAAGTGAAGCCAGGGAAAAGCTTCTGGCTAACTTAGGTGTGCATACTGTTGGTGATTTATGCAAGCTGTACCCCCGTACTTACGAAGACAGGTCTAATCTTTCTGAAATTGCCTGGCTTGTGCCGGACACAGAAGTATCTTTAGTTGCAAGAGTGGCCAGCATTTCCCCCGTTCAGAGAATAAGAAAAAATCTTAATATATTAAAGGTGCTGATTGCAGACGACACAGGCACCCTTTCAGTTGTGTACTATAACCAACCATATATTAAACAAAGTCTGTCCCTGGGAAAAGAATATTGTTTTTACGGAAAAGTTACCAGAGGTTACAGAGCTTTGGAAATGGTAAATCCTGCTTTTGCACCGGCTACCCAAAAGAAAGAATTCCAGCGCTTGTTACCTGTATATCCTTTAACTAAAGGCTTATCTCAGAATGTGCTTAGAAAATTAGTGGCACAGGCTTTGGTTACAGCAGGAATTACAAATAAGATGCAGGAAGATGATATGCCTGAGACTATCCGGGATAAGTATGCTCTTATGCCTTTAGGACCTGCCATTAATACCGTTCATTTTCCCAAGGATATGTCAATGCTTACCCCTGCCCGCCGTCGTCTTGCTTTTCAGGAACTTCTTGATATGGCTATTATGCTTTCAAGCATTAAGTCTTCATCGGAAGATACAAGCAAGCACGGAATAGTTATGGGTAAGACCCCTTTGATTGATAAGCTGATTTCAGGACTTCCCTTCCAACTTTCACAGCCTCAGGAAAAAGTCTGGGCTGAGATTCAGCGGGATATGGAAAGCGGCCGTATAATGAACCGCTTGGTTATGGGTGATGTTGGTTCCGGTAAGACAATTATAGCAGTTCTTGCCATGGTAAAAGCAATTGCCGCAGGCTACCAGGCTGCCTTTATGGCACCTACTGAAATATTGGCAGAACAGCACTTTGGAAATATTCAGAAATACATGGAGCCCTTAGGGATTAAAGTAGGACTTCTTACAGGCTCCTTGACAGCATCTGCAAAAAAAGATGTACTTAATCGCCTTAAATCCGGAGAGATACAGTGTGTTATAGGAACCCATGCTTTAATTCAGAAAGGTGTGGAATTCAATCGTCCCGGTTTAGTAATAACTGACGAGCAACACCGTTTTGGTGTGCGCCAGAGAAGTGTTCTGTCCTCTTACGGCGAAAACTGTCATGTACTTGTTATGACTGCTACCCCTATTCCAAGGACCTTGGCTTTAATTCTTTACGGAGACTTGGATATATCCACAATTACTGCTCTGCCTGCCGGACGACTTCCAATACGCACCTACGGAGTTGACGAGTCCTATCGTGATCGTGTGTACACCTGGGCAAGAAAGCTGGCTGACCAGGGACAACAAATATACATTGTCCACCCTCTTATTGAAGAAAACGAAGAGTTAGACTTATCTTCTGCAGAGAAGAATTTCACAGAAGCAAGCGCTAAATATTTTACAGGTATCCCCACAGCTTTGGTTCACGGTAAAATGAAAGCCAAAGACAAAGATGCCATAATGAAGGACTTCTCAGCCGGTAAAATATCTGTTCTTTTCTCCACCACAGTTATTGAGGTTGGTGTAGACGTGGCCAATGCTACTTTGATGATTGTGGAAAATGCAGAGCGTTTCGGTCTTGCTCAGCTTCATCAGTTAAGAGGCCGTGTAGGACGAGGAAATTTACAGTCTCACTGTGTACTTTTTAATCAGGGTAACGGCGAACTTACTAAACAAAGAATTGATATAATGGTTAAATCCAACGATGGTTTTGAAATCGCACAAAAAGACCTTGACTTAAGAGGCCCTGGTGAGTTTTTCGGTACTGCACAGCATGGTATTCCTACATTCAAGATTGCAAACCTCTATGAAGACACAGCAATACTTCAGGAAGCCCTGTCTTGTGCAGAATGGATAAAGGGTAGTAAAGATCCTGAAGTTAAGGCTTATGGGGATAAAGTTGTCAGTGAGCTGGAAAGTAAGCTTAGTTTGTAAAAACATAAAGGATCTTATTGACCTTGGGCTGTCTCAAAATTTTGAGTCGGCCTTTTTGAAAATAAAATTTCATGCCCCTTTTTCTAAAAACTTCATTTGGGTATGGAAAATTATTCTGGATGAATTCTTATTTTACCGATGAGACACTAAAAAATACCGAACAGACAAAAATCAACATTTCGCCCTTTATATTTGCTATGATGAGCTTGTAAATATAAAGTAAGGATGGTGTAAATGGAAGCTATTAAAACCCATAAGCTTACAAAACAGTACAAAAATATTACTGCCGTGGATAATCTTAATTTAGAAATTCCACGAGGCGAACTGTTTTCTCTTTTAGGTGTTAACGGTGCAGGAAAGACTACAGTTATTAAAATGCTTTCCTGTCTCACAAAACCTACAGACGGAGATGCCTTTATTGGCGGCTACAGTGTTACAAAAGACCCGGATAAAGTAAAAACTCTTATAGGTGTATCTCCTCAGGAAACTGCTGTTGCACCTAACCTTTCCGTAAAAGAAAACCTGGAACTTATCTGTGGTATTCATAGATTTTCTAAAGAAAAAACATCAGCAAAAATAAAAGAACTGGTTGATCAATTTACTTTAAGCGAAGTTTTAAGCAGGAAAGCCGGCAAGTTATCAGGAGGTTGGCAACGTCGTGTCAGTATTGCCATGGCACTAATCAGTGAACCGGAGATTTTATTTCTGGACGAACCTACCCTTGGCTTGGATGTTATAGCAAGGCATGACCTTTGGGAAGTGATTTGTTCTTTGAAAGGCAAGACAACTATTATTCTGACTACACATTACATGGAGGAAGCAGAAGTACTTTCTGACCGTATAGGTATTATGAAAAACGGCCATCTTCTTGCAACGGGAACAGTAGAAGAACTAAACAGAAAAGCCGGGACTGACAACTTTGAAACTACTTTCGTTTCTATTGTAAAGGAGGCTTCTGTATGAGAACAATAACTTTTGCAAAAAGGTGCACAAAAGAGATTTTGCGTGATCCTGTTAATCTATGTTTCGGTCTTGGATTTCCTTTAGTTCTACTGTTACTTTTAAGCAGTCTTCAGGCAAACATTCCTGTAAACCTTTTTGAAATCGACACACTTACACCGGGTATTACTGTATTCGGGTTGTCATTTATGACACTTTTTTCCGCAACGCTTATTGCCAAAGATCGTGAAAGTGCCTTATTACAGAGATTATACACAACACCACTTACAGCTTTTGATTTTATACTTGGCTATATGCTCCCTATTTTGCCCATTGCTTTAGGACAAACTACTATCTGCTATCTATTTGCAATACCTCTTGGCTTGACTGTCAGTGTAAATATTGTATATGCTATTCTTGGAATTATTCCTATGGCTATTTTCAATATTTCTTTGGGACTTTTGTGTGGCAGTGTTTTAGGCGTTAAGCAGGTTGGCGGTATTTGCGGCGCATTACTTACAAATCTCTCTGCCTGGCTTTCAGGTGTATGGTTTGATTTAAAACTTGCAGGCGGATTTTTTGAAAAAACAGCCAACGTATTACCCTTTGTTCACGGAGTCGAATTGGAAAAAGCACTGTTTAAGGGGAATTTCCAGCTTGCAGCCGATCACTTATTGCCTGTTCTTTTGTACAGCATATGTGTAACGGTGATTGCCGTGTTCTCCTTCCTTGAACAAATGAAAAAACAGTAAGGACTTAAAGATATGAAATATAAACTTATTATCGACAAAAATGCAGAAGAGGAAATAGTAGCAACTGTACATGCCCCCTCCTCTCTGACACAACAGATAGAAAATCTTGTCTGTAATTTTTCCGGCCAAGACAGCATTATTGGATACAAGGATGATGAAATGCGAAAAATAGCATTTTCTGAAATAGAGTGTATCACTATTCTTGACAGAAAAGTCATTGCCATTGACACTAACGGGAACCAATATCGTATCAAGGAAAGGCTTCGTGATTTAGAAGATGTTCTGCCCTCTTATTTTATCCGCATTAACAAATCTGCCCTTGCCAATGAACATCGCATTTTAAGGTTTAATGCTGTTTTCAGCGGTGGTGTAGATGCTATATTTAAGTGTGGCTACCGGGAATATGTATCAAGGCGTTGTTTTGCAGAAATCAGAAGGAGGTATGAAAGAATATGAAAAAGTATGTTTTAGATTTTTGTCGTCGTGGCTTAATCGCATCCGGTATTGGACCCATTGTTTTGGCAGTGCTCTATCTGATTTTGAAACATCATGCTGCAGTTGAAACTCTGACCGTAGATCAGGTCTGTATCGGAATATTTTCATTAACTGCACTTGCCTTTATTGCAGGTGGTATAAATGTAATCTATCAGCTTGAACAATTACCTCTGATGGTGGCAATTTTAATTCATGGTTGTGTTTTATACATCTGTTATTTGGCTACTTACTTACTGAATGATTGGCTAAAATGGGGATTAACTCCTATTTTAGTTTTTACCGGTATATTTATAGTCGGCTATTTGGTTATCTGGGCAATTATTTTTTCCTTTGTCAGAAGGAAAACAGAAAGACTCAACGAAGTGTTGAAGAAAAAACAACATAATTAAAAATGAAAAACACCGGTCATGCCGGTGCTTTTCATTTTATAAACACATTGTCATGTAAGATGGAATACAAATAATATCACCTTTTACTGATAAATTCTTAGGATGTATTACATAAGCTTTACCTACCCGTTGCCTGTACTTTTCAATAAACCTTTCAAGGGATTTAGTTGTATATTTCTTTCCTGATTTTACCTCAATAGGATAAATTTTAGGCTTTGTAATACTACCGTTGGAAATTAAAAAATCAATTTCAATATCATTTCTGTGCTTTTCTTCACTGTAATGTGTGTAGAAAAACAACTTGTATCCTTTTGCAACAAGACATTGGGCAATAGCATTTTCAAAGAGCATTCCTTCGTTAAGGCTTAAATTGTCATGTAATATCTGCTTATACAATTCTCCTTCAGCAATCTCCGACTCAGTAAAAGCGTGGCTTACCAAAAGACCTGTATCACCCATATAACATTTAATCAGTGTTCTGTCCTCGTTAAGTGAAAGTCCCATATTTGGATCATTACAATTAAAACATTCATTTGTCATCATAGAATTACTCAGCCAGTAAAAAGTATCCTGATACATAGGATAAGACCCGTTACTTCCTATATTAGAAAGTCTTACTCGTTTTTCATGCATTGATAAAAACGCAGGTATTTGTTCAAAAACAGATGATATTCTGGTTCGGTATTTTACATCAGCTTTATTTATATCGTTTCTATAAAGGGCTATAATATCTCTTTTTTCCAAATCGGAAGCTACAAAGCTTCTGTTATTTTCTAAATATGCAGAAACACTTTTAGGCATACCACCAACCAACATGTATTGCTTAAATAAAAGCATTGCTTTATGATGAAAGTCATCTTCAAGAGGTGTTAGGGTTTTATAACAATTTTTAATATAGTTTAAGAGCTTTTCTTCGCCTAACGCCTAACAGAATTCTTCAAAATCAAGAGGATACATTTTAATCATTCTTTCTTCAGAAGGAATTGTTATATCTTTTACATTTTCCTGAATTGATATAAGAGAACCTGTTTCAATATAGTCATATCTTCCGTCTTTTACTAACTTTTTTATAGACTGTCTTGCCTTGGGAAATCTTTGTACTTCATCGAATATAATAAGAGTTTCTCCAGGATAAAGTTGTTTGTCGTATTCAGTAGATAAAATCATAAAGAATGTGTCCAGATCATTAAGATACTTGGTAAACGCATCAAAAACCACTTTACTTGCGTCGTTAAAGTCTATAAGAATGTAACTTTTGTATTCCGCTTTGGCAAATTCTTCAACAATAGTTGATTTACCTATTCGGCGGGCACCTTCAATTAAAAGAGCCTTTTCACCTCTGGCATTTTGCTTCCACTCGAGCAATTTAGAGTATATTTTTCTTTTAAAAATCATAACAAAAGCCTCCCCTCTTAATTGTATTATATCACTAATGCAAAAAACGCAAGATAAAAAGTGGCAAAAACTATAAAAAACGCAAGTTAAAAAGCGATAAAAACTATAAAAAACGCAATTTGACGATTTCACCATATAAAAAAGGCTACCCGAAGGTAGCCCTTTTTATACACATTTTTACATTTTCTTAAGTTTATATGTTGCAGTTGCTCTGTCTCCCAATCCGTCCATCGGAAGTCCGTCATACATTAAAGCTGCACCGGAATATATTCTTCCTCTTCCCTCATCAACATAAGTTGCATTTTCATCAAGACCATACAGCTTAAACTTCTTCTGTGGACCTTCAATATTTACATCAATAGAAGCATGAGTTACCAAAGCAAAATCCTTTTCAGGAGAAACAAACATCCAAGCTGAGCACTTATCATCATAAATATTTGCCAGGCGGTAATAGTCACCATTTACAAATAAATCGCCGTAACTCTTGTAGTCTTCAGCAGTAGCTGCCATCTGGGCTCTTTCTTCTTCAGAAAGCTTAAGAGGATCCAGTTCAAAACCAAAGGAACCTGTGTAAGCCACATCCTGTCTTGTCTTATATGACACACTACGCCAAGTCTGATGGTTAGGACATACAGAAATATGAGCAGACATAGAAGATAAAGGATAAACCAGAGATGTACCATACTGAATAGATAATCTCATGATAGCATCTGTGTCATCAGATGTCCATGCCTGTGGCATATAGTAAAGAAGACCTGCGTCAAATCTACCGCCTCCACCGCTGCAGCTTTCGAAAAGTACATCAGGGAAGTTAGTTACCAGTCTTTCCATTAAAGCATAAAGACCTAATACATATCTGTGACCAACCTCTCCCTGTCTGTCAGCAGGCAGAAGTTCCGAGCCTATCTCAGCGTGATTACGGTTATAATCCCATTTTACATAGGTAATATTGCCTTTTTTAATAGTGTCAGCAATGCAGTCATAAAGGTAGTCCTGAACGTCTTGTCTTGACATATCCAGAACATATTGGTTTCTACCCTGGGAAATAAGGCGACCCTTTACACAAAGTGTCCACTCGGGGTGCTTCTTGTAAAGCTGACTTTCCTTACTAATCATTTCAGGTTCAAACCAGATACCAAGGTCTACACCGGCGGCATTAACCTTTTTAGCCATACCCTCCACGCCATTTGGAAGTTTTGCTTTATTAGGATACCAATCTCCAAGGCTTGTCATGTCGTTGTTTCTTTCACCGAACCAACCATCATCCACAACAAGAAGCTCAACACCTAATTTGGCAGCTTCTTTAGCGATATTTTCAATCAGCTCTTCGTTAATGCCAAAGTAGCAACCTTCCCATGTATTAAGGAGAACAGGACGTCTTGTATTTTTATACTTTCCTCTTGCCATATGGTCTCTAAAAAGCTTGTGGAAAGTATTGGACATTCCATTTACACCCTTATATGAATAAGCTAAACAAAGCTCAGGAGTAGTAAAAGTTTCACCCGGCTCTAACTTCCATGTAAATCCGTCCGGATTGATACCTAAAATCATTCTGGACATTCCGTAGGAGTCCACATCTACTACGGCTTCATAGTTGCCGGAATAGGCCAAAACAGCCCCGTAAACGTCACCCTGGTACTCGTCGGAAGTAGGTCTTTGCAAAATAACAAAAGGATTATGCATATGAGAAGATGTTCCCTTTCTGCTGTACAGACCTTGTACACCACTGAAAAGTCTATGTTTTTCAATCTGTCTCTCATTTGCCCAGGCACCGTAGTTGGTGGTCATAATATAGTCTCTGTCAGGGAAGTCCACGCAACCACTCATTACTCTTTCAAGCATAACCGGTGTGTTTCCGTTATTTTTAACAACAGCCCAACGACAGATTGCGTTTAAGTGAGCCCATACGCTGTAAAATACACTTACTTCTATATTTGAATGGTCATCTAAAAGTATAACTTCAAGAGTTTCTGCCTGACCTTTTTCAGTTTCATATGTAGCAGGAAGTCCCGGAAGTCCCGGCTTTCCTTCATGGATTTTATACCCCTGATATCTTAAGTCCAGCATATTGGTTCCGTCAGCGTTTTTGAGCTCTAAAGCTGTCTTTTTAACATCCTGACGACCTGTTACAGGGAACTCCATTCTCATACAGTTAGGAGAATGCCAATAACCAACCTCATTGTCTTCACAAGCTTCAAAAGAAGAGTGACCCTGAGTTTCCATTAAATAATTAAAATCACTGTCAGGAAGCTTCCGTCCCCAATATCCGTGAATTAAGAAATTCTGAGCATTAACACCCATTATATAACTGCTATCTCCACTTGTAAGGTGAAAGATTCTTCTTTCTTCGTCAAATCTGATCAATTTCATTTCATTTCCTCCTGTATAGATATATATACAAGAACTGCGGAAGTTTCCGCTCCCGCAGTTCGGTGTAATTAATCTGGTCTTAATTATTTAATAAAAGCATACTGACCGATAATAGGAAGCTGTTTCTGCTCACCTTTCGCAGCATTAATAATACCAAGAACCATCCAGATAATTGAAGCTGCAGAAGCTGCCAGAGAAATAGGAGCTGTAAGTAATGCCGCCAACAAATCCGGAAGAATAGCAGTCATAATTCCGCTTATGATCCCGGCTGTTATTCCAAGAGCTGCACCAACAATACTAAGTATAATTCCCTGTCCTACATGGAATTTAACTTTTGGATCATTCTTTTCAGGGCTTATAAGGAGCCCTAAAAGCCACAGAATCGATATGTAAGAAAGAATAGAAAATAATTTGCTATTGCCTGCTGCCTGATCTGTTACTACTGTTGTCTGACAGTCACAAACCTGACCATCCTGAACTTCTTTACCGCATTTTTCACAATACATGTTATTAACCTCCAAAAAAACGCATTAATATATGATAAAATTATATCACAAACAATATTTGCCGTCTACAGGATTCTTTTTATTATAATTAAAACAATATATTTTACCATCAACACATCTGGCTCCCGGGCCCAGCTTAAGTCTACGACTGCTCTGCCAAAGATATCTGAGACTTTCTGGTGGAAGATCCTGTCTGTTTGTAGAGAAAAAGTCCAGTAGCATAGCTTTAGCAAAATTATCTCCCAAACCATTTTCCCTTCCGAATTCCATTAGAACATTGCACTGCACATCCAATGATATTTTACCAAACAAAAGGTTACGTTTTTTATACTCCTCAGCCAACGCTTTATACATGTGATACGGAGTTTCAAAACATTCTTCCAACATAAGTATACTTTCCGTAAATCTTCCTGAGTTATAGTATCTTTCAAGTACATCTTCCACAGCCTTAAGTTCACCTAATTCCTCTGAACTTATGTATTTGTTCTTAAGCACCTCATAAGGGGTATGCGTAGAAAACACATATTGGTGTTCCTCTACCATATTGTTAAGTGGTGCTCCCGGCAGTAACTTTAAGAAACCTAATTGCAGCTGGTGAAGTCTTAAACTGTAAAGGTCATTGAAAGATTTTTTAAATCGCTCCAATCCTTCATAAGGAAGTCCTGCAATTAAATCACCATGAAGATTTATGTTCTTAAACTCCATTATTTTACCAAGATTGTAAAATATCTTTTCAAGGTTTGTTTTTCTTACACAAGCCGCCAAGGTTTCTTCGTTGGTAGATTGAATACCGGCCTCTAACTGAACACGACCCACAGGCATCTGACTTAAAAGGTCCAGCTCTTCATCATCTAAAAGGTCTGCCCCTATTTCAAAATGAAAGGTGGTGTTGCAGTTCTCCTGTTTCATTATGTGACGGAGAATTTCTTTAAAGCGACCGGAATTACAATTTGCTGTACGGTCAGTGAATTTAACCAGTGGTACCTGTTCTTTTGTAAATGTATCAATATTAGCTTTAACTCTTTCTATGGGTAAAAAGCGAACTTTCCCGCATACGGAGGAAAGACAGTAGGCGCACTTAAAAGGGCAACCTCGTGAGGATTCATAATACACAATTCTATTTGTAAAATGTTTAATATTCTCAGCAGTATATATTTCCGGCCACAAATCATCTTCCGGTTCTTTGAATTCTATTCCCTGAATTTCTGCTAAAAGTTCCGGGAATATTTTCTCCCCTTCCCCTTTTAATATGTGGTCGTAATCTGTTTCTTCCAAAGATGTATGCTCCACACCAAAAGAAACTTCCGGACCACCTAATATTATAACTGTGTCAGGACAAGCAGATTTAATATCTTTACATAAACGGGTAACAATCTCTACGTTCCAAATGTAACATGAAAAAGCCACCAGGTCTGTCCCCGCGGAAAGTATACCGTACAGTAAGGCCTGGTAGTTGTCATTTATGCTGTACTCGCGGATTTCAATATCAGCATAATCCTTGGCAGCCTCCTTAAGGAAGTAAACTGCAGGGTTAGAATGAATGTATTGGGAATTTATAGCACATAATAAAACTTTCATAGGAGGATTGTAACATAAATTATATGTGAGGGGCAAGAATACCCTACCTATCTTTTTATAGTTTAAAAAATCAGTTGGACAAATTCCCTGTTTTTCCTACCTATTTACCTGAATTCAGCCACAATCAGTTGGATATTTCGTGGTTTTTTAGCCATTTTGTCCAACCTATTCACCTTGGGAACTAACATTCAGGTAGGAAAAACGCCCACTTTGCCCTACCTATTGGTTAAATATTTCTAATATCAGTTGGCCACTTTTAAAAACCACAGCACCTGTTATTGTATAATTAAAATTATTATGATATTCTTTAGCCAGACAAACAGAAAATTTAGACTGATAGTAACAATCATTAAGGACGCAAAAAAACAAAAGGTGGGATCATATGAAAAACAGATTAATACTTTTAGTCTTCCCAATCGTTACACTGATTTTAGAAATATTGCCTTATGGTGCAGTTTGTAATTTTGCAAGCGGTCCTAACGAAACACATCGTCACACTTTTTCATATTTCGATTTGACTCCTTATGGATACGCAAACTTTGCCCCTCTTCTTACAGCAATAGCTACTTGTGCCATCCTGGTTGTATTGTTGATTTACTTTTTTACATATAAACATTGTATGATAAAGAACACAAAAATTTTGCTTTATATTGGTATAATACTGTCATTATGTCCGTTACTTTATGGCATTAGAAACTTCTCTTTGGTTGGTGCATTGATTACATTATCTTTAATTGCTGAACTAATTTTACTGTTTGTTACTTACAAGAAAACAAAGCAAAACCCGACCTGAAAATCAGATCGGGTTTATTCTTACCGTTATTCAATATTAATCTTTAACAACCAGCGCAATAAATCTCAAATCATCACTACCGGTATTCTTAAGGCCATGACCTTCCCCACTCTTACAAGTATACGCATCACCTGCTCTTACAGCAACTTCGACACCATTATCATTGTAAAAACCTTGTCCTGAAATAATGTAGTAAACCTCAGCCTCTCCCTGATGCTCATGGTAACCAATAGCAGCACCCGGCTCTAAAGTCATGTCACCAAATAATCTGCATTTATCCCTAAGCACATCACTACCAACAATGAAGTCCTGATAAATCTTACCTTCACCGTTCATAGGTTTCTCAACTATGCGACGATCTCTGTCCATAAGCAATTTCTTTTCGTCATACTCAGGAATGGCACCTCTCTGAGAAGCCACAAAGTCACCCATAATATTTCCGAACACAGCCGCTCTTTCAATAGAGTCACCTCTTAAATATGTAGTAATAAATCCACTACTGAAAGCATCACCGGAACCTACAGTATCAACAGCAGGAGATACACAGTAGTTTACATCTACAACTTCATCTCTTGTGTAAACTCTTGCACCATCAGGCCCCTTAGTAATCAAGATAACCTGCATCTTTGGATATTTTTCATAAAGAGCCTTTACCACGGCTTCTTCTTCTGAAGTACCGAAGAACATACTGCCTACCAAAGCAGTTTCATCATCATTAATCTTAAGAATAGTTGCATAGCCTAAAGACTTCTCAATAATTTCTTCATTGTAAAATGGCTTTCTTAAGTTAATATCAAAAAATACATTCTTAAAATTACAATTGTCTAAAATTCTGTACAAAGACCTTCTGCTTACCTCACCCTTTTGGGCAACAGTACCAAAATAGAACAAATCAAAGTTCTTAGCCTTTATGGCTTCAATATCAGCATCACTTGCATCAATGAAGTCATAAGCTGTATCAGGAGTAATTGTGAAAGTAGGAACTGCTCTTTCATCCATAGTAACAACCGCAGTACCTGTCTGGTGCTCCTTATCAAGCTGAACAAATTCAGTATTTACACCATGGCCCTGAACCTTTTCAAGAGCATTGTGACCTAACCTGTCATCTCCAAGTCTTGAGTAGATGTATGAATCACCACTTAATTTCTGTACGTGAGCTGCCACGTTGTATGGCGCACCGCCAATATATTCTTTATCGGGAAAAACATCCCATAAAATTTCACCGTAACATAAAACTGCCATAAGGCACCTCCAAAAAAATTTATATAATTATTGTATCACATCAAGAAGGCCTTTTAAAGTCCAAAAGCAACTTTTTATCAGCATCAGAAACCCTATAAGATTCTCTGATTTTCTGAATTGCCTTGTTATTAATCCAGCTGTCAGCAATCTTCTCCTCTGTAAAATAATTCATTGTTTTCTCTCTATATTTTACAAAGCAAACTGACAATCCCCAGGCCGCAGCCATTTTCACATAATAGGCATCAAAGTCCGTCCCTGCCATAAACTCTAAAGTCATATCTATGTATTCATCATTTATGTAATAGTCCATAAGACACACTAAAGCAAAACGAAGTTCAAATTCCTGAATTGATTTCATATATGGCTGTAAAAATTCCAGAAACCGGGGCAAATCTTTTTTAACAGCCTTAAGTCCTGCACAGACTCCGTCGCACACCGCCCAGCTGTTTATCTTCGGTACAAAATCCTCAAGGTAAGAAAGTCTGGTTTCCAGATTACATTTTGCATATCCTATTACATATCCTTGAAGAAGTCTCTCTTCGTAAGTATCTGTGGTTGCCACCTTAAGAAAGTCCTGCCAGTCACCTTTGGCAATACCCTGTGCCATTTTGCGAAGATAAGGCACTCTCACACCAAAGCTACCCTTTTCTCCCGGAATAAGGCTTTCATTAAATTTCTTGTATTCGGTATCTCCCGCAGATTTCAATTCCTTTAAAATTTTATCATAATCAATCATTTTAAAGCCGCCTTTACTCCATCCATTGCCGCAGACATAATGCCTCCTGCATATCCGGCTCCCTCTCCCACAGGACATAAGCCTTTAAGCGAAATGCTTTCAAAGGTATCCGGATTTCTCAGAATACGGACAGGCGATGAACTTCTGGACTCAATTCCCGTCATAACTGCATCGTAACAATCAAAACCTGCAAGCTTTTTTCCCATTTCAGGAAGCGCATCCTTCATAGCATCAGTCACAAAAGAAGGCAACAACAAATTAAGATCGGTTAAAGTAACTCCCGGTTTGTAGCTTGGTTGCACCCTTCCTAAATCAGTTGACATTTTACCCTGTAAGAAATCTCCTGCCATTTGTACCGGTGCTTTGTAATTACCACCGCCTAAACTAAAAGCAGCTTTCTCCAATTTTCGCTGAAATTCCACGCCGGCCAAAATATCCTGGCCTACAAAATCTTCAGGAACTACGCTAACCAGTAAAGCTGAATTGGCATTTTTGCTTTCACGAGCATAATTGCTCATACCATTTGTTACAACCCCACCTTCTTCAGAAGTAGCCGCCACCACATAACCTCCGGGACACATGCAGAAGGTATACACACCTCTTCTACCCCTTCCGGTTACTGAAAGTTTGTAGTCTGCCGCACCAAGATAAGGGGAACCTGCATATTCACGGTATTGGGCCTTGTCTATTTCACTTTGTAAATGCTCAATTCTCACTCCTACGGAAAAAGCCTTTCGTTCCATGACTACTCCCATATCTTTAAGCATGGCAAAGGTATCTCTGGCACTGTGACCTAAACACAAGAAAATTCTATCTGTTTCAAAGTGTTGACCTTCTGCCACGCAACCTGTAACTTGTCCATTTTCTGTTTCTATTAAAGTAAGACAGGTGTTAAAATACACCTTTCCTCCCAATGAAATTATTTCTTCTCTTATGTTTTTCACAACAGAGCGAAGTCTGTCTGTACCTACATGAGGCCGCCAGGAGTACATTATTTCTTCAGGGGCACCTGCTTTCACAAGTTCTTTAAGTACAAAACGACTTAAACCTTCTTTGTCTCTTACTAATGTAGTAAGTTTACCGTCAGAAAACGTGCCGGCACCACCTTCACCAAACTGTACGTTGGTCTTTGTGTTCAGAGGACCACCTTGCCAGAAAGTCTCCACTGTTTTTACACGGGTATCCGTGTCAGCACCTCTTTCAAGCACAATTGGTTTAAGGCCGGCTCTAGCCAACACCAAGGCGCAAAACATTCCTGCAGGACCAAATCCTACAACTATAGGCTGATGTTTGTACTCTCTTTCAATTTCAGGAATTAATATGTCTTCAGGTTTTGTATCTATGGCATAAACAAAACTAAAAGGACGTCCCCTTCTTGCATCAAGAGATTTACGGGTTATTTCCATGGAAGATAATTCTTCCCCCGGGGCCCGTCTCTTAACTTCTTTTATTAAATTTTCATAATTTGCATCTATAGGCAATTTAATGTCGTTAATTTTCATTGAATACCGCCTCGTAAAGAACTTTCTCTAAATCTTCATGTATAACTAAATCAGCATATGAATCATAGGCTGTGGCATCTCTGTTAAGGAGAACTATGTTACCTCGGGCGTATTTTACAAAACCTGCTGCAGGATATACAACCAACGATGTACCTGCCACAATTAAAAGATCACAACTACTGATATGTTTTATGGCTTTCTCTATAGCATAGCTGTCCAGACTTTCGTTGTAAAGCACCACATCCGGTTTAATTATTCCGCCACAGTTACAATAAGGAACCTTTCCGCTTGCTTCCAGTATTTTCTCCACTCCATATGAGGCTCCGCATTTAAGACAATGATTCTTAAGGGCACTGCCATGAAGCTCTATAACATTTGTATTTCCGGCTATGGTGTGAAGACCGTCTATATTCTGAGTAATTACCGCTGCCAGCTTACCCCTGTGTTCCAGCTCAGCTACAGCTTTGTGGGCTCCATTAGGTTCAGCCTCCGGATAAAGCATACCTTTTGTGTAAAATGAATAAAAATCTTCCGGATTTTCCTTAAAATGCTCTCTGGACAGCATTTCCTCATAGCTTATGCCTCTTTTCTGCTGAAACAGGCCGTACGTCCCCCTAAAGTCAGGAATACCGCTGGCTGTAGAAAC
Source organism: Oscillospiraceae bacterium (assembly GCA_015069135.1). GTDB lineage: Bacteria > Bacillota > Clostridia > UBA1212 > SIG427 > SIG427. The sequence goes on along the minus strand of SVJE01000002.1, from coordinate 206,177 downwards.
TCCTGCTCCTCCAAAAAAAACTATGGTAGAAGCCTCATCTATCATTTGTTTTAATTTTCCGGATGAATTTGTCATACATTATCTCCAAAAAGCACATAGTTATCTTCAGTTACACTACCAGGAACGTAGCTGTTTCTGTTTAACTCCCCATAATTCTTTGTGCTATATATTCTTATCATTTCTTTGCTCATATTTGTAATGTCTTTTCTTGCCAGAGCTTCCTCAGCAGTAAGGAGAAGTACTTCACTGTTTTCATACCCATCAGATTTAGGAATTCCTGAAACATATTCCATAACAAATACTGCGCACCACTGTTCAGGCTTAAATTGCATTGCCATTATTGATTTAGCTTTGGCTGTTACACCGGTTTCTTCCAAGAGTTCTCGCTCAGCAGCAACTGAAGGAAGTTCACCTTCTGTAACAAAGCCCCCCGGTAATAAAATTCTATCTTTGGCTGTACCATAGGTATGTCGGACAAATAGAATTTTATTTTCAATTTCAACAATTCCGCAGACGGTGTAAAATTTATTGTTCATGTAAATTCTCCTTTTGATGGTATTATATCATTTTCCTAAATCTAACACCACGGTAAAGTTTAAATTTCATATTACAGCCAACTGCACATAGCAAATTTTTTAAAATCGGTTGGACTTTTTAGCCAATTATCCTACTGTTTTGGATAAAAAAATATAGGACAGTTAGGACTTTTTCTTAAAATCCAGAGATTTTGTCCTAACTATTCTAGTAAAAATCACGTCAATCAGTAGGTTTTTTTGGTGTTTGGGCCAACCTATTATACAAAAGCAGTTTGCAACGGTAGGTCCGCCTCTTTAACTCAAAAATTCAAGCACGAAAAAAGCACCTGCTAAACGCAAGTGCTTTCTGTTTGGTGACCCCTACGGGAATCGAACCCGTGTCGCCGCCGTGAAAGGGCGATGTCTTAACCTCTTGACCAAGGGGCCATATGGTAGCGGAGAGGGGATTTGAACCCTTGACCTACCGGGTATGAACCGGGTGCTCTGGCCAGCTGAGCTACTCCGCCATACGCAAGGCTCATTTTCGAGCGCTTTGCTATTATATCAATTAGAATTAAAGCTGTCAACTATTTTTTTAAAATTTTATTTCACTTTGTTATCAAACTTAAAATCAGCCAACTTATCAGGATGCATGCCGCCTATATCGTAACATATTTCAAAAACATTCCAGTTTTCAGAAACCTCGTAGGCAATATAGTATCTTGCGGTTTCCCCTGCTTTTACAGTGCCGATAGCAACTTCTCTTCCTTCAATACTCTTCGGTGACAAAATCTTCTGTATTACAGAAGAACCATCAACAAAAGCTTTGAAATATATATTATTAAAATAGCTACTTTCCTCTTTAAGATTTGTAACATCAAAATACAAAAGCAGCAGAATATTGCCGGAAGAAGCTTTTTCATCATAAGGAGCTGCACCTACAGTCTTGACGGTCTTAACATCAGCCAGCATTATTTCCCAGGAATCGCCTTTGCAACTTTCCCCTATACCTTTAGGAGCCGGTGCAGGCGAGGGTATTGGTGTCACAGAAATCTGAACTTCTTTAAGAAGACTTCCACCATCAAGAATACTACAACCGGTAATAGAAAAAAACACCGGAAGCAAAATCAAGCATATTAAAATTCTACCAAAAAGTTTTTTCATCTTACGCAAAGTATAACTCACTGTTAGGGAATTCAGGCTCACAAGTAAGGTGTATTCCCAAACTCTTAATAAACTGTTCCTCTCCTGATGTAATCATACTGCTGGCATGGGCTTCACAACCCTTTAAGGAACCTAAATGAGATAAAGCCTTATTGGCAAAGTCAGAAGTAGCACCACAAACACTTAAAGCAATTAAAACGTCTTCTAATGTAAGCAAATAATTTGTGTCGTTAGAAAGATTATTCTTAAGGGCTGTAATAGGCTCTAAAACGCTAGGTGCTAAAAGTAACAATTCATCAGGAAGGTTTGCCAAATGCTTCAAAGAATTAAGTATTAAACTTGAAGCCGCTGTCATAAGGTTAGATGTCTTACCCGTAATAATATGTCCATCCGGAAGTTCCATTGCAATACTTGTAACACCTGTTGCCAAAGCCTTATCCAAAGACGCCTTTATTACAGGCCTATCTTCTGCTTTCAAGTCCAGCTGATTCATGACCAGCTCACATTTATCTGCAGTGGTCTGCTTAGCATTACCAAGCTTACAATCACAGCATGCTTTATAGTAACGACGAATAATCTCCTGGGAAGCAGCAGCTCTTACTGCCTTATCGTCAACAATAGCATAACCTGCCATGTTAACACCCATGTCCGTAGGTGATTTGTATACACCTTTACCATCCATAATCTTGTTGAGAATAGTACGTACAACAGGAAAAGCTTCAATATCTCTATTGTAGTTTGTAGTCATTTCTCCATAAGCTTCCAGGTGATAAGGGTCAATCATGTTAACATCATTAAGGTCCGCTGTAGCAGACTCATACGCCAGGTTAACAGGATGCTTAAGAGGCAGATTCCATATAGGAAATGTCTCAAACTTAGCATAACCTGCACTTACACCTCTTTTATACTCGTGATAAAGCTGAGACAAGCAAGTTGCGAGCTTACCACTACAGGGTCCGGGAGCAGTAACTACCACCAAAGGTTTGGTAGTTTCCACATAGTCATTTTTACCGTATCCCTCGTCACTTACAATCAAATCAATGTTTGCAGGATAACCGGCAATAGGATAATGGAAATATGTTTTTACATCTCTCATTTCCAGCTTCTTACTAAAAGCTGCAGCAGACTCCTGTCCGCCGTACTGAGTAATAACTACGCTGTTGATATAAAGTCCCATTTCACGGAACTTATCAATAAGACGGCAACATTCCATGTCGTAAGTAATTCCCAGGTCAGCTCTCACCTTATTCTTTTCAATGTCTTTAGCATTGATACAAAGAATAATCTCAGCCATATCCTTAAATTCCTGGAGAAGTCTCAACTTTCCGTCAGCAGCAAAGCCCGGTAAAACTCTTGCTGCATGGTGATCGTCAAAAAGCTTGCCGCCAAACTCAAGATAAAGCTTACCCTGGAACTGGTTAATACGCTGCTTAATATGCTCCGTCTGTTTCTGTATATATAACTTATTATCAAAACCTGTTTTCATTATTTTCCCTCTGTTTTCAACTCTTGACCTTTATAACAAACTTTTACTTTAGAAGTATCTCCCAAAAGCTCAAAATTACTTAATTCGCCATTATCCCATTCAATATTCACAGTGATGTTACCCCAGGCTTTCAAACCCTTTACTGATCCTTTCTTCCAGGCCTCCGGTAAAGCCGGTAAAATATAAATTTTACCATCATAGGACTGCATAAGCATTTCCGTAATTCCGCTTACAGCACCAAAGTTTCCATCAATCTGGAATGGTGGATGTGCATCCATAAGATTTGGATATGTACCGCCGATTCTCTTAAGATCATCCTTTTCCTCTACAGGATGAAGCTGTCTGTCTAAAAGCTTAAGCGCATGATTACCATCTAACAATCTTGCCCAGACATTTATCTTCCATCCTAAAGACCAGCCGGTACCTTCATCTCCTCGCATTTCCAATGATTTAATGCAGGCTTCTGTCAGTTCCGGTGTTTCTACCGGCGTAATAAGTCTTGCAGGATGAAGACCGTAAAGATGTGAAATATGTCTGTGGTTAGGCTCTATTTCAGGCACCTCTTCATACCACTCCTGAAGTCTTCCGTCGCTTGTAATCTTAAAAGGTAACAATTTGGGTAAAATGTCTTTTATTTCAGCCACCAGCTCCGGCTCCTGCCCTAAGTCTTCTGCTATTTTCACAAAGTTAGTAAGCACATCTTTTGCAATAGACATTGTCATTGTAGTTGTCTGGGACACTGCAATTCTGTTGTCCTGATACCAGAAAACATTTTCAGGTGATGTAGAAGGTCCTATGATTAAATAACCATCCTTATCCTCTATCATCATGTCAATGCAGAAAAGACAGGCTTCCTTCATTACCGGAATAGCTGTACTAAGAGCAAAATCCTTATCCATTGTGTAATAATAATGCTCATATAAATGTCTTGCCATCCAGCCACCGCACATATACCAAAAGGACCATTCCGCACTGTATTCTGAAAAGTTTACGCCAACCGGCACAGTATGTCTCCAAAGGTCTACATTGTGATGAACAGCAAAACCTCTTGCTCCATAATGCTCTTTAGCAGTAGTCTTACCCTTTTCGCAAAGATCTTTAATCATCTCCACTAAAGGCATATTAAGCTCTGCCATATTACACATAAGCATAGGCCAGTAATTCATTTCAGTATTTATATTAGTTGTATAATTACTTCTCCAAGGTGGATCAATAAGCTGATTCCATATTCCCTGAAGGTTCATTGCCTGAGATCCTTCTCTGGAACCTGCAATAGCTAAATATCTTCCGAAGTTATAGAAAAGTGTATAAAGACCTTTATCCTCTTCCCCTGCTTCTTTCTTAATAAGACGCTCCGGTGTTGGTACATTTTCCTTGTTATTGCTTCCTAAATCAAGGTTTACTCTGTCAAAAATACTTCTTACATCTAAAATGTGAATTTCCTTAATTTCATCAAAAGACATAGCCTCTGCTTTTTCTAAATTAGCGAGGCAGGCATTCTTGTACTCCTTACCCTCTACCTGAGGTGCTTTGTCATATCCGTTGAAACCTGTTTCTACTGAAATAAATATTATAGCTTTATTTGTACCGGAAACTGATATTTTACCATACTCCGCTACGCATTTTCCTTCACCCGGTAAAATGTCAGCTGCCATTCTGAAAGGTACGCCTTTCTCTTCAGGCTGCTCCCCATACTGAAGTGGCTGTGTGTGATAAACCTGTTCGTTGGTGTGGCAGTCTCCAGGGCACTCACCGTCTGCTAAAATTCTGTTGCCCTCTGATTTAACTTGGCACATTAATGGACAGGTAAAACCAATGGTAAAATCTAAAGTTTCTTCGCTTTCGATTTTTACTGCCATAACTTTGTGCGGATTTGAAATAAAGTACTCTATATTTGTTTTGTCGTATTTTACAGTGGCCAATGAATCTTTTAAGTTAAGATTTCTGCTGTAATTTTCACCTTTATTACCTTTGAAATCTATCTCGATATCCCCTAAAGGCAGATACATGTGACTCCAGGTAGCCTGACACTTTGTTTCAATTATTCTCTGAGCTTCCCACAGTTTGCCTTCCATGGCAAGAGCCTGTGCTTCCTTAAAAAATTTATAACTTCCGTAGTTGTTATCATCTACTGGATGACCTGTCCAAAGGGTGTCATGATTAAGCTTGATTACCTCTTTTAAGGGGTGGCCGTAAACCATTGCACCTAAATGTCCGTTTCCTAAAGGAAAGGCTTCGGTCCAACACTCTGCAGGTTTATTAAAGAATATATTGAATGTGTCTTTACTCATTTCTGTCGTCACTTTCTGTTTTTTCCTCTTTTTGTGTTTCTACTCCCCCCGCCGAAGGAATTGAATTATCCTCAAAGCCTTCTGTACTTTCAGACTCAAACAAAATCTTAACTGTCATAAATATAAGTTTTATATCTAAAAGTATTGAGTAGTTTGTAATATAGGTAAGGTCGAGCTTCAATTTGTCGTAAGGTGTTGTGTTGTACTTACCTAACACCTGGGCATAACCTGTAAGTCCGGCTTTAACCTTTGTTCTGTATTTGAATTCAGGCATTTCTTTCTGATATTCATCTGCAATAGAAGGTCTTTCAGGTCTTGGACCTACAAAAGACATCTGTCCAAAAAGAATATTGAAAAGCTGAGGAAGCTCGTCCATTCTTATTTTACGAATTATTTTACCTACTGGTGTAATTCTGTCGTCTTTTTCAGCAGCCAATCTTGCTTTGCCGTCTTTTTCGGCATCAACAATCATGCTTCTGAATTTGTATACGTTAAATGTCTTACCGCCCTCTGTAAGTCTTTCTTGTTTATAAATTACAGGGCCACCATCGTATAGTTTTATAAAAAGAGCTGTAATTCCCATAAAAGGAAGAGCAACTATAGTAATCGGTATTACAATTACAAGATCAAGAAGTCTCTTAAGAAGTCTTTCTCCGAATGTAAGTCCTATGTTTCTGTTAAGAAGTAACGGAGAATCGAACATATGAATGTCTTCCGCACCTCTGATTAAAATATCTGAAATTTTAGGAACTGTATAACTTCTTATAGATTTTTCGAAACAATATTTAAGAATTCTGTTTCTTTCCTTACTGGTAACATCACAAATTACCACACCCTCATATTCAGGAATCACTTTACAGATTTCCTCAACACCTTCACTTATGTGCATAAAACGACCGATACGATATCTGTCCTTTCTTGCTGCAACCTTCTTTGAAAAACTTTCAACAAGACGACTTCCGTAAACCATAAGCAAGTTATGCGGAGGGTACAACTTTTTGAAAAGTTTATGGAATGCAAGTGTCCATAGAGAGACAAAGAGCAAATCTGCAACCATCATGATAACAAATGGTATTACATTCAGCATTTCTCTTGCCAGCAAGCTAATCTGGAAATATGTAATTACATTTACACATGCCATAGAAAGAGCCTGTGAATAAATAACATCTCCGGCCTTTTTAAGGTTTACTGCAAATGCGTTGTATACTCTTGAAATGATTATAATCAATATTACATAAATCGCTAAAAGCAACCAGTTACCTCTGGTATGAAAGCCCCATGCAATTTCTTTGTTGTTATAATATGAAAACCACATATATGCGAAAATACCTGTATAAACTGCTACTAAAACCACTGTGGCTATAAAATTCAACGTCTTCTTATACTGGTCCTTGTTTTTCTTTGTTCTTTCTTGCATATCAAAGCTCCTCATCTGTTAAACGTTTGTTGCATTGTGACATACTAAAGGTGTATCTTCTGTTATTGCTGCAAAATTGTAACCATTGTCAATACCGTATTTTATAATATCATCCAATGCTTCATTTGTAGCTGTTTTACTCTTTATATCGTGCATCAGCACAACATTTATTCTACCCTGCTTTAACCCTTTTGTTACATTGTTATATATTGCCACAGGATCTTTTGCGTTTGTTGTAGTAGCATCTGTACTGTCTACGTTCCAGTCATAGTAAAGATATCCGTTATCCAACATAAGTTTCGGTAATGTACCCATTAAGCCCGGAGATGGCTTTTTACTTACCTGATTAGATGCTCCACCCGGGAATCTTATAATCCTTGCATCATATCCAAAGTCTGCCAAAACCTGGTCGTGAAGTCTGTTTATGCCTTCGAGATAAGAAGTCTTGCTTCCGTAGGTCTTGTCGTAGTCATGGTTATTACCGTCATGAAGCGCCAATGTGTGACCTTCTTCAATAATTCTCTTTATAATTGGCTTTGTACTTTCATTATAGTTGTGATTTACAATAAAGAAAGTAGCTTTCACACCATACTGTTTTAAGATGTCTAGATTCTTAATGGTTACTTCACTTGGACCATCGTCAAAAGTAAGATACACAACTCCTTTACCATCCGGGGTCTTCCAAAGACTTGAATCATATCCTATTTTATTCAGGACATGAACTGTTCTGGTAGCAGTTGATTTGTTTCCGCTGCTGTCTTCTGCTGTGTACTGAATTTTATATATTCCCGCAACATCTGATTTAAAACTTCCTCCACAGTCAGACTGAACTCTTGAAGAAACGTCACCATCCATGTTGTCAATAGCTTTAACACCTTCATCTTTGTATGTTTCTCCAACCATTATAACTTTTATCTTATTACCGTTAAGTTCTATTACAGGAGCTTCTGTGTCTAAAGTCTCTACTGTTCTTGTTGCAGTAGTCTTATTTCCTGATGAATCAGAAACAGTATATGTAAGAAGGTATTTTCCGTCTTTTTGCTGTTCTGTTTCCACCTGTACATTGGCAGTAATATCACCATCATAATTATCCATTGCCAAGAATGCAGTTTTCTCTTTCAACTCAATGACAGGAGCTGTGGTATCCACAACGGAAACCACACGATCTTTGTAATACACATCACCTTTATACTCCAATGTGTACCTAATTGTATATTCACCTGTTTTTGTTGTATCCGGTGTACTATCAGCTTTAAGTAAATCTGTAATATCACTAAGACCATCAGTTGCAATAACTGAATTTACATCATAGTTTGTACCGACTTCTAAAGTAAGGTGATCTCCACCCTTAAAAGATATAGAAGGTCCACTGTGTCCCGGCAAAAATACAAATTGAAATAACAATATCAAAAACAACAATGTAATTACTGCCAAACATGTCGGTATCTGATATTTTTTTGCTTTAAACAATTTATATATTCCGAAGGACGCAGCAATAAAAATAATAATTTCTATTATGTGTAGAACAGACATAATGAATCTCCTTTGCTTTGTTCCTGTTATCCATAAAAAATCACGTACTTTATTATACAATGTTCTGAGGAAAAAATAAAGTGCTTCCCTTTTGTTATTATGTGCTATAATACTATATAATAAGCATTAAGGAGATTGTACTATGAATAAAACACTTTTGAAAAAATATGCCCGTCTTGTGGTAGAAAAAGGTGCCAATGTCCAGAAAGGTCAGGGCGTAGTTATTTATGCTGCTGTTGACCAGCAGGATTTTGTTTGTTCACTTGCACAACAGTGTTATAAAGCCGGAGCCAAATGGGTAGATGTAGACTGGTCCTGTCAGGAACTCGAGAAAATTATATACAGAGGTGAAACTATCACCCAACTTTGTAAGGTCCCTCAATGGAGAAGAGAAAAACATCAGGTAATAGTTGATGAACTTCCTGCTACAATTTTTATTCTTTCTGAAGATCCTGACGGTTTAGCAGGTGTTAATAAAGAAAAGCTACAAAAAGCTACTGTTGCCAGAAAGAAAGTAAGAAAAATTTACATGGATCAATATGATGGAAAACAACAGTGGGTAATTGCGGCGGTACCTTCACCAAAGTGGGCTAAAAAGGTATTCCCTGAACTTAAAAAGTCCGAAGCTGTAAACAAATTATGGGATGCTATTTTACAGACTGTCCGCGTTAACAAAGATAATGATCCAATTGCTGAATGGGATGCTCACAATAAAAATTTAAAAGCCCGCTATCAGAAGCTTAATTCCATGAAGTTGGACAAATTGGTTTTCAATAGCAGTAACGGAACTGATTTTACCGTGGGTATGAACCCTGACTTTTTGTGGATGGGTGGCGAAGAAACAACTCAGTCCGGTGTAGCGTATAACCCCAATATGCCTTCCGAAGAAATTTTTACCACTCCTATGAAGGGATGTGCTGAGGGTACTGTAGTTTCAACCATGCCTCTTTCTTACAGAGGACAGCTTATTGAAAACTTCAGTGTTACTTTTAAGGACGGTAAAGCTGTGGATGTTAAGGCTGAAAAAGGCGAGGACATTTTACGCGACATGATTGCTTCTGACGAAACGGCAGGATATTTGGGAGAGGTTGCGCTTATTCCTAAGACTTCCCCTATTAAGGAAACAGGAATTCTTTTCTACGAAACTCTTTTTGATGAAAATGCCAGCTGTCACCTGGCTTTGGGTGCCGGCTTTAACAATGTTATTCCCGGCTATGAAAAGTTAAGTCTGGAAGAATGTGTTGCAAAGGGTGTTAATGACTCTATTATCCATGTGGACTTTATGATTGGTTCTGAAGATATGAACATTACCGGTTATGATAAAGACGGCAAGGAATTTAAAATATTCGAAAACGGAAATTGGAGTTTTTAATTATGGCAAGATCTAAAAAGGTTTTTAGTTTTAAAGATTTGATTTATATTGCACTTTTCACTGCAGCTATATGCCTGGTGGCTCCTATGTTTTTTGAGTGGCAAGCAGCTATTCCTGTCACCGCTGCAACCGGCATTATTTGTCTTACAGCTGCAGTTATTGGCTTTAAAAGAAGTCTCATTTCGGTTATCCTGTATTTACTGTTAGGAGCCTTAGGTTTGCCTGTTTTTGCAAACTGGGCCGGTGGATATATGCAGTTTGCCGGACGGACCGGGGGATATTTGATAGGCTTTCTGGCACTTACAGCTGTTACCGGACTTATAGTAGACAGAAATCCTAAAAATGCTTATCTTTACTTCGTAGGCATGATAGCCGGTGTAGCTTGCTGTTGTTTCATCGGTTCTATGTGGTTAATTATTTTCGGCAATTTTACTTTTATGGAAGCCATAAAAAGCGGATTTACACCTTTTATCACTTTTGAATGTGTAAAAATTTTCCTGGCAGGATTGATAGCTTATCCATTAAGAGCAATTGTGCTTAAAAAGTTGCTTTGATTTTTAGTTTATCAATTTGGTCCCGTAATAAAGCCCTGCAACAGCAGGGTTTTATTTATTGTATTAAGTTCCTATACCTTTTTATTGTAAAGTTTTGCTCTGTTATTTCTTTGAATCTGTTTTTATCTTTTTCTGTTGTTATAATTAAATTATTACCTATCTCAATTCCATTTTCTTTATATATCCTCTTCTTGTTTTCCCAACCCACTAAATAATTTGGATCATCCAAGCCAAGATGTTCCCAATAATAAGTATTGTTGTTCAGTGGATTAATGATTGTGAAATCCGGATGAAACAACATTCCATCCAAATCTAATTTTTGCTCATATCTGTAATCTAAATTATATTTATATAATGTGTCGGCAATAAACTTTTCTGATTTTGACCTTACCATTTCGCCTCTGTCAGTAAGAATTGATAATTGGTCCCGTCTTTCTTTTTTCTGACTATCAAATGGCGGAAATGCCTCGCCTGTCGGCTTGAAACTTTCTATCATTTCTATAGCTACCGGCAAATTTCTTTTTATAACACTTTCACAAAACTTTAATTGTTTTTTTAGCTGTATTTTTTCTTTTCTTCCTTTTTCTGTTTGTTTTATCAGCTCAGCATCCCTTACGGGAGAAAGATACTTAACTATACGTTTGCCATTTTCGTATGTGTGCAGATAAAGTTGCTTGTATCCTCTAATTGTATGAACATCTATACGTCCTTTAGGAAGAACTTCTATTCTTTTTTTAATCTTTTGTGATATCTTCCACAGTGCAAGAATGTATTCAAGATAATTGTACTCGTACTGATACATAGTGCCTCCTTTCACCCTTAAAGACACTATATCACATTCTTTTATTTTTGTCCGTCGTATTTCTGTAGTAAACAAAAAACCCTGCAAAAAATTTGCAAGGTTTTGGCATCCCGGGCGGGAATCGAACCCACATCGCCAGAGTCGGAGTCTAGAATCGTATCCATTAGACCACCGGGACAAGAGCAGAAGGTATTATAACACAAAGCAAGCTCGCCTTTCAATTTTTTTACACTGCTATCGGTTCTAATAATTCATCAAATGGCAGTAATTACACTGACTTTTAAAGTCAAAAATTATTCTTTGTCAGTGTAATTGCTTCGATTCCGTAGTAAAATCAAGGGTTTTTCCGGAATTTCTGGCATTTTACACTGATAAATACAATAAAACACCACACAACGTCAGTGCAATTACTGCTAAAATCATAAAATTTTACCCATTTAGCAGTAATAAACTCTCGTTACCCCGCCTTTTACGCCACAACCTTTGTCACCATAACCAACATGTCGTCTTTCGGTTTGTCACCACTGATGGCCAATGCCTTCTTTATAATTTTTTCTGCCACTTCCTGAGGTGCACCTTCAGTAATTTGTTCAATGAAACCGTAGAAATCAGAATCCTTTACTCCTGCACGGCGATAAGCCTCTCCCACTCCATCAGTCATCATAATTACATAATCACCATTACCCACTTTCCGTTCCACTGCATGAACCGGCTCATCATAAGGGGCAAGTCCTACCGGAAGATTGGCCACCTTAACCATTTCAATACGTTCATCACGTTTAATAAGGGCGGGCATGGCTCCCAACTTAAGAAAAGAGACCCTGCCCTGATACAAATCAAACACAGCCATATCAACTGTAGCAGAAAGTTCTTTTTCACCTGAACCATTTTCCAGAAGTGCATTAATCATAGAAACTGCAGCAGACTTATCGAGACCACTTTCCATAAACAATTCCAACAAACGAATTACCGCCCGGCTCTGTCTGGAAGCACCCTCTCCCGTGCCCATACCATCGCTTAATGCCGCCATTTGAATTCCCCTGTCAATCGACATATACGAATGTGAATCCCCAGTAATACTACTACCATAGGCAGGAGTACATGCCACTCCAACATGCGTATGTAAAGGTTCTTTTTCGTAAAATGACACCTTACACCAAAGTTTATTTTCTTCATTTTGCTGACAAAAGCCATCACAAGGACCCATTACCACACCAAGTACATCTGAAATAATAGCAGCATAATCCTTAATACACGCCTGTCCCTCTCCCGGATTATCACAGCACTTAATTTCGATATGGCACTCATATCTGCCATACCGGTTTCTGCAAACTGTTGCATTTTTGATGCGAAGTTCCCTCTTTCTGAACTGCCTTATAATATCTCTTTCCAGATTATCCATAAAACGTACACTCATATCTACTTCCTTTGCCAGATTATCAAGTATGCCTGAAAGCCCCATAAGTTGTGCAGGAATAAGTTTACGACTTTCTTCCAGACGCCCTCTCCACAAAGTTTCCACCCTGCCCATTTCTAAAGTGGCACGACATTCTTCAATAATTCTTGCTGATCTGGCACATTTTTCAGACATAGAAATTGGAATATCCCCAGGCTTAACATTTCCTTTAATTTCCAATGTGGTAAGAATACTCAAAAAATTTTTGTAAGATTGGTAAAAGTTTTTCTCCCAACAATCATTTTTTAATATACATCTGTGACAAACATTATTAGTGATTCGGTTCATAGCCGTCATAAGGTCAGTTTTTTCCGGTTCAGTTTTATTTTTCTCAGTAAGCTCATTACAAACGTGAGACATTTCTTTTAAAATATCGCTAAAATTGCTTAATCTTGAAATAGCAGTATTTCTCAGTTTATCTGCATAATTTATTTTTACGGTTGGAATATGTACACCTGTAAGCTGAGGTAATTTTAAAAATTTAGTTGCTTGTTCCGGTAAAATGCAGAATATTATCACAGCAAAACCCACTTCAAAAAAACTCATTATTAAATCAGCGCTTAAGGTTACCAAAGGAGAAAAGACCAGGTTACCAAGTATAAAACCGGCACCTACTCCAAACTTTCCAAAGCGGTTAAGAACACCCGACAAAAAGCCACATAAACCTAAGAGCCCCATCATTACAGGAGTAAATTCGCCCGTACCTGAGGCTGCCGCCAACAATGCCCCTACGCAGATGCCACAGGCAGCTCCTGTTCCAAGACCACCCCTGTGTGCAAAAATCAGGGTGATGCAAACACATATAACTCTCCTTAAGGAAATTCCCATTAAAATAACATCCGGCAGACCCAGAATAAGTACTGCAAAAGATATAGCCATACAAGCCATTTCTTCATTACTCATAAGTTTTCTGGAAATACTATCCCCAAGAACAGTAATTACCGTTTTAAAAACATAAAAAGCAATGAAACTTACAAACAATTGGAAAAACATCATTACAAGAGCATCGGCCGTATTCTTACTGACTGATACAGCTATAAACATAGGACCCAGTTGAGAAACAGCAAGAACCATCCCGGCTTTCACCCACAGGGAAAAACGATATTTCTCCTGGTCGTTCCTTGGATCATCAGTAGCTCTTTTATCAAAAATCATTATAAGATAAAAGGTTATACTACTTATAGTAAGCACAAATAACTGCCACCATTCCCCGATGGATATGACACCTATTGCTGTACAAAAAAAATACAAAAAAGATATGCCCGGGAACATTTTACAGTGAGGAGAAAGTATACTTGTCATCAACGCCGGAAAGCCAAAAGCAGTAATCCCTCCCGGGAGATGAGCTCTCCCCATAAAAAATAAAATAATCATTATAACCGTATCATATTTATCCGGTTTCATTTCAGATAAATAACTCATAATTTCTTTAATGCGCAAACTCCACGCCTTTTTCATCATTTGTAAATCACCTCTGCGTGATTATTTTAGTATGGAAGCAAGTCATAATTTGTCGATTTGCAGTAGCCATATAAAAAAAGTATTGACAAAAGATAAAACATACTTTATTCTTAAAGTGTACTAAGCGCTTAATACACTAATACAGCAAGGAGGTATTACAAATGGCATGGGATTTTGCCGCTGATAAACCTATTTATCCTCAGATTGTGGAACGCATAAAACAAGACATTTTCAGAGGTCATTATAAAGCCGGGGACAAACTTCCTAGTGTAAGAGAGTTAGCCCTTGAAGCAGCAGTAAACCCCAATACCATGCAAAGAGCTTTTGCACATTTAGAAGAGGAAGGCTTTATCGAGACTCAAAGAAACAGCGGTCGTACTGTTACTACTAATCAGGATGTTCTTGATGCCGGAAAAAAGGAAATGGCGGAAGCTTTAACCCTTGAGTATTTAGAAAAAATGAAAAGCATGGGCTCAGACGCTGCAGATGCTGCAAGACTGATTGAAAAGCTCAGGAAGGAGATATGACATGGATTATATTCTTGAATGTTTAAGCCTTACTAAGAAATATTCCACTGTTACTGCTTTGGATAAAATCAACTTATCTATTCCCAAAGGTAAAATTATCGGACTTTTAGGACCTAATGGCAGTGGTAAGACAACGTTGATAAAATTAGCATCCGGACTTTTGGTGCCAACTGCCGGTGAAATACTGGTTAACAACATGAAACCATGTGTAGCAACAAAAAAATTAGTCTCTTATCTTCCCGATAATACATATTTAAGAATTAACCTTAAAGTTAGGGATGTATTGGAATATTTTAACGACTTTTATGCAGATTTTAATATGGATAAAGCCAGAGAGATGTTAAAGTCTCTTGATATCGACGAGAAGCGCAGACTTAAAGAACTTTCAAAAGGCGGAAGGGAAAAAGTACAACTGATTTTAGTTATGTCCAGAGAAGCAAAACTTTATATGCTGGATGAACCAATTGCGGGGGTAGATCCTGCTGCAAGAGATTACATTTTAAGTACAGTTGTTTCCAATTACAGTGAAGGTGCAACGGTTATTTTATCCACTCATTTACTTTACGATATAGAAAAATTCTTAGATGAATTTATCATTATTAAAGACGGTAAGATTGCCATGCAATCCACCGTTGACGAAGTCCGTGAAGAGCACGGCAAGTCTTTGGATTTGTTATTTAGGGAGGTGTTCAAATGTTAAGGAAACTTATTAAGCATGAAATTAGAGCAACAGGAAAAATTATTGGAACAATTGCTTTAGGAATGATTGTTTTAAGTATGTTGGCAGCCATCTTTCCTGTACTTGCGCTTCACTTCAACAGTCTCAGTGATAATTATCTAAAAGAGGCTTTGAATTTTGTTAACAATCTGCTATTTACAATATGTTTAGCCGGAGTGCTTTCTGCTATTATAATAACTTTTATAATTCTTGCCCGTCGTTTTTATAAAAACATGTACGGTAACGAAGGATATCTGACCTTTACTTTGCCTGTCACATCTAATCAGTTGATTCTTTCAAAGTTAATTACGTCAATGCTTTCTATATTTTTTGTTTTCCTAGCAGGAATTTTATGTTTCATTATTTTTATAACAGAAATGTGTCTTATTTTGTCACCATCAAGTATTGGCTATACCCTAAAATATCATATGATTTCAAATAATATAGTTTTTGCATATTTTGACTCCGGACTTCTAAATGCTCTTTATTGTGTAGAAAAAATATTGGTAATTATTTTATATATTATCATGATCTTGCTAGCAGCTTACCTTGCCATAACCATCGGAAGCACCGGAAGCAGTAATAATAGAAAAATCTTAGGTACATTATTGTTTATAGGTGAAAATATTGTAACATTAATCGGTTTTCTCCTTGTTAATGTCTTAAGAGCAAAAATGTACTCAAACCATCTTAATTGGATTTCTGCGGCAACTTCAGAACAAAGAATGGCAGAAATGGATGCCAGATATCAAAGCATCATCCATCTGGAGAGCGGACTTCAGATTTTGTTACTAGTGATAGTAATAGTCGTATCCTACCTGTTGCTCAAACGCCACCTTAATAAAAAGCTTAATCTCCAATAATCAAAACATCTCATTTTAACAGCCCTGTGGTTTTACACCATGGGGCTATTATGTTATACTTTTTACAGAAACAAAACGTAAAGGAGAATGTAAAATGTACACTAATTTTGAATATTACACACCAACAAAAGTTGTGTTTGGTAAAGGCACAGTATGTCAGGTTGGTGATTTAGTTAAAGCTCACGGCGGTTCTAAAGTTCTTCTCCACTTCGGCGGACAGAGCGCAAAAAAATCAGGACTTTTGGATCGTGTGAAAGAAAGCTTGGACGCTTCCGGAATTTCTTATGTAGAGCTGGGCGGCGTAGTGCCAAATCCACATGTAGGAAAAGTTTACGAAGGTATTGAACTTGGTAAAAAGGAAGGAATTGACTTTATTCTTGCTGTCGGTGGCGGTAGTGTTATCGACTCTGCTAAAGGTATCAGTTTAGGTCTTGCCAACGAAGGCGATGTATGGGATTACTTTATCGGTAAAAGAGCTCCTTCAAAAGCACTTCCTGTTGCTTCTGTTCTTACCATTGCAGCTGCAGGCAGTGAAATGAGTCATGGTGCTGTAATTACCAATGAGAAGAACGGTCTTAAGAGAGACTTTGGCGCTGACTTCCTTCGTCCTGCTTTTACAATTATGGACCCTGAACTTACAATGACACTTCCTGACTATCAGACAGCCAGCGGTGCAGCAGATATATTAATGCACACAATGGAAAGATATTTTAACAAGGAAGATAACATGGATATTACAGATGCCATCAGCGAAGCACTTCTGAAAAATGTTATGGAATATGCAAAAATTCTGGTAGACGACCCTAAAAACTACAAGGCAAGAGCTGACCTTATGTGGGCAGGAAGTCTTTCTCATAACGGTCTTACAGGTTGCGGTACTGCCGGTGGTGACTGGGCAACTCACAATATGGAACACGAAATCGGCGGTATGTTTGATGTAGCTCACGGCGCAGGTCTGGCTGCCATCTGGGGAAGCTGGGCAAGATACGTATGGAAAGCTGCTCCCCATCGTTTTGTTAAGTTTGCAATTAATGTTATGGGTGTTACTCCCGGGGCTGACGACGCCGAAACTGTTGAGAAAGGCATATGTGCTATGGAAGATTTCTATCGTGCAATTAAAATGCCTACAAATATGAAAGAACTGGGTGTAACTCCTACCGATGAACAGATTGAATTTATGGCTGCCAGCTGCCACGAAAAGACAGGCGGTGCTAATGGTGCAGTGGTTCCACTTAATAAAGAGGATATGGCTAAAATTTATCGTATGGCCCTGTAAAATATAATATGTCCCACAGGCTTTTTAAAATTATAAAGGCGGTTCCTTTTACGGAATCGCCTTTAATCATTTTACAGATATTTTACCGACAAATTACTCGTCGTCTTTAACATCCTTAATGGAGAGGTTAAGTCTGCCCTGCTTGTCGATTTCAATTAATTTTACCTTAACCATATCGCCTTCAGCAACTACATCTTCAACCTTCTCTACTCTGTGGTCAGCTAACTTAGAAATGTGAACAAGACCTTCTTTACCGGGTAAGAACTCAACGAAAGCACCAAATGCCATCAACTTTGTAACCTTACCTTCGTAAACTGTACCAACTTCAGGATCACCTACGATACCTTCGATAATCTTCATAGCCTTTTCAGCTGCTGCCTTATCGCTTGTAGCAATGTAGATAGTACCATCTTCCATGATATCCATCTTAACGCCTGTATCAGCAATAATCTTGTTGATTACCTTACCGCCTGTACCGATTACTTCACGAATCTTATCCTGGTCGATCTTCATTGTAAACATCTTAGGAGCATATTCGTTAACTTCAGCTCTTGGCTCAGGAATGCAAGGAAGGATGATGTCATTAAGAATCTGCATACGACCCTTATTTGTAAGAGCAAATGCCTGCTTAATTACTTCGTAAGAAAGGCCCTTAACTTTAATATCTACCTGGATAGCTGTGATACCCTTTTCTGTACCTGCTACCTTAAAGTCCATATCACCGAAGAAGTCTTCGATACCCTGGATATCCATAAATGTTACAAAGTCGTTTTCATCTTCTTCGTTAGTTACCAAACCTGAAGAAATACCTGCAACAGGTCTCTTAATCGGAACACCTGCAGCCATAAGAGCCAATGTGGAACCACATACAGAACCCTGTGATGTAGAACCGTTGGACATAAGAACTTCAGATACCAATCTCATGGAGTATGGGAATTCTTCTTCAGAAGGAATTACAGGTACCAATGCTCTTTCAGCCAAAGCACCATGACCGATTTCACGACGTCCGGGACCTCTTGAGCTTTTTGCTTCACCTACACTGTATGAAGGGAAGTTGTAGTGGTGCATATATCTCTTAGATACTTCTTCATCAATACCGTCTAACTTCTGAGCTTCTGATACAGGAGCCAATGTAGCAATTGTCATAACCTGTGTCTGACCTCTCTTAAAGAGACCGCAACCGTGTACTCTCGGAATAGTGTCAACTTCAGCACTTAAAGGTCTGATTTCTTCCATGCCTCTGCCGTCTACTCTCTTGTGTTCCTTAAGTAAGTAGTTTCTTACTACCTTCTTCTGAAGCTTGTACATAGCATCATTAATAAGAGATGTCTGCTCAGGATACTTTTCATCCAAAGCTTCGTGAACTTTCTTTGTAAGAGCATCAACTGCATCATCTCTTACAGTCTTATCAACTGCAAGAACAGCCTGCTTCATTTCTTCGTGGGCAATTTCCATTACGTCTGCAAACATATCAGCAGGAACATCACAGGAAACATATTCAAACTTAGGCTTACCGCAATCAGCAACGATTTCGTTAATGAATGCACAGATTTCTTTAATTGTCTTATGACCTTCGATAATTGCGTTAAGCATTACATCATCAGGAACTTCGTTAGCACCAGCTTCAATCATACAGATCTTGTCAGCTGTACCTGCCAAAGTTACATACATGTCACTCTTTTCTCTTTCAGCAGAGTTAGGGTTAATTACAACCTGACCATCTACTAAACCGAGAACAACGCCGCCGATAGGGCCACCCCATGGAATATCGGAAATAGCAATTGCAGCAGATGTACCAATCATTGCAGCGATCTCAGGAGAGTTATCCTGCTCAACAGCCATAACAGTGTTTACAACGACAACATCATTTCTTAAGTCCTTAGGGAATAAAGGTCTTATTGGTCTGTCAATTACTCTTGATGTAAGAATAGCTTTCTCAGAAGGCTTTCCTTCTCTTCTTGTAAATCCACCCGGGATTTTACCTACAGAATAGAGTTTTTCCTCATAGTCAACGCTAAGTGGGAAGAAGTCAATTCCGTCTCTTGGTGCCTTAGAAGCTGTTACTGTAGAAAGAACTACAGTTTCGCCGTATCTTACCAACACAGCACCATTAGCCAACTGTGCCAGCTTACCTGTTTCAATAACCAGCTCTCTGCCGGCTAAAGTTGTTTTGTAAGTTTTAAACATTTTGTCCTCCTCGTTCTGACACTTGGCGGTAGCATGTAGGTTCTGTCCCCCATCTTTTCCTTTTCCTTTAAATAAATTTTTCAAAAACATCAGTTACACAACCTACTTTCTACAGCCTTTAGTGCCGTTAAAATTAAAATACTTACTTGTCTTTATTATGAAAACAAAGAGCGACGCGTAGCCGCTCTTTGCTATCAAATTCAAATTACTTTCTGAGTCCGAGTCTCTCAATCAAAGAACGATATCTTTCAATATCTACTTTAGCAAGATACTGTAACATACCTCTTCTCTGACCTACCATCATCAAAAGACCTCTTCTTGAATGGTGGTCTTTCTTGTGAGTTTTAAGGTGCTCGTTTAAGTGGTTGATTCTTTCTGTCAACAAAGCAACCTGTACTTCTGGGGAACCTGTGTCACCTTCGTGTGTACCGAAAGTAGCAATAATTTCTTGTTTTCTTTCTTTTGTCATGGTCAAAATCTCCTTTTAATAAATTGTGCCGTATTCTTAGAAAGAGGTCGGAGTGTCCGGTTTCCAAGAAAACGGTCATAAACCTTTGGTAGTATATCACAAGGTATATTGTTTGTCAATCAGGTAAAATGTCTTCTTTTTCTTTTCCGGGAAAACTTACAGTCCGTTTTTTTGTACACCATTTCCGAGATAATATACCTGTAATCCAAACAAACCAAATTTTATTCGAACATTTTTTCGAAAAGCTATTGACATCGAACAAATATTCTGATAACATATGTTCGTACCAAACAATAACATCTACGAACAAATTGTTCGGATTACAAAATAAAGCATTTAAACTACGGAGGTATTTATTATGAACAGAAGACGAAACTCATGGAAGAATTACAATAGCAGCGAAGAATTAATATACAACTTAAGAAAAAGACATATACAGAAGAAATTCAGAAGACGCAGAATCTGCGTTGCCCTTTCCATATGTCTGGTTGCCTTTCTATTGGTATCCACTGTAGTTTTTGCCAGTGGTGACAACGGAAATTTAGAATATGCTCCTGTAGCAGTAGAAAGCGGAGATTCTCTCTGGTCTTTAGCCTGTGAATACTATCCAAACATGAATATCAGAACTGCTATTTCACAGATTAAAGAGATTAACGGATTAACAGACTCAACAATTTACGAAGGCGATATTCTCATGTTACCTGCTATCCACGGATAATTTAATTAAATAGTTTTTCACAAATTTGCCCACCCCCTTACTCGCCGGACACACACTTTCTTTATGCAACCTTAAAGTCACGTCCGGCGGTATTTTTTATTGTTTATCTGTTTGACATATCAGAGCTTTACAAGTATCATATTAATGATATTATGTTATAAAAATGAGGGGTCCGATATGGCAAAAGAAAAATATTCAGAAGTGCTTTTTCATGAGCTTCCTACTGATTTTGACGTATTTCTTAACATTGCGGAGAGCACATTAAATCTTCCTGAAAAGGTTGCTGCACTTTTTGTAATTGCTTTACGTATTTATGCTGTAGACCGTAACTTAGGTCTGAAAATGATCAGCTTCCTTAGAAATGAAGAAAAGCTTGATGAAAAGGAAGTTAAAAATCTCTTATCCGAGCCATTAAATAAATACAGCTATCTTCCTTTGGCTTTTTTCAAAGGAGCTTCTATAGACAACGCCTATACCCCTGAATTACCATACATAGTAACTATAAAGGATGACGGCAAAAAATCCTTGCGACGTAAGTTCAAAACTCTTTATATAGGTTGTCCCGGTGTTGGTATGTACAGACCTATAACTTTAGAAAAGAAAAAACGCAGAAAAATAAATAAAAATTTATTAGGAGACCCTTGGTTCGTTACAGAATATGGTTCTCTTACTTTACCTGTTCCTGCTCCAGTGCAGAAGAAACTAGATGAAAAAGCATAAGACATTAATAATTTTTACAATTGTTGCCCTGTTTTCAATTGTAATTTATAAAATCAGTAGACATTTTCCTGACTTTGTAACAAAGTATTACAGTAATGGTGCCTATAACCTTATTACGGCACCTCTTAAATGGATTACCCATTTATTACCTTTTTCCATAGGTGAAATTGTATTGCTTATATTAGTTATTTGTATAATCCTTACTCTTATTCTTTCAGTATACAAAACAATTTCTGCCGGCAAAAAGCAAAAAACTTTTGTTTATAAACCATTGTTGAAGTTTTTAGCTTTTATTATTATATTAGCAGAGCTTGCTGTTTCTGTATTCATTTGGTCTGGTGGCTTAAATTACAACAGTCAGACTATTTACACAAGGCTGGGATATAATGATTCAAAAACCTACTCGGCAAAAGAGCTTTATCAAATGACTGTTTGCTACATTGAAATGGCTAACACCATACGAGAAGCATTACCAGAAGAAGATGCCGGAAACCTAAAGCAGATGTATAATTTTAATGAATTAGCAAAAATTGCCGGTGAAGCTTATGTAACCATGCCGGAAAAATATAACAAACTGCTGGCTGATGGCTTTTTTACCAATGCAAAACCTGCACTGTTCTCGAAATGGATGTGTTATACAAATATTACCGGAATATATCCTTATATGATTCCGGAGCCTGTTATAAACAAATATACACCCGTTGCATCACTTGGTTCCACTGTCTGTCATGAAATGGCTCACCAAAGAGCTATCGCCAGGGAAGATGAAGCAAATTTCATTTCTTTTATTGCCTGTATAAATAGCGAAAATTCCTATCTTCAATATTCAGGTTATTACTCAGCAATTATAAATTGTCTTAATTCGCTTTATTCAGTAAATTATCAACTATGGACAGAAGCATGGAAACATATGTCTGATGACATAAAAGCAGATATCAACTATTCAATAACATTCTGGGATAAATATGATACAAAAATTGGTGAAATATCTGAAAAAGTAAACGATACTTATCTGCAAGCCAACAACATAAAAGACGGCGTAGCAAGCTACGGCCGTCTCACAGATTTATTGCTGGCTGATTATTATTCTAAGGGTTCTGCAGGTTCAGTAGGCTGAGGCTGATTCTCTCCCGGTGTAGCCAAAGGTGTTACCTTAACATCACATGTAACTATATTATCCATAGTTACACCCTCCTGCAATTCAAAAGTTACTTTCACATTTTTATGTGTACCCTCTCCTAATTTTGTAACATCAATGGAATAAGAAATTGATGTATCCGTTACTCTTCCTAAAGCGGATTCTGTTCCCTTAATTTGAAGGTTATTGTCACTTAAAACATATTCATACAGGTATCCGGTATTTTCCCCGGTCTTTTTCAACTTGTCCTGGCTGATAGCAACTGTCTTTGTAGCATATTTCGATATATTGATACTGATATCTACCTGAGAAACACCTACAGCTGACACACCTTTTGGTAAAAAGTCTGAAATGTTCACACCCTTTGTAAAATTCTTATTGCTTCCTTGAATACTTATGTTGCTTAAGTTTACAGACGAAATATCATTAATTACTTCTGCATCTCCTGTTAAGGTCACAGATGTCACTGATGGTAAATGTGATACAACATAATAGCCGTCTGCCGGAGCACCAATAAGATTGTATTTAACAGGAACTATTTTACCGGTTGTATAGCGAACCACTACTTTTTCTCCGGCAAAATCTCTGGTTATCTCAGCGCCGTTTTTATCATAGAAGTGACATGATAAACTTACCGAACCACTTTTACTGATTTTGGATCCCATATCAGCCAGATTCACTTTAACAGAAGCAATTCGGTCCACATCCATAGAGTAACCTGTCACAAGTATATTTGAAGGTTCTGCAACTGCACTTACAATAGAAATACCACTGGCCGTTACATCTTCATTCCAATCAACTTCCACATCAATGTATCTTTCAACTGTTTTGTCATATACACATTCTATGGTCATCGGATAATATGAGTCAACATAAACTCCTAAAGTATCACAAACAGGCTCTTTGATTTCCAATGTTACATTGCCCGGACCGGTAATCTGACTGTAATCCACTTCAACATAAAGATCACTTGGCTGAAGACGATCCACAAAAGCTTCACTACCGGAAACTTTAACGGTAACTGTAGTCGGCAATGTAGTAGCACTATTATCAACCAGGTCATTTTCTTCTAATATCTGAGAGTTTACAAACGTAATAGGAACTTCAATACTCCTGCTTTCTTTTGGGTTCTGGGAACTTACAACCATTAACCAAGCTCCGATTGCCAGAAAAATAGAAAAAGTAATATAGAAACTTTTTGATTTTAAGAATTCTGAAATTTTCTCTTTCATTTTACCCCGTCCTTTCTGAACTTAAAGCGACGGCCTAAAGAATCATTGTCTGTTTTAACCAATGTATTGTATAAAAATTCACGAAGCTCTTTTTCTGTTAATCTCTGTTTCAACACTCCGTTTTCAGCTATGGAAATACCCCCTGTTTCTTCTGAAACAATTACACTTACACAGTCGGAGTTTTCTGTTACTCCCAGAGCTGCTCTGTGTCTTGTTCCTAGTTCTTTGCTCAGGGTACGATTTGTACTGAGTGGTAAAAAGCATGCTGCTGCGTAAACTTTGTTATCTCTAATAATAACAGCACCGTCATGCAAAGGAGTATTGGGTACAAAAATCAACTGAAGAAGTTGTGAAGACACTTCCGCATCCACTACTGTTCCTGTACGTATAATTTCGCCCAGGTTCGTATCTCTTTCGAATATAATCAAGGCACCGATTCTGGATTTTCCCATGTTGACGGTAGCGGTCACCACTTCATCAATAATTTTTGAAGTACCATGACTTCCTGCCTGTCCTTTAAGAAAGAATCGTAATTGGCCTTTACCCATACCTTCCAGAGCTCTTCGTATTTCAGGCTGGAATAACACAACCAATAATACAGGCAATACCTGTAAAATGATACCAATTATATATGAAATTGTAGTAAAGCCCAGAAAATTTGATACTACTGAAATAATCAGAATAACGATTACACCTTTAAGAATCTGCCATGCTCTGGAATCTCTTAATATCTGAATAAGTTTAAAGAAAACAAAGGCAACTATACCAATGTCCAGCAATGTTCTGACAATATCCCAAAAGCTATCTATATTTAGATAGCCCGCCAGAAACTCTATAACCTTTTGAAATGTTATTGCAAACACCTGCATAGCAACCTCGCTTTATGTTATTGGAGTAAGTAATAAATTAAATATAAAAATGTACTGGCTACCATTGTTATTGCCAGAATAAGACAAACCACTCTTACTATGTTCTTTTTAATAGCATCCTTTTTTGTTTTTTTCACGTTGTTTTTTCCTTTCAAGAAAATTATTCTATCGGATATTTATCTGAAGCAGTCTGTGTTTCAGTTTTAAACTTTTCTATATCTCCGTCAATAGTCTTTATTATACCATCAAATGAGAAATTCATAGTCTGCTTCATTTCTTCAAATAAATCGCAAATTTCCATACGCATTTCGCGAAGCATTTTGTTACGCTCAATTATTAGCTGTCGTTTTTCATCAGCTTCTGAAATTAAACGATTTTTTTCTTCCTCAGCTTCTCTCTTAGCATCTTCCATTATTTCGGAAGCTCTGTTCTGAGCATCAATAAGGGCTGCTGAAATCTGCTCTTTATTGTCTTTAATCTGATTGTATTCTGCCGAAACCTCTTCATACTGTTTACGACAATTTTCAAGCTCCATTTTAAGAATATTCATTTCTGTATTCAAAGAATTCAATTTAGCTTCTGTTTCTGCCACATATGCATCAACCTGTTTTTTGCTATATCCTTTTCTTTCATCTGCAAAACTTACACTGTTAGACATGTCCGGAAACCCTCCTGTATTTTAATTTGATTAATTATATATATTGATCTAAAATCTCTTTTATCTCGTCTTCTGCTCTTAAACCAATAAGTTTTTCTGCAATGGCTCCATCTTTAAAAAGCATCAAAGTGGGAATGCTTGCTATACGCAAATTCAATGCCACTATTTCGCATTTATCCACATCTGCTTTTGCAAAAACAATTTTATCCTTGTATGCTTCGTTCAAAGCAACTCTCTCAAAAATCGGAGCCAATGCTCTGCAAGGACCACACCAGTCAGCCCAGAAGTCTACAAATACCGGTTTTTCACTATTTTTTACAATATTATCAAATGTTTCGTTAGTCAGATAAATAATATTTTCCGTAGCCATCAAAACCACTCCCTTTCTCTTAAGTATATTTCATTTACTTTAACTAGTCAATCATCTGTGTTTCCTGTAATTTCTTCGCCTATTATACTTATTTCCCGATTTCCCGTCAAACCGAGGACCATTAATATCGTTGTTATTTAAATGTAATATCTCCTGCTGTGGCACAGGTCTCCTTATTAATTCATCAATACCATTTTTAAGTCCCAGCTTATTTGCAAAACCTCCTAGTTGTGGTTTGTATAGTTTTGACATTTCACAAATCTTCCTTAATAAAAAACTCTACTAACACAATATGATTTCTATAAAATCATAGTCACAAACTTATCTTTTCCACAGGAGAACTCAACATCCTTATGAAACCCTGCTCTTTCGTAAACTTTCCTGGCCCTTATATTATCCTTCCTTACTGTAAGGCGTACACCATCTTCCGGGAAAAGCTTTTTGATATAGTCAACAGAACATTTTACCAACTTAAGTCCAAGACCCCTGTCACACAGCTGAGGCTTTAAACCAAATGCAATGTCCGTATAGCTTTCGTCCATGTACATTTCTTCACTTTCGGGACAAATTACCTGGGCAGACCATCCAAAAGCAGCAAAACCCACAAGCTCATTCCCTTCTATCACAGCCACGTGCAAGCCATTCATAAGCTGTTCAATTTCATCATTCGTTGGTTTCATACTATATATCTCATAAGGTGGCAGATAAGTCCACTTGGATATGACTTCTGCGTATTCCTCTGTCATTTCAACAATTTCAAACATGTTAAACCTCCTTTTTTACTATAATAACACATTTGCTTACATTTAATAAGGGTGGTAAAATAAAAGTGTATACGATTTTATACGGAGGACGTTTATGAAAGAAAAGAAGCCAGCATTTATTTTACCTATAATTATTGCCATTGTCTTATCACTGATGTATTTTGTGGTAATTCCTTCAATGATGGCTCCTCAGGTAAAAGAAATATCATACAGTGAATTTAAAACTATGCTGAAAGAAGACAAGGTAGCCGAAGTTGAATTCGGACCATACTATATTGAAATCATACCGGTAGCTCAAGAAGACAGTTATGCTAAAGTCACTTACAGAACCGGTCGTTTATACGACGTAGAACATACAACGTTGATGGAAGAATTGGAGGCTTCCGGGGTAAAATACGGTTCTCCTATACAGAAAGATAATACTTTTACCCAGGTTCTTATGTATATCATTCTACCAACTTTACTCACCGGAGCTATAATGATTCTGATTATGCGTAATATGTCCAAGAAAATGGGCGGTGGTGTTATGTCTTTTGGTAAAAACACCAGTAAGCTTTACGCAGAAAAGTCCACCGGTAAAACATTTCTTGACGTAGCCGGTCAGGACGAGGCTAAGGTTGCTTTAAAGGAAATTATTGATTTCCTTAACTATCCTGCAAAATACACTTCTATTGGTGCGAAGCTTCCTAAAGGTGCTTTGTTGGTAGGACCTCCCGGTACCGGTAAAACCCTTATGGCTAAAGCAGTAGCGGGAGAGGCTCATGTTCCATTCTTCTCTCTTTCCGGTTCTGAATTCGTAGAAATGTTTGTTGGTATGGGTGCTGCCCGTGTTCGTGATTTGTTTAAACAGGCTGTTTCCAATGCTCCTTGTATTGTTTTCATTGATGAAATTGATGCTATTGGTAAGAGTCGTGATAACACTTTAGGTGGAAATGACGAAAGAGAACAGACTCTTAATCAGTTGCTTTCTGAAATGGACGGTTTTGATTCCTCTAAGGGTGTTGTTATTCTTGCGGCCACAAACAGGCCAGAGGTGCTTGATAAAGCTTTGTTAAGACCGGGAAGATTCGATAGGAGAATTACTGTGGATTTACCGGACCTAGAAGGACGTGTTGCCATTTTAAATGTACATGCCCGCCATGTAATAATGGATACTGAAGTGGACTTGGATGTTATTGCAAGACAAACTCCCGGTGCTTCAGGTGCAGACCTGGAAAACATTATTAATGAGGCTGCTCTTAGGGCTGTAAGAAAGAATAAAAACAAAGTTTTCCAGACTGATTTAGAGGAAGCTGTTGAAGTTATTCTTGCGGGAGAGGAACGCAAAAACAAAGTTCTTTCTGATAAAGAAAAAAATATTGTAGCCTATCATGAAATAGGACATGCTTTGGTTGCTGCAAGACTTTCCAACACAGAACCTGTTCATAAAATCACTATTATTCCACGTACCAGCGGAGCTTTAGGTTACACTATGCAGGTAGCCAAGGAAGAAAAAAATCTTATGAGCAAAGAAGAAGCACTTGAACATATCTGTGTGTTAGCAGGCGGTCGTGCTGCAGAAGAATTAGTTTTTAATTCAATTACAACAGGGGCTGCAAATGATATTGAAAGAGCTACTCAGATTGCCAGACTTATGGTTACACAATACGGAATGAGCAATGAATTCGGTTTTGTTAATTTAGAGAAAAAGACAAATATGTTCTTGTCTGATAATGTAACCGGTTCTTATTCCGATGCCACAGCAGCCCGTATTGACGCGGAAATAATGAAAATTATATCCGATTGTTATTCCCGTACAATGAATTTGTTAAAAGAAAACCGCAAAGAGCTTGATGCTCTTGCGGCAAAATTATACGAAAAAGAAAATATAACCGGTCAGGAATTTATGAATCTGTTGGCAGAAGCCGATCAAAGCTCAACTTCTTCGCCAACTGTTACTTCATAAGATTTTCTGCCTTTCATAACAATACCATCGTCTACAACGATTTTTTCCGGCGGAGTCATTAATGCAGAAGGATTTTTTATAAATCTGCTCATCATTCTCATAGAGCCTGCATAATATGCTCCGTCGCATATTCTTTCATCGGCAACGACTTTTATTGTCATTTTACGTTTTGCCTCTATCTCACCTTTTTCATTTAATTCATATTTAGTAGTTTTGTTACCCATTGCCACAAAAACAGATGTAGTTCCAAAGTCGTAAATATGGTGGTACACAGGAGGAATTCCTAAAGATCCCATGTTAGTTATGAATAAACCTGTGTGGAAAGGACTCACCTTGTTGATAATTTTTGGCATTTTACCATGTTTGTCAAGCCACCACAAGAAATTTATTGCACCTCTCACCAACCAGGAAGGAAGACTTCCTAAAAGTTTGGCTACCTTATCAGTGCCATTCTCATTGAGTTCTTCTTTGTTTAGCTCAACTATACGATTAAATTTGTCCACAACATCTTTAAGCGTATCCTTATGGTCAAAGGCAACTTTCAAGGTAGTTGTTTCCTCTTTGTCACTTCTGCGCTTAATTGCCATGGAAACACAAAGGTGATTTCTCTGGAATAACTTTCCATGCATTACAAAACGGTTTAAATATGGTCTTAACGCATACGTTCTCATTGCTGCAGCAATAATTACATGGTACATTTTCAGTCCCGGTATATCTGAGTTGGCATGTTCTCTTACAAAAGCTTCCAACTCTGTTATATCTAATTCATTGGTAAAATACACCTGGCTATCAGCTCTGTATTTCATTACATGTGGAACAATAAAGGAAAAAGGATCAATATTTTTCAATCGGTATCCATCATATCTGTCTCCGAACTTGCGTGTATATTTAATCATATAAACCTCTCAAAATTCAATATTATTTGTTACAACCTTTACAACGCAAAGCAATTATACAATACGCAGCAGAAAATCGTCAAATATTGGACGGGGGTCTGCCCCCCGTCTTGGGCCTTGCTAAAGCCTTGTATTTCAGTGGTTCCCACCAAAATTTATGTGTTTTTTTGGTATAATATGCGTCTTTAGGCCCAAGACAGGGGGCAGGTCTTATTTCCCAATTTTACATAAAAATCGTCACAACTTTATTATTTTCACGTTGTTTTTTGTGGACATGTATCGAAAAAAACTATTTCCCTTTTTTACACCTTGTGACGGGGGGCAAACCCCATATAAAAACACACATTTATTTACCTTGTTCTTATGCTTAATTTATAGTATAATGTGGATATGTATCTTACTATATTATTTTTACAAAAGCTGAGGTAATTGAAGTGGAAAATGTACCGGTTGCAAAGGATATCAATCCGATAATTGTTCATTGTGCAGATTTGCATCTTGATTCTCCCTTTTCGTGTTTTACAACAGATTCTTCAAAAGCAAAGGTTTTACGGGAAGAACAATTTTCTGTTTTAGGAAGAATAATAGTATTAGCTAAAAAAACAGGAGCTTCTTTTATACTTATTGCAGGAGATTTGTTCGATTCTCAACGTGTAAGCCAGGAATCTCTTGAGTTGATAAATAACTATTTTAAGTCTGTCCCGGATATAAGCATTTGTATTTCCGCAGGCAATCATGACCCTTATACTCCGGAAAGTCCCTATGTAACATTCAATTGGAGCAAAAATGTCCATATATTTGATGACGAGCTCAAGTTTTTTGAAAAAGATGGAGTTCGCATTTACGGAAGATCTTTTACAGGTGCATTTGCAAGAAAAACTCTTTTACAGGACGGAAAAGGAGAACTGCCGGAGCTGGATAAGGAGTACATCAACATTTTACTTATGCACGGCGACACAGAAAGTACCACCTCGGTATACAACCCGGTTAACATGAACAACCTTTCTGAAATGGGATTCGATTACGCGGCTTTTGGTCATATACATAAAAGTTACGGAGTAAAGAGCGTAGGTTCTACACCTTATTGTTACAGCGGAATTCCTCAGGGGCGAGGTTTTGACGAAAGTGATGCCTGTGGTGTTATGTTGTGCCAGATAAGCAAAGACAGTGTTAAAACAAAATTTGTAAACACATGTATCCGTCGATATATTGTAAAAAATATAGATATTACGGATGTGGAAAGCAACGAAGATATCTGTGCAGCAGTTCTTGAACAATGTCCAAGAGATAATAACCTTTATAAAGTTATTCTTAAAGGCGCTTTACCGGAAACATTTATTGTTTCTCCGGCAAGGCTTAAAACCATGCTGTCCGATAAATATTTTTATATAAAAATCAAAGATGAAACAACTGTAAAAACAAATCTTGAGGTACTTAAAAACGAAACCACAATTAAAGGTTTTTTTGTAAAAAACATGTTATCTCAGGTTGTTGATGAAGAAATGAAACAAGAAGCGTTGAAGTTAGGGCTCCAGGCTTTTTCAGGAGAGGTGGTAATCGATGAAGATTAAGAATATAAAAATAAACAAATTTGGTTGTCACACTAATTTAAACCTGAATTTTACCGATGGAGTAAACGTTATTAAAGGAAACAACGAAAGTGGTAAGTCCACACTGTTGGCTTTTGTAAGAGCTGTGTTATACGGCTTCGACAGCAGATCTTCAGATAATCCAAGAAAAAAGTTTCTGCCCTGGGGGAGCAATCCGGAAGATCGCTTTGGTGGTGAAATTACGTTTTCTCATATGGGTAAAATATATCGTGCTGTAGCGGTATTTACTCAATCAAAAAAGACCGATGTCATCACTCTATACAATGACGTTACCGGTGAAATAATTCCTTTGCCTGATGGTAATACAATTGGTGAATATATATTAGGACTGACTGCAGGAGCTTTTGATTGTAGTGTATTTGCTGCACAGCTAGATTCAAAAGCTGATTTTACTAAAGATAAAACAGGTCTTCTCTTTACTAAGTTATCCAGTGTTTCAAATGATTCAACAGAATCATCTCAGGAAGCAAATCGTCGTTTAAAAAAGGCAATTCACCAGATTACAAACCGAAGCGGAGAAGGTGTACTGGATAAACTTTATAAAAAATTAGAGAAACTTAAAGCGACGCTTAATGTCATTGATAATAATCAAGCTCATATAGGGGATCTTTCCAATGAACTGGAACAATTGACCGAAAATGAAGAAAAACTGGAAAAACGTCGTGCCTATTATTTGCAGTTCGGCGAAATAAAAAGGGCCTTCGGTATATTAGAAACAAGAAAAGTTATTTTACGAAAAATAAAAGAAATTGAAGACATTGATCAGGATATTGAAAGCGTAAAGTCCACAATGGATCCAAGTCTTTATGACGATTTAAAGCCTACGAAATCCGGTTTGTTCGTATTTTTATTTATACTGACATTGCTTTTGTTTGGAACAGGTATCTTTGCATCAGTATATATGTTCCTGGAAAGAAGGCCTTTTTTGCATTTGATTATAGCGGGTGTTGTCACTCTTCTGTTTTTGCTTTTCAGTATTATATGCCTCTTAAAAATAAATGTAGCACCAACTATTCCTACAGATACTGAAGAAAATTTTCATCAGTTGGAATATCTTAAATACAAAAAGGCTGTTGCAGAAGAAGAGTTGGTTGACCTTAAAGCCGGTGCAACCATGGAAGAATTAGAGGAAAAGTGGACAGTCACAGCCAAATCTCTGCAAGATCCTAAACTTAATCAGGATACCCTTAAATATATAATGCAGTGTCCCCCTGAACTTATTGAAGAAAAGTTGGAAGCTGTTACTAAAGAGTTGATGGAAACACAACAACGAATAAGCTATGTAAAAGGTACCAGGGACTCTATTACTACCCTTCAGCTTACACCTGAGGCAAATAGCGACCTGGACGATTGTGATAATATTTATCAGGCCATTTCTGAGGTTGAATCCCGGATTTCTACATACAAAAACAAACTGGATGCACTTTATCTGGCCCAGAATGTATTGGAAATCTCAACAACAGAAATGCAGAACACTTTCGGTCCTGTTATCAACAAATACACACATGACTATCTTTTGGAAATGACCGGTAAAGAATATGGAACTATTCGTATTGCTTCTGATTTTCAGGTTTCAATATATGATGAAACTAATATGATGTCACATTCCGGTAATGATTACAGTGGAGCCACAGAAGACCAGATATATCTTGCCATGAGATTTGCTCTTGCTTCACTTCTTGATTCAGACAAAGATACGTTACCTTTGTATCTGGACGACCCTTTTGTTCAGTATGACGATACAAGATACAATACGACATTGGAATTTATAAATAATTTTACCAAAAAGAACAACACACAGGTTCTTTTTGCTACCTGTCAGAATCGTGATTTGTCACCACTACAGGACTATAACTTTCTCGTTTTATAAAAAGGAGTACAGATGAAAGATTTGCGCGATATAAAATATTTTTTGCTGGATATGGATGGTACCATTTATCTGGATACTACTCTCTTTCCGGGAACTCTGGATTTTCTGGAGACTTTGAAACTTCAGGGTAAAAGGGCTATTTATATTACAAATAACTCATCAAAGTCCGTTATGGATTATGTGAATAAGCTAAAAAACCTGGGAATATCTGCAAGTCCTGAAGATTTTTCAACTTCAGCCCAGGCTTTGGTATATATGCTTGACAAGACCGCTCCCGGTGCGAAAATATTTTTATTGGGAACTCCATCTTTAGAAAATTATCTGGAAGAATCCGGATATACACTGGTAAAAGAGTATACGGAAGATCCTGAAAAAAGGCCTGATTTCGTGGTACTTGCTTTCGACACAACTCTTACATATCAGAAGCTTACTGACGGTTGTCATTATATTAAAGACGGTGTAACATACTGGGCTACTCATCCGGATGCTGTGTGTCCATACAAAGAAGATTTTTCATTGCCTGACGCCGGAGCTTTCATGGAACTTATTAAAATTACCACCGGTAAAATACCTGAATTTGTAGCGGGGAAACCAAATGCTCATATGATAAACATGTTTATGGAAAGACAAGGCTGCACTCCTTCCCAAATAGCTGTTGTCGGAGATCGTCTCAATACCGATATCATGTCTGCTGTAAATGCTGGTGTAACTTCTGTATGTGTTCTCTCAGGTGAAACCACAAAAGAAATGCTGTCTAATTCCACAGTTAAACCTGACTATGTATTAAACAGCATTAAAGACTTGTATGAAATTATAAAATAAGTATATGCTGTAAATCAGAATTTCTCATAACCGATTATCAAACCGCCTTTTTCGGCATAAAAGCTGCAAAGGCCTCTTAGGTTATATATTTCTACCTTTGCCTCAGGGAAAACCTCCCTTATTTTTTCTTTTATAATCACAGCTGTGTCTTCATTAAAACAATGACCTACAAAAACTTTTCCTTTTTTGAGGCCTCTTTCTGCTAACTCTCTGATCAAAGCAGCCACAACCTTTTCTCTGCCTCTGCACTTATCAAGCATCTGTAAATCACCGATTTCACTGGCCATTCCCAATACTCTGATTCCCAGAAGACCTGCAGCCTTAGCTACCAAAGGACTTACCCTTCCGTTATTTGCAAGGTTTTTCATGGATTCCAAGATGAAGAACAAACCTGTATTTTTACAATATTCATTTATTTCTTCACAAATCTCATCAAATTCTTTTTCCTGCAATATAAGATACTGTAGTTTATCAATAATAAGTTTCATTTCCGGACCTGTGGACAAAGAATTGATAACACAAACTTTTCTTTCCGGATACATTTCCTCATATATGTTTTTAGCTAAATTAGCTGCATTATGACTGCCGGATAATGTTCCGGTGATAGTTACACAAAAGATGTTTTCTGCATCACCAAAAGCCTGTATCCAGTCATCAGGGTTTGGGCAGGAAGTGGAAGATTTTCCTTTATATTCTAACAGGTTATCAACCATTTTTCTAACATCCAGATTCTTGTCATCAAGATACTCTTTTTCCGAAGTAATTATTTTCAACGGTGCATATGCATAACTTACTTTTTCAAGTGTCAAAACATCTGATGCAGAATCTGCAACAATTTTAAATTTTTCCATAGTTTAATCTCCTTAGAAGCTTTTTACAGTTTCATTATAAGTATTACCACTTTCTTACTCAACCTACTCTTTTATCATCCCACTATACTTATAGTAATTACTTCTGTAGAGCAAAAAAATATCACTCTACCATAAGGAGAGTGATATTTTTCAGTTACTTTTTTTCTTTTTCATAACAGACCACAATATTATAATTATTTGTGCCGGAATTCCTATAACATATATAAGGCCTACATTATACCCAAAAGGCAAAAGCGACAGTTGCACCGATAACAGCAATGACCACATCAGCAAAGATATAATCAGATAGTTACTTTTTCTGTTAAACCACAGGCTGTTTAGTACCAGCCAAACTATTGCAGAAACTGGAATTGCATATATAAAAGATAACCATCCATAACCTATCTTTCCTGTTAGCAGAACAATAATAACAAAAGTCAAAACCGCAATAAACCAAACCAGCAATACTGAAACAGAAGTAATAATACCTCTGTTGTATTCACTCCTGTTTTTACTTGATTTCAACAATCCTATGTCGTGATCTGCTGAAATAAGGTAATCAAGTTTAACATCAAAAAGTCTGGAAATCTCAACCAGAACAGCTATATCCGGCATAGATTCCCCTCTTTCCCACTTTGAAACAGCTTTATCTGAATAATTCAGCATCTCTGCTAACTCCAACTGTGTCATACCTTTTGACTGTCTTAATTCGGTTATATTCTTTGCAACAACCATTTTTATGCTGTTCATATTAATAATCCATTCTTTTCAAACAAAGGTCATTGTTGATAAATCAACTTTTTTATTATACATGAAAAACGTTGATTTATCAACTAATCGTACACATATTCTATATAAAAAAGGTCGCCCCTTTTGTTGAGGCGACTCTTAATTCTATATTAAAGGTATTTAAAATCTTACTTAAGAATAATGTTAGCTGTATCAAGAACCAATGTAGGACGTACGCCATTCTGTGGGAAAGATACTGTATAACCGGCACTTATGGTGTTACCCATTTCGTTTACATAAGTAGCTTGTTTTGCATTAGCACCACTGTTTCTCAACCAATACCAGGATGAATTCTTTCTGTCATATGAAATGTGAGCAGCTGCACCTTTGAATAAAGAATATTCGGTATTACCGCAAGCTCTACCTAATGTAAGTTCGTCTTTATCTTCATTAAATAAGCCATCTGCCCATTTTTTAGAATCTTCAATCTGCTCAACACTTAAAATAGAAACTCTGTCTTTAACAGCTTCACCTGACTCTGTGTTGTAATCAGCATTCTTTGCTGTTGTAATATCCTGAGTAACTATTACAGACTGCTCTTCAGCAGTAAACGCACAGTTGTAGAAGTTAAATGTATTCTTATACTCGTTAAGACCATTAAGCCAATCTCTTAAAGTAGAAATAGCCCAGTTTGTATCTTCAGGAGTTTTGTTAAAAGGAACTGCATTCACATTTTCCTCAGCAATTACAAACAACTTTCCATCTTTTTCTTCAAGAACAATCCAGGATATAGGCTCTACTTCAAACCAGTGAACCTCTGTTACATCCAGACCATCTTCATCTTTAACAATCTTAATTTCTTTCTGATACTGTGTATCTTTGTATGTAAAATATCCTGTCTTTGCATCAGCTTCACTTTCTGCAAGTTTACCTAATGCTTCGATGATATCAGCATCCTTCTTGGCATCAAGTTCTGTTGACGGATATCTGCCGAACTCAATAGTTGTATAATCCTTACCTTTTTTCTCATCAACTTCTACCTTCGTTGTAGGAGCAGCTGGTTCCTCAGGAACACCGGCAACTTTTGGTGTAACTACAGGCTCTTCAGGCTTCTTCTCACAGCCTGCGAATAAGCAAGTCACTACCATGATAACTGCCATAATTACAATTAAAGACTTTTTCATAAATACCTCCGTATATTTCTAATAAAATACTACATTAATAATACTCTGTCCGTGGGTTTCTGTCAATACAAAATAACATTTTACAGGGATTTTCCGGCTTTTTTACTAAAGGAAAAAATGCTTTCCAAAAGCCCGCCCAACAAAGGCACAACAGCAGTAAAACCACATATTATTCCCCAGTGCCATATACCCAGAGTGCATGTGTGAAAAATGCTCTGCATTGCCGGAATATACACAACCGCCAACATCATAAGAAACGACAATGCAACCGAAGCCACAAGAAACAGATTTCCCCTTATGTCCGGGTTTTCCCGGCATTCAAAAGAGTGCACCAGCTGGGTAAGCACTAAGGTCACAAAAGCTGCAGTTCTTGCTATTTCCAATTTTTCACCTGTAAAAGACAGTGTACAAAAAGCCCCTAATGTGCACCCACCTATAAGAATACCTCTCGTTATAATCTGACGAAGCATTTTACCGTGAAAAATTCCTTCTTTTGGAGGAATCGGGGGTCTTTTCATTATGTCATCTTCCACATTATCCATTCCCAAGGCAATTCCAGGTAAACCATCAGTAGCCAGATTTACCCACAACACCTGAATGGGAAACAGAGGCAATGGCAAACCGCACAGTATTCCGGCAAACATTGTAACAACTTCACCCAGGTTGCAGGCCAGCATATATCTTACAAACTTTTTAATATTATCATAAATGCCCCTGCCTTCTTTAACTGCCTCTGCAATAGTTGCGAAATTATCATCTGTTAAAACCATATCCGAAGCTTCTCTCGTTACATCCGTACCGTTTACTCCCATAGCAATTCCTATATCCGCAGCTTTTACAGCCGGAGCATCATTCACACCATCACCTGTCATTGCCACAACAAGGCCCTGTGCCTGATATGCCTTTACGATCCTTAATTTGTGAGCTGGTTGTACCCTGGCAAAAACAGATACTTGAGAAATCTTTTCCGCCAGTTCTTTATCAGATAAGTTATCCAACTGCGCTCCTGTCAGAATATGATTGTCTTCCTGTAAAATTCCCAATTCTTTTCCTATGGTTTTTGCCGTCAATTTATGGTCTCCTGTAATCATCACAGTCTTGATGCCGGCATTTCTACATTCTTCAACAGCAGTCTTTGCCTCAGGCCTTATGGGATCCGCCAAACCAACCAAACCAACCAGGACGGGGGTCTGCCCCCTGTCTTGGGTTTTACATGCTGCAGCTAGTATTCTCAGCCCTTTTTCCGCCATTTTGCGACATTCTGCCAAAGCCCTAGTGTCTGTAGATGGAATCAGTTTTTCAGGGGCACCTTTTATAAATATCATTCGTTGTCCCCTGGAATTCTCAACCTCAACTTCCATCATTTTACGAACAGAGTCAAAGGGAATTTCTTTCAACCGGGTATATTTTTCCCCTGAGTTCTCGGTAAAATATTCCAGCAACGCTTTTTCTGTACTATCTGCCTTGTTGTTGCATTCTCGTAAAATATCTTCTATGGGAACTATATTGCTGAATATTCGGACTTCTTTTACAGCCATTCGATTTTGGGTTAATGTTCCGGTTTTGTCTGAACAGATTACCTGTGTTGAACCTAATGTTTCCACTGCCGGAAGTCTTCGTACCAAGGCGCCTCTTATAGCCATCCGGCCTACGCCCAACGTAAGCGCTATTGTTACTATTGCCGGCAATCCTTCAGGTACAGCGGCAGCTGCAAGACTTATTCCGGTAAGAAGCATAGTAATAAGGTCAGTGCCTTTTATCAGACCGGCTATGGTTACCACTATACAGACAATAAGGCAAGCAATCACGATGTATTTACCCATTCTGGCTAATCTTTTTTGTAATGGTGTATTTCCGGCATCTTCTTCCTGTATTAAATTTGATATTTTACCCATTTCTGTATTTTTTCCGGTAGAGATAATCTCGATTACACCATGGCCAGAAAGCACTGAACTTCCCATGAAAACCTCACCTTGATTTTTACTTATGGGTTCAGACTCTCCTGTAAGTATTGCTTCGTCAAAGCTAAGTCCTTCACCGGATAAAATTTTACCATCCGCCGGCACTTTATTACCGGTAAAAATCAGACAAACATCTCCGGGGACAAGCTGATCTGCCGGAACCTGTTTTCGTTTTCCGTCTCGGACAACCGTGGCCTTAGCGCTATTCATTTTATTCAACGCTTCAATGGTTTTTTCCGTTCTGAATTCTTGTATAAAACCAAGAATAGCATTCATTACCACTATGGCAATCATCACTATAGCTTCAATCCAGTCGTTGAGAAATGCTGAAATCATTGTACAAACAAGTAAAATTATTACCATTATATCGGTGAATTGATTAAGAAAAAGTTTAATCGGTGACTTTTTCTTTTTATCTTCCAATTGATTTTTTCCATATTGTCTTAACAATTGCGCAGCTTTTGCCGAAGACAACCCTTTGAACTTTTCAAACATAGCCTGTATACCTCCTGTAGCATTCTATTCGCATGTTGTCCGTCATATTCCGAAAAGCTTGTCATATATTTTAAAAAAAGGAGGTTGTAAACCATGGAACTTAAAGCTGGCTATCACTTTTTTCAGGACGGGGGTCTGCCCCCTGTCTTGCATCAAAGCAAGGGGTTTGTTTTTATTCGACACGTCAAAAGCTTTATTAAAATCCAATGTGTAGTCGAACATTTGTCTTTTGAAGTGGGACAATTTGTTTCATTATGTCTCTGGGATTCCCTAAATATCGAGGAACCTTTTATTCTCGGTAAAATATTTTTATCCAAAACACCACATGGCCTAAAAGGATTTTTAGATACATCTTTTCAAGACGGGGGTCTGCCCCCCGTCTTGAAATTTGATGGTTTTGCAGTTATGAATTCCAATAACGAAATTATCTTACATACTCAAATTCCAAAAAAAGAAAAAAAGGAACCAATGGGGTCTAATCATTCTTTTGATCCTTTTAAAACTACAAACCCATCTTATTCCTGGGGCAAAGTTGAAACTCTTGCAGCTTTAAAAAGCACCCTTGCGGAAGAAAATATAGTACCTTTTCCTGAAATTGTTAAAGAAATAAAGTTAGCTTTTCCAAAATATCATCATATTCTCACAGGACTGTATGCACCCACCGAAATCCAAAAAAAATACTTTATACTTGGTATACCGGGGACCAGACCCCAGTCCGTAGGTAATCAACTTTTCAGGTGGATTAATAAGTGTGTTTCCTTAGAAGAATATCCTTATTTCGATGGTTACAAACTCTACTATTTTGACAAAAAAACAGGAGCTATTGTAAAAACCATTTTACGAACATAGCCAACAAGCAAGTAATGATGAAACCAGATTCGCCATTAATGCAGAAAACATCACGCCCGGAGCCTTTTTTATGCCATTGCCACTCATATATACAGCCAAAGTGTATATAACAGTTTCTGTGGAACCCATCATAACTGCAGCAGCTCTCCCTACATTACTGTCCGGTCCAAAGGTTGTTGTTATATCCTGTAAAATTGTAAGTGAAGCACTTCCGGATACCGGTCTCATAAGCACCAACGGAATCAAAGGGCTTTCAATTCCCAAGAATTTTCCCAAAGGAGCCAGTATCGCCACCACTGCATCCATAGCTCCCGATGCTCGGAACACGGTAATTGCCGCAAACAAACCTATAAGTGACGGTAAAATGCCTGCCATAGCAGAGATTCCCTTTTTTGCACCGACTGTAAAATCAGTAAAGTAATCCGTGCCTTTTACCCAGGCGGATAATAGAATTACAAGAACAAAAAAAGGTAGAAGTATTATGGAAATAAAACTCATTTTACCCTCCGTGATATTAACCGGTAAACAACTATGCCTGTTATTAACGACGCAGCAGATGCAATCCATACCGGAAATATTATATCTGTCGGCGAATTACTTCCGGCAGCAGTTCTTAGCGCCAAAACTGTTGTAGGCAGTAATTGAAAGGCAGCCGAATTCATAACAAGAAACATACCTACAGAAAAAGTGGCATTGTCGGTACCGTTATATCGTTGAAGTTCTTTTACCGCCTCAATACCCGATGGTGTAGCTCCGTTTCCAAGGCCAAAAAAATTAGCTGCTATATTGGTGATCACTTGTTTTTCTGCTTCAAAGTTGTTCTTGCATCCCGGTAAAAGGAACCTTATTGGTTTTCTTATTATCCGTGAAAAAAAAACGATTCCTCCGGCTTTTTGAAAAACCTCCAACAAACCGCTCCACAAAGCCGTAACTCCTATTATACTTATCACAAAAGTAACAGCACTTCCACCACTTTCCAGAAGAGCATTTCCTGTTTCCGAAAGAGTTCCGTTGAAGCATCCGTAACCGATTCCAACCACCAACATACATAGCCAAACCGCGTTAAGCATTTTACCACCTTTTTCCTTTTTTAGTAAAAATATTTATATATTTATGGAAAAATATCAAAAATTATGCATTTTTTCTTGAAATTTAGTAATTTTTTTTGAAATTATTGACAAACTTTTTAAATTATATTAGTATGATGATAATGTGTTGGCATTAAAAAACGAAGGAGGCAGCTTTCATGATTAAGTCCACTGGAATTGTACGTCGTGTTGACGATTTAGGACGTGTTGTTTTACCTATTGAGTTACGTCGCACTTTAGGCATATCAGAAAAAGACTCTCTTGAAATATATGTAGACGGTGACAGCATACTCTTGAAAAAATACGAGCCTGCTTGCACTTTCTGTGGTAACGCCGGGGACACCATATACTTCAAAGGTCACATGGTATGTAAAGATTGTCTTGAAGAATTGAGAAAATCTTAAAGAAAAATTATTGAGCTAGACTAAAGAACTCCGATTAATTCGGAGTTTTTTTAGTACAAAAAATAACATTTTACAGATGAGAAATAATCAAAGCTATAAAGTTCGTGTTATAGAAATAGTGCGCTATCAACGAATTCTCAATGTCAGCCAGAATGTAGGTAAAATACTCTGCTGTGGAAAACAGATGGGCAACCATACCTAATACCGAAATCCAGAAGAAAGCAAGTATAACACCCATTACAAATCCACCCAGTTTATTAATCTGGCGTATTACCGGTATTTTGGAAAAGAATGAAAGAACTTTCTTTAAAAAATGCATACCAATCATAATGATTATTATCAAAAGAATCACCGAAATAGCATTAACCACAAATTGAGCTAAAGAGGTACTCATTTCATCAACTATAGTATCCAATGACCCTGATGTGGTCCAACTTCTCACATTATGTTCCAGCAGACCCTTTGCAAAATCAGGTATATTTAATTCTGTGGCTAATTTTGCACCTGTTCCTATTGTGGAGTTACCGAAGCACTCCAGTCTTACAGCGTTGATAGCTTCGTAAAATGTTTTGTAGAAAAACTTGTCAGCTCCTATATAAATTAATCCGGCTGATACGAATGGTCTTAAAAGGAAAGCACCTATTATAGAAATAGCTGTAGAGAACACAGAATACAATGTAAGTGCAAGACCTTTTACCGTACAAGTAATTACGGTTACAAGAAATATAATAATAATAAATATGTCAGATATTGCCATTAGCTAAAATCCACCTTTGCGATTTTTGATGTGCCACAAACCACAAGGATTTTTTCAGAGATAAACTCAATATCACTGATTTGAGAAACACCATCAAATTTACCGATTTGCTGACCATATATATTATATACAAAAACCTCATTTTCACCATAAAGAGCGATCATTTTACCATAATGTTTTACCGCTTCGATACCACCCTCACAGGTAAAAGATTCTTTCAAAGCTCCATCTGATGCGTACAGTCTTACTTCACTTGAAGCCTCCAAACCAGCTTCAGCACCGGCGACAGTACTCACCGTCACAAAATTTTTACCGTCTGTATTACCTGCAGCCACCAATGTGTCCGAGCCACCTTCACGACCCCATAATAAATCATTTACTGAATTTTGTTTTGTGTAGCTACTGTCTTCCAAAACTCTCCTCAGACTGTCTCCTCCGGCTAAAAATAAGTTATTGCCATTTACATAAGATGCCACCGGCAGAAATTCGTTAGATATGGTTTTTGTGGAAATAAACTCATATCCCGGCAAATCCATAAATGCTATAACTGTAGAAGTTTCTTCACTTTCCGGGGTGATACCTACAATTGCAGCTTGCTCACCATTTTGGGACATAGAAGCAGATATCATATAATATTGACCGAATTTACGGGTAGCAATTGCTTTTACCTCTTTTGAATAATCCACCAATGTAGCGGCGGACAAATAGTTGTCTGCATCGTGAATTATAATGATCTGATTATTTACTGTGTTTTCAGAAATATTTACGATTTCTCGGTCAATAATATAATTCCATTGGAGCCCATCCTCATTAAAACCGTATATTCCGTTACCTCCAACGTCTCCTAAAACTGTTTTTTCTTCACCATCCGGTATAAAAACAGGGGCTTTCAAATTAATTTCTTTATTCCACTGCCATGTTCCGTCAACAGAAAAACATGATACCCCAGACTGATCGGCAATCAACAATTGGTCATCAAGGAGAATAACATCTCCATCACCTTTTGGAATATATTCGTAAAATGTAACTTTCGGTTCTACTGGTTGAATTTTTAAAATTCCCCATTTGCCAAGCAGATCACCTACTATTCCTGTAGCAAAAAGAATAATTGCGATTATCAACGCCACTCCTATAGCAGCTATAATAATTATTTTCTTTTTATCTATTGCAAATGTTTTTTCCATAAATACTCCTGTTTTCTATTTAATAAAGTATAAGCTTTTTACTATTTACCGTCAAGTATCGCACCCCAATAGCAGCAGCCATAATATAACCATAAAACAAGAAGTTATGGGGTCTGCCCCCCGTCCTGGATTGCTAGGCAACTAACAATCCAGGACAGGGGGCAGGTCTAAGTAACACTTTATACATAAACAAAGCAATCTTTGTTAAACAAAAAATATTCTTTTATGTCAAAAAACATTACTATATGACAATTTTTTTACTGTATATACTATTTATTCAACATTTCACTTAAGGACGGGGGTCAATCCCTAATTATAAATTGCACGCTTATAAATTTATATCCAAACCAAATTATCAAAGCTGAACCTAAAAATCCTAATACAGGATACACATTGTCCATAAGATTACCAAATCCTAATAAAGACAAAGGCATTGCCAATAATATAAAAACAAGACCAATAAAAAACTCATTCTTTCCCGGTAATAACATTCTGGAAACACCCACGGCAGATCCACACAGAGAAAAAGCTATTATTACACACAGTAAAGATACAGAAAACATGCTAATAAGAATATTTCCTCCGGCAGAAATAGCCTGAATTAATGGCATTTCCCAATTTTCAACCAAGGAGATATTTTTCAAAAAAATCATGTTAATAATAAAAATTAAAATAGAAAAACCAATAACACCTATTCCCGCTCCAATAAATTTTTCTTTTTTTGTATATTGATGACCAATTTCAGGCAAGACAATTAAAGCAGAAAGAGAGTTATAACCAACAAATTTTACAGTAGAAGCCACTAACTCAAAAGTCGAAAAATCCACCAAATTACAAGCATAGGGTCTGACCCCCGTCTTCACCAAAAGTATTACTAATAGGGTTGCTATACAGGGGGTGATCACCCCACTTATTACAGTAAATCGACTGAATCCGGCTAAAAGCCCCAGGAAAGCTATCAAGGTGCCTGCTAAAATACCAATAATCGTCGGCAATCTGGTGTAATCTTCAATTAATTTTCCCAAAGCAGACAACATCAGTACATAACAAAAAAACACATAAGGAACAGCTATAAACTTCCCTTTTCCCGGAGGCATCCACAAAAGCAACAGAATCGCTCCATACAACAAAACGGCAACCGCCGCTATAATCAAATAACTTTGGTTACCGTATCTTGTAAAATATGTTTTTATTTCTCTGCCGGTGGCAAATCCGGCTCCTATTACCACTGAAGCAGTAATTCCTGCCAGTTTCATTGTCTTTTTCATAGTAAGACAATGTATTCACCGGCGAAAGCAAATATTACTTTAACAAAGCCTCGTTAATAAGTTTCTGATACGCATGAATTGTACCGGCAAGACCTTCATGGTCAGTCTCGCTGAAAATTCGACGATTTTCACAATAACCACCCATGTACTTGTCATCTACAAATAAATACGAAGTAGCTTCATCCCTTGAATAAGCCTCAACTACACAGGAAGAACCATCCTGACGATTATAGGTAATACGACAAAGCAATTCACCTTT
Organism: Oscillospiraceae bacterium; assembly: GCA_015069135.1. Classification (GTDB taxonomy): domain Bacteria; phylum Bacillota; class Clostridia; order UBA1212; family SIG427; genus SIG427. The sequence goes on along the minus strand of SVJE01000002.1, from coordinate 161,445 downwards.
ATCAACAGACATATCCGGCTCAATCTTATCAATCTGCAGAGCATAACAGTAAGTAGTAATACCTTTAACCTCATAAAGATAGTCATAAACTGTTTTACCGTTATCATCCATCTCTTTAGCGCTTATGCCGTTAAAAGTGATTATCTCTGCATTATCGTCCCCGAACTGGAATATCAGGTTATGTTTTTCATTAAGCTTACCTAAAAGCTCAATATCAATAGACTTTAGAGTGTTATAGTTCTCAAAAAACGCATAAGGATATGCATAGGATAGAATGGGGTTATCCACAAACTGAAGATTTGAAGCATAAACCCTGAACACATCAACTCCATTATTTACAGTGCAATAATAATAGTTTCCGTCAGTAGTCTTATTGCCCAAAGAAATTGTATATGTGCCCTTGTTATCTGTAAACAAATACTTAAAAGCAGGTACATCCAGACCATACACAGAAAGGTCCTGACAATTTGCCTCCGCAGTATCTGCAATAACCAATGAGTCCACAGTCTTTAAGAATTCCTCCACCACGGAAGAGTTACCTGAAATTTTCACAGGAGAAACAATATTCCACAACTTGTTAGTATTTTCGTCACCGGCAAAGTCAGCCTCCAGTCGGTAAAATGTCTCGCCTTTTTTCTGTAATTCAACAGTAGCCATTTTATCTATTTCAGGGAATACAATCAAATCACCTTCTGTTACAGAATACTGAGTCAGACACAGCTTCTCACCGTAAGAAGTATTTATTGTATATATTTTACCGGAACCTTCCATCATCAGGTAATATCCATTCCCGGAGTGGTTTAAGTCTCCCACCTTGTAGGTTATTTTAGAACCATCTTTAAAATACATAGTAAAAAGATGTGGCTTATCAAGACCAAAATCCTTCAGCTCACCTTTGTACTCACCCTCGTCATAAATTATATCTCCGTAAGCAGTAGCTAAAAGAGTTACAATATTGGAAACCGCGGCATCACTGGCAGAAACATGAGAAGGTTCTTTACACACCCAGACATCATTTGAATTCAGCTCTAAAGTAAAGCTTTCCGGGCCTTCTGTAACAATTTTAACCACATCAGCGGTTTTAAATTTAGAAAGATATTCTGTGGTAGGTATAGGTGTAGCTGTTGGTTCCGCAGTATTTCCACGTTCAATAAAATAATTGGCGGTAAAATACCCGAATACAACCACAACCAACACTACGAGAGCAATAATCGCAGTCTTAAATGATCTCATAAATGTCTCCTCTTAAGCCAGATAACAAATCCGATGGACATTATAACAACAGGAATTATGATAGCCGCTATAATACCCATAGTATTTGCAGATGAATCTGTCGTCATAATATAGTTCTGACCTTGCTTCTTTTCTGGAATCAAGTCACCTTCATTTGTATTGTTATGCATCCAGTTAAGTGCTCTTATTAAAGTACCGCCATCCATTCCTGAACCCATAGTTGAAATATAGTCATCTCTTAAGGAAAGGCTGGAACCACTTAGATATAGCTTTGAAACATCAAGACCGGCCTGATACTGTCCGGAAGCCATAAGCACTTTCTCTCCTGTGGAAGTAGCACCTGTATCAATATCTGTAGAAGTGGCAAGTTCTGTGGTCTTTGCCAAAGCAACACTTGAACTGTAACTGTTTGTTGTCTTTAAAACTTCAATAGATCTTGAATCTATAAACATGCCCAAATCTTTTGACAGATTAGCATTAGGGCTATCATCAGCAGAAACTATATATCCGGCCAATCTCTGAGGATAACCCGGCATACACATGTCAGAAGTTTCACTTACAACGTCATTGTTAAGTTTCAACGAGAACAGCTGGAACAACTCGTTAAAATTTGGAAGTTCCACACCAGTTTTATTATAGTCCATAAGACAAACTACATTTCCGGCATAATCACTCTGGAACCAGCTCTTAAGTTTACTTAATACTGAAGTTGAAATATCCTCAGAAGGACTTAAGAATAAAACTGCAGCACAGTCCTCAGGAATCTCTGCCTGATTAAGATTAATTGTGGCAACATCAAAATTATTATTTCTGATATTAGCCATAAGTGTACTGTAGTCTTCCATAGCAGCCTCTCCGCTACCTGTAGAAACATATACCACAGGAATTTCATCGGAAGTTACATAAACAATAGCACCTGTAAGACAAGCCTCCGCATCATATCCTATAAGATAGCCGGACTCTTTATCAACAACATACATATTAGCCTGAGGAATCTGTCTTACATTATTTCCACATTTCACCAAGTAATCTCCTGCCTTGAAATCAGCAGCTCTTGTTTCTCCTACAGTATTTCTCAGGAAAGTAGGATTCTTATCAATATCCACATATTTTACAGTTACTTTAGCGTGTCCATCGTAAATATCAAGATATTTCATGATAGAAGCAAGATTACTGTCTGTTTCACCTTTTGCCTGATCGAAAAGAGCATATACTTCAACCTCTTTGTCAAGATCATCCAGAATTTCGTAGGTCTTATCAGTTACAGAATAAAGTTCTTCCGATGTAAGGTCCACTGTCATTGGTAGCTGTTCAAGAACAAGATTAACAAGAACAGCAACCACAATAACAACTATCATAAGAACTACGGCATTGGTGCCGAATCTGAAACGTCTTTTTGTTTTTTCTGATAAATTAAACATGTTCCGCACCCTCCTTTAGTTCCAACGTTTTCTTTCCATATTCATGGTTGTAACAAACACCATTACGGCTGTAAAAGAAATATAAAAAATTATAGAAGCAAAATCCAGTATGCCGGATGCAAAATCTGTATATTTAGACAAAGGAGACAACCATACAAGTGCCACACCCAAAGTTCCTCCTACTGTAGAACCCAAGGATTCCATAAGGTAAGTAATAAGAGAAATAACAATACCTGATATAGCTGCCACTATCTGATTTTCTGTAAGAGATGAAGTAAAAAGTCCTATGGATATAAACACAGCGCCCATCAACAAGAAACCGATATATGCACCTATTGTTTCTGCTATAGGAAAAGTTCCCACAACAAAGAATGACATCATTACAGGAAATATAACTGTAATTCCCACCATAATGGCAAACACACTATAAGCAGCCAAAAACTTACCCAGAACAACTCCACCCATGGAAACCGGAGCAGTACGTAATAAAACTTCCGTACCATTCTTCTTTTCTTCAGCAAAAAGTTTCATGGTAATAATAGGAGCAAAAAATATCAGAAATAATGATATTGAGTTAAGAGTTACACCAAAATATGCATATCCAGCTCTTATATTGTAAAGCCAGAAAAACAACCCTGTTATTACAATAAACATACCTATAACCACATAAGCAACAGGAGAACGGAAAAAAGCAGAAAATTCACGTTTAAATATTGTTTTCATATTATTCTTCCTCCTCTTCTGTATGTGTATTGTCTCTACCTGTAATATCAATAAACACTTCTTCCAGTGTTTTTCCTATAGGCTTAAGCTCCATAATGGAAATGTCTGACTGAAAAAGACTTTTTGAAAGTTCTTTTCTGGCGTCTTGTCCGGGTTTTGATTCCACTCTGAAAACAGAACAATCTCCATCTAATCTCAGGAATTCAACTCTGTCCACTTGGGAAACCTTGTCAATAGCTTTTCTGCAAAGACTTTTATCGCCATCCAATGTGATAGTAAACTTACCGCTACCTCCTGCAGAGAATTGAGAAACAGGACCCGTAGCAGCTATTTTACCATTATTAATGATAGCGACTGAACTACAAACGGCTGTAACCTCAGATAAAATATGTGTACTTAAAATAATTGTATGTTCTCTACCAAGAGCAGTAATCAGTCTTCTTATTTCAAGAATCTGTTTAGGGTCAAGACCTACAGTAGGCTCGTCCAGAATAAGAACCTCAGGATTTCCTACCAGCGCCTGAGCAAGACCCACTCTTTGCTTATAACCTTTAGAGAGGTTTCTCACCAGACGACCTTTTTTATCACCAATCTTAACCAGGTACATTATGTCATCCAGTTTCTGACGGCGACCTTTAACAGGAACCCCTTTTAAGTCACATATAAATTTAAGATATTCATTTACTGTCATATCTCCGTACAAAGGTGGAATTTCAGGCAAGTAACCAATGCGCTTTTTAACCTCCATTGGTTCTTCAAGTACATCATGTCCATCCACTTTAACGGAACCGGACGTTGGTGGTATGTACCCTGTTAAAATATTCATGGTTGTAGATTTTCCCGCACCGTTTGGTCCCAAAAAACCTAAAACTTCTCCTTTTTTCACCTGAAAACTTACATCGTTCAGCGCTTTAATATTGCCGAATTTTTTAGTAAGATTCTGAATGTCAATCATTACAAAATTCCTCCCGGAAATTATTATATATAAACACAGAAACGAGGAAACACCCGCAGTGTTCACCCCCGTTTATTCTGCATGTTAAATCTTAATATATCTTTGTATAGCTTACTCCATCACCCATCGGATCAATTGATTCACCCTTTATGAGAATGGTTTCTGTCTTGTATACGCCGTTTGCATAATCCACACCGATAGATGCATATGCACCTATGTCTTCAAGGCTGAAACTATGGTAAATAGCTCCCTTCAGGCTTTCAAGAATTGAACCTGCATTTAAAACGTTATCCACTGTTACAACCTGCTGTGCCATTTCACTGAGCATTTTAAGCTGGTGTTCTTTTCTGTACGAGTCACCGGGGCTTCCTATATTGTTGCCGTATTTATCATACCGATGTCTTGCTCTTGCATAATAAAGAGCCATCTCACCATCAAGTTTACTTCTTCCTTTTGCAAGAACCAGCTCTCCTCCCGGAGTGTACATATTCTCTTCCACAGTAATATATAAACCGCCAAAGGAGTCAATTACTTCCTTAAAGCCTTCAAAGTTGACTTCCACATATTCATCAATTCTGTATCCCAGCAATGACTGTATAATAGAACAAAGGAAGTTAATACCTCTGTTGGAAAAATTACCTCCGGTAAAATGAATTATACTACTACCAATGTTTGGTGCTGCATTTATCTTAAATATACCGGGGCTGTAATATATACCCTCTTGTTTAAGAGCATTTTTTACAACACTGTCATAAGGCACATATGCATCTCTTGGAATAGAAATCATTTTAGCATTCTTCTCTTCCTGATTAATGCTTAATACAATTATTGTATCTGTAAGTCCTGCAGACTCATCTCTTCCCAAAAGTAAAATATTTATATTGCTGTCAGGTACTGATGGTGCCTTAAAAGAACCTGAGGCTGTAGCATCTCCCGGTTTACCTGTGGCCCCCGGCTCAGGAGCTGGTGTAGCAGGCACAAATCCACTTATTGTAGGTCCCGGAGGAGGAGTTCCTTCAGTAGACTCATTATTGAACATATTCATAAGCGGAAGTCCGTAATTATAGTACGCCAGACCTAAAATAACCACTATTACAGATAATATTGTTAAAACTATAGTAGATGTTTTAATCTTCATTTTTTGTAGTTCCACTCCCTTTATTCCGCTATGCAACCTCGGATAAATTTCTCTTCAGTAAAAATTACTCATAATCATTTTGTATACTACCACAGAATAGCTATATTGTCAAAATACCATTATCATCTTCCACTATAATTAAAACCTCCGTTTCTGCACCTGTATCAACATCTTTATAGATAAGAACCCTGCGACCATTATAAGCGCAAATATACTCATACACATGTTCTTCACCACCAAAATCATTAGGGATTACAGCTTCCCTATTTTCAAGAAGTTTCACATGAGAACTTAATGATTCACTACATTTTTCTAAAGACATTTTACCGTGTTCTAAATCCCTTTCCCTGTGATTAAGAAGATATGACATAGCCTCAAATCCTGTCACTTCCCCGTTGTCCAAAGAAATTTTCACCTTAACCATGTCAGGATAACAGATAACTCCATTGTCCACATAAGCGTAATTTGCTGTAACATAGCCATCCTGAACAATATAGTACGAAGACTCCATGTCCACATATCCCAAGGCATTCAGATAGCTTTCTCCTGCTAAAACAGCCTGTTCAGGAGTAAGTGTGGCTTCTCCGGAGTCCCTGTGCATAATCATGGAACAGAGTTTTCCCCCGATTTTTGTCACATCAGCTCTTGCCACATGAGCAGAGTCTTCTCCGAAAGTCACTGTAAAACTGTACACTGCCAACCCGTGATTCTCTGTTTCCCCATTAAACTCCACCTTTGGAGTGTAAAATTCAAATAATTTCTTTACATATTCAGAAGCTTCTTCTTTAGAAACCTCGTCCCCCTTAAGACGAACCTCTGAAGTTGTTTTCATGTGTTCAGAAAAAGGACCGTCATAAATTAATTCCGGATAGTCCTGAAAAGGCTCAGAAAGATGTTGATTGTCGTGGAAAAGCTGCAAATCTTCCCAATTACCCTTTTTGTTAAAATCATTCCATACTGTATGGACTGCACCATTAAGATCCTGGGCATAACCATATAACTCTTCCAGCATAGCATACTGTTCCTGAGTCAATGATCCCCCATTAATCAGAGTTTCGTCCCACACTCTTGAAATATCTTTAAGCTGTACAAGAAAGGCAGATACATCAGCCAATGTGTGCTGATCCACAGGTAATAACGCAAGACAACTTTCCGCCTGAGATGCAGCATTTCCCGCTTCTTCCAACATCAAGGTCTGCATTTCATCAGTTCCTGTAACAACAGCCTTTAGGAGATATGTTTCAGCATTATTTACGCTATCTAATAAATCGTAAAATGCCCTATCATACTGGTTATTCAACACCTCTTTATAGTGATTTGCTTTCCTGTGAAAATATACACCGTATACCACAAGAGAAACAACCAAAATGCCTCCGATAGAGGCTAAAATAACATTTCTTATTCGAGTTAATCGTTCCACTAAAAGACCTCCCGGTAAAATATATTATTCATATATTTTCCTTTTCTTAGGGCTGTTATACAAAATCCTTAATAAGAATAGAATATGTTGTAAAAATATGTTATTATAAGGAAGGCAATTTAAATGGGTATTTTACGAAGATTTAAAAATCTTTTTTCCGGTATGTGTCACGGCACAGCAGACAAACTGGAAAACAGCAATCCTCAATGGTTGATTGCACATGTTGAAGAAAATATAAGAAAAACCCGGAAAAAAGCCACTACACAGCTGATTGAAATCCAGACCTGGACTGAAATGATACGTTTGGATATGCAAGAGGCAGAAAACGAACTTTTTCTGGTGCAGGAACAGATTGACATGGCTGTTCAAAAGGGTGACAAAGAACTTCTTGCAGGCCTGCTGCTTAAACAGGATGATTGCAAGAATTACTTTGAAAGTAAAAAGAATCTTTTTGACAGCGCGGTTAAAGAAGCTTTAAGAATACGTGATAATTATCATAAATTTGAAGCTGAAATGAACGAAAAATCAAGACTTTTGAAAAACATAAAATCTCAGGCCAGATTAGTTGAAATAAGAAGTCATATACTTAAACTGGAAGAGTTCTACGGTGCAGATTCTCAGCTTAATGACAGTATGGATAAGCTGCGTTTTGCAGTTAACCAACAAAGCGCCCGTATAATGGCAACAGAACAGTTAAATCGGGAAGGCATTACTGCCCGGGTAGCTGATATGGAATACAGTGTAAAGTGGGAAAACGCCATGGAAAGAGCAACCGCTTTATTGGAAAAAGGATAGAAAGGAATTGAAATTATGCTGACAAGTAAACAGAGAGCCAAACTAAGAAGTCAGGCAAATGACATGGAAACTATTTTACAGGTTGGTAAAGATGGTATCGGAGATACTCTCCTTAAACAGATTGACGATGCACTCACAGCCAGAGAAATGATTAAGATCAGGGTTCTTAATAATCAAGAGTTAACTTCAAGAGAAATTGCAGATGAAATTTCTTCTCAGGTTGACTGCGACGTAGTACAAGTAATAGGAACACGTATTGTTTTATTCCGTCGAAACAGCAAAAAGGGAGCATATGATTTTTGTTTGTAATAAATGGGAGCTGTAATATGAAAAAATTCAAAGTTCATTTTTTTGCACTTATTACATCATTTTTGTATATGACATTCTGCTCTATGGCCTCCTTTTTGTTTCCTATTCACAGCAGGGTGGATCAGAACATTTTCCATACTCTTGGACGTGGTATTTTAGAGGGAAAAGTTCCTTACAGAGATTTATTTGAACACAAAGGGCCTCTTATTTATTTTATGCATGCTTTTGGGGCTCTTATTGATGATTCTTCGTTCATCGGTATCTTTATACTTGAAGTTATCTTTTTTGCTGTGGCAATTTACTTTATGTATAAGATAGCCAGACTTTTTACAGGAAGTACACCGGCATATCTGTCCTCCATAATAGCCGGAGCAGTTTGCTGTACCACATATTGTTTTAAATCCGGTGATAACGCTGAAGAATACTGTTTTACATTTTTAATTGTCAGTCTGTATTATCTGTTGAGATTTTTCAAAGCTTCCGACAAATCCCGGCTCAGAACTGATTTAATAAATTACAAAGTTATATTAGGCAACGGCCTTCTTGCAGGTTGTGTACTGTGGATAAAGTTTACCCAACTGGGCTTCTGGATTGCATGGATGGCATTGATTTTCTTTGCACTTGTATCTGTTAAAAAATTCAGTCAGGCTTTTGTAAGTTGTTTCGTTTACTTAGGCGGTATGGCTCTTACCACTATTCCCTGGTTAATCTATTTTGGAATTAACAACTCTATAAGTATATGGTTTGAAACATATTTCTATAATAATATTTTCCTTTATTCCAACGCATCTGGAAATTCTGGTGGTTTCCTCACTGCTGTTGAAGGGTTTATCACCCATGATCTGGGCAGAAATCCTCTTGCAGTTGTACTAATTGCGGTAGGAGTAATCGGATTTGGAATAACCAAGAAATATTTCTCTTCTGTTTTTGGTCGATTATCTGTACCGGTTACTTTTCTTACTCTTTACCTTATGACCTATATTGGAGGAGTCCGCTACGACTATTACATGCTTATAGCTGTACCTTTTGTACTTTTTGGTGTTATTTACGTAATAGACTGTATACGATCTATGCCTGATATGTGGATAATGAAAGGCTATCATTGTCTTACCCAAAAAAAAGGTAAAATATTGCCTGTAACATTGTGTAGTATATTGATACTTTCCTATGTCATTCTCGCAGCCAATCCTTTCCCATACTACGGTAAAAGCAGGAACCAATATCCGCAATATATTTTTGCTGATATCATAAACCAAACGCCAGATGCTTCCGTTCTCAATTATGGTTTTATTGATGGTGGTTTCTACTTAGCATCAGGCTATGAACCCGAAAATAAATTTTTCTGTAAGGTCAATATACCTGAAGAGGCCTTCCCTGAAATGTATGAAGAACAGCTTTCATTAATAAATGAAAAAGCAGTTGATTACGTAGTAATCCGCACATGGAAGACTAAAAGTATTGAAAAGGAAATGAAAGAAAGAGGCGTTGAATACGAAACTCTCTTTGAAAATTATAAAATAATAAAAGTTGCTGATGATATTTTTGAAACATATAGATTTTTCTTGTTGGAAAGAAAATAATGTTGCGACTTAATAAAAGTATTCACACGTTAAAAAGCTGCCTCGGTTATTCCGAGACAGCTTTATTGCTAATTATTTCTGTTGTATGTTATTCAACAATGTGTGTATATGCAAAGGAAACTGCACCGATACCATTGCTGTTCTGTAAGTTACATGTTGTCTGGTCTGCCATAGCACCTGTACCATATACTAATCTGAAGCTTTCGCCTGTAATGCTATAACCGGCACGGTCAACTAATTTAACCTTAACACAGTTTTTACCAACAATCTCTGCTTCCAGATACTGACCTGCAGACTTGGAATAGAAACCGCCTACTTTATCGCTACCGTCAGATGTCTTTAATCCATCACCTACATACTTAAAGTAAACTTTAGCCTCGTCACCTTTAATTTCAACTTTTGCAACTGCAGGGCTGCCATAATCTTCAAGAGAAAACTCTTCTACACCATAATACTGTGACAAAGCAATATAGCCTAATCTATCGCCTATATGCTTCTTGTTTCTTGGATGTGCCCAGTCTGTATCTAAAGAGTTTGAGCCATAGTCCATAGTACAAGCAAGGTAATAGTTATCAACTTCACCTATAAGCTCAGCCTGCTCATAGCGGATTTCCTGAATATTTGGCCATGAACCAGCAGCATCATTATGAGAAGTAATCTGTACATTGTAGAATGGCATGTTCTCGCCCCAGATATCTCTCATATCACCAATAAAGCCTTTTAAATCTTCAGCATATGTATAATAAGCAGATTCATTTGCTTCACCCTGATACCACAACATACCAGCGATACTTGTTTTAGCAAACGGAGCCATCAAACAGTTATATACGTCGGATTCTTCAAATATACTTACGCCTTTTGCTTCAGGATTCTTATCCATTGGAATAAATGCGTGGAGACCTGCACCACCTGCAGGAGCCTGAATCATACCAATCGGCACATCTGTCTCGTCGGCAACTTTTTTAGCAAAATAGTAACCTACTGCAGAGAATCCCTGTGCATAATATTTCTCATTACCCTCTTCGTCTTTATACTTATCAGAAGCATTCTGCCACTTAACGTTTGCAGGAGGATTATCCATCTCTTTTTTCTCTATAGCTTTCTGATATACAGCTGTTTCATCGTCAACAAAATATGTACCAACGAAATCCCAATACCACTGTGTAAATACTCTGATATTGTCATCAGCACTTATTGTATTAATAAAATCAGGGTTGTTGTCCAAAGTGCTTTCCAATGCAACCTGAGCATTAGACTGACCTGCTACCATCCATACATCACCGATAAGTATATCAGTATATTTCACACCACCATCAGCACCCTGAGCCTTGTTGTAAACAACCAATTCGGTAGCTTCTTTGGACGCTGCCTGTGGATTAAACTGAATATGCCACTTACCATTTTCATCTACTTTTGCCCAACGAGTTTCGCCTTTGAAATCAGCGTATACAATACCACCAACTTTGTCAGATGTACCATATACATTAATATACTGATTTCTTTGTAATACCATATGGTCTGTAATTGTACCACTTACCTGATAATCAAAAGCAGCACCATCATCATCTGGAGATGACTGAGCATCTAATGGCTTCGGTGTAATTACCGGCGCCACTGTTTCTTCAGGTGCTCTGTAGCCACATGAAGTGCACAGCATTACAGCAGCCAGAACTAATGTTGACAAGATAATTAATTTTCTTTTCATCTTTATTAACCTTTCTTTACATCATATTTGGTTACTTAAATAATAAGCAAATGTACTGGTTGTGTCAATACCTCTTTAGACAAAAAAACTCCGCTTGAAACCAAGCGGAGTAATAAACAACTTTTGTTAGTGTTTAATTATTTTCTTTTCTTTTTTACAACAACTGCAGAAGAAAGAGCAACTGCTGCCAAAGATACGAGACCTAAGTCAAAAGTCTGTGTATTGTCCTGCTTTGGAGCCTCTGTTGGCTTTGCAGTTGCAGGAGCTTTTGTAGCTTCAGGATCTGCTGGATCTGATGGATCGTCTGATGGAAGTGGCTTAGAAGGAACACCATCTACAGATGTGCCTCTATTATCATATAATTCCTTAGCTTCATCTTCACCGGAAAGAGCTACTTCGTAAACATTTACATATGCGACGTAACCATCATCCAAGTCCCAGTTGTTAGCCCAGTTATATCCACCGATACGGAAGAGCTCAGCCATCTCGTTACTTGTGTCATGAGTAATCTCAGGAATTCTTGCTTCCTGGTCAACAACCTTAACACCATCAACATATAACTGCTCATTAGCACCATCATGAGTATAAACCATATGTATCCACTTGCCCTTAGCTGCAAGAGCTTCCGCTGCTTTACCTGTTCCCGGGAAACCATAGTTGATACAACCCTCTGCGCCATTACCTATGTTCCATGAATACAAATATTTTCTTGGGTGTCCAACATAGTTACTCTTATTTCTGTCAGTATCAGGTGTATCAAATTTATCACTTTTAATACCATCAAGAGGCATATTAGCTGTGCAAAGGCTGAAACCATTTACAGCAATCTGTCCCTGCATCCATGTTGTTCCGCATATCATACCCCAACGGCTCTGTCCCTGACCTAACATAACATAAGCTTCAACTGTAAAGTTACTTCCAAGTTTGCTGTGATCAATAGGATAACCTACAGAATATGTTCCGTTAAAATGAGCAACCTTTGAACCCAAAGTTGCATCATCAACATAAACCATCTCTGTTACATATGCATCCTGGCCGTTTTCATCTTTAATTGAAGGAACCTGTGGGAATGTTGGTTCACTTCCTGTAACTCTGTCTTTTGCATCCCCTGTTCTGTAGTCAACACTAAACAGCAACATATCCTTAAGAGATGCTTCTTCCTCTGCATATGAAGGAAGAACAAAAGCTGTACAGAGCAAAGCTACTGCCAAAACTATAGTAATTAATTTCTTAATCATCATCAATAACCTCCATAAAATTATCTTATTCTATATTACTGTTTTTTTTTCTTGCTGTCAACTATTAAATAATCATTTCCTGTATTTTCCTCTTAATTTTTCTATAGACTTTTTTACAGTTTTTGTTGTATACTGAATCAATCTTAAGGGGAGGATATATTTATGAATAAAATAGCAAGTTTCACAGTAAATCATCTGGAACTTAATCCAGGAATTTATGTATCAAGAAAAGATAAATTTAAAGATGTAGTTCTTACTACTTTTGATTTGAGAATGACAACACCAAACAAAGAACCCGTTATGAACACAGCTGAAATACACACAATTGAGCATCTTGGAGCTACTTTTTTACGTAACCATGCTGATTGGAAAGAAAAAACTGTATATTTTGGTCCTATGGGCTGCCGTACAGGTTTTTATGTAATATTCGAAGGGGATTATACTTCAGAAAACATTTTACCAATAATGAAAGAAATGTACGCATTCATAGCCTCTTACGAAGGAGATATTCCCGGTGCCTCTGCCAGAGACTGTGGAAATTACCTGGACTTGAATTTGCCTATGGCTCGTTATTTGGCTGATAAATATCTTAATAACGTGTTACGTTCAGAGAATCCTTCATTAAAATATCCGGATTAAAACAATACAATCTTATCAAAAAAGCGACATCTCTCAACAAGATGTCGCTTTTATTAATTTTGCTTTTTACAGAAACTACTCTGCTTTAGGACAAGCTTCGTACAATTTTGTTATTGTGGCACTATCTGCTGCGAAGTCGTACATTCTTACAAATGAAAGGCTTAAATCCTCACAAGAGAACTGACCGATAGCATTGTATGCACCAACATTAAAGCCACCGCAAGCTGCACTGTGCTTCATTGTTGTTACAGTAGTTGCTGCACCTTCTTCATAGCCTTCAACAGGCACACCATTCAGATAGAAATAATCTTTTCTGTTTTCACCATCGTGAACAAATACTAAATGGTTCCATTCACGGAATCTACCCATTTCAACTGATCTCTTAGACATCATAGAACCAACAACTGTTGATAAACCTGTAAGGCTTCCGAATGGTTTAATAGGATCAGGGAACATACCTGTGATAAAGCTTACACCAGCCTTGTCAGCATCCCAATATGTACCACAGATAACACCAAAAGCTGTCTGTCTCTTTGTCTTAACATATGCTTCCATAGTGAATGTCTTACCCATTCTTGAAAGGTCTACATCATAAGTAATCCATGAGCCTTTAAGATTTACTACTTTACCAGCTTCTTCATCATCAACAAATTCAAGAGTTCCTGCTTCGCCAAGATTCTGTGTACCCTTTGAGTTGCCTGTAGCATCTTCAATTGTCCCCTTTGAGAAGTCAGCATTGAAAAACAAATTGTCAATCAAAGGATCGCCTGTAAGTACAGGAGTTGGCTCCGGAGTAGGATCTGCAGGTTTGTCATTGTCACATGCAACGCAGCTGAATAACATTAAAGCTGCCAATAACATTACTAAAACTTTCTTTAACATGTCTTTCCTCCTAATATTAAAAATATTATTTTTTAGCTGCAATAGCTTCTTTAGCCTTTGCAACTATATCTTTTGCTGTGAGGCCGTACTTCTCAAGCAATTCTGCAGGAGAACCGGAAGTACCAAACTTCTCGTTTACAGCCACCATCTTGATTGGGCATGGTGCGTTCTGGCAAATAACCTCTGCAACTGCACTTCCCAAACCGCCGGAGATATTGTGCTCTTCAGCTGTTACGATAGCACCTGTTTCATTAGAAGCCTTAATCAAGATATCTTTATCAATTGGCTTAATTGTGTGGATGTTGATTACTCTTGCATCAATACCCTCTTCTTTAAGCATTTCAGCAGCTTTAATAGACTCCTGAACCATGATACCTGTAGCTACCAATGTAACGTCTTTACCATCTTTAACCTGAATACCTTTACCAAGTTCAAAGTTATATGTTTCAGCATCAAATACATCTTCAACTGCAGCTCTACCAAGTCTGATATATACAGGACCATCATATTCGATAGCTGCTTTGATAGCTCTGTTGGCTTCCAGACCATCACAAGGACTGATTACAGTCATGTTAGGAAGAGCTCTCATAAGAGCGATATCTTCGATACACTGGTGAGAAGCACCGTCTTCACCAACAGTAAGACCAGCGTGTGTAGCTGCTACTTTAACATTGAGCTTTGGATAGCAGATAGAGTTTCTGATCTGCTCGCAAGCTCTTGCAGAAGCAAACATAGCAAATGTGCTGGCAAATACAATCTTACCTGTTGTTGCCATACCTGCTGCAACTGTCATCATGTTGCCTTCGGCAATACCCATATCAAAGAATCTTTCAGGAACTTCTTTCTTAAATGTAATTGTTTTTGTAGCTTTTGCAAGGTCAGCATCAAGAACTACTATATTCTTATTGTCTTTTCCGTATTCCACTAAAGCCTGACCGTAAGCGTCTCTAGTTGCAATCTTACCCATAATTACGCCTCCAATTCTGCAAGGTATGCATCAAGCTCAGCGATAGCCTGGTCTCTCTGTTCCTGTTTAGGAGCAGTACCATGCCAATCGCAGTTGTTCTCCATGAAGGAAACACCCTTGCCTTTAACTGTTTCGCAAACTACCATTGTAGGCTTACCTTTTACAGTCTTAGCCTGGTCAACAGCATTCTTAATCGCTTCAACGTCATGACCATCAACAACGATTACATTCCAACCGAAAGCTTCAAACTTGTCAGCTACAGGATTTGGATTCATAACATCAGCTGTTGCACCGTCAATCTGAAGACCATTGTGGTCAACAAATGCTACCAGGTTATCAAGCTTATAGTGAGCAGCAGCCATAGCAGCTTCCCAAACCTGACCTTCCTGAATCTCACCATCACCTAAGATTGAATAAACACGGTAAGACTTTTCATCTAATTTTCCGGCAATTGCCATACCAACAGCAGCAGATATACCCTGTCCCAAAGAACCTGTGGACATATCAACACCCGGAACATAAGTCATGCTTGGGTGACCTTCTAAGTAGCTGTCTGTCTTTCTCAATGTATTAAGGTCTTCCACAGGGAAGAAACCTTTGCTTGCTAAAGTAGCATACAAAGCAGGAGCACAGTGACCTTTTGATAATACAAATCTGTCACGATCTTCCCACTTAGGATTCTTAACATCAACGTTCATCTCATCAAAGTACAATACTGTTAAAATATCTGTACATGAAAGTGAACCACCGGGATGTCCGGATTTAGCAGAAAATACTTCATCAATTATGTACTTTCTGATGCATGTTGCTTTTTTCATTAAATCAAGCTTTTTTTGCTTGTCCATACATTAATTCCTCCAATTCAACAAATTACCCATTGGTATTATAATTATATTCTTATTTCTGTCTTTTTTCAATATCAGTTATCATATCAACACGAGTCTGATGTCTGCCACCCTGATATTCAGCATCTACCCAGTTTTCAACTATCATTTTAGCCATTTCACTACCTACTACCCTTGCACCAAAGCAAAGAATATTTGAGTTGTTGTGCTGTTTTGAAAGCTTAGCTGAAAAAGGCTCACTACATACCAAAGCTCTGATTCCTTTAACCTTATTAGCAGCAATTGACATTCCTACACCTGTGCCACAAATGAGAATACCTCTTTCACATTCTCCTGACACAACAGAATTAGATACTGCTTCAGCTATTTCAGGATAGTTACTGGCTTCTGTAGACTGTGTACCAAAGTCCTTTACCTGGATGCCTTTCTCTTCAAGAAACTTAATTACAATTTCTTTAAGAGCAACACCTGTATGATCATTTCCTATTGCATACATACTTAATGCCTCCGAATTTAATTTTGTCCACGTAATTATACATTATTTATATTAGAAAGTAAAACTTTATTTCTCCCATTCTCCCTGTATTTCTCTTACATCACTTACAATAACAAAAGCACCGGGAGCATACAATTTAATTACTTCCCTTAGTCTCGAAAGCTGTCGGTTTCCAACTACACAAAGAAGTACCTGAACGGTCTTTCCTCTGTGCATACCAATAGCCTCCAGTTTTGTGATTCCACGGGACATTTTACCCATAACTTCATGTGTAAAATCCTCCACAGACATATCCCCCGGTAAAATGATATACACCTGTTTTGCATAATTTATACCGCCTTCAACTACATCTATTACTTTTGAACATACAAATACCACAATGCCTGAATACATGGCAATTGTAACGTCTCTGTTTACCAGGGCTACAATCACCAATAAAATAACATCAAATATAAGCACAATCTGACCTATTGTAAGCCAGGCCATTTTACCGTGAATAACTCGTGCTACAATGTCTGTGCCACCGGTAGTTGAACCTCCTTTGAATATCAGGCCAAGTCCCAGACCGAATAACAGTCCTCCGTATAAAGCAGTCAAAATATCAACTTCACCTCTGTAGAACATCTCCGGTTCTATAAAAAACTCTCCGATACTTGTAAGAGCAGAGAAAAGTAATGTGCCTGCCATACTTTTTATAATAAAGATTTTACCAAGCTTAATATATCCTATTATAAACAAAGGAATATTCATTACTATGACGGCTATACCTACAGGCACCACGCCTTTTGTAAGCATGTTTATTATAATGGCGAGACCAGATATTCCACCGGGGGCAAAACCATAAGGAACTAAAAATACTATCAGTGCAAAAGCTGCTATTAATGAACCTGCAAATGTTAACAGAGCATTTTTCATAACTTACTCCTCCTACTTTTTATTTCAGTATATCCTAAAACTACTCTCTTGACTATTATTTTCCCAAGATTTAATATATATTTAAGTAATTAATTATGCAAGGAGCGATTTTATGGACGATATAAACAACACCCCCGATTACCAGGAAACCCCTGAAGTGGAAACTTCATCACAGCCAGCTTTTGTTATGCCGGAATCTCAGGCACAGAATATAATGCCACAGACATCACCTAAGAAAAAGCTGGATGGACTTGGTCTTGCTGCTATGATTTGTGGTATTATAGGCACAGCCGGCGCTTCTCTTGCGCCTGCAGTGGTAGGTCTTATTTTAGGATGCGTTGCAAAGCCTGATTGTGAAACAGGAAAGAAAACCACTTTCGCTAAGCTGGGAATTATTTTTGGCGCCATTGGTATTGTACTTGGAATTATCAGCCTTATAATTTCCGTATTTTGGGCAGAGTACCTTTACGAAATGTTCGGGGATATTTTCAGTTCAGGTAGTTTTGATATAGACAGTTTCAGCAACGGTAACGGTGGAAGCTGGACCTGATTTTTTAACGCACAAAAAAGCCTCGCCTTTTAATCAGGCGAGGCTTTAATTTTACCTTTATTCAGATATTATTCTTCCCAGTTATGATAAACTTCCATTACATCATCGTTATCATCCAACATATCAAGAAGTTTCTCAAATTTAGTAGCCTGTTCTTCTTCAAGCTTTACATAGTTTTGAGGAATCATGCTTACTTCTGCTTCTACAAAAGTATACCCTTTTTCTTCTAAAGCATCTCTTACTGAAGAGAAGCTAACCGGATCAGTAATAATTTCATATACTTCATCTTCACTACTAAAGTCATCTGCACCACAATCCAAAGCATCCATCATTAATGTATCTTCGTCTACACTGTCGCTCTTTTCTACAACAATCATGCCCTTTTTATCAAACATAAAAGAAACACAACCTGTAGCTCCCAAGTTTCCGCCGTTTTTATCAAAGATGTGTCTTATTTCTGCTGCTGTTCTGTTTCTGTTATCTGTAACAGCCTCAACAATAACTGCAACACCTGCAGGACCGTAACCTTCGTATACCACCTCTTCAATATTATCGTTAGAACCTTCGCCGATGGCTTTCTTAATACTTCTCTGTATATTATCATTAGGAATGTTTGCGGCTTTTGCCTTTGCAATTACATCCTTCAATTTACTATTTGATGCAGGGTCCGGTCCGCCTGATTTAACTGCAATCTGAATTTCTCTACCAATTTTAGTAAATATCTTACCTTTCGCAGCATCTGCTTTACCCTTTTTATTTTTAATGTTAGCCCATTTAGAATGTCCTGACATAAATTCAACCTCCTAAGATTAAGTGCGTTTTTATTTCACAAAAACATATTATATATTAATGAAAAAAATTTTTCAACTTGCTATGAAAATTACAACTTCGTCCAACCTTTTATCTAAAGCAAGCGCCAAAGGGTAGGCAGAAAACGTGTTTTTTCCTACCTGTTTAGGTGTTACGTACAAAAAAGGTTGGAGTAAAATCACAAATATTGCAAAAAACAACAAAAAAGTCCAACCTTTTCACGCTTCAATACGAGAATAGGTTGGAAATCACGAGAAATATCCAACCCTTACTCATTACTTTTATAAAAAAAGTTGGATAATGCCATCTTTAATCTTTTAAAATTTCTACAATAGCCCTGCCGTTGGTCATATCTATAATTTCAGCCTGTCTCGCCTCAACCTCCCCTGCAGGGATATCATAAACCACTGCTACTTCCGTACTGAAATCTGCAGAAATCTGTGTGTATCCAAAAGGTACAAAATAAGACATGAGTCTGTCATAAATACCATATGGCACTATCACCTTCAACTTCTTACATTCAATTACCTTAAGAATACCTGCTGCCTCCACCGCAATAGATGCTCCATGACTGTATGCTCTCACAAGACCGGAAGCCCCCAACAGAATCCCGCCAAAATATCTGGTAACCACCACACAACAGTTAACCAATCCCTGCTTCATAATAACATCCATAACCGGCATACCACCTGTGCCTTGAGGTTCTCCATCATCTGAGTATCTCTGATTAACCACACCATTATTATTAACTATGTAAGCATACACATTATGTCTTGCATCTCTGTGCTTGGTTCTTATTTCATTTATAAAAGCTACCGCCTGCTCCTCAGTTTCCACAGGGCAAGCATACCCTATAAATCTTGATTTTTTCTCCACAAACTCATCGGAAGCCCTTTGTTTCAAAGTAATATAATCACCCTTCATACTTATAGCCCTCCAGTTTATAGAAAAGTTCCGGTTTTATTCTGCCTGTAAAATGTACCCCTTCATCCACATATTCTTCATTAGTAATAGCGCAGTTACTATGAACAAAAGCTTGCATTTTGCCATCAGAATAAGGAACAACAATATCGAACTTCATTTCTGCTCTGGTAAAATATCCGGTTATGCCTTCTTTTAGTTTTTCTATTCCCACCCCGGATTTTGCTGAAACATTAAATATTTTTCCGTAGGCACCTGCAGGGTAAAAATCAAAATCAGGAACTGCCCTGTCCATTTTGTTTATAACTAAATATCGAGGTTTACCTCCTGCACCAATTTGTTCCAATATGTCTTCTACGATAGAAAGCTGACCCTCAGGATCCGGGTCGTCTGCTGAGATTACTACCAAAAGTAAATCTGCGTATACAGCTTCTTCCAAAGTGGACTTAAAAGCTTCCACTATTCCGTGAGGAAGCTTGTTTATAAATCCTACAGTGTCAATAATAAGATATTCTGTTTTTTCTTCTGTTACCATTTTACGGACAGATGGATCCAATGTTGCAAAGAGTTTGTCTTCTGCGTATATATCTGCTTCACACAAAACATTCAGCAATGTGGATTTACCTACGTTTGTATAACCTACCAACGCTATAGTAGGAACTTCTTTCCTGGAACGCTCTTTTCTCATCAGTTCTCGACGGGCAGTCACATTTTTAAGTGCAGATTCTAAGTAATGTATTCGACGTCCTATATGTTTTCTATCTGTGGTAAGTTTGCTTTCACCGGGACCCCTGGTACCAATGCCGCCACCTAATCGGGACAAAGCAATGCCACGACCTGTAAGTCTTGGCAGTCTGTATTTTTGCTGAGCAAGTTCAACCTGAAGACGGCCTTCCGTAGAATTGGCGCGAGCTGCAAATATATCAAGTATAAGGGCTGTTCTGTCTATAACTCTTGCCCCGGTTACGTCTTCAAGATTACGTATCTGTGAAGGTGAAAGTTCATCGTCGAAAATTATCATGGTAGCACCTAAGGCCTGACGCTGTAAAGCCAGCTCTCTTGCAATACCTCCGCCTATATAGTACTTACTGTCGGGAGCATCTCTTCTCTGGGTAACTTCACCAACCACATTGGCACCTGCAGATTTTGCAAGTTCTTTAAGCTCTGCCAATGGATCCACTTCGTAGTTTTTTCGTATATCCAACACGCCTACCACAATAGCTTTTTCCGCTTCATTGTCCACAGTATCTACTATATCGGTACTGTCTTTGTCTATTTCTTTGATTTTATCAAAAAGACTGTCAAAATTCTCAAACTTTCTTCTGGGTTCAGGACCTATGGTTTCATGTCCTGTGAAAAGACCTTTGTCGTCTCTTAATGGTAAAGTTACACTGGCACCGTTTATACCTTTAAAAGTATCTCTTTCTGTAACGGCAATTACCACCATGGCATCATAGCGCATAGCTTTCAATGAATTTATATCCACACTTGAAGGAAGTATGCTACCGTTGGGATGGGTGTGAAGAAGTCTTACACCTGAAAGTCTTTTTTCACCACGACGAAGATCGTTTTCTGAAAGAGCTACAGATTTTTCGTCACCTATACCTATGGAAAGGACTCTATTTTTACGGTCAATGGCAACAGCAACTTCTCTGCCTGTTTCCAAAGTTACGGCTTCCATCATGTTAAGCACTTCTTCCGGTAAAAAGCTTCCCGGATTCCAGACAACATCAATGTACTCTTCCATATATTCAAGAGTTGAGTTTTTTATTGAATTTAAATCACCTGAAATTTTACTCATAACAAATATATTGTACCATTTCAAAGTAAGTTAGTAAATTACACTGACAAAACTTTTAGATTCTTTAAATTTAGCAGTAATTACACTGACAAATCGGTTCTCAAACATTTTTTATCAGTGTAAAATGTCCCGAATTTGGTATATTTTAAGCTTTTTATCCAAATTTCATGGCGATTACACTGCTAAAGTACTTGCTTTCTAGTATCTTTGTCAGTGTAATTACTGCTAAATTTCTTAAAAACATCTAATTTGTCAGTGTAATTTTCCCTGAATTATGTTACTATAGACCCAGATATTTTTACCGGAGGAAAAACAAATGAAAATAATAAACAACACCATCGGTCAAATAGGAGTGTATGCAGAAAAGGAACTTAAAATGCATATTGAAACTGTATGTGCAAAGCATCCTGACATTACTTTTATTTTACAGCCTGATGAGAATATGGATGAGTACAGCTACGGGTATGATTTTACTCAGGCCAACACCATTTTAATGAAAGGTCCCAGAGAAAATGAAGTGCTTTTAGCTATGTATCTGGTTCTTGAAAAGGCCGGTATAGTTTTCGACACAAAAACAAGATACCCTGAAAAGTTGGATTTTACCAAAATTCAGGGTAAAAGCGAAGTTATCAAGCCTTTCGTAAGACTTCGTGGTATTCGCCAGCACATAAACTTTCCTATGGATATTTCTTCATACCACATCGAGGAGGCACAGGAATACATACGTTCTCTTGCCCGCATGGGAATGAATGCAATTACTTTCCACAGCTATGACGGTATGTGGCACAACAACCCGGGGCATTTTTTCTACGGACGTATTCATCAGCTACCTGATTATGACTGTGTAAGAGAGACCGTAAACAACGACAATTACTATATGATTCCCGAGTGTGAAGCCCTTTACGGGCAAGAAGAAGCTGTTGGTAAGTTTGCGGTAAAATGGCTTAACAAGCTTATGGAAACTGCTTACCAGTGTGGTCTTCACATCACTTTGTCCGTAGAGCCTGCGGAAGACTGGAATGTTACCAGAGAAGCCCTGGACTTTTATCCTTTAATTGATATGCTGGAGCTTATCACCCCTGAGTGTGGTGGTACAAGTAGCGTAAACTACAACAAAACAGAAGACATTAAAAAGTTTGCTGTAGAATTGTTTGGTGAAAAGGTTCTTAATGAAGACGGCACGTTGCCGGGACTTAATGAAAGTCAGAAAACCCATGCAGGAGAAATTTGTGGCACACTGGAATCTTTAAAGAGGGCCATAAATCAGCTTAGGTATATAAAGACGGTGCCTGTTCGCGTAGGTCTTTATGTATTGGATCGGGAAACTCTTTATGTGGTTAAGCGCATAATGGACAAGCTTTTGCCAGCTGACATGATTCGTACATTCCTGCCGGCTCATGGTGCAGAAGCAGTAATAATGGTGGCTAAGGACATGGAGTTTGAACCGGAGGACTTCCAGAAAACAGTACTTCACTCCTGGGTTGAATTTGACGGCAATATGTATATTTCACAAAATGCTTCTAATGCAATCGGTCGTAATGTGGAATGGCTGAAAGAATTTACAGGTGCGGATTCAATTCATGCTATGTATTTTAATCATTGGCGTACAGAGGAGAATCGTGTGGCACTAGCCTACTCTGCAGCGGTTACCCGCGAATATGTGGATGTTAATATCTGGTATGAAAACTATGCTGAAAGTTTTGGCATTAACGGTAAAATGTTTGCCTCTACCATGTACAAAGCCGGGGAGCTGGATATTTTCTGTCGTGATTATTTATTTAACATAGGTTTCTGTTTCCTACCTTGCTGGACAAACCACTTCGGTATTAACTGGATCCGCGGCTGGACTAAAGAAAATACACAGAAAGCCCGTGTAGGCATGAAAGAAATTTTGGATGAACTTAATAAAATATTAGAGGTTTCTGGTAATATTTCCAAAGACGGTATTGAGCTGATTCGTTTCTTAATAAACCGATACGAAACATCTCTTATTCACTTGGATGTTATTGATTCCATGAATAAAATTCGTGACAGCGAGGAACCTGATCATGTGAGAAAAGCTTTAGAAGAAGCTCTTAAATATGCTGAAGATTATATGGTTAAAATGTGTGAAATGATGCCAGACCGTGGTTGTCAGGGCCAGCTGGTAAGTTATGGCTATTCCATGCCAGGATATGTGGCGCATCTTAAGAAGTGTTATCTGGGAGAGGATGAAACACTTGAGGCTGAAGGTGTCCATAGTAATGGCGAGGCGGTGGAGCCTCCACCTGCTCCGGTTTGATTTTAAAAAAATTTAACGATAAAAAGAAATAACCCTTGATTGCTTTTTACTTCTCGCAATCAAGGGTTATTTCTGTTCACTTTTGATATCTAACATCTTTTGTTATCCTCTCTTTCTAAGCTTTCACTTGTTACTTGCTTACTACGATCTTCTTCCTTTCTTTTCTGTACTACTTCCTACTAACCAACTAAACTGATTTGTCATCCTTTACATCACCGTTACAACTCTTCAAACACAACTGGTAATCATTTTTTTCTCGAAGGAGAATTCCCTGGCTTTCATGTAATCTATGTTGTTAAGGTTGACTGCCTGTTTTTGATTTCTAATATTCATCCGGTTTCATTATCAAACTAAATCTGACGTTCAGTTTATATTTGTATGTCCATCAAGAACTTAATCTATGTAATCGCGGTTAACGTTCATTTTAAAAACCTAAGGAGTCTTCAGATTTAAAGTTCTTATTTCCACCTTCTATGAATATTAATTACTACCTAGTACATTGGACCGTTCCTCTCTTTCCTTGTTTCTGGTTACATTATAACACACGTTAAAAAAATGTCAATACCTTTTTGACAAATTTTTTTGATTTTTTTTAAAATTTTTTATATTTTTCTTTCATGCCATTTAAAATGTCGATTTTCCGGGCACTTTGTAATTATTAGAAAATAAAAAAAACCGATTCAAAAACAAAAATTGAATCGATTTTTATAAAAAATACACTTTTACAGTTTTATTTTTTTAACAAAGGGAGTAAATACAGCCCCAATTGCAATCCCGGCGACAGCCTGTATTGCATTGGCCGGAACACCTGCCAGTGCACCCTCAAAACCATACAGAATAACTTCGTAACCAAAATACCCTACTACCATAACAACTTCAGCCAGTATGAACAGTCCTATATTCACAAGAAATGACATTGCATTACCTTTTCTGCTATAGAAACAACCTACAAGCAATCCCATAATACACTTTATAACAAGTGTAACCGGTGCATACATTCCGTATCCTACCAAGAGATCTGCAAGACCGGATCCCACACCTGCAGAAATGGCGCCGGCAGGACCTAAAAGCATTGCTGACATAAATATAATGCCGTCTCCTAAATGAATATATCCTCCAAAACCATTAGGTATTGATAAATATGCAGTTGTCACAGCAATCGCTGCCGTAAATAAAGCCAACAGAACAAGGCGTAACACCTTGTTCTGTACATTCCAAAATTTTCTCATAATTAAATAGTAACCTCGATACTACCTTCCAACGGAACAATAAAGTTCTGTTCTACACCATCAGCATTTACAACCTTAACTTCGTACTTCTTGCCGGAGCGTTCAATTTCAACATCGAAACATCCACCGAAAGCTTTAATACGGCGAAGAGCCATTCTACCCTGACGAGCGGGAATTGAAGGAGCAATAGTAAAACTTCTGAATCCTGTTGGGTTAATACCAAACATACCTTCAATAATAATTCTTGCATAGAGACCACCTTCAGCAGACAAGTGTCTCTGGTTTCCTTCCGGCCATGCTTCAATAGGATATGGAACATGGTCACCTAAAAGTCTCTGGTGATTGTATTCGTTAAGGTGCTTGTAACCTTTTTCACACATACCCGCGCTGAAAATACCACGAAGAGCATACAAGGTAGATCTATCCCAGAACATTTCGTTGTCCTGCGCTGACAAGAGACCATTTTCTGTCCAGAGCTTTTCTAACAATGCATTTGCTGTACCTTCTTTTCTGTCGTAGATACCTACTGTAAGAGGTGCACACATGTATGATCTTAAAACGTCACATCCGTTAAAGTACATATATGTATGGTAACCATCAATTTCACCACCGAAGTGGTTCTCAATACCCTCTCTTACTCTTGCAGCAAAATCTCTGTACTCAGCTGCTTTTTCTTCTAAGCCTAAGTCTTTTGCAATGTAGTAAGCACCCATAAGACCACCATAAGTCAAACTGTTGTTAAGCAAGTTTGCGTTACCGGAAGGGAGTCTGTTCTCAAGTTCATCTGCATCAGATTCAATTACATGATGCTCATTTTCTTTTGTAGCTGCAAAGCGTACACACCAGTCAATTGTATCAAAGTACTCTTTTGCAAGCTCGATATCGCCCTTCTGTAAAAGGAATCTTGTCATACCATAAAGATACATGGATGCATCACCTAAATCGCCGGGAGCCTCCCAGATATCATTACCCTCTGAAATAATAGAAGCAGGGATGTGATACATTTCAGGATGCATGAATGGTCTGTATAACTTCATTACATTAATTGTAGCTTCATCTGCATAGTCGTTACCCGCAAATCCAAAATAAGGAGCTGCGTACTCAGCCTCATCGTTAGCCCAAATAGCAGCGTAATAAGCCTGTCCGCCTGGACCATGCATCGGGCCATGCATTGTATCAAAAATACTCTCTGTAATACGGAGTTTAGAGAAGTTAAATTCGCAGTCAAGAATCGGATCTTCTGATTCAAGTACAAGACTCTTTGTAAAAATATCATTTACAAATTCTTTTCTTCTTGTCATCTCTTTAACACCGTTAACTTCAGGACGTTTTTCAACAAGCTTTCTTGCTGTAAAAACTGTATCGTAAGATACGGTTTCACCAACTTTAAGAGTAACTGTCTGAGGACCCTTTGTATCAACTTCTAAAGCATAAACGCCTTTTGTACCTCTTTCATAAACAGTGTTACTGAACATGTTACAAGATACAACCTGAATATCGTTTGAAATATTCTGAACTGTTGTATGCTCAATATATGCCATTTTATCAATTGACGGGAAAATCATTCTTGTAATCTTAAGTTTTCTCTCGCTGTCACGGGAATAAATTGTCAACATGCCGGAAATTCTTACTTCATAAGGCATCTCCTTAATCTCATTTCCCATGATAGCAAACTTAAGATATTCTTCTTTGCTGTACTCTCTTGCACATGATGCATGAGTATGGTTAGGAATCATACGGAGTGTTGGGTAAAATACTCTTTTCTTTAAATCAAGCTTACCTTCTTCATCCACACCATAATAAACAACAGTTGCCATCTTACGGCCTGCCATTTCAATATTATCAACATGAGCGCCTTCTTTAACTTTCCAGACTATCTCATTTTTTCTTAATTCCCAACGGTCTTTCATATATTTGCTCTCCTTTATACGAATAGTAAAATTTACTAATCTTTATTATAACAAAACAAACCCCCAGGGGCAAGATGCCCAAGGGGGTGTTTGTGACTTTAATCATTAGCAGCCACAGGAGTCATTGTCACGTCCACGGCCACAACCACAGCCATTATCGTAGCAATTGCTCAGGATAGTAAGAATGGCAAGGATTAAAATAACCCAGATTACCCACTCACAATCAAAATTAAAGCAACCCATAGGAAATACCTCCATGTTAATTTGTTTTGTTCTACACTAATATACTATGGCACAGGGTTTATGTTTGTTACTGAAATTCTGTAATATTTTTTCTGTATTTTAAAGGCATCAGTTGCTTTTGTAATTTGTGGTTTTTTCTCTCTTCTATGGTTACTGCTTTTAAATATGTCCTCCATAGTTTTTCAAAACTATCATCTTTTTGTTCTTCAATACTCTGCGGAGTTATATTTTCCATTACACCCCATCGGTAGCCGTCACAGATAACCGCTTTATGCCTTTTGCTGTCATAAATCATAAAACGATTGCCAGGCATGCGGTCTAAAAAGAACCTTGCCAGTCTTTGAAGTTGATTAAAATCCGTCTCTATTTCCGCATACATAACACCACCCTTAAGTACTGAAAATCGAGTGAAGCCTCTCATTCTGTGATGTTCGTTGTTAAAATGTTTTTCCGCCCTAAGAAAATCCGCTACACATTCCTCTGTCAGAAAAGAATCCACCCATCTGCCCAACTTATGGCAGGCTCTTAAATACAAATATATACGTTTTTCGCAACCCTCGTCCTCTGAGGCAAAATAATCGTATATTCTTTCTGTGGTTTCCAAAGGAAGTGTCTCTCTCATCCATTTAAGAACTCTGGCTGTTTTTGTAATATCTGTAATTATATAAATATCCTTATCAAAAAACCCCGGGGATGAATTTTCTCCCGCTTTTATTTCTATAATAGAAGGACTTATTTTCCAAGCTTCAAACACAACAGATAAAAAGCCTTCAAAACTCCCATCATATATGTAGATATAGTGTTCTCTGTTGGTTTCTATAGCATCAGCAGACATATTACATCACTCCCCTTTCCCCTCCGGTAGTCTGGCGCGGTAACAGTTCTTTATCATTGCTATCAAAAAAGGACAATTGAACATATCCGGAAGTAACCCCAACACTTCTTATATCATAACTTAAATTTGCTTTTATAAAAGCCGGATCTCCATCCATAGGACCCATAGTTTTTCCTTTACAAATTATAAAAAATCTTGCTCTTTTAAGAACTATGCCCAGTTTTCTCAAATCATCAAAATCAAGACTTCTGCTTTGTCTTGCCTTTATTATCTTGCTTACTGACCTTACACCTATCCCCGGAATACGTAACAAGGTATCCCTGTCTGCATTGTTAATCTCAATAGGAAACAATTCCATGTGTCTTAATGCCCAAGTGCATTTAGGATCAAATTCCAGATCCAGATAAGGATCTTCATCATCAAGAATTTCATCAGCAGAAAAACCATAGAACCTCAAAAGCCAGTCCGCCTGATAAAGTCTGTGCTCTCTTAACAAAGGTGGCGGTACCGTCGGCAGCAAGGGATCCTTGTTAACAGGTACAAACGCAGAATAAAAAACTCTCTTTAAAGATAATTTCTTATACATAGATTCCGTAAGTTTAATTATTTTCTTATCCGAATCATCTGTGGCCCCTATAATCATTTGTGTGCTCTGACCACCGGGAACAAAATTACGGGATTTAAAATCCTTTGTTCCATAACTCTTAGGCATGTATTGCTGTGTGCCATAAAGCTCCGGCAGGTTATCTTCCTTTAGTAAAATTTCATTCCGGCTTGCACCTATGCGTTTTTTGAAAATCCATGTATCTTTATCTTCGGCAATTCGACCTTCTATATATTTCATTGTGCCAAAAATATTTTCCTTCTTCTTTTGAGGGGCAAATTTTTTCAAGCCCTCTTCCCCCGGAAACTCCACATTAAGACTCATACGATCTGCCAACCTACCGGCTAATTCTATAAGTTCAGGGGAAGCCCCCGGTATTGCTTTAACGTGAATATATCCAAAAAAACCTCTTTCCCTTCTTAAAATCATAAGCACTCTACACATCTGTTCCATGGTATGGTCGGGACTTATTACCACCGCCGAGCTTAAGAAAAGTCCTTCGATATAATTCCGTCTATAGAACTCTATAGTGAGTTCTGCCAGCTCTTCAGGAGTAAAACTCACTCTTGGCTTGTCCTCGGTTCTTCTGTTAATACAATACTTGCAGTCATATACACAGTCGTTGCTCAAAAGCACCTTAAGAAGAGACACACATCTTCCGTCAGCAGTAAAAGAGTGGCATATTCCTGAGCAGACACTACTACCTATGGTTCCCGCTTTACCACTTCCTTTTCTGTTTACGCCTGATGATACACAGGAAACATCAAATTTAGCAGCCTCTCCTAAAATATTCAACTTTTCAAATATTCTATCAAAAGAAAAATCAGCCATAAAAAAAGCACCTCCTGAAAGTGCTTTTTATTCTAGTACTTTTGTTCGTGTTTGTCAATCGTTTTATCGAACATTTATTTGTTAATTATTTCCTCTGCTTTGCTGATGTGTGCCTCATCTTTTAATATTATAATATATGTGTTTTCTGTGGCCATCTCCAGGCATTTTACCATCTGCTCAACAGGTATGGCTATGCATCCTCCTGTGTTTTTCATGCCTTCTCTGGTACAATGTAAAAATA
This sequence comes from Oscillospiraceae bacterium, assembly GCA_015069135.1. GTDB lineage: Bacteria > Bacillota > Clostridia > UBA1212 > SIG427 > SIG427. Next base: position 131,928 of record SVJE01000002.1, on the reverse strand, counting down.
TCGCAAATCCCACACCGGGAACTGCCGGATCACAATTGAATCCAACATTCATGCAATAACGATATTGTTCTGTATACTCAATCAAGTGCTCACCGGCACCTCTGTTCCAACCATCGAACATTTTACCGGAGTCTACCATAGTGTTGTAATAAGGGGATCGCTGATCTCCGTCCCAGTAATGAGCTTTGGTGATCTTTGTGTAATCAAGGGAAAGGCCTTCCGGTGCATCCAGAATTCCGAAACACTCTTTCATAGGGTACACACCACCGGGAGTTGTATAGTCTCCTTCACGACGCCTGTCATAGTTCACACCGTTTTTACCAATAAATCCCGGCACCTGAAATTCCTGTTTCCAGCTGCCTCCGCTACGGGTAAAAGCTCTGAATGTACACTCAGCTTTGTCCCCGCCTTCCACTACAAGAAAAATTACATCAGCCTTTTCTGCTATAGAGAGTTTTGAAATTTCGGTGCTGAGTCCCGGTACCGGTGTGGCGTTATTATCAGGAGTCACAGTTGAACCCTCCTCTGTTTTTTCTGTGGTCTGTAAAATAGTGTCATCTGATCCATGTAAATCAGAATCTTTTCTTATTACACCAAAATATATTACTGTAACTATTACAGCAAAAATTATCATTAATAGAATCAGACCTTTAGGTATGTTAGTGTATGTTTTCTTTTCCATAATTATGTCTTTCTTGTTTTTATACTTTCAAATTTTTCAACATTTTTCGATATACAAAGCTTAAAACTATACCGGTAAGAGCCAGTATAAGTGCTATGGCAAATCTGCGCTAAGTTCTTTTGCCATAGGAGCAGACAAACTACTCCAAGCATACATTGAGCCTATACATAAATTAATAAAACAACTTACAATTGCGTATTATCCATTCAAATTGATAGCTCCTTAAATTTTTGTTGAACTTACTCCTATTTTAATTGGTATGAATATCCGGGTCAAGTAAAATCAAGTTTTTTCCAATGTTGACAGCTATATTGTTTGTAATATAAAATATTAACAGAGATAAGGCAGACCGATAGACGGTTAGCCCTCTTGTTTTGGTTTAAGAAATAAACCGCGACGTTTGGGGACGGCGGTTTATTTTTTTGTCTTTATAAACAAAACTAGTGTAATTATTTCTACTATTAATGTTCCTAAAAGAAACAATTCTTCGTATGTAACCATAAGCACCACCCCCTTTCCGAAGGATGGTTTCCTTCTTCAAGAGGGCTAAACCTCCTACCGTTTCAGGGTCTGCCTACAAGTAAAGTTTATCACCGTAATTTAAGCTACTGCAAGGTTGGTAAATGTCTTGTGATTTGTTGACATAATGATTATTATTGGTATAGAATATCAGCAGAGATAAGGCAGACCGATAGACGGTTAGCCCTTGGTTGTTTTTAAAATAAACCGCAACGTTTGGGGACGGCGGTTTATTTTTTTGCCTTTATCAGCAAAATCAGTGTAATGATTTCTACTATCAACGTTCCTAAAAGAAACAGCTCTTCGTATGTAACCATAAGCACCACCCCTTTCCGAAGGATTGTTTCCTTCTTCTGAAGGGCTAAACCGCCTACCGTTTTAAGGTCTGCCTTACAATCCAAAGACTATCATATCTTTTCATTTAACATCAAGAGCTATATTCGTCTATTTATTTATGATAAATACCCTGTAATATTTCCCGGGAAATATTCCTTTTACTTAAAAACTAAAATTTTTTCAAAAAAGTGTTGACATAGAATTTTTATCTGCTATAATTATAACCGTAAACAGTAATCATTACTGTTAGTGATAATAAACTTTGAGAGGAGGAGACACCATGAGATATTCTCGTAAGAGAGAAATTATTAAAGAAGCAGTTATGAATAACAAAATTCATCCCACTGCAGAGGAAGTCTACGAGATAGTTCATAGGACAAATCCTGAGATAAGTATGGGAACGGTTTACAGAGATCTTAATCAGTTAGCAGAAGCCGGTGAAATTATTAAGCTTACCATGGCAGATGGACCTGACAGATACGACGGAACCCTTCACCCCCACCAACATGCATCCTGTATAAGGTGTGGAAAGGTAATGGATTTCGAATATGATATGAGTGAAACCGAAAAGGAAGTTTTCTCTCAGACAGGAATAAATCCGGTGGCCTGCTTCATAAGTGTTAAAGGTATTTGCTGCCAGTGTGCAGAAAATATATAAAAAAAGAAAAAATTTAAATTTATGAATTTATTTGGAGGTTTTTATTATGAAAAAGTATGTATGTTCAGTTTGCGGTTATGTTCATGTAGGAGACAGTGCTCCTGATTTTTGCCCACAGTGCAAGGTTCCTGCTGAGAAATTCAATTTGCAGGAAGAAGGCGAAAGAACTTGGGCAGCAGAGCATGTTGTAGGCGTAGCTAAGGGAGTTGATCCGAGAATTATCGAAGGATTAAGAGCTAACTTTGAGGGCGAATGTTCCGAAGTAGGTATGTACTTAGCAATGGCAAGAGTAGCACACCGTGAAGGTTATCCTGAAATCGGTCTCTACTGGGAAAAAGCAGCTTACGAGGAAGCTGAGCACGCAGCTAAATTTGCTGAGTTGTTAGGAGAAGTTGTAACTGACTCTACAAAGAAAAATCTTGAGCTCAGAGTAGATGCGGAAAACGGCGCTACATTAGGTAAGTTTGAACTTGCTAAATTAGCTAAAGAGTTAGGTTTAGACGCTATCCATGACACAGTGCACGAAATGGCCCGCGACGAGGCTCGCCATGGTAAGGCTTTTGAAGGCCTCTTGGCAAGATACTTCGGTTAATCTTGTTATACCAAGGGGAAAGGCTCTTAGGGTTTAAACTTTCCCCTTTTTCAACTTAAAATTGAAAGGAGACTACAACCATGAAGTTACCATTAATTTTCACGTTGGTTTTCGCACTTCTTGCAGGCTCCTACACTACACCTGTGGAAGACACCAATACTACAATCCCACCCGCTGTTGTTAAAGCAGATGCTATTGCAGCAAATGATGCCACCCAGGCAGAAATAAACCCTGAAATTGCACCTCAGGTTGCAGTTGTAGAGGCAGTTGATGCCAGTGATGAAAGCATTCACCCAACTGCGGCTCCTGTTGCCATAGTAAATGCTATTGACGCAGGCGGTACTGAAAAGATCGCACCGGCGTCTCAGACTCAAACAGCTCAAGCAATTGATGCCAGTGACGAAAGCATCCACCCAACTGCGGCTCCTGTTGCTGTAGTAAATGCTATCGACGCAGGTCGGGGCGATACAACTTCAGCCACAAAAACAATTACACCAGAGGAAGCAAAACAAATCGCACTCTCTCATGCTAAACTTACTGTCGAAAAAGTTCGTAAAGTAAAAGTTGAAGCGGACAAAGATGAAGGTAAAATATTATTCGAAGTAGATTTTAAGCACAAAGGTTTTGAATATGAATATGAAATCGATGCCAAAACCGGCAAAATTCTCTTCTTTGAAAAAGAATGGGATGATTAGCGATATAATGTACCAGGACAAAAAGCTAAACAGCTTTTAGTTATAAAAACCCTATAAAAATACTGAATTAAAACCAAAGGAACAGTGCGAAGTTAATAGCTTTGCACTGTTCCTTTTTCATGCTATAATTCAACTATCTTTTAAACAGGAGTTTTTTATGAAAAAAACAATACACATTCTTTTAACGCTTATATTAATATTAAGTACAGTAATCTGTATTTTACCTGCACACGCCAGTGAGAATATCGACGAGCCGTCCACCGATTTTGAGCTTGTAACATATCACGAATCAGAAGGCATTCGAATTTTTTCTACTATGGGCAATGAGTTTTCTGAGAAAACTGTTGTTTCCGTGGAAAAAATCACAAATGCAGACAAAGTTTCGTCCTTAAAATCCACCTTAGGAGATAACGCAAATAAGATTACTGTTTATGAAATTACAGCAACAGAAAATAGTGAATCTGTGCACCCAAAAGGAACCATTGCCATTTCTTTTAATGTGCCTGAAAATTACGATATGGAAAAAACATTGCTGCTTACTGTTTCAGAAAATGAAACACCTCAGATAATGGCCTGCCGTAAAAATGGCGGAGGATTAATTACTACCTATACTGACACTTTAGGCACATATGTTGTAGTAGAAACCGTAAAACCTATAACTCTCTCTGATTTCTACATTTCTAACACTTGGGGATCTGAATCTGCCACCGCTAGGCCTGACAGTTCAGATGACAACCGAGAAAGTACAACATATATCTGGTGGGGTTTCGGTGCAATGATTGCTATTCTGGCTGTTGGTTTTGGTGTAGTAAGTTTTTTTAAAGCAAAAAAGAAAAAGAACTGATTTTAAAAACCAGTTCTGTAAAATATCAACGTTAGTAAAGCAGGGTCCTCCAGTTAAGGGCCCTGCTTTATTTTATAAATATATTATACTTCCTCAACCGGGAATATTGTAATTAAACCAACATCATACTGAAGAATCAACATTGCATCAATTGCATTTATAAGACCATTTCCGTCTACATCAGCTGCAAGTAAATCAACCTGATCTCCGGTAATTAAACCAACGTCATACTGCAATACGACCATGGCGTCTATTGCATTTACAACACCATTTCCGTCTGCATCACCATACAGAGTAATACCACCGGAATTATTAACCGTTACTTCAAAAACTGTAGTTAACCCTTCATATGTTACGGTTATCACTTTATTGCCTGCAGTAAGTGAATCAAAGCCACTTACAATAAAACCTTCAGAAATTTTATTTGTGCTGTTATCAGAATACGTCAGCATAATACTTAATCCTGTTGTATCTAATTCTTCACCGATTTCGTATGTAACTTTATTTGGCATAGTGTCAACTGCAATAGAAGACAATGTCACCGGTGGCTCAGCAGGAGCTTTTACCTTAACACGTGCACCACTACCATATACTTCCTCAAAATCCACAGTCAACGCCTCACACTCTTCTGAAAATACAAGAACTTCATCTGTTTCAGAATCTCTTAATGCTGTAAATACTAATGTAAATGTCATTCCGTTTATAGTCGATCCAATCATGCCTTTACTATCTTCTATAAAACCAACATATATTCCTTCTTCTCCATCCACACGCCTTAGCATACACCATTCAACACCCGGATTAGCTGCATTAATATTTCCACATGTGTCTCTAAAGCTGTCTATTACAGGTTCTAATATCTCAAAATTATATTTAAAAAACATATCCGTAGTAAGTAAAGATACATCTTCGGGAACATCATCAAATGTAAATGTAACTTCAACAATATCTCCTGCTTTAAACGCCTCCACATCATCTGCCTTTAGCGAGTAGTAGTCACCAGTCGGTAATTCAGTTTCAGGATTAAAAGTAGGCTTTGCAGTTGGTGCCATTGTAGGTTTTGCGGTTGGTTTCACTGTCGGATTTGGTGTTGGTTTTGGTGTTGGCTTTGTCGTCGGTGTTGGTGTCGGCAAAGCACCGCCGGCCGGGTTACTGTAGCCGTCATATGAAATAAAGCCTAAATCCCTAAAACCAAAGTCAAGATTCGTATAAATCCACAAATCCCAGAATAAAAACAAATTTTCTAAAGCTGCGTTAAAATATTCACTTGCTTCTGAACTAGTTATAAAATAGCCATTTGAATATATACTATAATAATTGTTACTACTATATGTCGCTTTGCTAATATTTTTTGTAGCTGAAACTCCATCTACTGCTTCACCGTAAACAAAAACCAGCATAGCAAAATCAACAGAAATATTGTCCGAAGATTTTTTCAAAACAAAAGACGTTGCCGATGTTATACTATTATAGTCATCACTTGTTACAAGCAGACTAAACTCTATTCCGCTTCCCTTGTTCTGCATAATATAATAAAAATCACTTCCATCCACATATAAGTATTCCATAATTGTCTTATATCCATCATCTGAAGTAACACCATAATTATTAATATAATTTGCTAATTTCTGATAATTAGCATCTGTATACGACGACGCTTGAACCCCTGTTTTCATTAAAGGAATTCCTGTAATGAGTATCGCAACAACTAATAAAAAGGCTACTAAACTCTTATGACCTTTCATTGTACAACCTCCTAAAAAACAATTATTTAACTATGCGGATTGTTTCCGTCTACTCCATTTATGTCATTCTATCAAAGCCGTATATATAATTCAAGTATAATTTCAGTAATGGATTGGTTCATATACACAAAAAGACTGGCTCAAAAATGATATGTACCCTCTTTACTGGACAAACCAGTAAGGAGGGTACATATCATTAATTGTCAGCTCTTTTTAAATTTCTTTCTCACCACGACCATCATTATTACCGCTATCCCCACTGACAACCCTACAGCCACAACCCAGCTATACACTCCCAGATACTCCACAATCATAGTCCAGGACTCCCCTGCTGCTGCACCCAAAAGAATCAGGGCCGTATTCCAGATTGCAGAGCCTACGGTTGTTAATATAAAAAACTTCACCATATTCATACGTGTCATACCTGCAGGAACAGAAATCAGGCTTCTCATTATAGGGACACATCTGCAAAGGAGCACACTTACCTGTCCCCTTCTTAAAAACCACTGCTGTGCTCCGGCTACCTCTTCAGTAGAAAAACGAAGCATTTTACCAATACGCTCAGGAGGAAGTTTCCATCCCAAAAAATACAAAACCACCGCACCAATCAAAGACCCCACCGTACTCCATAAAATCACTTGCACAGGTGTCATATATGTGTATGTTGTAAGAAAACCACCAAAAGTTAAAATAACCTCCGAAGGTATTGGAGGAAAAATGTTTTCAACCGCTATTAAAGCGGCAATGGCAAAATATCCGTAGCTATCAATAAGTTCCATGATCCAGGTTTGCACTATATACCTCCGGAGTGGTAAAATACAGAATATATATATTATTTCAGGGAGAAAAAAATGCTTCTTACAGCTAAAAATATACAAAAAAATTATGGATTAAGACAGCTGGTTGACGATGCCAATATTTATTTGGAACCAAGGGATAAAATCGGTATTCTTGGTATCAATGGCACCGGTAAGAGCACACTGCTTAGAATTTTGGCAGGAGTAGAAGAACCTGACAGTGGTACAGTTACAAGAGGTAACAACGCCAGGCTTTCTTTCTTGCAACAAAACCCTCCTATGAATCCGGAGAACAACATACTACAACAAGTTTTTGACAATCTCTCCGATGAATACAGACAGCTTAAAGAATATGAGGCCAAAACCATTTTAAGCAAATTAGGTTTTGATGATACAACTTTAAAAATCGGAAATCTTTCCGGCGGCCAGAAAAAACGTGTTGCCCTGGCTGCAGTTTTAGTTGCCCCGGCAGAAATCCTTATACTTGACGAGCCTACCAACCATTTGGATACCAATATGATAAATTGGTTGGAAGATTATCTTAAACATTTTACCGGTGGCCTTATTATGGTTACCCACGACAGGTATTTTCTTACCCGAGTAGTTAATCGTATTACAGAATTAGAGCGCGGAAAGTTCTATTCTTATGAGGCTAACTATGCAAAATACTTAGAGCTTAAGTCTCAGCGCGCTGAAATGGAACAGGCCTCTTTCAGAAAACGTCAGGCTTTCCTTCGTAAAGAATATGAGTGGATTTCCCGTGGTGTCCGTGCCAGGGGAACCAAAAGCCGTGACAGAATTGAAAGATATGAAAATCTTAAGTCCATGGATGCCCCTGAAACAGACGGTCGTGTAGAAATAACCGCTGCCACTTCCCGCTTAGGTCGAAAAATCATTGAGCTGGATAGTGTTTGTAAATCCTTTGACAGCAACACAGTACTTTCTCCATTTTCTTATGGCTTGTTGAAAACCGATCGTATAGGAATTGTGGGGCGCAACGGTATCGGTAAAAGTACTTTGCTTAACATCATATCCGGAGTATTGCCACCGGATGAAGGCCGGGTGAATATGGGTGTTACCGTTAAAATAGGATATTTTACTCAGGAAAATAAAAATTTACCTGAAAACGAGAAAGTTATCGACTATATAAATGACATTGCAAGAGAAATTACTACACCGGAGGGGAATTTTACTGCAGCACGTATGTTGGAGAGATTTCTTTTTACCGGTGAAATGCAACATTCTTTGATTGGTCGTCTGTCCGGTGGGGAAAAACGTCGCCTTTATCTCTTGGGTATTCTTATGTCTGCTCCAAATGTACTTTTGTTAGACGAGCCTACTAACGATCTGGATATTGAAACTCTGGGAATCCTTGAAGAATATCTGGAGGGCTTCCCGGGACCCATCATCGCTGTTTCCCATGACAGATACTTTCTTGATAAAATTGCTACAGAAATTTTTGAAGTTGGTGAAAACGGTAAAATTTCTCAGTTCACAGGAAACTACACAGACTATATCAGTAAAAAGAAAGAACTTGAACCTTCAGTTAACGGAGATAAACCTGTAACTCCTAAAGGTTCAAGACCGGAAAGGGTTAAAAAGCTTAAGTTCTCATACAAAGAAGAACGTGAGTTTGAAACCATAAATGAAGAAGTAGCTACATTGGAATCACAGTTGGAAGAATATGACGGTAAAATTGCTGCAGCCGGTTCTGACTATGTGCTTCTTAACAATTTACTGGCTGAAAAAAAGGATTTGGAATGTAAGTTGGATGAGAAAATGGAAAGATGGTTGTATCTTAATGAGCTTTGGGAAAAAATACAGGCAGAAAACAATTAATAAATATTAAATAACAGTTGACTTTTATCTGTAAAGTATGATAGAATGTAGTCCGTTGCTGAGGCAACGACTATTCTACGAGGTGTAGCGCAGATGGTAGCGCGCTTGCTTTGGGAGCAAGATGCCGCAGGTTCGAATCCTGTCACCTCGACCAAATAAAAGGATATGTCCTTTGACATATCCTTTTATTTTTTTGTATAAAGCAAGGAGAGTTTTTTCAGATTTCTGACTCATATACTATTTAAAGATAATTAACCGCCAATATAACAATACTTGTAACTATCATAACAATACCCACCACACGGTTTAAGGTTTTTGCGTTAGCCTTGTTGGCAATTTTAGACGCAATTCTTGCCCAAATCAATGTAAATACAACACAAAGCACAAGACAAAGAATGTCAGGAAACCCACCAATCATAAAATGACTCATGCCACCGGTAAAAGCCGTAAAAGCCATGATAAACACACTTGTTCCAACTGCCAAGTGCATGGGATAACCCAGAAAAGAGGTCAGGACAAGCAACAACATCATTCCCCCACCGGCGCCTGCAAAGCCACATATAAATCCAACAAATATACCACCGACAATCGCCTTTATTAATCTACTTTTGGGCGATGTAGATTCCAGTTGCTCTTTCGTTTTGTTGACAGGCTTTAATATGAATCGTAATCCAATTATAATCAAAGCTATCTGCATAGTACCACTCATAGCCTGTTCCGGCAGAAAGCTTGCCACAAAACTCCCGATCATTGTTACAACCAGAACACTCACCAACAAGGGTAAGCTGTTTTTAATGTCCAAATTTCCGCTTTTCTTATAGGTGTATGCACTGACAGAACTTGCTAAAACGTCACTGATAAGTCCTATACCAACCGCATCATAAGCAGGAACACCCAAAAAGGTTATTAACATAGGTCCTATAACGGCAGCTGCACTCATACCGGCAAAACCCGTTCCGATACCTGCTCCAGCACCAGCTATAAAGCACACAAGTATTTTTATTAAAACATCTCCCATATAATATAGATCCTTTAGGTTTCAATTTTATTTAATTAATTATATCAAAAAATAGTAAATTCCCACTTGCAGCAACAAGAACTATCCGCTACCTCAGGATAACAACTTACACACCGGCAAGTAATTCTCTCATCAATAGTTTTTGCAAACATCAATCTCGTCTAAAAGAATTTTTAATACACTAATTGAAGTATCAATGTAATAAATTAAAGAGTAGCTTCTTTGTATTAAAGTAAAAAATCATATTTAAAACACAGCGCCGATGCACTTCATAAACATTTTGATGGAAAATTTAGCCTACTACTTAATTATACCACATAAACACTAAAACCGACATTACACACCCAACCTGTCCATGTAAAATTTATATCAACAAAATTCCGTTTGAATAATAGTTATGGCCTACACATAACAGTTGTTCCTCTGCCCTTACTTTGATATAATAACCTTAACATTCATTGATTTATGGAGCTTACCAATGATTTTTATTCTTCTTTTTTTATTGGTGCCAATACTTGCTCTTATGGGAGTTTTTGCTGTAGCGCTGGAGTCAGTGTGGGCAGGTGTTATGTTTTGCCTGAAATACCTTTTACCGGGTATAGTAGTTGCTTTACTTATTGCCAGAAAAAAAGATAAAGCTGAGATATACGGAGCAAAAAGCTATGCTAAAGTTGCCCTTGCCGGCGCTGTGCTTAATTTTCTCTTACTGATAATTTGCCTCCAATTTCCCGCAAACCCCAAATTTCCTGTAACAGAAAAAGTAGCTTCCGTTTCTGTTTCACGTATAAGGGCTGATGGTATAAGCAATAGGGATTCAACTGAAGTAACCGAACTTCTTGATGATTTATGTACACGCCTTAATTCCTCCGAATATTCCTATACTATAAATGAATTTATTATCAGGGACGAAGACACAAAAGAATACATAATGGAGTTTACCATGAAGGACGGAAAAAAAGTCACCTGCCTTTTATGGGATAATAAAGCTGTTGCAATTGACCACGGACTTTTTACCACTTATTATAAATTAGATGATGACGATGGCAGACTTCCCTATCAGGAAGCTGAACGAATTGTATTTTACAAGAACGAATTAGAAAGAGAAGAAAAGAAAAAGGCTGCCATGGAAAAGCTCACCCCATTTGTAAAGGAACTCTTTGACAGCATTGTATATGTAGATGATGAATCAATTGAATTTGTAATTCCGGAGAAATTACCTGACACCGAGTACGGTATTTGTATTGAAATGAAAGGAACAGATGCAAAATACGGTGAAAGATATACCCTTCAGAATTATGAAGTGCATAAGGAAGAACAAGATAATAACAGTTGGGTACCCGGCGGCAGATACCGCATTGATATTAAAGGTCTTCGTTTCAGAAACTTTACTATCAGCGTAACCCCGGAATACACTTATGATTATACTTTTAATGTAAAAAATTTATTGCCTAAAGAAAAAAGAATTATATAAAAATAAGGAGATGCAAAAATGTCACAACAATACTGGAATATAAAAGATGATTCTATACAGTGGGATATTCTTCCCGATCAAGTCCATCAGGACGATATTGAAATGAGCGGACTTTATTGCGATTCAGTAACAGCCTATGGAGTAAAAGAAGACGGAAGCCTTTCACTTGCACAAATTTTCTTTTTCCCCATGCTTCGCACTATTCCCAACGACACCCACGCAACTTTTTGGTTCAGGGTCCCTCAGGAACAAAGGGCAGAGATAATTAAAGACGGTAGCCCTGTTACAGAGTACCCCACATCATTTAACTTTGACGGAACTCTTAAGGTAAAATGCAGAACAAATGAAAATTTTACCACAGAACGTAAATTTTTTACTGCCACAGACTCAGCCTTTGGTATTGAAATCACAACAATATGGGCAGAGGAAGACCTGGAGCTGTCCCTTTCACATCCGGGAAATCGCACACATTCCTACAGCAGAGGAACAAAAGGCGTTTATGTCTGTAAAATATATCATGATGCACCTGAGGCAATCCGACTTTCTAAAGGTGAGAGCTTTACCTATACAACTTACTGTACCGCTTTTATTTCAGGCAAAGAGCAACCTCTCCCAAACGGTGCCAATGAACTAAAAAAACGCCAGAAAAGAATACAGGAACTTTGTGATGACAATCTGGTTTTGGAAACTGACAACAAAGAGCTTGACTTAATGACAAGATTTGCAAAACTTCGTGCCGGAGAAAGTATATTTGAAACGCTTTCAGGTAAATATCAGAGTCCCGGAGGTCAGACTTACTATGCAGCCATCTGGTGTAATGACCAGGCTGAATATGTTGGTCCCCATGCCGCTATGACCGGTGATAGCATATCCATAGAAGCTGCTCTTAATGCGTATACCACATTCACATCATTTATGTCCGATACATATCACAGGCTTCCTTCTTCCATAATTGCAGAAGGCCTGGATATCTGGGAAGGTGCCGGTGACAGAGGTGATGCTGCCATGTATCTTTACGGTGGTTCACTTTTCTGCCTTTACTTAGGTGACGAAGAAGTTGCCCGTAAAATGTACCCTGCTCTAAAATGGTGTGCCGAATATTGTGAAAGACAAAAATCACCGGAAGGTGTTATCTGTTCTGACTCTGATGAATTGGAAGGGCGCTTCCCTACTGACGGAAAAGCTAATCTTTCCACATCTTGTCTTTGCTACGGCGGTTTAACCTTTGCCGCTAAACTGGCGGATTCTTTAGGTGATCCGGAGACAGCAAATATTTATCGCAACCGTGCACTTGAACTTGAAAAAGCCATAGAAACATATTTTGGTGCAAATCTTCACGGCTTTAATACATACCGATATTCTAAAGGTTTTGATACATTAAGAGCCTGGATTTGTCTGCCTCTTTGTATGGGAATTAACACTCGTGCAAAAGAAACATTGGATGCTATGCTTTCCTCGTATCTCTGGACAGAAGAAGGCATGCTTTCCTGTGAACATTCAGAAGAAAATCTTTCCGATACTATCTGGGACAGAGCTACTCTCTATGGTATGAAGTGTGCTTTCTTGTGCGGTGCAGGAGACATCATGACCGCGCCCTTGCTTCGTTACTGTCATAAGCGCTTGGTTTGTGACCGTGTGCCTTATGCCGTAGAAGCCTATCCGGAAGGCGCAAAACGTCAGCTTTCTGCAGAAAGTGCTTTGTTTGTGCGAGTTATTACCGAAGGACTCTTTGCAATTCAACCGGAAAGTCTTAACAGTTTTTCATTTATTCCGGCACTCCCAAAAGGTATTGGTAAAATGACTCTTAAGAAAGTGCGCATCTCCGGTTCTTGCTATGACATCAGCGTTTGCACCGATGGCTGGGAAGTTTCTGAGAATGGTAAAATATCAGCTTCAGGTAAAATGCTTGGTGAAAGAGTTGTAATCTCGAAATAAATAAGTATAAAGGCTTGCTCAAAATCGTTGAGCAAGCCTTTATTTTATTCTTTTGGTTTTAACTTCTCTATTAAAGTATTATCCTCTTTTACAAGATATATTAGTTTTTTTGCCGTAGGTGTAGGATTTGATTTCCCACATTCCCAAGCTTCTACAGTTCGTGTAGAAACGCCTAATACTTCTGCAAAGCTCTTCTGTGTCATATTAAGAGACGCTCTGACTTTATATACATCTACAACAGGTAATGCTCTTTTTCTTGAAATTGTTTCAGAAGAAGCTGTTCCTTTTTCAAACTCAAGAGCCTCTTCAAAGCCCGACATAATTTCTTCAAAAGGATCTTGCTTTTTAAAATTTTCTTCTATTTCTTCTAAGCTTAGTAAAGATTCAAAATGTAATTCAGACATAAAATTACTCCTTTTTTATTTGTTCTATTATTTTTCTGATTGCTTCTTTCTGGTCAGTAGATAAATCCACCTAAACACTTTTAGGATATGCATAAATTAAATATAATTTCTCTTTTTCAAAAACATCCAGGTATATTACTCTGCCACCACCGCTTTTCCCTTTGCTATTTAACTGAATGCGCATTTTTCTGGCTCCGCCTGTGCCTTGAATTACATTGCCGATCTGAGGATTTTCCAACAGTATATCTTCCAAATCTTTTAAGTCTTCATCATTCAAACCCATAGCTATCCACGAATTTCTGAATGTTTTTGTGTAAATAAATTCTCTTATCATTTGTTTTTCCTTTTACTACTACGATAATATCGTATATACGATATACGATATTATCGTAATTGTCAACAGATTGCTCTAATTTGCTTAACGCTTTTACACACCACACTAAAAAACCCCAATTTCGTGATTTTTGTTTTGTAAATACCCACTTGACTCTCCCCTAACGTAATAGTTTATACTATAATGTGCAAGGAGGAATTTATATGAAAACAGTAAGAGAAGTAAGTCATTTTACCGGTGTAACAGTGCGTACACTGCATCACTACGACGCTATCGGGCTTTTGAAACCTACTAAAGTTACAGAAGCAGGTTACAGATTGTATGATGAGAAAGCGCTTAAAAGATTACAGAACATTTTACTGTTCAAGGAGCTTGATTTTTCTTTGGCAGAAATTAAAAGATTTCTTGATACACCGAATTTTGACCATAGTAAAGTTCTCTTACAACAGATTCAGCTACTTAAGCTTAAGCGTGCACGATTGGATAGTATAATTTCTCATGCAGAAAAATTACAAGAACAAGGAGTAAATTTTATGGATTTTTCAACTTTCAACAATTTGGAATTTAATAAGTATAAAGAAGAAGCTAAGGAGCGTTGGGGAAATACTGAGGCTTACAAAGAATATGAGAAAAAAGGAAGTAATGGTGGCTCTGGCGGAATCGATGCCTTTATGGATATATTCAGAGAATTTGGAGAAATAAAGGAACTTTCTCCCCTTTCTTCAGAAGCACAGGTTTTGGTCAATAAGCTTCAGACTTTCATCACCGATAACTATTATACCTGTACCCCGGAAATTCTTCAGGGTTTGGGTCAGATGTATATTGCTGACGAAAGATTTAAAGAAAATATTGATAAGGCCGGTGGTGAAGGCACTGCTTTGTTTGTAAGCAAAGCAATACTTAAAGAAGATTAAATGGTAAAAATTTGAGCGGGAGTTAATCCCGCTCTTTTTATTACTTTCTCCAAACCATTTTATTTACCACGCCGGTGTAGCTCTGTATGATTTTTACCACCTTAGTAGAAACATTTTCTTCCACATAGTCAGGTACCGGTATCCCGTAGTCGCCTTCATTGTTAAGATTAACGGCTGTATTTACTGCCTGTAGCAAAGATTTTTCATCTATTCCTGCTAATACGAAACATGCTTTATCTAAAGCTTCAGGGCGCTCTGTGGAGGTTCTTATGCATACTGCAGGGAAAGGATGACCCACTGATGTAAAGAAGCTTGACTCCTCCGGAAGAGTACCGCTGTCGGAAACCACTGCAAAAGCATTCATCTGAAGACAGTTATAGTCGTGGAAACCTAAAGGCTCATGCTGTATAACACGTTTGTCAAGTTTAAATCCACTTGCCTGAAGTCTGTTTCTGCTCCTTGGATGACATGAGTACAGAATCGGCATGTCGTACTTCTCTGCCATTTTATTTATAGCTGTAAAAAGATCGGTAAAATTCTTTTCTGTATCAATATTTTCTTCTCTGTGAGCTGACAGTAAAATGTATTTTCCTTTTTTAAGTCCCAGTCTTTCATGGATATCGCTGGCTTTGATTTTTTCCAGATTCTTATGGAGCACTTCTGCCATAGGGGAACCTGTTACATAAGTACGTTCTTTAGGAAGCCCACAGTCTGCTAAATAGCGACGCGCATGCTCTGAGTAAGCCAGATTTACATCAGAAATGATGTCTACTATACGACGATTTGTTTCTTCAGGAAGGCATTCGTCTTTACAACGATTACCTGCTTCCATATGGAATATCGGAATATGAAGTCTCTTTGCACCGATTACTGAAAGACATGAGTTTGTATCTCCTAATACCAGTACTGCATCAGGCCTTATTTCTACCATAAGTTTATAGCTTTCGGAAATGATATTGCCCATTGTTTCGCCAAGATCGCTACCAACTGCATTCATGTACACTTCCGGCTCTCCTAAGTCAAGATCTTTGAAGAATATGCCGTTTAAGTTGTAGTCATAGTTCTGACCTGTATGAGCAAGTATTGTGTCGAAGTTAGCGCGACACTTTTTTATTACTTCCGCCAAGCGGATTATTTCAGGACGGGTGCCTACTATGATTAAAAGTTTAAGTCGACCGTCTCCTCTAAATGATGTGTTTTTGTAGTTATTTTCGCTCATAATATTATTCCCCTAAAAATATATTTTTTATATTTTTCAGTTCTTGTTCTGTTAACCCCAATGACAATAAATAATTTTCTGCACTTTGTTGAAGAGTTTTTCCTTCAAATGCATCCAACTTTTCAACAAAAGAATCAAACCACTCACGATCTAGTTTTCCATAAGAAAAAGATGATATTTCATAATCACGCTTTATATCTTCCTTGCTTACACCCAAAAAAGCTTCCAGAATCGCACAGATCGTACCAGTTCTATCTCTGCCGTATGTGCAATGCAAATAAATCGGATAATTTTGTTCATTTGCCAGATCAGAAAATATTTTTTGCATTGTCTTTCTATAATCTGGTTCAAAAACACTTGCATATTGAGGCGCATTGTAGTATTCATGTTTTACTTTTTCTCCTAATGCATCAAAAGGTTCTTTATTTACATTAGGATTACGCAAGTCCATGTCCGTTTTTATTTTCAGAACATTTATCATTTCTGATTTTCCATTATCAGACAGTTTATAATTTTTTTCAACAGCGCCATCCAGTTCACTACCTCTGTACAACAAACACTGTTTAATTTGCTTGCCATCAGAAGTTTGCCAACCACCAATATCACGAACATTGACAATTCCGTCAATCTTAAGAATTCTAGGAGACTTTGAAGTAACAAAGGAACCCGTTTTTCCTATTATACTTTCATTGGACAATATAACAATAAGCTGATAATAATATTTAGTATCTGTCTTTAAAGAAAAAATTTCGATACTATTGTTCGTTATTTCAAAAGTTTGCATAGATTCAAAATCTTTATTTTCAGACAAATACAACATAGCCTTTTGACCAAACATTTCCTCGTGAGCATTATTCAAATTATACGAAAACACAAATGGTCTTCCTTGATTAAGCTGTTTTTTGTTGCCGGCATATGTCTTATAAACTTCCTCAGCAGATGTTTTAAAGGGGTCTGATTTAAGATAAGTTTCGATTTTCTCGTCTATTAGAAGAACATTTTCCTGAAAATTCGTAATCTCTACAGATATATTATTCTCGATATTTTTAACATCAGGATTATCAATATTTATCAGAACTAACAATAAAACAACTGCCACCACACAAGTAATGACACTCATTATCGTATGAATTTTTGTTCTCACAAAAAACCAAAAATCATTGTCCCAATCAAACATAAACTCCTCCAAAGTATGTTAAACATCTCATATTCTACAACCAAATAAACTTTGATTCAAGTCTTAAACTAAATTTCAAGAATGTCTGCAATCCGCTGACTGGCAAAACCATCGCCATATGGATTGCTTGCTTTTGACATTGCTTCATATGCCTCGTAATCTTCAAGCAATAATTTAAAATTATCGTATATTACTTGTTCATTTGTGCCGACAAGTTTCAACGTACCAGCCTCTATACCCTCAGGGCGTTCCGTAGTGTCTCTCATAACAAGAACTGGTTTACCCAAAGATGGTGCTTCCTCCTGTATCCCTCCACTGTCTGTAAGAATCATATAACTCCTTGCCATAAAATTATGGAAATCAAGTACATCCAGTGGCTCTATTATACGTATTTTATCACAACCGCCCAATTCCTCATCAGCAGCAGCTCGCACAACCGGATTCATGTGAATGGGATATATAGCCTTTACATCCGGATGTTCATCTATTACTCTCCTAATGGCACGGAACATATTGTGCATTGGTTCACCCAGATTTTCTCTTCTGTGGGCAGTAATTAGAATCAATCTACTATCTTTCGCCCAATCAAGCTCCGGATGTCTATAATCATCTTTCACAGTGGTTTTAAGAGCGTCAATAGCAGTGTTTCCTGTAACAAAAATAGTGCTTTCATCTTTTCCTTCACGCAACAAATTTGCCTTAGAAAGTTTTGTAGGAGCAAAATTGTATTTTGAAATAATCGACACTGCCTGACGATTAAATTCCTCAGGATATGGACTATAGATATTATATGTGCGTAACCCGGCCTCTACATGGCCTACCGGTATCTGTTTATAAAAACAGGCTAACGCTGTCACAAAGGTTGTTGAAGTATCACCATGGACTAAAACCACATCCGGCTTAACTTTTTCAAGAACTTCACCTATATCCTGTAAAATATTCGTCGTAATATCAAAAAGTGTTTGTTTTTCCTTCATTATTGATAAATCATATTCAGGAACAACATTGAAAGCATCAAGAACCTGGTCCAACATCTGGCGATGTTGACCTGTAACACATACAATAGTATTTATTGTTTTTCGTTGTTTAAGCTCATTAACAAGCGGACACATTTTAATAGCTTCAGGGCGAGTTCCGAACACAAGCATTACAGTTTTCATTTTTTAACCATCCTTACAACTTTCTTAATTATTTTTCTGATCTTATTTGTTTTTGGCACATATTTATCAACAATCTTATCAAAAGAATTCTCCTGAATATCATTACAAAATGCATCCGCAGCATCAGGCTTGCAAGCACATTTAACAGCAGCTTGGTTACATCTGATTGCTTGCACCGGATCCACTTCTTGCAATTTCACTCTTCCGGAAATTTCTGACAACATTTCAGCACCCTTTTGAGAATGAACTAAAACCAAAGATGTTCCCTTATCATCATCCATTTCAGGCGCAATTTTCTCTATTCCCCAAAAATCGGCAAGAGTAACATCCGCCTGTCGCTCTAATGTTTTAAACTGACAGTTATAGCAGGCTGGTCTTAAGCATAAATCAGACAGATATGCTCTCATATAGACGTCTTCAGATGCTCTTTTTTTATAAATTTTACCATTTTTAAAGGCTACAACCACGGAATATCTTTTCCAGCCGGAAGATTTGTTTCTGAAAGAAATTTCTTTTATTTCAGCACCTGCTTTATTTCGCATATAATCTTTATATTTCTCCCATATTGTAGGCATGGGCACTCCATGACAAACAATATCCTGACAATAAAGATTATCATATTCTTTACCAAGATATGCCTTCAACCCACTATTCTGGCACGGCGTTCCGGTAAAAAGAACCGGCACACCATCTTCCAGCAATGTCTTAATTTCCGGATAGATACCATCCAGACTACTTTGAACATATTTTGCCCCACGTATTTTGTACAACTCCGACTCTGTTTTTACACAAAAATGTTTAACCTTCATTTCATCATTAAAGGCCGCACCAAAAACAACCCCGTTTTTTCTGAGTATTTCTTCAGCCAGTAAAGTGAAAACCCCACCTGAAGAACTCATACTGCGAACAGATTCGTTTTTATTTATCACAGCATAAGCTTTCATCATCTTTTATGCCTCCTGAAAACATTCACCATTTTACCAGTAAAATCAATCAGTAAACTCTTTTCATATTGGTTCATCCCAAAAAACCACATAGACACCACATAAATCATAGCATAACCTAGAATCCCTGCAAACATTTTCCATGTTGCTCCATTAAAATCAACTAAAATATTTATGCCTGTTCCAAAAACAACCGGCAAAACAAGTCCACGCGACATTTTAAGTATACTTTTCCAAAAATATATAATATTTATATTGCACTTTTTGTGATAATAAATGTTCATGATGAAACCATTTGCTATAACAAATGATGCAGCCGTTCCTATAGCCGCTCCTGTAGCACCGAATTTTTGGCACAAAAACACAGTAAGGGACAAATTAATCAACGCCATAATTACATACGCTAAACTTCTGAATTTGTGTTTATTCTGTGCCCTCTGGATTTCAAGTCCCAGATTCTGAATCAATGCTATCGAAGACGGTATTATAAGTAATATGGCAACATAATAGGATTCAGCATATTCTTCCCCTGCCCAAAAACTAATAAACGGCTTTCCAAAAAAAATTAAACCTGATGAAATCAAAGAAAGAATCAAAAACTGTATTCTGCCCACCTTTGAAAAAAGCTCCGTAAGATTCTGCTTCATTTTATTTACATCTTCATTGGTTTCATTTACAATTCTGTGTATTCTAGGTGCAAAAACTCCGGATATTGTGCTTGAAAAAAGTGTGTAATACTGATAAAGTGTATAACCTACAGAATAAACAGCTACCGCCGTTGTTCCCATATATCTTCCCAGTAAAAATTTACCCATATTGTTGTTCACTTGATCCACTATCAAATTTATAGCAATAAATGAAGTGAATATAAGCATGCTTTTAAACAAGCCGCTTTCAAAGCCGGAAAATTTGAAGCTGATTTTAAGAAATTTTTTTGAGTATATGAGATAAGCTATATCCGCCACAATCGACACACAAATAGTTACTGTTATCATTGCAATAGATCTGTACCCTAACAATAATAACGGGAGTGTCAGTAACGGCGAAAACACAGTTCGAAGAATTCCTACAGATTTGAGAAAAACATACTTCTCATGGGCAGAAATGATACTCTGAAACACACTCATAGGAAACGAAATTGTTAAGTTTACTGTAAAAAGCAACATCAAAACTCTTGCTGTTTCATATTCAGCAGCTGTCAAGCCTTGGTCAAAAACCAAATTCAAGTTAAAGCTAAGAAAAAGACCACAAATAAAACCAACAAATCCGATAACCATGAAAATGATAATATACAGACCGTTTAGCTTTGAGATGGATTCTTCATCATTTTTCTTTTTGTATTTAGAAAAATATCTTATGTAACTGGCATTAAACCCAAGATTTAATATTGACAGCATTGCAATAGTAGAAGATACCGTGTTATAAAGTCCATATTCACTGGAACCTAACATTCTTATCATAATAGGTGTATAAAGCAAGCCTATGAGTATATTCACACCCATTTGCAAATAAGACAGTAAAGACCCTATTTTAATTTGCATACTATTTTTCATCAATACACTCTCCAAGAATTTGTTTCTTTATAAAAAGCATTGATTCTTCATGTGCTTTTTTATACTTCTCTTTATTATAACAAATTTCTGTACTTGCCATATAATCAAATGATAATTTTTCATTGTCATCACAAAACTGATTGTAACATCCAAATAAATCCACAAGAGTAGAAATTCTTGAAGACATTCCTTTATGATCTGTTCTTTCAAAAACAAAAAATTTCTTTTCATATATGCAGGAAAAAACTGATGCATGGAAACTGTCAGTTAATACACATTCCGCATTTTTAATTAGAGAAATAAAATCTTTCGGATCTATTTCAAATAATTGATAATCACCAAATCCTATGTCACTTTTATTTATTTTTTGCTGAAGATGTGGCAAAGTTACCAACTTAAGGCCTTTGTTTTTTGCATATTCTGTAGCTAATTTTCTATGATTGACATCGCTACCTAAAAAATAGCAAAAAACATAATTTTCCTTAATGATTCTTTCTGCACAAACAGTGTCCCATTGTTCTTTTTCTAATAATAAAGTAGGATCAAGCACACATTCTACCTCTTTATTTAATATATCTGTTAAATATGATGATAAGTCTTTTTCTCTTACTGAGATAGCTTGAAAATCTTGCAAATGTCTTTCAAACAACTCTTTTTCATGTTGATTATATGTCATCTTGCCGGTACTGCAAGCATACGCATATTTATTTTTTGCTTGTACAAAATCAAGATAATATCTACCATCTCTGGAACACCATACCTGGTCACTGCCACATATAAAACTTTCAAAAAGTTCATTAGTCATGGTGATAGACTTTTTGTTAAACACTTTTTTTGTGTGTGGGATATATTTCGTAGCAAATTCAAATATTTTCTTTTTTCGCTTTTTATTTTTATTACTAAAAGCCAAGCCATACTTAAAATACAATTTTGCATTCTTAAGTTTATACTGACAACTGCGCACATATCCGATTAGTTTATATTTAAATCGCTTGTCACTATATTGAATTTGTTCACTTTTTACAATTCCGGTACAATTAAGAGCCTTGCACAAAGCATATGCCTGCAACAAACCTCCGTAATTGACTGAGTTATAATACATAGTTAATATACCAACTTTTTTCTCCATATTCAGCCTCTTATTTTTCTATTCCATGTTTAAATTTTCCCCGGATTTTTAAGTAAAACCATAGGTACAAATACATATAGCATTAACAACATATTGGTAGTTATAACAGGATCAAAAATAGAAGTTACTATCACAGATAACCCTAAAATAGAATAAAGTTGCTCTTTCGCAGAATCTTTTAACATGCTTTTAATCTTTCTAAACTGCATATAAAACATAGTATACAATGCCAAAGTAAAAGGTATTCCATATTTCCCAGGGATATCAAAAAAATCACTATGCATACCAAGATGTCCTGCTAACTCATAATATCCAAAACCACTTCGCACACCAACACCAAAAAGTGGATATTTCAATATTGTTTCCAGGCTCTGCAGTATTCGTTCACCCCTACCAGCAAAACTAGAATCTCCAGACTGTAATTCATTAAGTCTTATATGCAGAAAAGAATCTTCTTCAAACAATGTTGCAACTCGTCCTGCTATTTCATATAACGGTCCTGACACAAAAAGAATAAACACCAACAAAAGAATAAAGGCCACTATATAAAACCTGAAACTTGTTTTTTTTCTTTTGAAAAACAATAACGGAATACTTACTAATAATGTTAATATAAAAGCTGTAGCAACGTCAGCCTTGATTATAAAATAAATCAAAAAAGCATATACCAATATATATATTACCTTATTTTTTACAACACTTTCTTCCTTAATTAAAAATGCAACTACAGCAGATAAAATAATAACACTGAACACCAGTTTATAACCACCACCAATGGCTGAAAAGAAATCAATCTCACCTGCATCTGAAGCCATATTTCTCATTGCCTCAGGATTAATGCGAAGATATGCCAATGACATTATAAAACAAAAAGCCAACAAAACCACAATTATTGGGATAAGTATTCTGTATCTTTTTTGGTCAAACTTATCATCCGGATCACGTATAATATAATTAGATAAATATATAGGGGATAATGTAAGTAAAAATGCAATAGAATGTTTAGCTGCAATTGTTACTCCCGCATTTATCAGACCTAAGACAAACACCCATAATACTAATAATATAACAACTAAAGTAGGTTTTCCTATTTTATTATGTCTCAGAGAAAGCATACCATTCAAAAAAATACAAAACAGAGCAATGGCCAACTCTAAATAGATTGAATTACTGACTCTTGGAGAAAGAATCAGCCACGTAAGCAGAGGCAGAACACCCATGCATATAACTGTATTTATATTAATTTTCAACATTTGCTAATTCCTCCAATTTCATAAGTGCCTGTACGTTTCTGGTTTCAACAAATTCATCATACGGGAGTTCTGTTTTGGTTACTTCAGCTTTTGTCGTTTCAATTATTGCTTCTACAAAGTCATAATCATTTTCAGAAACAATATATCCATCTGCCTTGTTCCTGATAACTTCATCTATCGCATCATATCTTCTTACCACAACAGGAACTCCCAAAATAAGACTTTCATAGATGCTCAGACCAAAACTTTCAGAAATAGATGTGGAAACAAAAACATCACTATTTTTTATGTAGCTATACGGATTTTCCTTGTATCCAAGAAAATTTATGTTATCTGCTACATTAAGCGAATATGCCATGGCTTCTAGTTTCTTTCGATCAGGTCCATCTCCTACAATTAGCCATTGAAAATCAAAATGTTTTTCTTTAAGTAATGACGCAATTCTAAGACATTGTTCAACATTTTTATTTCTGTCCAATCTGCACACAGTTAAAATTGTAAAATTATCTTTTTTCATAACAAATTCTGCATTGGACAGATTTTTTATATGATTCACATCAACAATATTATATATTACACAAGTTTTATTTTCAAACTGCGGACAACACTCTAAAAATTTTGCTTCTGTATCTTTAGATACACAAACAATTTTATCAAACTTTTCGTATTCTTTATTGTTTGTTTTATTACTCATATTCATAGCCTTATAGTCTACATGAAGCCATGAAATTTTACGTTTAGCTTTTATTTTATCAATAACAAACTTATTAGAACCAAAATAAACACTTTTTACATTACCATTATTTGTATATGATATCGCCAAATCAAAACACATATCTTTTAAGTTGACCAGAGAAAATAATAAAGAATAAACAACTTTCCCGGAAAAAATCTTGCACCCAATCGCTAAAATTTTTCTGATAAAATACAAAGACAGTCCTTTTTTTCTGACATCATTTGAGGGTGTATTAATCAGTGCTAATATTTTGGGCATTTTAATTAGTTTCACTTCTGCCGGAATCAACCTTTTAAATGATTCTTCAACTGAAAAAGCAATTAGAGATACTTCAAATTTTTCATAATTAATTTTTTTCAACAGATTAACCAGAGAATTTTGTATTCCCCCAATTCTCAATGCATCTATTACAAAAACTATTTTTGTCAAAATAAATCATCCTGTCTGTAATTTATTATACTTTGCTAAGATTGTTGTATAAGTCAAGCAGTCTTTTCTCCATAATTTCCCAACTGAATTTTTCTGTATACAAAGATTTCATTTTTTCAGAAATTTCTGACCATTCATTTTTTCTGTCTATTAAATCTCTCAGGCCTTTTTCAAACCCATCATAACTGTAGTCAATAAGTTCACCTATGTTTTCTTCTGCCAATACAGTTGACATTCCGGTACCTTTAACCATAAGTAATGGTTTCCCCAAATATAGAGATTCATAGAATTTGTTGGGTGCAGCATATATATGGTTAGATCTTTTGGGATCATATATAGCCAACATTATGTCACAATCTTTTTCAAGATTGAGTGTTTCCTGATATGAAAGTCTTCCATGGAAAAAAATATTATCATTATTATCAGCAAGTTCCTGGAAATATTCCTCTAGCAAACCAAATCCACCTATATGAAATTCAACATCATGATTTTTTGAAAAAAACAGACCAATTTCTTCAAGGAGCCTACTTCCTTGAAGAATGCCAACATAAGCAACCTTTATCCTACCCGAAATGTTTACTGATTCACATTCGTTTTCCATAACATGGTTTCCTGAAGGCGTATTGTGTACAACAATTAATTTTTTAGGTTCAGAACCTTCAATCTGGTTTTTCCTATCTTCTGTACAAATAATCGTCGCATCAGCTTTTTTTATTATGTCATACTGAGCTTTTTTAACCTGCTTCTGAAAAAAGTTTTTTGGTCTGGAATGAACGAAATCAAAAATATCAAAGACAAATTTTTCTTTTTTCCTTAAAACAAGTTTATATGAAAAAAATGCTGTGTCAAAATCACAAGCATGGATAATATCAAACTTGTTTCTCCTTAAAAACTTTCTCATTGATAGCTGAAATTTGAGAAAGGCAATAATATTTTTAAAACCTTCCCCAAACGAAGCCTTAATTCCTGTCCTGACGATCGGTATTTTGGTTTCGCCAATAACTAATTCTTCTTTCCTGGGCTTATAATCAGAATCCCTGTCCCAGGCAAAAATATTTACTTTGTACCCTTCCTTCATCAAAGAAATTGCCTCTTTTTCAACTCTGGAATCCGGTCTGACCGGATTTGATCTTAAAATACATACAGACTTATTCATGCAAGCAATCTCCTGTTCCGTAAATTTCACTCATTTTTTTATTTACTTCCTGAATATAGAACTTTTTATCTAAGGATGTAAATGTTTTTTCATTAGTAAATTTTTTTATAATAAGTTCTTTAACTTCATCCACCTTATAAGGATTAAAAAGATCATTTTCTAATAAGTCTATACATCCTCGTATTTTAGAAGCAATACACGGTGTACCCACAGCTAAACACTCCATCAAAGCAACAGGTAAGCCTTCCCTATATGAGGGATGTACAAACAAATCTGCAATTTTATATAATTCGGGTACATCAGTTCTATACCCTACAACATGAACATTTGGACCTATTCCTAATGATTCTGCTAAGGCTTTAAGATTATCAGCCAATTTACCTCTGCCAACTATTACATAATGTATATTATAATTTTTTATTTCTGCCAAAGCCTTTATAACAACCTGATGATTTTTATTTTCGTTCAGCTCTCCTACAGACAAGATCATATATCCATTTTCAGGAACTCCCAACTCTTTTCTTTTCAGGTTCTTGTCCACTGCAATATTAATAAATTTTTCAGCATCTAAACCTACACCCGGAACATATACTGTTTCCTTGGCATGAAAAAACTTTTTAGCTCGCAAGTAATCTTCGTTATTTATAGTTATAATAGTATCTGTCCAAAAACTGCAAACCCATTCTATAGGATAGTACATCAACCAATTTTTAATTGATGCTCCTTTATAAAAATGAAAACCATGTGCAGTGTAAATAACTTTGATATTCTTTTTCCCTTTTATGTTTCTGCACGCAAATCTGGTACATGCTGATGCTGTAGGCGTATGGCAATGAACTATATCATAGTCATTTTTTGATACAAGTTCCTTTATCTGCTTTACTGCATTAAGATTTCCTTTATTTAAAGGATTTCTGGAGCAATCAATATGGTGCACTTTGCAACCAAGCTCATTATAGATATCAGGAAGCTTGTGGCCGGTTGTATTTGTCGCTATTTCTACAGTATGACCCTCATTTATCAATTCTTTAATAAATGATATAAAGAAGCGCATAGTAGCACCGATAGTTGTAATGTATAAGATCTTCACTTGGTTATTCTCCGCATATATTTAAATCAAATTAGCGTTACCCGACACACACCACGTGGAGGTTTTGATTTCGTGTGTCATCCCCCACATAAAGTGGGGGTTAACTTATGCGTATATATCAAATGCTCCTGTAATATGTCTCTTAACCTTCATATAATCAGCTGCTTTGATAACACCATCACCATCAATATCCGCAGCTTCAAGATTAACACCTGACAGTCTGGAAGATTTGATGTGTGCTTTTATTAACATATAGTCCTTTGCAGTAATTTCACCATCACCACTTGTATCACCGGTTACCATAACAGTAATTGTATCAACAGTAATACCTCCGTATACCAAGGAAATAGTTGTGCCTGTTCCGATTACATCTGAACTAAAGATAATATTCACATTATCATCGAACATAGCTTTTAATTCGTCAATAGTCTGTCCGGCCTTTACTCCATAAAGTACATCATTTGAAATTGACAAAGTTGCGTCTTCTGTAAGATTCAAAGAAGGAATAGAAGACTCTAACATTTTACCATCTTCTCCAAATTCATATGTACCTGCAGGAAGCAAACCATTTGCCCATTCCTCGGAAACGTATCTGCCTTCAGTTACGGCTCTGTAAGAACTATCAATATAGTAATAATATCCATCAACATAAACAAGACCCGCGTGGTTAACTTCACCATTTACATAGTAGAACAATCTTCCTGCGTAATTCTTAGCAAGACCTGTACCAGTAAATACTTCAACAAATGCACCATCTTCCGCAAAGACATATGCTGTAGGAATCTTTTCGTTAGCTTCCAAAAGTGCACAAACGCCTTCGTAACGATATCCGTTAGGATCTGCTCCATATCTTACACCATCAACATAGAACCACTGTACAGTAGAAACATTAGTTGCTTTGTAATAAGATGGACCATAGTAATATCTGATACCTGAACCTGTGTCTACCCATACACCAGACTGTAACTTACCATCTACAAATGTATATTCAAAGTTATATGTTCCTGTACTTCCTGTCTGCTTACCTGTAAGATTACCACTTGCTGCAGTGTAATCTTCGTTAAAGTAGTACCATTCGCCTTCTATATCTACCCATTTAGTAGCAAGAACACCAATCTTTGCATATTTGTATGCACCAACGGTTTCGTCATAGAAAAGACCTGTGTATTTGCCCTTTGAAATACCATCTTCTCCAAAGTCATAATAGTATTCATCAACATACTGGATACCTGTTAATTTAGCACCGTCAACATAGTATGAATCTTCAATCCAACCAGCTGCCAATACACCATCAACATATGTTAATCCATCTTCGTATACTCCATTGAACAGTTCACCACAATCACACTTAAGAACACCTTCAACTACAGAATAAGTATGGCCTGTTGCAGCAACCTCTGTACCCCAGTCAACTACAGAATTACATTCTTCACAGAATGTTCTTCCTGTGTAGCCTGCTTCTGTACATGTTGCCGGTTTGTCAGCCAGACTTGTAGGAGTTCCGCCATATTCAGGTCTATGTTCATGACCACCATTCCAGGAATTGTAATATGCCAGACCTTCAGCAGTTGAAATCATATCAGCATCATCTGCCCACATCTCAGTGTCTACCTGTACTCTTGCTCCTGAGAAAGTGCCAACTGTTCCGTCTACAAAGTTAACTGTACCACAATCAATTTCAACACTCACATCGATAGGCCAGAATTCTTTCATTGTCTTCCACTGTGCATATGTAATTGTCTTTCCTGCATTTGCACCATAGTTCATAACAGTATATCCCCACTGCCATGTACGGATAGGCATTGAAACTAATACACCTTCACCGGTAGAATCATTTGCACCTGTACGTGTTATAGTAATTGTAGCAATATTTTCGTCCTCTACAATGGAATATGTTGCAGTAAAGCCTTCTGCTACTTCCATGTGATCCAATTCCCAAACGCTGATGTTGTTAAGGTCAAGTACTGTTGAAACAGACTGAACTTTTTCAATATCAGTAGCAACAACATCTACATAATATAAAGAACCAAATAAAATTCTATCAAGACTTGAATCTTTAGCTACAACTTTAACTGTAGGAATATCAGATTCAGCTTTAACATTTACTTCTCTGATTACACTTGCATAATTACCAAGTTTATCACAAACACTGAACTTTATTGTGTGTAATCCATCTGCTAATTCAGTGTTATCAATAATAATCTTGCCACTGCTATATGTGCTTTCAACAAGATTTCCGTCGATATATGCATTAACGGAATTTACATCAATACCTGTAGCATTACTGTTGTTTGCATCAGCCACAGACGCTGTAAATGAAAGTCTGTTGGAAGCTGTTGTCTGACCATTTAACTCAACTGCGTCACTCATTGCTTCGTCAGCATATACTACACTGCTGAAAATAGGAGCGTCTCTATCATCTACCGCAGAAGAATAGTCAATTGTAACATCGTCAATATAGAATACAAATTTTGAGTTAATAGAACTATAGTCTGAGAAATCATATCCGAAGGTTTCTATACCGTCTCTATCACTGATATAGAACTGCAATGCCTGTGAAGTACTCTTTACTGCAGCATCCGGATAACCGCTGACATCAATAGAAATATAGTGCCAACCTGATTCCTGGAAAGTTGAAACATATCCGGTTTTACCATCTATCTTACCATCAATAGTCTGACCTGTAATAGATGATCCATAAACAGGAGTTCCATCTTCGTTATAGCCGGTAATAGGGAACACAACCCATCTTGCCCACAAACCAACTGCTTCGTCAGGAATATAAATCCACATTCCAAGTGATGTTGCATTTTTAAGGAGAATGTCCTCACCAAAGAACAATGAATTACGCTGATAACCTGACTCCAATGAGTTGGAGAAGTCTAAGTTTAATGCCAACGCATTGTTACCACTGTGTACTTTACCTGTATTTTTGTCTACTACGTTAACACTACCTTCTGCTGGAATATAGTTGTAGTTTCCGTCTTTGAAATAAATGCCTGCATCTTTTCCGTCTTCAAAGTCATATACAACTTCAGAACCCTTACCTAAAGTAATTTCTGTTTCTGCGTAAAGCTCTTCATTGAAATTCAGAACAGCTTTAACTGTTGTAGATGTAACAGCTTCATTTTCTTCGCAACCGGTAAAATCAAAGCCATTGATTGTTCCTGCTGCAGTGTTGGAAACTGTAAATGTAATATCACTTGGCTTTATTACTACTTCATTAAGACCATATTTTGCAGTAATACCAAGAGTTACTGTCTTGCCATAAGGCACTGTAATCTTTTCACTATCAAACTGTATGCTGTCAGGAACAACAACATGGATTGTTGCTTCACCAACAACTTTGTTATCTACTACCATCTGTACTACTGCATCACCTGCAGTACCATTAGATGTAAATACGCCATTTTCAATTGTACCCATGGAACTGTCTTCTAACTGCCAGCCCGCATTTTCAGGAATATCAGCAGCTGTACCTGCAGGGCTTACGCCTTTTGCACTTACAGTAACTACTGAACCTGGGGTTACATAATCACTTTCAACTGACAATGAAGCTCTTTCAAATACATCAGAAGGAGCTGCCAGAGAAGCAATGATAAGACCGGAAGAAATAGAACGCTCAGAACCGTCAGAAGGTCTGTTTACTATAGTAACATTATCTTCACCTTCCTGTCTTGCAGCAAATGTTGTAGAACCGCCACCGTCAAGGTTAATAGCTGCTACACAACCTGCTTCAAGCATAATCTGTGCAAGTTCGTGCATAGTACCACCACAAGAGAATGGAACCTGACGACCATCAAGGGACATAAGAACAACTTTACCATCTGCAGTAACACCTACACATGTACGTGAATGTCTGTCTGTGTTGTAGGAACCACTTGCATTTTGGGTTATATCTGCACCATCCCAAACAAGCATCTGAGAACCTGCAACAGCCTGATCAATATTACCTTCATAGTTTGCTAAATTCTTTGTATAGTCAATAACTGCTGTACCATCTTTTAAAATAGCAAAGAACTGTGTATATGATGAAGATTCACCAATCTGAACACCATCAAGATAAGTAATACCGGAAGGCTGACCTGTAGTCATGTTGTAGAAAGATGCGTTTACACCTGCTACTACCTTATAGTATTCACTTACAAAATGTTCATTTGCTGCATCAGTATAATATTTATCAGCAAATGCAATCTGTTCAGTAAGCTTTGCCATACCAAAAGACTGGTTCTGATACTGCTCCTTGTATGATGTCTGTACTATAACATCATCTCTTGTAACATCAGCCACTGCTACATAATATACCATCTGATTTCCATCCTTGGCATATGCATAACAAATGTCCTGTGTTACACCCGGTGCAATTGTAGAGGTTGTCCTCTTGAAAACATCGTGTGTTTCCGATACAAATGCTTCACTTGCGGTTTCAATATCCGTTGCAAATATTGAAAGTGGCAATGCACTAACCAACATAGCAACAGCAAGAACAATTGCAACCGATTTCTTGAAAACTGTTTTTTTCATTTTTCTACCTCCTAAAAATTTATATATATAACGTCCAACGACTAATATATACCTCACTAATTAATTCTTACGCACTGATCAAATCTGCTATATATAGCTCCCTCCTCAGCAGCTTCCGGGCAATACTCTATTTTTTCACCGTTTAATAAGTGAATCACTGCTTCTGCAGCATTAGCACCAGCCATCATAGAAAGCGGAGCACCACCGCCAAACCTTGGATTAATCTCTATGTAATGGTTAATGCCTGTTACATCATCCTTAATCAGCTGAACAGTAATTGCACCCCAAGGCTTAAAATCACTCACCAGCTTCTTGACTTCCTCAATAATAGTAATATCCTGTCGTATTTCTGTTTTCAAAACCTCACCGGAACGAACAGCTAACCTAATTCTTGGTGTAATAAAAACCGGATTTCCATCAAAGTCACAAAAAACATCTACTGTATATTCAGTTCCTTTAACAAATGGTTGAATTACATAATCATTTATCTGTGCGCCTAACTGTTTAAGTTGATCCATGTTCTCCGCTTTAAAAGCATTTATACTTGAACTTCCATCCTTGGGCTTAATAAAAGCAGGAAATCCACCTCTGTATTCATCAACAGAATTTACTGTAAAAGGAGCATTCAGACCAATACTGGTAAAGTATTCTGCTGTATAATTCTTATCTCTGCAAATAGCCACCTTTTCAGGCTTTGCTATTAAAACTCTGGTTCCTATATCCAAAAAATTCTCTCTATTCTGCGATAAAACTAAAAGATCCGTATCTATAGTAGGAATAAGAACATCTATACTTTCTGTCTCACAATATTCCAGCAAAAAAGGAATATATTCGTCTGAACGTATTTTGGGTAAAATAACTTTCTTATCACAAAAGTGCATAGCCGGAGCTGTCATATCCAGGTCTCCGCCATGGATTTCCATGTCGGTGCCAAGATTATGGGCAGCAGATTTAAACTGTTGTATCAGTTCCACACGTCTTCCTACACTTGTAAAAAGTATTTTTTTCAACTCTGCACCTCCCTTTCAGGCGTCCCGGTAAAACGCTTATTAATACCACCCTCTTCAGGGGTAATACCTTCTCGTTTTAATACGGACAACACCGTCTGCACAATAATGGAAACATCTTTGCAAAATGTTATATTGCTTACATACTCAACATCTAAATCAAACTTTTCTTCCCACGTTAGCTTGTTTCTTCCATTAACCTGAGCCAACCCTGTTAATCCCGGACGGACTTCGTGACGTCTTGACTGATGTTTATTATATAATGGCAGATAATCTACCAACAACGGTCTTGGTCCAACTACAGACATATGACCTACAAATATATTAAACAGTTCTGGTAACTCATCCAAAGAAGTAGCTCTTAAAATCTTACCGTACTTGTTCAATCGCTCTTTGGAGGGTAACAAATTCCCATCTGCGTCTGTTTTGTTATTCATAGTACGAAATTTCACCAATTTAAAAATTTTCTCTTTCCCATCTCTACCCTTTTTACCAGGACGTGCCTGAGTAAAAAACGGATTGCCGCCCATAGCAATGGCACCTACAATAGTAAGAATCAGCAAAACAGGAGACAGTACCAGAATTGCTACTAAAGATAAAACAATATCTAAAGCTCTTTTAATAAAATTTCTGTACATTTCTCACTCTCTTAAAAACAAGATTTAATCATCTCTATAATCTTATCCTGCTCTTCTTCTGTCATCTTAATATCACTTGGAAGACACAGACCTCTTTCAAAAATATCAGCACCTACATCTTCGTTTACAGATACAAATTCATTTCCTGCGTATATAGGTTGCATATGCATAGGCTTCCAAATAGGACGACCTTCTGCATTATACTTATCCAAAGTCTCTAAAATTATAGAAGGACACGTTTTGCCGTTGTTACTTTCATATGTAACATTATTCTCTGTACGTATCTGTTTGCACATAGCACTTTCATCTATCAACATACAAGAAAGCCAAAAATTTGGCTCGCAGTCATTTGTGTAAGGATTCATTGTCACAGGCAAATCCTTAAATGCCTCTTTGTACTTCATGTAAATAGCTTTTTTCTTCTCTATGTGCTCTTCTAAATAAGTTAACTGACCTCTTACCACACCAGCAATAACATTGCTCATTCTATAGTTGTATCCAAGCTCTTCATGCTGATACCAGGGTGCATTTTCTCTTGACTGAGTAGACCATTTTTTCACTTTAACAGCCGCTTCTTCGTCATCCGTTAAGAACATGCCGCCTGATGAGCCTGTAATAATTTTATTTCCGTTAAACGAAATTATATTATACTGACCAAAACTACCGGTCTGCTTTCCTTTATAAGTAGCTCCAAAAGACTCTGCCGCATCCTCAATAAGAATCGCATTATGACAATCACAAATCTCTCTTATTTCATCTAATTTAGCAGGAGTTCCGTAAAGATTAGCGACAATTACAACCTTTACATCAGAATATAACTTAAAAGCCTTCTTAAGAGCTTGCGGATCCATATTCCATGTTTCTCGTTCAGAATCAATAAAGATTGGGATTCCACCTTCGTACACCACGGGATTTACAGATGCTGCAAAAGTAAGATCAGAACAAAAAACTCTTTCTCCAGCTTTAACACCAGCCAACTTAACTGCAAGATGAATAGCAGATGTGCCACAAGAAAGACCTACAGCATGTTTGCATCCTATTTTCTCCTCCACAGACAGCTCTATAGCATCTATGTTTGCCCCTACTGTAGACATCCAGTTGGTTTTATATGCCTCTTCCATATATGTAAATTCATCCCCATGCATTGTGGGAGAAGATAAATATATTTTTTCTTTAAACGGCACAAGCTTCATTGTTATCCTCCGTTGTATCACCTTGTTCTTCAGGCTTAATTCTATATGTAGGAACAAGGGCCTTTACACAAGCACGTATATCTGCAGTATTGTCAGATATAGCATCCTTTAACAGTCCGAGTTTCTTTTCAAACACATCTTTATCTATATGTTCAAGCTTGCCTATGTATATAAGGTTATTTTCAGTCTTGCCCAAACCTTCTTCGGACATAAGAAGCTCTTCATAAAGCTTTTCACCAGGACGTAAACCTGTGTACTCTACCTTAATATCCACATCAGGCTCAAATCCTGAAAGCTTTATCATATTTCTGGCTAAATCATCAATCCTTACAGGCTCACCCATATCAAGAACAAATATCTCACCCTTTTTTGCATAAGAACCAGCCTGTAATACCAAAGATACTGCCTCAGGTATTGTCATAAAATATCTTATAATATCCCTGTGAGTTACTGTTACAGGACCACCTGCTGCAATCTGCTTCTTAAATAAAGGAATTACACTACCATTACTTCCCAAAACATTACCGAATCTTACACAAGCAAACTTGGTATCAGAAACTTCAGCATAACGACAAACTATCATTTCACAAATTCTCTTAGAAGCACCCATAATATTGGTTGGGTTAACAGCCTTGTCCGTACTGATAAGTATAAAAGACTCAGCTTCATAAGTGTGAGCCGCTTCTGCCACGTTTAATGTGCCAAAAACATTGTTCTTAATAGATTCTTTTGGAGAGTTCTCCATAAGAGGAACATGTTTATGTGCTGCAGCGTGGTATACCAAATTTGGTTTGTATTCCGCAAAGATATTATTTACTCTTTCTTTATCTCTAACAGAACCTATAAGAACCGTCAGATTAAGTTCAGGATGGGTTCTCTTAAGCTCTTGCTGTATTGCATATGCACTATTTTCGTAAATGTCAAATATGATAAGTTCTTTTGGTTGGTGAGAAGCTATCTGTCTGCAAAGTTCACTTCCGATTGATCCACCACCACCGGTAACAAGCACAACTTTGCCTTTTACATATCCGATTATTTCATCCACATTAACTTTAATGCTTTCTCTGGAAAGCAAATCTTCAATTTCAACATTTCTAATTTTTTGTATATTTACTTCCCCATTCATAAGCTGATAGATTCCGGGAAGTGTTTTTAAAGTACACGAAGTGTTCTTACAGGCATTAAGTATTTCACTACGTATTTTATTACTTACGGACGGCATTGCCAAAACAATTTCATCAATTTTATACTTTTCTACGTTTTCTTCAATCTGAGAAGTGTTGCCTACAACAGAAACGCCGTGAATCAATTTACCAATTTTAAATTTATCATCATCAAGAACACATACAACTTTATTTCTGGAATGAGAACTTTGTTGAAGTTCTTTAACAACCAATGCACCTGCAGAACCTGCACCAATAACCATGGTTCTGATTACCTTAATATCTTTGCTTCTTCTATTTTCTTTAACACGTCTCAGTATACGATAAGACAATCTCACCATAAAAATACATAGCATCGAGAAAACAAAATAAATAAAGACAAAACTTCTGGGAAGCCTCAAGCCGGTAATTAATTGTATAATTATCCACATAAAGGAAGAAACAAAACAGGAGATTATAGTCCTTACAACCTCCTGCTCACCTGCATATTCCCATAAACTTGAGTACAATCCGGCAAATTTAAACACAATTAAAGACAAAATTATTGTTACAGGTAACATTTTAAGTAAATTAAAAAAATACCCTGTTATAATCATCTTTGATAGATCAAATTCAAAACGAATCCAAAGAGACCAAAAAGCAACAAAAGATAAAGCTATCAAATCCGTAGCAATTAACAATGTTTGTCTTACTATGTATTTTTTACTTTTCTTCATTTTGGCCTCCTTTCTTAAAAAACTATTCTTTTAATTTAAACAATAAATCAACAACAAGTTTTTTAGTAGCCTCTTCATCCACATAAAATTCTACAAACTCTGCGCCCATCTTGCTTTCGCCGGGGAGTGTCTTAATTTCAGTAAACTCATAAGAAGATACTTTTTCCATAATTTCCTGTAATCTGGTGACAGAACAATCCGATACCATATACTCGGAAATTTCTAATGCCGATTTAGCTATAAATTCTTCATTATTCTGAATACAAAGCTTGGTTTTATTATATAATGCATTCAAATATTGTTTCTGACGTTCCATTCTTCGTCCATTTGTGCTATCTTCCAAATTATATCGGGAGCGTACATAATTAAGAGCATGGTCACCTAATAAAGTTATTTTTTCACCTTTAACCAAAGTTTCATCAATATTTGAAAAATCATCCAAAACCTCTACTTCAACACCACCAACCATATCATTAAATACAGGAACTGCATCCATGGTTAAAGATATATAGTGGTCTATATGGGCACCAAAGATAATGTTTGAAACAGAATCTACAGTATTACGGCAGCTAACCTTGTCTCCATCACCATAAGCATAGGATAAAGCCAACTGACCTTTAACAGTATCAATTTTCTGACCTGCTACACCTAATACATTTATATCAGTTATGGTGTCACGATTTATATGTACAGCAGTACAACTCTTTTTTGCATTATCAATAGCCAATAACATTACAAAGTCAGACTGTTGATTATTGGTATAAGAACTATTGTCAACTTCCTCTGAGAACTTATCAAGGCCCATCAGCAAAATAGTTTCAATATTGTTATTTTCAACAAACTCTTCTCCCTGATATTCCAGAATTGAATCTGTGCTTGTATTTGAGGAAGAACCAGAAAAAACACCTTTGGTCTGTTCCCAGTGCCTAAGAAGAATAAAAGCCAATGCAAAAATCAATACAATAAGTAGTATCACTGCACCAATTCTTATTATCCTTCTTTGTCTGCTGTTTAATTTTATCATTTTGATTTCCTTATGCTTTCTCTTTTTCTTTAAAGCTAAATACAACTACAGCTGTTACAGCAATCATTGCAACAAGTGCAAGAGCAATCCAAGGGAACGCATCACCTGTTACAGGTGGTGTAATCAAAGATGCATCTGTATTTACAACAATTGCATATGAACCCAGTTTTGCAGCTTCAAACACAAGATGACCATCTTTATTAATTATTGCTTCTTTAACCAAAGACCATTCACCATCAGAATATCTCAATAAACCAACATATTTGTTCAATGTGTCAGCCTTCAATGTTACATCAAAAGTTCCGTGCTCTTTTCCTTCTTCATGGGAACAGTTTTCAACATGAGTATGGAAGAGGTCACTTACCGCAAACTCAGTAACATCAAGATTCTTATCTTTTGCTACATCATTAAGTTCTGAAACAAGCTTTGACAAGTCTTCATTTTCCTTTACATCATCATAGCTTTCCTCAAACTCTTTAAGCTCATCATCAGATAATGTATCTCTTTCGTCATATGGTGTAATAACAAAAGTACCATCACACTGACCATCCTTACTTATTCCATGAATTAATTCCGGTGCAGGATTTAAAGAAGGACTCTTAACAAAACCTCCTGCAGCAAACACACCCGTAGCACCTAAAGATAATACTAACATGAGTGTCATAACAAATACCATTGTCTTTTTCATTTTTATCTACTCCCTTCAAATTAATAAATACACATTTCTTCTATTCTTTAGCTTTGTCATTATACAAGCTACTGTTTTCATAATATCTGTAATATTTATAGTATTTTCGATATTTTCCATACATAGGTTTACCGCTGGTGGAAACGTTCATAACACAACCGAGCACATTAACATTGGAAAGTTTCAGCTGTCTATTACAGATTTCAAGCTCTCGCTTTTCAGTGTAACCTTCTCTTACAACTAAAATCATACCGGTAATCAAAGGAGATATAGTAACTGCATCTGAAACTAAGTTAACCGGTGGAAGGTCTATTACAATATAGTCAAAATTTTCTGACAACACATTAAGTAATTTTTCCATTCTCTTGGAACCTAACAGCTCTGAAGGATTTGGCGGCAACTTTCCTGAAGGGAAAATATACCAGTTGTCAAGAATATCACTCTTAAACTGACCAATCTGTTGGTTTTCGGCACCACGAAGTAAATCTGTAAGTCCCATTGTATTACTTATACCAAGCTTCTTAGCAACAGAAGGAATTCTTAAGTCACCGTCAATAAGCAAAACCTTCTTTCCACTTTCTGCTAAGACGTAGGAAAGGTTAACAGCTGTAGTACTCTTTCCCTCACCTCTCATGGCACTGGTAACACCAATAATCGGACATTTAACATCTTCAGGTAATATAAAGGAAAGGTTGGTTCTTAATAATTTATACTGTTCTGTAGCTGTAAAGTTAAGATTCTTATGCAAGGTCTTTTTATGGTCCATAAAAACCAAAGAAGACTTGTTTTTTAAATCACTTTTCTTAACTGCCATTTTATTTACCTCCCTTTCTCACACTATTTTCGTTATAGGAGTAATAATTGAACTTAGCTGCCTCACTATCCAAAAGATCCGGCACCTTTGCCAATATAGGATATTCATATACCTGAATAATATAATCCTCATCATGAATAGTATTATCTACAATTACTAAGACAGTCAACACAAGAGTTGCCAAAATAATACCAAGCAAAAAACCTACAAGGGTGTAATTAGTAATACTTGGAGAAACCTTAGAAAGATTTGGCACCGCCACGTCAACCACTTCCATAGAACTACCATCTATTATTTCAGAAATTCTTACTGGTAGCACCTCTGCAATACAATTTGCGATTTTCGCTGCTTCATAAGGATCACCACAGGTAACTTTAACACTGAAAACCTCCGTTTCATTAACCGGAGCCGCACTAATCATTCCTGCCAACTGTCCATATGTATAATCAACCTCTGCCTCTTCAATTACTTTTTCTAGTGTAGTACGAGTATTTAAAATTACAACATAAGTCTCAACAAGACTCTGAGCAGCACTGATTTCAGAAGCAGAAATACTGAAATTAGTGCTTCCTAAAGAAATAGAACTGTTGTTTACATACAACATTATTTTTGATGAATATTTAGGAGCAATACCAAAGCTGGAAACAGAAAAACCAACTCCGGCACCAATTATTCCAACCAGAATAATTATCCATAATCTGCGCAACAATTGTGTGCAGATATGTAACAAATCTATAACATAATAGTCTCGCCCTTTTGTTGAAGCACTGTCCATACCATAAACTCCTTATTCTATACATATACATAATAATCCTATAGATACATAATCTATTTTATCACCTTGGTACTGTTTTTGCAAGGTTTCGACACAAACATTGTATATAATCGACAGTTGCGCTATGTTATGCTATAATAAACCAAAATACTTTATATAAGAAAAGCGAGATTCTACTATGAAAACAATAGATTTTAATGAAAAAAAAGGTTTTATATGTGATATGGACGGTGTTATCTACCACGGTAACAAAGTCCTCCCCGGAGTAGCTGAATTTTTGCAATGGCTCCACGACGAAAAAAAGGAATACTTGTTTCTTACTAATAACAGTGGTTCTACACCACGTGAACTTCAGCAAAAACTTGCTCGTTTAGGACTTGAAGTTTCCGAAGATCATTTCTATACCAGTGCATTAGCCACTGCAGCATTCCTTAAAGAGCAGGCTCCCGGATGTTCTGCCTATGTAATCGGAGAAGCAGGTCTTTTCAACGCTCTTTATGATGCAGGAATTACCATGAACGATGTAAACCCTGATTATGTAATATTAGGAGAAGGAAAAACTTATTCATTAGATTCATTAACAAAAGCCACAAACCTGGTACTTAAAGGTGCTAAACTTATAGGTCCTAACTCTGATGTGTCAGGACCTATCGAAAACGGTATAGCACCTGCCTGCGGTGCATTGGTAGCACCTGTTGAAATTGCCACCGGCAAAAAAGCTTATTTCTGTGGTAAACCAAATCCATTAATGATGCGAACAGGACTTAAATTATTAAACTGTCATTCCGCTGAAGCTGTAATGGTAGGAGACAGAATGGATACAGACATTATATCCGGTCTTGAAAGCGGTATGTCCACCGTTCTGGTTCTCTCCGGTGTTTCAACAACAGAAACCTTAAAAACATTTGCATATCGACCATCCATTGTACTTAGTGGCGTTGGTGATATTGTTAAAATGGCAAATGGAGAAATGTAGACCTCGTATTTCCCTAAAGAACTTAAAAACCACAAGAACAGCATTTTGTTCTTGTGGTTTATTTTTGCTACCTATCAAAAAGTCTTTACATATCTTACACTTTCTCCAATTATGCAATCTTCTGTATATCCGTTCTTTATGTAATAACTACGCATTTTTTTATTAAATAAATGAGTTGTACCATGATATGTTTTGGGCTCATTAGGATACTTTTCCTTAACAATTTTTACAGAGGCATTAATCAGTTCTGTCATAATTCCTTTGCCCCTGTATTCGTCTAATACAGTCGAGGATAACATGCCTATATCCGACTTAAATCTTATGGGACTTGGCTTTTTCTTGTTAAAGACACCGCAAACCCTTGCCCAGCATCTTGTGATAGCATCCTTATCAAACTTCAGACATAACCAAGCCAATCTTCTTATAAGCTTCCATCTGTTTCTGTTCTCGAATATGCTAAGCGCCTTGGTTCCTGCATAATAACCCATATAGAAGCCAACTATTTTTCCATCTTTTTCATTGTCACAGGCAACCACAAAAAGATCATCCTCTTCCAGATATGCCTTATAATAATCTTCTATTATATCTTCACCCAGTTTAGTCATAAAATATCCTTTAAAGCCTGCAACATGAACCTTTGCTACTTCAGCAAGATCATCTACTTTAGCTCTTCTGATAGTAAATCTTTCCTGATTTTCCATAAACTCATCTCCAAAATATAATATTAAACACATATTCTATCTAAATTATACAATCTAACCATATACAAAAGCAATATACTAAAAAATACCGTTTTCTATCAAACTTCTTATCTGGTCTGCACATCTTGAATAAGTCATATAGCTTCCCGCAAAAGGGTCCTGCACATCCTGACCATTTCCGTACTCACCTAAAGTAAACACTTTAGATTCAAATTCAGGAAAACATCTTAATATAGCCAGCTTGTGACCTTCTGTCATGCAAAGAATCACATCAGCCTTTTCCCCTATATCATAAGTGAAAGCTCTCGCCCTATGACCTCTTCCATCAATATCATACTCAATATGTAACACTTCCTCCGCCATTTGAGAGCCTGCACAACCGGCGTCCGCAAATACTCCCGAAGAAGAAACTTTTATAGCCACTGCTTCAATATCACCATCCGCCATTCTCTTCTCCAGCATGCTTCTTAAAATATACTCTGCCATAAAACTACGACAGGTATTTCCCGTGCACACAAATTCCACATATCTGACCGGTAACATTTTACAGCCTGCTGCCCTGTACATACGGTTCATTACCGCAAAGCCCACACCGTCTTCCGGCATAGCTTCCGCATAAACTTCCTCTATTCCTTGGGCATCAAAGTCTCTCAGCACTTTGAAAAGTGCAGCAGCTTGCGCCTCGCCGTCATTACGGCTACCTAAAGCAACTACATTTTCAACTGTAAAACATTCCTTCAGCTCTGATGACACCATGGCCGCAGCTTTAACTCCACGCTTTTCAGCATTTTCCAGCGCCCAATGTATTCTTTCTGCTACCTTTGGAGGTTCTCCCTGTAAAATAACAGTCTTAGCCTTAGGTGCATAGTGTTTGTATTTAAGTCCCGGTGATTTTGGAGCAATTTTTTCTTCAGCAGAAATTTCTTCTTCTTTCCACTCTAATTGTGTGCAATCGGGAAGAACTTTTTTAGCCATCTCAAGGGTTATTCCTCCCGGTCTTAATATACAAGGAACTTCTCCTGTTAAATCAATCACCGTAGATTCAAGTCCCACCTGACATGATCCACCATCTATTATGGCATCAACTTTTCCCTCCAGATCTTCCATAACATGGGAAGCCAGCGTTGGACTGGGGCGTCCTGACGAATTGGCACTGGGAGCAGCAATAGGTGTTCCCGCTGCCTTAATAAAATCTCTTGCCACAGTATGGGAAGGCAAGCGGACACCAACAGTCTTAAGGCCGCAGGATACTTCTTCAGGTACTGTGTCCTTTTTTGTAACTATCATAGTAAGCGGACCCGGCCAGAAAGCCTCTGCCATTTTACCAAAACGTTCACGTTCCACCTCTGTCATGGCTGTTA
The DNA here is from genome assembly GCA_015069135.1 of Oscillospiraceae bacterium. Taxonomy (GTDB): domain Bacteria; phylum Bacillota; class Clostridia; order UBA1212; family SIG427; genus SIG427. The sequence goes on along the minus strand of SVJE01000002.1, from coordinate 89,719 downwards.
CTGACTCTGCCTCTGAAAGTTCTGATATGTGTACAATCAATGGATTATCATGAGGACGACCCTTTGCCTCATACACAGAATTAACTGCCTCCGGATTGAAAGCATCCGCTCCTAATCCATAAACAGTTTCTGTAGGAAAGCACACCAAACCACCATCGCGTATAATTTTACCGCAGTGGTCAAGCACTTCACTATTTATTTCACTGTAAAATTCTGTTTTCAAATGAAATCCTCTGTCTGATTGTCGCTACCTGCCAGTCTCTGGCTCTGGTCAACTGTAATTAACGCATCTACAAATTCGTCTATGTTTCCTTCTAAAACTTCCCCTAATTTATACAATGTCAGCTCAATTCTGTGGTCTGATACTCTGTTTTGAGGATAGTTGTATGTTCTTATTCTTTCACTTCTGTCGCCGGTACCCACCTGACTCTTTCTGTCAGCAGACAAAGATTCTGAAAGAGCTTCCTGTTCCATTTCATAAAGCTTAACCTTAAGCATATTAAGCGCCTGCTCCTTATTCTTAAGCTGTGAACGCTGGTTCTGACAAGTTACCACAATACCTGTAGGCTTGTGGGTGATTCTTATGGCTGAGTCAGTTTTGTTAATGTGCTGACCACCGGCACCACCTGAACGGTATGTGTCTATCTGGAGATCGCTCATATTAAGCTCAACTTCCACTTCAGGAGTTTCCGGTAACACAGCTACCGTTGCAGTAGATGTATGGATTCTGCCCTGAGACTCTGTAGCTGGTACTCGCTGTACTCTATGAACACCTGATTCAAACTTAAGCCTACTATAAGCGCCGTGACCCTGAATCATAAATACAATCTCCTTGAGACCGCCAATTTCAGTTTCACTTTCGTCAACAACCTCTATCTTCCAGCCACGCTTTTCTGCATATTTAGAATACATACGGAAAAGTACAGCTGCAAACAGTGCTGCTTCCTCACCGCCGGCACCACCACGAATTTCAACGTAAACATTCTTTGAGTCGTTAGGATCCTTTGGTGTAAGCAATATTTTAAGCTTCTTTTCCAGTTCAGCTTTTTTCTCTTTAAGCTCATTAAACTCAGTCTGAGCAAGTTCCCTGAAATCTTCTTCCAAGGTTTCATCCAAAAGAGCTCTTGTTTCGGTAAAATGTTCTGTTGTCACCTTATACTCTCTGTATGTCTCCACGATTTCTTCCAGCTCACTGTGTTCAGTAACTACTTTTCTGTATAGGTCACTATTACCCAGCACTTCAGGATCTGTAAGTTTCTGGGTAAGTTCTTCATATCTGTTTTCTGCAGACTGCAGTTTTGAAAGCATTATGATTACTCCTTAAAATTCTCTTCTGCCCTGCAAAGCTCTTGCCAGGGTTACTTCATCAGTATATTCCAGATCGCCACCCACAGGAATTCCATGGGCAATTCTGGTAACCTTAACTCCAAAAGGCTTAATTAATCTGGATATATACATAGCCGTAGCCTCTCCCTCTATATTAGGATTTGTGGCTATTATAACTTCTTTAACATCATCTGTAATTCTTAGTACCAACTCGCGCATTTTAATATCATCAGGACCTATACCATTAAGGGGCGAAATAGCACCGTGAAGCACGTGATAAACCCCCTTAAATTCTCTTGATCTTTCCATAGCTGCCACATCACGAGGATCCTGAACCACACAAATAGTAGAGTGGTCCCTTGAACTGTTATCACAGATATCGCAAACATCTTTATCAGAAATATTCTGACATACTGTACAGAATTTAAGATTATTTCTGGCAGTGGTTATAGCATCTGCCAATTCCTTGGCCTGCTCCTTTGTTCCATCAAGAATATAGAAAGCTAAACGCTGGGCATTTTTATGACCAATACCCGGCAGTTTTTCAAACTCTTCTATTAATTTGGTAAGGGATTCTGAAAAAAGTGCCATTTTACATCAATCCGCCTAAGCTTGCGTTGTATTTACCCATAGCTTCTTCGTTAAGGGCATCACATTTAGCTGCTGCATCGTTAAACGCGGCTACAATCAAATCCTCTAACATTTCAACATCATCAGGATCTACAACCTCAGGTTTAATTTTCAGGCTTTTAAGACTCTGATCGCCGGACATTACCACTGTAACTGCTCCGCCACCGGAAGTACCCTCAACTTCCTTACCCGCCAATTCCTCTTTATCTTTCTCCATAGAGGCCTGCATTTGCTGGGCCTGACGGAGAAGTGCCTGCATATTATTTCCGCTTCCTGCGTTTGGACGCTTCATTCCAAAGCCACCTCTTACACCTTTAGCCATTTATCTCAAATCCTTTCATTAGATAATATTTACATACCTCTTAATTTTAACACGATAGTGATAGCGTGGCAAGATAAGTAAAACAATTAAAAAGCCAACTGTTTATGGTAAAATCACCACATTTCAGTTGGCCATAAATTTTATAAATCTTCCATTGTTCCAAATGTATATCCCTGACTGCGGTAATAATCAATCACATCACCTAAAACAGCAGTGTTTGCGCTGGACACAGCATGAAGAAGTAATACTTCCTGTTCATGAATACTCTGAATAATACGCTTATATGTCTTATCCAATAAGTCCTGAGAAGGTTCTTTAGGATGTTCCCAATCCACGTGGGCAAAACTCCAGAACACAGCTTTATATCCCATCTGAGAAGCCAGCGCCAAATCCCTCTCACTGAACTTCCCTTCCGGTGGTCTGTAGTATTTCATATCGTATTGTATTCCTAAAACATTATTAACCTTTTCCTCTACGTCCAGAAGCTCTTTTTTAAATCTGTCATCAGTCTGCTCCGGCATGCGAGGGTGATTGTCGGTGTGGTTGCCTATTATATGACCTTCATTATACATACGCTTAATAAGTTCAGGTTCTTGTTCTACAAAATCACCGGTAACAAAGAAAATAGCTTTAACATTTTTAGCTTTCAAAACATCAAGAATCTTAGGAGTAAAACCATTTTCATAACCTTCGTCAAAAGTCAGGTATGCCATTTTACCGGAACCATGACCTGTAATACCACCATATTTATGTACCAGATCACCTAAATTTTCAGGTGTTTTATAATCGTATTGTTCTATTCCGTCCACTGTGCCTTTATACTGACCATACCACCAACCATTGCTGGCTGTGCTTAATCCGGCTAATGAAGTAACCGGCTTTATTGTTGGTTTTGGTGTTGGCACTGCTGTTGGCACCGGAGTTGGTGTAGCAGGCACCGGAGTCGGTTCTGCAGTAGGAACTTCCGTAGGTGCATCTGTAGGCATTTCGGTGTTTTCAGGTTCCACTGTCTCCACCGGTGCCCCTGTAGGAACCGATGAATCTTTATCAAAAATCAGAATTAAGATTGTGGAAATTGCCAATAGCCCTGCAAGAACTAAAGCTATAATTGTTATTATTTTTCTGTTGTCTGTCATATTACTACATCCCTTATTTAAAAATTAAACTTTAAGAAAATATGTGTCAGGCTTGTCAGGATTGAAACACTCGTTACACCACATAAATGTTACCAGATCCGTATCTCCTGTATTTTCAATGTTGTGAGTATATCCTGTAGGAATATCCACAACTTCCATTTTATCACCACTTACAAAATATTCAATTATATTTTCACTATCAGGCTTTCTGAACCTTATTACACCGGTTCCCGATACCACCAGGAATTTTTCATTTTTAGTGTGATGCCAGTGGTTTCCTTTTGTAATTCCAGGCTTTGCAACATTTACAGAAAACTGGCCGTGTGTGGCAGTACGGAGAATCTCTGTAAAAGAGCCCCTATCATCCTTATTCATTTTAAGTTCATAAGAAAATTCATTTTCCGGCAAATAGCTTAAATATGTTGCATATAAAGCATTAACAAAAGCATCAGATACATCCGGAACTGATAAATCCTGTCTGGATTTTTTAAAAGATTCCAATAGCTCCACAATACGACCTAGTGTAACTTTATGAACCGGCTCAATATAGCAAAAGCCATCTTCATTTTTATTAGCCTTACCACTGCAGGCCTTTATCATTTCAGCAACCACATCATCAATATAAACCAGATTCATCATATGAGAGGAATCATTTACCGTAATAGGTAAATCTCTGGCAATATTATGGCAGAAAGTTGCCACTGCACTATTGTAATTAGGTCTGCACCATTTACCGAAAACATTTGGCATGCGATATACAAATACATCAATGCCATTTTCTTTGCCGTAGCTAAAAATCAGATCCTCCCCTGCTTTTTTCGACTTTCCGTAAGGATTATCAAGAACAGCCTGAATAGAAGAGGTTATTAAAATAGGAGCCTTATTCCCTGCAGCTTTTAAAGAATCCAGTAACAGAGAAGTAAACCCAAAATTCCCTTTCATAAAGTCCTCCTGGTTTTCAGGGCGATTCACCCCAGCCAAATGGAAAACAAAATCACATTCTTCTGTATATGATTTTAGCAAGGTAGGATCAGTATCTATATCATATTTAAACACTTCAAAATCAGTAGTAGTTTCAATAGTGGTAATAAGATTTTTACCAACAAACCCCTTTGCACCTGTAACTAATACTTTCATATGAGCTCCTCCTTTTTAACAAGATATACGCTGTATACAAAGGCCAATACCATAATCATTGTTTTCTGGTGATAATTAACTGTAAACATATCCGATACCAGAATGCCGGCTGTTAAAGAAAAACACAAGGCTCCGTAAAGAGAAGTCTGGCCTTCTTTCATCAGCAATTTCAAGGAACAGAATATCAACATAAAAGGAATCAGATAATAAATAAAAGTACCCACAAGACCAATCCCAACTAAAAGCTCTAGATAATTATTATGGGAATATGCAATTCTTCCAACAGATTCCTTAGACATAGACTTAAAGGAGTTAAAGCCTGTGCCGAAGATTGGGTTTTCTTCAAAACGCTCCCAGCCTGTAGCTATCAATTCCGCCCTGGCATTAACAGAGGATTCTCCCACGCCGGAATTGAAAAAGTCCATAACACCCTCAAGTCTTACTCCGATTACATTGTATAGTATTTCAACATTGAAAATCAGATAAATCGTTATCATTATAAAGGCAAGACTACCTACTAATACAAGGCCCCCGCCTCTTCTTCTGGATTTTACACTCAGAACTACCATAAACAGAGCAGAAACCAGAGTTACTACTAATGCTGATCTTGAACCACTAAGAATAATAAATAATACGCTTATCCCCAGAACTAAAAGTTTCCACCATTTAAACTCAGAAAACAGCCGGAATAAAATAAATACCATTGCCAGAGCTAGCCTTGTGGCAACCTGGTTCTGATTGGCAATAGAAGTTCCTACCGGATTTCCGGAGAAAATATCTTCCATAACAAACATATATGCACAACTAATTAAAGATGCAAAAATATATATGTTTATAAACTTGTCCATGTTTTCTTTCAATGAGAAATAATTCATACAGCCACAAATAGGTATCAGCATCTGAAACGTGGTTTTAGTTCTGCCTAAACTGTCTGCAGGTGAAATACTGTACAGACATGACACCAGGCACATAAAAGAAAACATAAAAAATATTACAGCGATGGCATGTAATTTAAAATCTCCGCGTCTTTCAAAAACAGTTATTGCAAGAAAAAGAGCCAGAAACACATTTGCTACCTGAGAAAAAAGAGCATGCTCAGGAGCAAGAAAAAGTATCACCATTGCAACAGTGAATACAAAATCAGAAATATTCAGTTTCCCTAATTTATGCATTAACCCGTCCACTTATAATCTCCATAAAATTCTCAAAAGCCTGTGCCGGCGTAAACTCCAAAGACCTCTCTTTGGCCTTGTTTTTTAGTTTATCATGTAATTCACCATCAGTCAAAACAAGCTCCAGGGCTTTTGCAAAATCCGTTTCTCTGCCCTCTATATCCGGAGTCAGAATTCCATATGAGGCAATTTCAACTTCATCAGTCTTATCAACATCGGTTCTTGCCCTTAATATTTCTCCGGGACCTGTCATACAATCAGTAGCTACAGCAGGAAGGTCACAAAACATAGCTTCAACCAAAGCATTAGGAAAACCTTCTGCCATGGAAGACAGAGCATATACATTACATCTGGATAAGACATTGTATGGGTTATCCCTGTTCCCTGTCAGGAAGATGCTTTCTCTGCAAGGAGATTCAGAAACCCTTTTTTTAAGTTCATCTGCAACATTCCCATCGCCGCCTATTATAACAAGGCCACTTTCCGGTACCTTTTCATGGAGCACCTCAAAAGCCTTTACAAGAGGAATCTGACATTTAACTGCGGACAGTCTTCCAAGATTTGCAACACATTTATGAGTATTCAGAAAATGTTCCAGAGTTTTATCATCTATTGGTTCTTCTATACCCTGGGAAATTTTTTTCATATCTATAATATTATAACTGTAAAACGCCTTGTTTTCCGGACAACCATACTCTTTGCAAAAATAATCTCTTGCCTCTTTAGAGTTAAATATAATGCCATCCGTTTTTAAAGCACCTTTAAGAAAAACATCCGGTATTAACTTGAGTTCGGCAAAACCTCTACAAGATATAAACTGTCTGACACCCTTAAAACTGCACATGGTATTTATACGATTGGCAGCTTTCATTACACTGACAATAACATCCGGCTTAAAATTTTTCACCAACCTACGGAGTTTAATACATCTTTTAAATACAGTAAAAATTTTACCCAACTTAGATTCTTTTGTGGGAGTCTTAAGGTCACACAGCTCCCCACCCAAAGGAAATTCCACAATATTATCAAAAATCGCAACTTTCACCTGATGCTCCGCTGACAACATCAAGGATAAATTGCTCACAAATCTTTCGCTGCCACCCTTTCTGAGCGCAGGAATCAACAACAACACTTTCATCACAAATTCTCCTTACCCAGAACTGTTTCTGCAAACTTACCTACAACATCTGTAGCCTGATATTTTTTCGCCTCATTAAGACAGGCTCTTCTCATATTGGTAAAATGTTCCGGGTTCTCTGCAATTTTCATAAGAGTCTTCTCTAAAATCTGATTCTCCAGAGAAAAATCGATTACTAAACCTGTAACACCATGTTTTATAATTTCATGAGCACTGTTCCATTCTGTGGCAATAACAGGAACCCCTGCTGCGTACGCATCAAGAACTGACCCCGGGTAACCCTCTCCCGGAGCCCTTGTAGGAAACAACATTCCAAAATATTCTTTAAGCAGCTCTCCTGTTCCCTTGTAAGAAGCCGCTCCCATATATTTTATATATGAAGGAAAGTTTTTTTCCATAGCAAAAAATTCCTCTTCATATGACTTGTCCACTGTGCCATAAATATCCAAAGAAAAAACACATCTACCAAGGGTTTTATTAACATATTCAACTGCAGTGCATGCTTCTCCTATACCTTTTAAAGCAGACACCCTGGAAAAAACACAAAGGGGATAAGGTTCATTAAACTCTGTTTTTTCAGAGCCATCTGCTATATCCAACTCCTTACAATTAGGAGTTAAATATACTTTTTCAACACCCAACTCATTAAGAGCTTTTATCATAACCTCTGTTTCCGCATAAAGACCGTCTAATTTTTTTATTTTCTTAAGGAGACCCGGCTTTTCTTTAAGTAAACCCGGAATCCAGCCTCCAATAATCAGATAATGAACTTTTCTATGATAGAATTTGTTTAAGAAAAGGAACAAGGGAATAAAAACCTTAACACCATTCCAAGAAGGTAATATTACAATATTCTCACAATTTTTTATCATGGTCATAGTCTCTTTAAGTAAACCAACTATCCGACGCTTCCATGAAATTGTATTCATTGTAACAACCTGGTCTTCTCCATAAAGAAGCTTCAGGTGCTTTGCAAAAATTCTCGTTTTAATTGTCTGTCCGTCTGTACAGTTGTTTTTATCACCAAAATGACCGCAAACACCAAACTTTTTCATGTCAGGCCTCTATTATCTGTCGCAATTTCTCAGTAAGAACTCTATAATCAAAAAGTTTCGCAGCCTCTGTACAATTCTTACAGATTATCTCATATTCTTCCTTGCTCATGTTTTTAAGTCTGATAATAGCTTCAGCCAAATCTTCTGCATTATCATTATCAAGTACAATACCGCAATTGTATTTTTCTGTCATGTCATAGCCTGCTCTGATATTTGAAATTATAGGTTTACCTGCTGCCATATAGTCAAAGTGTTTATTAAGACTGGTGCCAAATCTCATCAAATTAACCTTGCTGGACACAAGAAGACCACTGTCAACAGTAGAAAGAATATATGGAATATACTTTTTATCCACAAAACCTTTAAACAGAATATTGTCAAGACCCTCTTCTTCACAACGTTTTTTAAGAGCTTCTTCCTGATCGCCTATACCATAGACAAGTATTCTTACATCAGGCTCCCTGTCTTTAAGAAGAGCTGCACAATCTACTAACTTTCCTATATTATTAACCAGTCTTATAGAACCTACATAGCATACTCTGAATTTGCTGTCATCAGTAAGATCAGCATCTTCAAGCACATTCTCCTGACGGTTCTTAATTGTCTCTTCTATATCCACACCATTATTAATATAATGCATGTGATTCATGTCAATTTTATTTTCCCAACCACGCTCTTTTATGTAATCTCCGTAACCTTCAATAGAGAAAGTTACATCATCACATCTCTGGTACATTTTTCTTTCTCTTGCATAACAAGCGCTAATAAAAGGATTTTTTCTTGAAAATCCCAGATAATCCACAAAACCTTCCGGCCACAAATCTCTCATGTCCAAAATAAATTTAACATTGTGTTCTTTACAATATTTCCATATGGGTTTATACGCAACAATATTGGCATCAGAAACAATAGCATCCGGAGCCTGCATATCTCTTGAAGCAATTTTTCTGAACCTGGAAGAAAATTGTCTCATATTAATAATTCTTGCAGGGCTGGCTGTACCTTTATAATTGCAAACATTTATATGTATAAACTTAAGTCCGTCATACTCTCTTTCAATATATTCCGAACCATCCGTAATAAGATTAATATCTTTATTGTGAATAGTGCTGGCAGAAAAGATAGTTACATCATAACCTTGCTCCTGTAAAATCTTAGCATATTTATATGTCTTCCATCTCATTTCGTACTGAGGGGGCATAGCATAGTGTGCAACAAACCATACTTTTTTCATTTGGAGTCTCCTTCCTCATCATTTATAGCACTTTCACTTCTATATACATTTTCCCTTTTTAAAACAGTAACAATAGTCTTAAAAAAGATTTTCACATCAAAAGCAAAGGAAATGTTTTTTGCATAATAAACATCATTGGCAAGTTTTTCCTCAAGGCTTGAAGAATTTCTGAAATAAGCCTGATTATATCCGGTAATACCCGGCTTTGCAGTAAGGAAAATTTTTGATTCTTCAGGATATGTTTCTAGACAATCAGGAGTATCCGGTCTTGGACCTATAATACTCATTTTACCTGAAATAATATTAAAAAGCTGAGGCAACTCATCTATGCTGGTGCTTCTTAATATTTTACCGACTCTGGTAACTCTGGGGTCGTCTTCACTGTTATATGTAGAACCGTCCGGAAGTCTTATGTCAGGAGCATTTACCTTCATGGTCCTGAATTTGTACATGGTAAAAAGCTTCCCGTCTTTACCGATTCTCGGAGCATTATAAAAAACAGGACCCCCGTCACAACATTTAATTGCTATTGCTACTACAATAAAAACTAAAATGAAAACGGGAATCACAAGTATACAAAGTAAAAAATCTATTATTGGTTTTACAACTTTCTGGTACATAACTCAACCTTTTCTCAAAATGTCTTTTATTGAATCTGTAACATATGTAACCTGATCATCAGTCAGTCTTGTATGTAAAGGTAATGTAATCTCATTTTCATACATTTTAACAGCATTAGGATAGTTTTTAATATCGTATCCTCTGTCCTTGTATCCTTTAAACATGGGAAGTGGCTTATAATGAACGTTGGTACATATATCTCTTTCTGCCAGGGATTTTATAAGTTGATTTCTTTCCTGACACGAGAAACCTTCCACACGTGTTATCAATAGGTGGTGAGATGATGTGAAATTCTCACCCTTATGAGGATAAATCCATAACGGTGTGCCTTCCAACTCTCGTCTGTATTGCTCCGCTAATTCATAACGGCGAGCCAACAGTTGGTCATAACGTCTATACTGTGAAAAGCCAAGGGCAGCAGCCACATCTGTCATGTTATATTTATATGCCGGATAAATAATATCATACTCCCAGGAAGACAATTGATTCTTTTCAAGAGCATCCTTTGTCTGTCCATGGAGAGAATATGTTCTGAAAAGATTATAAAGCTCATTATCATCCACACCGGAGATAGGGTTCCAGGTAACAGCGCCGCCTTCTGCTGTGGTAATATTTTTAACAGCATGGAAAGAAAAACAGGTGAAATCTGCAGCTTGTCCGGAATTTTTACCATTTCTTACAGCACCGATACTGTGAGCGGCATCAGCTATAACCGCAATACGACCTAACTTCTCCTGCAGGGAAGAGCCAGGAACAAATTTATCTTTACAATTCTCTACTTGCTTATAAATTGCATCATAGTCACACATGCTTCCTGCAAAATCTACCGCTATAATAGCCTTTGTCTTAGATGTAATCACAGTATCAAGTTTGCTGTAATCCATCTCAAAGGAATTTTCCTTCACATCCAGAAATACAGGTGTAGCACCTACATGTGTTATTACAGATACAGAAGCTGTATATGTATAAGGAGTTGTAATAACCTCATCACCGGGGCCAATACCTAAAATTTTCAAAGAAAGGAATAAAGCTGCGGTTGCTGAATTAAGACACAACACACGATTCGCTCCAATGTGTTCTGCCAGATAGTTTTCAAATGCCTTAGTTTCAGGCCCTGTAGTAATCCAACCTGAAGAAAGCACTCTAACTACTTCATTTATATCCTCTTCCCTAATATCCGGAGGAGAAAATTCCACACGCATTTCAAGTCAACCTTTCAACGATGTTATTATATGCCTTTCAATTCATTTATTATAGCACGTTTTCGACAGCCATACAAGCAAAAAAACGTTTTATAAAATGTTATATTTTAGGTGGTCTTCTTACCTCATCATGACAATCGCTGCCAAGCACCATAGGAACGCCTGTTTTCATCAAATTCTTCACAAAGGAACGACAGCCAAAAAAACCTGTGGCGGAAGAATTAATCTGAATTATGACATCCGGAATATCCAGAATTCTACCAATTTTCTCTCTGTTCAGGAATTTAACATATCGGTCAAGATGAGCAATAACCGGTCTGACTTTATACTTAAGCGCAATATTCTCAATAAGGTAAAAAGTCTGCTCATCCGGTGTTACAAAAGGCATTTCCAGAAGTATCATATCGGTATTTTCATAACATAAAGCCCTGAGCTTCTCTTCCTCAAGAAGACCGTTTTCAAGACTTACTTCTGCACCCAATTTAAGTTCCGGAACATTTTCTTCTTTCCCCTGCTTTTTTATCTCCAAAAGAAGTTTCTCAAAAGATTCTTTTCTTCGGTTTATAAAATCACCGACAGGTTCTCTGTGGTGAATGTAATGAGGGGTAAGACATACCCGACTTACCCCCTGTTCTTTCAATTTACAAAGCATCCTCACAGAAACAGCGGCCTCCTTAGGACCATCGTCCATGGCCGGCAAAATGTGAGTATGAAAATCTGTAAAATCCTCATTAATATTTTGTTGAATAAGCTCCATAATCTCTGGATCCTTTCGCTGTATCAAAAGATGGTATTTCTCCAAAGAAAGGAAGATCAAAATACTCCTTCACTGTATGCTTATCTTTAATTGTGTTATCACGCATTGCCAATATAAGGAGAATAACAAAACAACCTGCAAATCCTGCAACAGCCCCAATTAAACCATATAAGGCAATATTAGGAGAAGAAGGGGCTTTGGGTGTGCTTGCTGTACCTACAATTTTGATTGTATCAATACCCATTGTCGCCTCAATAGCTTTTTCAGCCTGCTGTGCTACAGCAATACATAAATCTCTGGAAAGTATTGCAGAAGGAGTATCCGCAGTAATCTTTATAAACATAGCATTGTTTATCTGTGAGAAGTTAAGCATAGACCTAACCTGACCAAGACTGTATCTGTCGTTAGGATACTTATTGTTAACTTCTTCCGTAGCGGCCTTAAGCACCATATCGTTTTTCATAAAAACAATATATGTTGAAGTAAGTTCCTGAGAAGACAAAACTTCACTGTTTGTAGGGTTATTGGTAGTACTGTTTCTGTTGTCAACCATAACCTCAATTGAAGATGTATATAACGGTGTTATAAACAACTTGGCATACATTACCGCCAGAAGCATTACGATAACAGCTACTGCAATAATAAGTACCCAGTTCTTTTTAAATACCTGAAACAAACTTTTCAAATCTATAGTTGTCTTACGCACGGTTTTTCTCCTTCATAAAAAATCAAACTATCGTAAATATTATAACATTTTACCGACTTTAGTCAAATCTTCACGAAACGCTTCTTTTTTTCTTCTTTAGTAACTAACCATCATGTTCCGTTCTCTTTAAAATATCTTCCTGAACTTCCATATCTAAAGAGGTATAAAATGCACTGAAGCCCGAAACTCTCACCACCAAATCATCATAGTTTTCAGGATGCTCCATGGCATCTTTCAGCATCTCTTTTGACACTGCATTAATCTGTATTTCCTGACCACCCTTTGCAAAATACACCTTTACTAAAGAGCGAAGTTTTGAAATATTTTCATCACTGAAAATAACCGGGCTGTATTTCTGATTCAACACCGTACCACAGGCAACTTTTGTATAGTCAGGTTTCGACACTGACAAAAGTGCTGCTGTAGGACCCTTTTTATCTCTTCCGTGCATAGGTGAAGCTGCATCTGACACCGGTTCTCCGGCTTTTCTGCCATCAGGTGTAGCGCCCAACTCTTTACCGGCGGGGATATTGGTAACATTTGCCGCCATTGCCAGATAAAAATTTCCACCATCATGAATCTTAAATTCTGAAAAAATTTCATGGTGCATATTCACAAACATACAGGCATATTTATCAGGAAGATCTTCGTTATTACCGTATTTAGGGGCTGCCAGCATTTTGTCTCTCAATTCTTCATAATCTTCAAAATTGTTAACAAGAGCATTCCTTATAGTTTCCAGATCTGTCACCTTGTCAATAAATACCAGCTTTTCAATAGCTGCCAGAGAATCTGAAGTAGTACCTATACCCATGCAACACACACCATGAGCCTGGGGATATATCGCTCCTCCATTATTAATATCCATACCTCTGCCTATACAATTCTGACAAAAACAGGACAGGAAAGGCTGGGCATACATATTTCTGTTAAATCTTCCGTTTTCATTATTAAAACTTCTTACATAGAAGGCTGCACCATGTCTTAGCTGGACCTTAAAGGCCTCTAAAACATCTTCCATGGACTTAAGCTCGGTTACAGGTTTTGTCTGAATACCCAATAATCTGCCATCTCTCATGTCCCGTCCTTCATTAAGAGCATATTCTAAATATCTGGGGCTGTTAAACCTCCCATCAGACCAAGGCGGCTGCTTTCCGGATATAAAATTCTCAATACAGCCCACCATGGCATAATCTCTGCAATCTTCCGGTGAATAACCATATTTTAAAAGCGCAGGAATATTTATTTCATCATTCATCAGAGCAGGATATCCCAGACCCGTACCTATAACTTTAAGGCAGGCGTCTAAAAACTCATCAGGTATATCTTTATAAATTCTTGCAGACAGATTAGGTCCCGGCACATTACATTCCTTAACAGCACGAAGAATAAGATAAGAAAGTTCATTTACTCCACCCTCTCCCGACCGAGTGTAACCTCCTATAACTATGTTTACAACATCATCCTGAAGTTTAATAAAAGCACCGGTAAGAAGCTCCAGTACGTCTTCATCTGTAATGATTCCTTTAGCTTTATCATTACGGTAAAATGAATAGAGATATTGGTCCATTCTGCCGAGAGCCATAGCGTAGCGACCTTCCACGGTAAATGCTGTATGGGTTAAAAACACCAACTGCAGTGCTTCTCTAAAAGTTTCAGGTTTATTTATAGCTACATTTTTACAAGTAGCGGCTATTTCTGTTTTCCCCATGGCTTCTGCGACTTTGCCATATTGTAAAATCATTTTACTAAAGCCCAGTATTGTAATTTCCTGACTATTAAGAAAATCCATTTTACCGGCATCTTCTTTGTGAATTTTTTTGGAAGCCTCTATGCGGGAGAGGAGCCCCGGTATACCCTCTTTCACCAAAGTTCTGTAGTCGGGGCAAAAATGGTCAAAATTATGTTCAAACGTCATAACTCCGTGGTTGTTTACAATCCAGTTGTCACCCCATTCATCATCCGACGGATACTGGGGTTCTGGTACCCATAAACCAAGATGGCAACCTGCCACTGTGTCATTTTCAAAAATAACTTTGTTAAAACCTGTAAAAAGGTTGCTTACGGCCCAGGCTCTCGCCACCACAACAGGGTCGGTAACATGAGCCTTATAGCTTGTTGCCATATAGTAGTTGCGGGTACACTTAATCCCTTGTCTCTCTCTGAATTTTTTATACTCTCCCTTTAAGAGAGTAAGCTTTTCTAAACGCTCCATAATATCCCCATTTATATTTGGTAGAATTTTCATGATTTTATAGCATTTTTATATCATTGCTAAATTGATTTGTCAACGTAAAAATGATACAATAACCACAATCGTATTTATGAGATGATTGGAGTTGTTTAAAAATGAATAAATGCAAGATATTTATGCGTGTTTTATGTCTGTTTTTGGTTGCAGTTATGTTGACTGTATCTTTTTCAGGTTGCGCACAAATTAAATCAAATAAGATTATGAAAGGATTGAGCGAAGAAGATATGGATTGCCCTGCTTATGATTTAGAAAAATATACAAACTATTATTGGGACAGTGATGTAATTTACAACGAATCTGTTATGCCTCTTGAGGAAGAAGATGGTTCTATCAAGCCTATTCCTCTTATGTACAAGGCAACAAAAATACTTGCTGTAAGAAACTCTCATCTGGATGTTCTTTATGAGGAAGGAAAAGATTATGTTTTGAAAGACGGCATGTTGGTTATTCCGGAAGGTTCTTCCATCAATACCATTGAATACACAACCTATTATCCTGCTGAAGGTGAGAGAATTACTGAAAAAACAGGTGGTGGATATATTTTAGGTGGCGGACTCCACGAATTACAAATTGCCGTTACATACATTCACACAGATAAATGGCAAGGTACTGTGCCTAAGGCTCAAGGTGGTTCCCTTCCTAAAACTGTTGAAAAATTGAAAAATAAAGAACCTATTAAAATTCTTATATACGGAGATAGTATCTGTGAAGGTGCAGAAGCTACCAGCACCGTAGGAGAAGATGGCACAGCTCCATATATGCCGACCTGGTTCTCTATGTTTGAAAAGAAGCTTAAAGAAGTTTACGACTACGATGAAATTGAAATCATAAACACTGCTGTTGGTGGTTCTGATTCACAGTGGGGATACCAGAATTCAACCGAAAGAGGCAGAAATTATGAGCCCGATCTTGCTATCATCGGTTACGGAATGAATGATATTGCAAGAGACCCTGTAGAGTTTTGTGATAACATAAGCTATATTATGATGGATATTACCTCAGGAAATCCTGATTGTGAATATATTTTAATTTCCACAATGCTGGCTAACCCTGAATCTGCACATTTCTTTGGAACACAACAGTATTTCAACGAAGCTATGCAGAAATACAACTGGAATTTTACCGCTACTGCTGTTGTAGCCGATATGACTACTTTGTACAGCGACATCCTGGCTCAGAAGCGTTATTGGGATATTAACAGTAACAACATTAATCATCCCAATGACTTTTTAATCAGAGCTTATGCTCAGCTGATGCTTCGTACTCTGGAGGTTGAAGAATAATCTATGATAGATAAAAGTTCTTTCAAGGCCATAATCTTTGATATGGATGGTGTGCTTTTAGACACGGAAGAAGCCATGATTAAAGCTTCTGTTGAAGGCTTCAAAGATTACGGAGTAACAGTTTCCCCTGAAGATTTTGTACCTTTCTTCGGAACAGGAAGTGTAAAATATTTCGGCGGTGTAGCAGAAAAATACGGACTTTCCTATAGCCCTGAATTGGCCACCCACATGTATAACAAGTATCTTGAAACGGCAAAGGACGAAGTTGTCATATTCCCCGGTGTTGCCGATAAAATAAAAGAACTTCATGAAGAAGGCTTTAAGATTGCGGTAGCTTCCAGTGCTGCGGGAATGAAAGTTTATGCAAACCTTGAGTTTGCAGGAATCAACAAGGAATGGGTTGATATTGTTCTCACTGAAGATGATATAACAAAGAACAAACCCGACCCTGAAATATTCCTTAAAGCAGCCGCCGGTGTAGGTGTTGACCCCTCATTATGTGTGGTCTGCGAAGACTCCATAAGTGGCGTTATATCAGCTGTTTCTGCAGGAATGAAATGTGTAGGTATAAGAGGTACTTACCCTGAAGAAAAATTAATTGAAAACGGTGCATTTATTGTGCTTGACGGTATAGTCGATTTATAAAAACTATGATATAATAAAAATACTTTGTAAACGAAAGGAATTACCAATATGAAATACGACAAAATTGATGTTTCCCTTTTAGAAAACTATCAGTGTCTGGGTGTTAATGTTGAGCCTGCAAGAGCTCACTATATGCTCTATGATTGTGCTTGTGATGCTCTCAATGATACAAAGAGCTACAGCAGTAAATACAAACTTCTGTCCGGTGACTGGAGCTTTTCATTTTATGAAAATGTATCAGATGCTGTAAATGCACTTAATAATGAGACTGTATTTTCTGATGATACTAAAATAAAGGTTCCTTCTTCCTGGCAGATGCACGGATATGGAATCCCTGTATATGTAAATGTACATTATCCATTGCCTATGGATCCTCCTCATGTTCCATTTGAGAATCCTACAGGTATTTATCAGAGAAGCTTTACCATGCCGGAAGCTTGGGAGAAAGAAAAAGACATATATCTTAACTTTGACGGTGTTGACTGTTTCTTCTGGGTATGGGTTAACGGCAAAGCTGTTGGTGCCTCTCAGGGCTCTCACCTTCCTACAGAATTCAAAATTACAGAGTACCTTGAAAAAGGTGAAAACACCATTACGGTTATGGTACATAAACTTGCATGGAGCTCTTTCCTTGAGGACCAGGACCATCACAGATTGTCCGGTATCTTCCGTGATGTATATCTTTTAGCAAGAGATACCTTCCACGTGAGAGATATTTATGTTAAGCAGAACTTTGCTGATGATTACAGCAAAGCTGATTTGAATTGCGAATTTGATTTTATCGGTAAGAGCAAAATTAAAGAGCCAAAAATTGCTGTAAGACTTTATGATAAGTACAACCAGCTTATGGCTGAAGAAAAAGCTGACATCAAAGGTAATAAGGCAGTTGTGAATTTCACTATTGAAAACCCTTCTATGTGGACAGCTGAAACACCTTACCTTTACACATTGGTTGTAATCTGCGGTAGCGAGTATATCCCTGTAAAAACAGGTCTTCGTAAAATTGAAATTCAGCCAAACGGCGCTGTAACCATTAATGGCGTGCCTGTTAAATTCAAGGGTGTAAACAGACATGATACAAATCCTGACTTAGGATTTGTTACACCTATTAAAGACATGATTTACGAGATGAAGCTGATGAAACAGCATAATGTTAATACAATCAGAACTTCTCACTACCCGAACAGACCTGAGTTCCTGGCACTGGCTGACGAACTTGGTTTCTATCTGGTAGATGAAACAGACCTGGAAACACATGGTTTCTATAACGAAGGTGAACATCACGGACCGGTTCTTACAAACGACCCTTCATGGGAGCCTGCATACATTGACAGAATTGAGAGAATGCTTGAAAGAGATAAAAACCATGCATCTGTTATTTTCTGGTCCATGGGTAACGAAGCTTCCTGGGGTGAAAACCACAAGAAGATGATTGAATTTACAAGAAAGAGAGATTCAAGCCGTATTGTACACTACGAAGGTGCTGCTGATGCTCCTGAAGTTGATGTATTCAGCCGTATGTACTACGGATATGAAGAAGTGGAAAGACTTGGTGAGGAAGGCTTAAAGCTTGCTCGTCAGAAAAAACCTTTCCAGCCATTCTTCCTTTGTGAGTATTCTCATGCTATGGGTAACGGCCCGGGAGACTTAAAGCAGTACTGGGATTCCTTCTACAAATATCCACGCCTTATCGGTGGCTGTGTTTGGGAATGGGCTGACCACGCTGTAAGAGTAGACAAAGACGGCGAAGTTGCAACTAAGTCCATTAACACCGGTAAAATAACAACTGACGACAAGACAGGTTTAGTTTACGGTGGTTTCTTTGGAGAAAACCTTCACGACGGTGCTTTCTGTGTTGACGGTTTGGTTACACCTGACAGAATCCCAAGCACAGGACTTTTGGAATACAAAGTTATTTTACAGCCTGTATTGTTTGAGGCAGTAGATTTAAGCAAGGGTATCTTTAAGCTTACTAACAGATATGATTTTACAGACCTTAAGAACTTTACTTTCAGTTGGAAGATTAAGACCGCTGACGGTACATACAGACAGGGCACTTTTGAAAAAGCTTGTGCACCACACAAATCTGTAAAAGTTACTTTGGACTATGTACTTCCTGAGTACTCATACAACGAGTTTTTTATTGACTTCACTTGTACTACAAAAGTAGATACTCTCTGGGCAGACGCAGGCCACGAACTTGCCAAAGCACAGTTTGAGTTGCCTGTTGCAAGAACAGAAGCTGAAAGAGTTAATGTTAAGACAATGCCTTCTCTCTCTCTTACTTATGACGAGTTGGCTCCTCAAAAGCTTATTATTAAAGGTGCTGAATTTGAATATATATTCAATAAAGATTTAGGACATTTTGTATCCCTTAAGGATAATGGTGTTGAATACTTAGCAGGCACTCCAAGGTTTAATCTCTGGAGAGGTCAGACAAGTAATGACAGAAGATTCTCTTTAGGTCACTGGCTCTATAACAGACTTGCTTTCTGTCAGGACCATGTATATAGCTTCAACGTAACACCAGGCGAGAAGCATATTATGATGAATGTGGACTATGCTCTTGGTAGTGACGGTATGCTCCCTGCAGTTAAATTCAGTGTTTGCTGGATGATATTCGGTAATGGTGAAATCAGCGTTTCCTTGTCAGCAGATGTAAGAGGTTCAATTATTAACCTGCCTTGCTTCGGACTGGAAATTCCTATGAGAGCCGGTTCTGAATACATTAAGTATTATGGTTTAGGACCTGACTCAACTTATGTTGACCTTAAGAATCTGGCCCAGGTTGGTGTTTACGAATCCACAGTTACCAAGGAATATACACATTACATATTCCCTCAGGAAACAGGCAACCACATTGATACTCGTTGGGCTTTGGTACACGACCACGAAGGAAGAGGTCTCTTGTTCAAGGGATTACCGACCTTCAGCTTCAAGGCTCTTCACTATAAGCCTGAAGATCTTAACGATACATTGTATGACAGAGACCTAAAGGCTCGTCCTGAAACTTATGTATCTATTGACTATAAGCAGGAAGGCATGGGCTCTGCAAGCTGTGGTCCATATCTGGCAGATAAATATGCATTCAAAGAACATCAGTTCAATTATGCATTTACATTTAAGCCTGTATTCGTTGAACAGATAGATGTAAACCGTGAAGCGCATACATTGCCTGAAATTTAATGAATACTTTATAAACAATTATGAGTTTTTGCCATATTTTATTGACATCTATGGCAAAAACTTGTAAAGTTAGTCTATAAGTTATTAGCAAATCTTATTTAAGGAGTTTTTATATGAAAGTTCTTGTTTTGTATTACAGTCTTGACGGAAATACCGAAGCAGTAGCAAACGCAATTTCCGAAAGAATCGGAGCTGACTCTGCAAAGTTAGTTCGTGTTGACAGAGTACGTCCATATACACCTTTTAGACGTTTTAAGGCTCGTATGGAAGTTCTTCGTAAGAAAAAACCTGGCTTGTTCCCATTTAAGTGGGACCCACGTGACTATGACCTGATATTCATTGGTACACCGGTTTGGTTTGATTCTTACAACCCTGTATTTAACACATTATTCTCTGTTATCAAGATTTATGATAGAAAGATTGCTTTATTCTCCTGTGGAGAAACAGAAAGCACAAAGGCTCTGAATAAATTCTCTGATCTTCTTCAGGAATCTGTAATAATGGATAAAAAACATCTTGTAGAACCAATCTGGTGGGATGATGATGCACAGTGCGAAGCAGCTCTTAAAGAAGCAGCTGATTGGGCGCAGGAAGTTGCAGAACGTACAGAAAAGGTTCTGGAAGAAGAAGAAATGAACAGACGTTTAGTTTACTAATATGGAAGATAACACAAGACTTAAGCCCTATAAGAAGGACTTTGGTTATTCCTATACCTTAGGTGTATTTCCAACTTTAGAGTTAATTAACAATAAGCCTGATGTAATTTCACGTATTGTTTTATCTACTAAAAGTGAAAGCAATCAAGGTGTAGCTAAAATTCTGGAATTTGCAAAAAAGAGCGGTATCCCCGCTCTTTTTGACGATAAGACATTAAATCGTATTTCTCCTAAAGAAAACTGCTTTGCTGCAGCAGTATTTGAAAAATATGATTGTTCACTGGAAGTCACTGCTAACCACCTGGTGTTAGTCAACCCGGCAGATAAAGGAAATTTAGGTACAATATTAAGAACAGCCACAGCCTTCGGCATTGAAAATATAGCAATTATATCCCCCGCAGCAGACATTTACGATCCTAAGGTAGTAAGAGCTTCCATGGGTGCTTTATTCCATGTAAATTTCTGTTACTTTGAAAAGTTTGAAGACTATCAGAAAGCATTTTGTGGTACTAATCGTAATCTGATACCTTTTATGCTGGATGGCCAGCCTATAAATAAAGTTGCTGCCGATCTTAAAGATTCTGATTACTCATTTTCTTTAATCTACGGCAATGAATCCTCAGGTTTACCTGCTGAATTTTTACAGATAGGAACACCTGCAAGAATTATGCACAGCAACAATGTAGATTCATTGAATTTACCTATGGCCGTTGGAATCGGACTTTATACATTTACTAATTTTAATTAATTTTTATGATATTTGCCTACCTATTTTGTGATTTTTTTACTTTTAGGTAGGAAAAAACAGCAAAAAACCTACCGTTTTAAGTTATTTTACTATGTTTAGGTAGGACAAATTAAGTAAAATATGATGTTTTGACCTACCTTTTTCTTCATTTCGGCATGTAATAGGTAGGAAAAATAGCGAAAAAACCTACCGTTTTATATAGTTTTATCGTAAAAAGGTAGGTCATCTTAATACAGGAGGTACTATTATGAAAGAAATAACAGCTCTTGGCATAGCTTCACCGGAAGTTAAAATGGCAAAAGATTTACTTAGCGGTAAAAAGGTTTCTGAGGCTAAGGATTTGTTTGTATGCGAAGGCTTATGGGCGGCAGAAAAACTTATACAAGAAAAAATAACTGTTCCCTATTTCTTTTTCTGTCCTGAAATAATAAAAACTCCTGAAGAACAGGCACAAGTTGACGCCCTTTCAAATTACGCAGAAAATTCCTACAGTATATCCATGAAAGCTTGTAGTAAAATCAGCGACAGAGAAGGTGCTGACGGATTTTTCATAATAGCAAAAATGCCTTCCTACTCTCTTTCTGACTTGGAAAACAAATTAGAAGACAATATGGTAATTATGATTTTAGACGGACAGGAACAGCCCGGTAATATTGGTGCAATATTAAGGTCTTTAGATTGTGCCGGCGGTCAATTTGCCATAATGACAAACAGACGTGTACGTCTTACTCACCCAAGACTTATCCGTTCAAGCCTTGGTGCTGCTTTTTTGATGCCTGTAGCAGAAGCTCCTATGGATGAACTTATGGACTGGCTTGAAAAACACAATTTCAAAGCAATAGTAACTGACCTTACAGCTACAAAGTCCTATAGGGAAATCGACTACACCGGAAGAATCGCCATTGTTGCCGGCAATGAATTCAAAGGAATTTCTCCTGAATGGCGTAATAAAAAAATATCCCAACCGGTAATAATACCAATGCTGGGATCCTGCGAATCTTTAAATGTAGGGTTTGCTTCAACTTTAGTGGCCTACGAAGCAGGATTGAGACAAAAAGGACTTTAATTATCAAGCGACTTTTCATTAAGTCGCTTTTTTCTTGCCTTCCAATCCGGTAATATCTCCTCAACAATAGCCCAGAACTCTTTGGAATGATTACCATGAACTAAGTGAGCCAGCTCATGTACAACCACATACTCCACACACTCTTGCGGTTTATCCACTAACATCATATTAAACCTTATTGTTCCCTTAGAAGGAGTGCAACTTCCCCACCTAGTCTTCATAGCCCTTAAAGAAATCCGGGGCATTTTTATTTTATACTTGCCAAATCGCGGGTAAAATGCCGCCACAGCTGCATTTATTTTTCCAGCACATTCGTTATAGTCTTCTTTGGTATAGCGTCGAATTTCTGCTTTTTTAGCAACCGCATCGGCATTTTCTGCATACTTATCAACAGCCTTTATAATAAAATCCTGTTTTTCCAGTAAAAATTTTTCAATATGACTCAAACTTACCCAAGAAGACGCAGAAACCCTTACTCGGCCATCAGGGTAAATCCGTAAATTTACATTCTTTACCTTCTTCCTGATAAGCTCATATGTAAGGGTTCTATCTTTTAGAACAATCTTATGTTCCATAAATCAACTATATAATATTAGTCTTTTTTATACTTCTCAATAGCAATCTTGTAAAGGTCATTACCTTCGCTGTCAATAACAACAACTACAGGCATATCAACAACTTCCAACTTGCGGATTGCTTCAGGACCAAGGTCATCATAAGCAATAACTTCTGAAGACTTAATGCACTGAGAAAGAAGAGCGCCTGCTCCGCCTACAGCTGCAAAGTAAACAGCACCGTTACGAACAATACCGTCAACTACATCCTGAGTTCTCTTACCTTTACCAATCATACCGCCCATACCCATATCCAACAATGTAGGAACGTAAGGGTCCATTCTGCCGGCAGTTGTTGGGCCTGCAGAACCGATAGGACGACCTTCTCTTGCAGGGGATGGTCCCATGTAATAAATTACATTGCCTTCCATATCCAAAGGAAGTTTCTCACCCTTTGCAATAGAATCTGACATACGCTTGTGAGCAGCATCACGTGCAGAATAAATTGTTCCTGTAAGATATACATAATCTCCTACTTTAAGGCTCTTTGCATCTTCTTTACTGATAGGTACCTGAATTTTTCTATCCATGTTACTCACCTCATATCTCTCTTACTGCATGTCTGTTTACGTGGCAGCAAATGTTAATTGCTACAGGAAGACCTGCAATATGTGTTGGGTATGTGTTAATGTTTACAGCCAAAGCTGTTGTCTTACCACCTAAACCACCAGGGCCGATACCACTACGGTTAATTTTCTCAAGAAGTTCTTCTTCCAATTCCTTAACATAAGGAATTTCAGAGCGAACAGATACATTTCTTGTAAGAGCCTTCTTAGCAAGCAATGCACACTTTTCAAAAGTACCGCCTATACCAACACCGATAACCATTGGAGGACAAGCATTAGGACCTGCATCCTTAACAGCTGTAAGTACAGCATCCTTAACACCTTCAATACCGTCAGCAGGTGTCAACATAAAGATACGGCTCTTATTCTCACTACCGAAGCCCTTAGGAGCTACAGTAATTTTAACCTTGTCACCGGGAACGATTTCTGTGTGTAAAATAGCAGGAGTATTATCCTTTGTATTTTCACGGATAATAGGATCCTTAACTACTGATTTTCTTAAGAAACCATCTACATAACCTCTTCTTACACCTTCGTTAACAGCGTCCATAACGTCGCCGCCTACAAAGTGAACGTCCTGACCTACTTCTAAGAAAACAACAGCCATACCTGTATCCTGACAGATCGGAATCATTTCTTTTCCTGCAATCTTAAGGTTTTCCTGAAGCTGCTCTAAAACCTGCTTACCAAGAGGAGCCTCTTCTTCTAAAGTAGCCTTTTTAAGAGCTGCATCCATGTCAGGTGTAAGGAAGTGTGTAGCTTCAATACACATCTCTTTAATATTATCTGTTAATAACTTTACATCAACTTCTCTGGTCATAATAACCTCCGTTTATATTAGAATAACAAAATCAAGAACTGGGAAACCAGTACTACAGCAATCAAAGCTACGGGGTAAGTAGCTGCATAAGCTGCTGCCACATCCTCTGTTCCTGCAGTTGAAATAAGTGTACCTAATGCAGGAGTGGATGTCATACCGCCTGTAAGTGAACCTAAGCTGTTAAGCAAGCTAAGCTTAAGTACGTATTTAGCAAACAGGAATCCTAAAATCATTGGGAATATAGTCATAACAATTCCGTATACAAAGTACATAGGATCAAAGTTCTTTACAAACTCTGCACCACCCGGGATTCCGGCACCTGCCAAGAAGAATACCAGACCAAGCTCTCTGAACAATTTTAAAGTTCCCTGAGCAGGCATTACACTTACTCTGCCAATACGGCTGAAGTGTCCTAATACCAAGCTTGTAAGCAAGCATCCGCCTGTAGTTGTAAGTGAGAAACAAGTTCCGCTTAAACCTGCACTTGAAAGAGGAATTTTAATCTGGCCAATTACTGTTCCCAATATAGCTGCTAAACAGAAAGCTGCGATACCCATATGGTCTATTTCAAAAAGTTTACCAACAAAACTCTTCTTCTCGCCTTCTTCTTTAATAACTAATTTAGCTCTTTCTTCTTCCATGTTAGCCTTTGTAAGCTTTGGAATGAGCTGTACGAAAAGAACCACACCAACCACACCGAAGATATATGCAATACCATGACCTACAGAAACAAGTCCCTGGTATTCTGCTGCTACAGTAGCTTTAGCTGCTGAGAAAGCAGGTGTTGATGTTAAAGATCCGGAAAGAAGACCAACTATCATAGCTACAAAGCCGTCCTGATTTTCAATAGCTCCGCCATAGCCCACTACTTCTCCCATACCGATACAAGCTGCTGCAGAAAGTCCGCCTGCTAAGATAATTACCAATCCCAACAATACATAAGACTTAAAATTCTTCTTAAAGTTTCCGAAGAACTTAGGACCTGCAATAAAGCCTACAGATGTAACAAATAATACCAGACCTAAACTTTCAATAATTGAAAGACCTGCCTCAAAGTCATAAGGTTTAGAAGATCCTGCGAACACAAGTCCCTCATCCCCCATAGTGAAGAACAAGGCACCTGCGATCAAAGCTACAATAAACACACCGGCATCTCCCAAAGAAACACCTTTAATTGTTATTCTACCTAAAGCATATCCAAGCATTAATACAGCAAACACAACAAATATAAGCGTTGAAATGTTGCTGATGGATATTACTCCTCCAAAAAGACTCATTTTACAATTACCTCCAACTTAAACGGTAAAATTAAATCTGCTTCTCTCTTCCGTGTGTATAGGAAGGTAAAAGTTTTGGTGATACGCAATCACTTTCAACACCTGCATCAGCCAATTCCTTTTCGAAGTCAGCAACGTGGGAAAGTGTAAGCTTACCAACCTTAACGCTCTTAGCCTTAGCAGAAGCGTTCTTACCTGCGTTACGACCAAATACGATAATGTCAAGCAAGGAGTTACCCATAAGACGGTTTCTGCCGTGGATACCACCAACAGCCTCACCTGCAACATACAAGTTTTCAATATCTGTCATACCGTCAGCAGAAATCTTAAGACCACCATTCTGGTAGTGAAGTGTAGGATATACCAAAATTGGAGTTTTTCTCATATCAATACCATACTCCAGATACATACGGAGCATAGCAGGAATTCTCTTTTCAATAGTACCTTCACCGTGAAGCATTTCAATCATTGGAGTATCAAGCCATACACCATATCCGCCACCAAATGTAGGAACACCCTTACCGTTTGTGCTACACTCTCTGATAATAGAGGAAGCAGTTACGTCACGAGTTTCCAATGGATTCATAAATGCAACACCATCAACGTTAACAAGAAGTGCACCTAAAGAACGAACTTTCTCTGTTACCAATGCACCAAAAATCTGTGAAGGGTAAGCAACACCTGTTGGGTGATACTGAATTGTATCAGCATAAAGAAGCTCCGCACCGGCTCTGTAACCTAAAATCAAACCGTCGGCTGTTGCACCGTAGTGGTTAGATGTTGGGAAGCCCTGGTAATGGAGACGACCTGCACCACCTGTAGCAATAACAACTGTCTTTGCCTTAGCAATAAGGATTTCGCCTGTTTCCATGTTCTGAAGAACAGCACCTGCTACTTTACCTTCATCATCTTTAATAAGCTCAATAGCTGCTGTGTAATCAACAACCGGAATTCCTCTGTTCCATACTTCGTCTCTTAATACACGCATGATCTCAGCACCGGAATAGTCCTTACAAGCGTGCATTCTCTTTCTGGAAGTACCGCCACCATGAGTTGTAACCATAGTACCGTCTTCTTCCTTATCGAACATAACACCCAGTTCGTTAAGCCATTTAATAGCACCCGGAGCATCAGATACAAGCTTTTTAAGAAGTTCAGGCTTGTTGCAGAAGTGTCCGCCGCCTAAAGCATCTAAATAGTGAGTTGCAGGAGAGTCATTCTCTTTATCTGCAGCCTGAATACCACCTTCAGCCATCATTGTGTTAGCATCACCTATACGAAGCTTTGTAACCAGCATTGTCTTAGCGCCGCCGTTGTCAGCTTCAATAGCTGCAGAAGAACCTGCACCGCCACCACCTATAACCAATACATCTACATCGTAATCAGGATTGGAAAGGTCAATATCCATATCTGCAACACGGCTCTTACCATGGAGTAAATGACAAAGTTCTGTAGGAACTTTCTCGCCCTTGTTAGGACCAACCTTCAAAGTTTCAAATCCTGTGTCCTTATAGTCAGGATGATATTCCTTTAAGAGAGCTTCCTTTTCCTCAGCCGTCATCTTTCTTAAATCTGCGCCGATTCTTTCATTTCTTGTTGCTTCAACTTTCTTTATTGAAGCCAGCATTTCTTCAGTCAACATTATTATAGCCCTCCTTATTTCTCAATATCTCTGTGATTGTAAAGTTCTTTGAGTTCTTCGATAGGCTTAGCCATTACAGCTTCAATAAGATGCTCATGCTCACCCTTTTCGATTTCATCAACACGGGTTGTTAAGTGCTTGGACTCAGGAGCTAAATACTTACCTGTAAGTCTTCTTGCTAAAACACCAACCTGTGGATGTGTAATACCTGCAGGACATCTGCTTGCACAGATACCACAAGCTACACAGTCAAAGGATTCTTCTGCACACTTTTCGTATTCGCCTCTCTGAGCGTATGCAATATACTGCATTACGTTAAGCTTCTGAGGACAAGCCTTTGTACAAGCATTACAACCGATACAGCTGTAAATTTCAGGATACAATGTCATCATAACCTGCTCTGTAGGCTTTGTTTCGTTCATATCGTACTCAGCCTTCTTTGTTGGGAAGAAAGGAAGACTTGCAATGTACATACCTTCCTGAACCTGAGTCTGACAAGCAAGACCTGTTCTAAGTTCGAACTCACCCTTAATTCTGTAAACTGTTGCACAAGCGCCACAGAAACCGTTACGGCATCCGCAACCTCTTACATACTTGTATCCTGCGTACTCTGTTGCAGTCATAATTGTAAGACTTGCAGGAACAGAATACTTTTTACCCATTATATAAATATTTACCATTTCTTCCATCTTAAGAAACCTCCATCAATATTCGTTCGGTAATTCGTCTATCTGGTCACAACGGAATACGGGACCGTCTTTACATACGTACTTAGTGCCAATGTTACAACGACCGCATTTTCCGATACCACACTTCATCTTAAGCTCTAATGTTGTATAAACCTGAGTCTTGTCGAAGCCCATTTCAATCAATGCAGCCAATACAAACTTAATCATAATTGGTGGTCCGCAGATGATTGCTGTCTTGTCAGCAGAAAATGCCAGCTCCTTGAGATATGTAGGAACGAAACCTACGTTACCGTCCCAGCCTTCCTGAGGTCTGTCAATTGTCAGGTATACGTTGATACCATCTTCCTTCTGCCACTCGTTAACTATTTCATCGTAGTCAACCAAGTCATCAGCGCTTCTTGATCCGTAAAGGATATCTATTGTACCGTAGTCTTCTCTGTGTGCTCTTACATAGTTAATAACTGAATGTAAAGGAGCAAGTCCGATACCACCGGCAATAAACAACAAGTTTTTACCCTTGAACTCTGTATCAACAGGGAATGGATTTCCGTAAGGTCCCCTTACACCGATTTCCTGACCCGGCTCCAACTGGTGGAGACACTCTGTTAAAAGTCCGCAGCGTTTAATACTGAACTGCTTGAAATCACCCTGTGTAGGAGATGATGTAATTGAGAACATAGCCTCACCAACACCAGGCATTGTAACCATAGCGCACTGTCCGGGCATATGATCGAACATTTTACCGCCATCTTTAGCTACAACTGTAAAAGTTTTAACGTCAGGTGTATCTTCTCTTACTTCTGTAATTACAGCCTGGATTGGTATAAGCTTCTCTTCTTGTATATTGGCACTCATTTCTTGTCACCTCCGAAAGCTTTTATAACCTTAGCAATATTCATGGAGATAGGACACTTGCTTACGCATCTTCCGCATCCTACGCAGGAATACTCACCATCATTGTTTGCAGGGAAGTAAACCAACTTGTGCATGAATCTCTGTCTGAATCTCTGTAACTGTGTTGGTCTGTTAGTACCGTGAGCCATCATTGTAAAATCACTGTACATACAAGAGTCCCAGCATCTGAATCTCTGGATTCCGTGGCCTGTGTCGTAGTCTCTTACGTCATAGCACTGACATGTAGGACATACAAATGTACAAGTTCCGCAACCTAAGCAAGCTTCACTTAATTCTGCCCACTGTGGCTGGTTGAACTTCTCCATTGTTACGTCGCCGTTCCAGCCTTCTAAGCTTAAACCTGTTAACGGAAGTTTCTCCATTATTTCAGCAATCTGTTTCTTCTGAGCTTCTACAGCACTGTCATCACCGTCAACGAAAACATCCTTGATTTCTTCGGTAAAAGCTTTACCTTCTTCGCTGTTTGCCTGCCAGAAAAGCTTACCATCTGCAATCCATGTGGTAACATCACCCTTAGGCTCTGCAGGATTGATTCCGAATACTGTACAGAAACAAGATTCTTCAGGAGCACCGCAAGCTGTAGTAACTACAAGACCGTTAAGTCTTCTTGCTTTATAGAACTGGTCAGCAGGTTCTGATAAGAAAACTTTGTCCAAAATCTCAAAGCTCTTTTCATCACAAGCTCTTACTCCGAAAAGTACAAACTTTTCTGAAGGTAATTCACCTGTTTCTACGGAAATTTTCTTTCCTTCTTTCTTAAATGCTACAATATTTTCACTCTGAGGGAAGAATAAATCTTTTGCAGACTTAACAGTCTTAAGCTCATCTTTACAATATTCTGTTCCCTCTTCCCACTTGTGGAAGTTTACCTGATCGTTTTTCTTTACAGGCATATACAAAGAACGAACTGCAGCAATTTTCTCAAAGAGGGTATTTAAGTTATCAATTGAAATCTGATACATATTAATTACCGCCTTTCTCTTCAACGATTGAAGGCTCTACATCTTCAAAGTCAAAGTTTACCAATGGAGCTCTCTGTCCTTCTTCTTCACCGGCCTGGTAATCACCGTAGAATTCGTTAATGTCTTTAATGAATTTACGATTTAACAGGTGGAGAGGAATACCCTGAGGACATACTCTGCTACACTCACCACAGTCAGTACATCTGCCTGCTACGTGGAAAGCTCTTATAATATGGAACATCTTTTCTTCAAATGTATCTGTGTTAGCTTTACTTGCAACACCTGATCTTGGGTTATCAAATACACACTTCATACAAGAACATGCAGGACAAATGTTACGACAAGCGTTACATCTGATACATTTTGAAAGCTCACCGCTCCAGAAGTTATATCTTTCTTCAGCTGTCATAGCTTCAACTTCTTTAACTTTTTCAAAGCGATCTTTAATTTCCTGCTCTGTCTCAGGCTCAGGATCAATTACTTCATCAAAAGCCTTATGCTCTTTACCCTTACAGGAGAGGCACTTTTCAAGAAGAACATCCTTCTTTGCAACAGTCTTGTCACCGTAGATTGTCTTTATTTCAAAAGTATCGCCATTGTCAATAATCTTGGTTACACCTTTAACGCCCTGAGCTTTGATTTTCTCAATATCAGCCATACCCTTACAACCAACACCGATAACGTAGATTTTATCTCTGTCAATTCTGTGCTCGTTTAAGAGCTGGTTGAAACTGTATGTATCACATGGCTTTAAGAGAACTAATATTTTACCGCCCTCTTCTAAAGTCTTGCAACCGTTAATAAGATATTTGCTTAAGTTAGCTCCGCAGAAGCTGTCGTATATCATACCTTCTACTTCTTCTGCTGTTTCAAAGTATGCCGGAGTAACGTCATAGCAAAAATCACCGGGAACCCAGCCCAGAACCTTAGTTACGGTTCCGTCTGCTAAGAGTTCTAAAATTCTTTTTTTAGCTAAACCTGTTATTTTTTGCATCTCAGATCCCCCAGTTTCACATTTTCACCTAATTCGTGGATTTTCTTTGCAAAGTCATTCATTACTAAAGCAAATTTCTGACCTTCTGCAGCAGATACCCACTCTACTCTTGTTCTTGCTCTGTCTACGCCTAAGAAATCCAACATACTGAAGAGTAATGTCATTCTTCTTCTTGCATAGTAGTTACCTGTGCTGTAGTGACAGTCACCGGGGTGACAACCACACATAATGACACCATCTGCACCCTTTTCAAATGCCTTAAGAATAAACATAGGGTTTACACGGCATGAACAGGGAACTCTGATGATCTTAACGTCAGCAGGGTATGAAAGACGGCTGGTGCCGGCTAAGTCTGCACCTGCATAACTACACCAGTTGCAGCAGAAAGCTACGATCAGAGGCTTAAATTCTTTTTTTACTTCATTATTCTCGTTTACTTGCATATTGCGTCTACCTCCGCCATAATCTGTCTATTGCTGAAGCCCTTAAGATCCATTGCGCCGGAAGGACAAGCTACTGTACAAGCACCACAACCCTGGCACAAAGCACCATTTACACGTGCTACGCGACGAACTTCAACTCCGCCGGGAATTCTGAATTCCTTATCCACATAATCAATAGCACCGTAAGGACAAACATTTGCACAAGTGGAACATCCGTTACACATCATCTCGTCAGGACCTGCTGTACATGGGTTTGTAACCAGCTTATCCTTAGCTAAGAGTCCTACAACTTTAATAGCTGCAGCACCTGCCTGAGATACTGTTTCAGGAATATCCTTAGGACCCTGACATACACCGGAAAGGAATACACCGGCTGTAGGGCTTTCTACAGGTCTTAACTTTGGATGAGCCTCTGTTAAGAAGTTGTTTGTATCAATACTTGCTGTAAGCATTGTGGCAATGTTTTTAACACCGTCACTTGGCTCAACAGCAGCTGCCAATACAACCATATCTGTATCTAACAAAATCTGTTCGTTGGAAATAAGGTCAGATGCCTGAACAGTAAGACGACCGTCAGCATTTTCCCAAACCTTACCTACCATACCTTTTATGTAATCAACGTTGTACTGCTCGACAGCTCTTCTGTAGAACTCATCAAAGTTCTTACCGGGAGTACGAACGTCAATGTAAAATACATGTACATTTACATCAGGATACTTTTCTCTGATAAGCATTGCATGCTTAGCTGTGTACATACAACAAATCTTTGAGCAATATGTCTTACCTCTTGCTGTGTTGTCTCTGGAACCTACACATTGGATAAATACAATATCCTTAGGATGCTCCATGTTAGACATTCTTAAAAGTGTACCCTTTGTAGGACCTGCAGCGTTCATAATACGCTCAAGTTCCAATGATGTAATAACGTCAGGATGCTTTGTGTACTGGAATTCATCAAACTTAGTTACATCAGTAATCTGGAAACCTGTTGCAACTACGATTGCACCGTACTTTTCTTCTAAATACTCATCCTGCTGGTCAAACTTAATAGCACCTGCGGAACAGTTCTTCTCACAAATACCGCACTTACCTGTCTTAAAGTGTAAGCACTGGGTCTGATCAATAACTGCAACATTTGGTACAGCCTGTGCGAAAGGAATATATACAGCGCCTCTCTTATTAAGTCCGCAGTTGAACTCATTAAGGCCCTTACGGGAAGGACACTTTTCTGTACATACAGCACAACCTGTACATTTTGTTTCGTCTACAAAACGTGCCTTCTTCTTAATCTTAACGGTAAAATTACCTACAAAGCCCTTAACTTCAGCAACTTCACTGTATGTGTAAAGTGTGATGTTAGGGTGCTGAGCTGCTTCAACCATCTTAGGTGTTAAAATACAAGCTGCACAGTCCAATGTAGGGAATGTCTTATCAAGCTGAGCCATTTTACCACCGATAGTTGGTGATTTCTCAACGATGTCTACTTTGTAACCTGCATCTGCAATGTCAATAGCTGACTGAAGACCTGCAATACCGCCACCGATTACAAGTGCTCTCTTAACTACAGCACTTTCACCGGGCTGTAATGGAGCATTCAGGTTAACTTTAGCGATTGCTGCTCTTGCAAGGATAATAGCCTTTTCTGTAGCTTCATCCTTATCCTTATGTATCCATGAACAATGTTCTCTGATATTTGCTATTTCAACCATATAAGGGTTTACACCGGCTGCTTCAGCTGTTTTTCTGAAGGTAGCTTCGTGCATTCTTGGTGAACAAGAACATACTACGATACCTGTAAGGCCGTGTTCCTTAATGGCTGTCTTTATTAAACCCTGACCTGCTTCAGAACACATATACTGATAGTCCTGTGCATAGCATACGCCGGGTTCATTTCTTACCGCTTCTACAACTTTGGCTACGTCAACGGTTGCCGCAATGTTGCTTCCGCACCAACATACAAAAACTCCGATTCTCTGCAAAATCAACACTCCTTTACACTACTTGCTGTACTTCCTGAAAGCAGAGGCAATTGCCTGCTGTGGAAGCTCAGGATCCAGCTTACCGGGAATTTCATCCGGTGATAAATAGTTGGCACCCTTTTTTCTTAAAACTGATACTCTTACTGCCTCAATTAACTTAGCAGGTTCTACGCTACGTGGGCATCTTTCCACGCAAGCAAAACAGGAAAGACATTTCCAAATAGATTCTGACTCTAAGAGTTTGTTAATCTTTCCGTTTACAATCATTGATACAAACTGATGAGGATGATATTCCATTTCATCAAAAGCAGGACAGGTAGCAGAGCACTTACCGCACTTCATACACTGTCTTGGATTAATTCCGCTTATTCTTATAATTTCTTCACTCATGTTCTTTTCTGAACTGTGCATCGTTAGTACCCTCCTTCCTTATTTTACGCCCAAAGCTTCAGCAAGAAGCTCTGTGAAATAGTAGATAGGCATATCGCCTGTTGTGTTTTCTTTTAAGTTATAGAGACACAAAGGACAGGCAGTTATGATTTCTTCAGCACCCTTAACCTTAGCAGACTCAACAACCTTATTAGCCATTTTACAAGCTAAATCTTTGTCGTTCATTGTCATGTAGCCACCACAGCACTCGTTTCTGAATGCGTAAACTACAGGCTCAGCTCCGATAGCTTTAATGAAGTCTTCCATAATTGTAGGATTCTCAGGATCGTCCATCTGCATTTCCTTACTTGGACGAAGTAACATACATCCATAGTAAGCTGCAATCTTACGACCCTTAAGAGGATTTACAACTTTCTTCTTAAGCTCATCGAAACCTATTTTGTCTCTTAACATTTCTAAGTAATGAATAACTTCTGTCTCACCGTTATATGCTTCATCTAACTTGAGATAGTTATTTACTCTTGTGATAATATCGTTATTTGTCTGCATATCGTTATTAACTCTTTTAATAACATGATGGCAAGCGGAACAAAGAGTAACCAATGGCTGACCCTTCTCTTTTGCATTTGCCAATGCTCTTACTGCAGATAATTTTGTAGCAATTTCATCTGTTGCCAATGGATAAACTGCGCCGCAGCACTGCCAGTTTGGCAGTTCTTCCAATGTTACACCCAAAGCTTCAGCAGCTTTTCTGCCGTACTCATCCAGATCTTTTGCTTTTGTTTTTAATGTACATCCGGGATAATAACTGTAAATCATATTTCTTACCCAAAAACCGGGCTAAACCCTCCCTTTCTTGCAAAATTGCCAACTTATAGTATATACTCTTGTGATTTTAATGTCAATTTAAGAAATCTTTAACTTTTATTTAATTTCCATGCCAAACACTGTTAAATGAGCCTGCGGGAATGAGCCTCGGAGTTCTACACCCTCAGGTCTCTCACACTCATAAAAGCAGTAAATGTTTCCGTTTTTATCAATTGCCAGGTCAGAGTATCCTGCTCTGTCTTCTACTTTTGCGTATTCCTTCCAGGTCTTACCGTCGTCTTCACTTACTTTAATTATAAGATTGATTCTGGAATCACCTTCCATAGGCTTGTTAGCACAGTTGGAGAAGTAAATTTTACCGCCCTGTGCTGTCATACCTGCGGAACACTGTGGGTCAGGAAGCTGCTCGTCGTAGAAGAACTTGCCGAAGCTTTCACCATTATCTTTACTGATAGCTACCGCTCTTACACCGGGATCATTTTCACATCTCATGTTAATCATAAGGCTACCGTCTGAAAGCTCAGCTGATACTGTCTCGCCTGCGTTACAAAGTTCATCATCTACAATAAGTCCGCCGGCTTTCCATGTATCACCTCTGTCATCGCTGTAAATAACACCCGGGAACTGTGGGCAATGTGCCTGTGGATCCCATTCGTTTCTGCCAACCCAGATTGGTAAAATCAATCTTCCGTTACTAAGCTTTATACCATGGCTTGGACCTGATGCACAAACTGTCCAGTCTTTTCTGTCTCTGAACTGGTCATAGGAACTTGTGATTTCTTTTGGCTCTGTCCATGTAATACCGTCATCGGTACTTCTCATGTAGAATACTTTTCTATAATTAATATGGTAGATAAAATGTATTCTGTCTCCGTCTACTATCATATTTGCATTGTTTACTGTGTCTCCTTCAGGGCTTGGCACTAATACTGTAAACTCTTTCCAATTTCGTGCTGTAGGATCTTCAGCTGTAGGAGCAGGCTCACCTCTCCATAAAATAATTTCTATTTTACCCCAGTCTGTCATACCGCTACGAGCTTCACAATATGCAAGCAAAGTGTTGTTTTCTGTGCAAACTATTCCGGGGATTCTGTATTCTTCGTATCCCTTCTGGTTATATGTAGACAAATGAACTTTTGACATTTTATTTATCCTCCTGATTCGTGATTTTCGGGTGTTTAACCCTTTGATGATATTTTATCATAGTCATGGTGTTGGTACAAGCAAATATTCAGTATTTTCCATGGTGATTTTATGTAAAATAAAAAATTCCGAAGCAGTAATTTTACCACTCCGGAATTTTGATATTTTACAGATATTTTCTTATATCCACTGTCAGCTTTTCTTCTAGGTTAATAAGGCGCTTTGTTATGTCTTTTGTTACCTCGTCTGCACCTTCGTACTGGTTAAGATATCTGTTCAAGGATTTAACTCCCATATTGCAGCCATCTGTCATGAGATCAGCAATTGTTTTGTCAGAATCATCCATGCTGAGTTTCATGTTTGTCTTCATCCAGGACATACCTTTTGCAATGGGATTTGGATTTTTACCATCGTCATGGTATTTGTCCAAAAGTTCTTGAGTTTCCCGATCCAGCTTTTCATGTTCCTTTTTACAGGTTTCAAGTAACTGCTTGAATTCTTTGTTGTGGACAAAGGGAAGCACCTCATCTATGGATGTGACTCCCATTTTTATTCCCGCATCGCATTCTCTTAATAGCTTTATGGTATCTTGTTCAATCATACTATCAACTCCTTTGTGGTTTGGAGTTAGTATGTGCTGAAAAAGAAGGCTTTAGACTGATTTTTTGTAAAAGTATAAATAAAACCATACAGTGATCTTGTTTTTTCTAGCAAAAACACTGTATGATCATACAGTGTTTTGTGAAAAATCGTGCGAAACACTGTGTAAAACGCACAGTGTTTTTGTATTACAATCGCAAAACACTGTACGTTTTATAGGATTTTGACAGCAATAATACAGTGTTTTTACAAAATTCTGATAATACACTGTATGGTGTCAACCCTCTCGGGTTCGAATCCCCTTAGATTGTCAGCCGACTTCCGGCGGAGAAGCGGGGAACGTCCGCTACGCTTTCAGCTTGCGTCCTTTCTGCTTGGAGCATAGCTCCTGCGCGATTGCCACTACAAACAGTCCACCGGACTGTTTGCTTTACGTGCCAACCCTCTCAGAGTTCGAATCCCCGCTTCGATTCTACGACAAAAAAAGAAAACAGACACCCGTTTCGGATGTCTGTTTCTTTTTGGCGGAGAAGCGGGGATTCGAACCCCGGCGCCGGTTACCCGACCTAATGGTTTAGCAAACCATCCCCTTCGGCCTACTTGGGTACTTCTCCATAGCCGTGAAGTTTATTTTACCATAAATTAAAACATAGTCAAGACTAAATTAACTAATACAAAAAATTTTTCTTTATTTAATATGTTCAAAGTGTTATACTGTACCAACAAATGATATATTTTACAAAAAGGACTTAAACCATGAAATACGTAGTTGTTCTCGGGGACGGCATGGCCGACTACCCTGTAGCTGAATTAAATAACAAAACACCATTGGAGGCAGCCAACAAACCTAATATTGACGGGTTAGCTGAAAAAGGTGAGCTTGGACTTGTTAAAACTGTGCCAGACCATTTGAATCCTCCGGGAAGTGATATTGCAAATATGTCTGTAATGGGATATGACCCTGATGTATTTTACACAGGTCGTTCACCATTAGAAGCTGTAAGTATGGGCCTTACCCTTGGGGAAGAAGACCTGGCTGTTCGTTGTAACTTAGTAACCCTTTCCGACGAACCTGCTTACGAAGACAAAACAATGATAGATTACAGTTCTGACGAGATTTCCACATCTGAATCCACAGAGCTTATTAACTATGTCCAGGAAAAGTTGGGAACCGATATTTTACATTTATATCCCGGTATCAGCTATCGTCACTGCCTTGTATACAAAATCCCGGGAGAGGTTAAACTTTTATGCACACCACCTCACGACATTTCTGACAAGCCTATCAAGGATTTTCTCCCTAAAGCCCCTGAAAGTGCAATTCTTCTTGAAATGATGAAAAAGAGCCATGAGCTTCTTAAAGATCATCCTGTAAACAAAGCTAGAATTGCTGCAGGCAAGAGACCTGCAAATTCCTTGTGGTTTTGGGGTGAAGGTCGCAAACCTGCATTGGCCAATTTCAAAGAAACTTATGGTGTTAAAGGTGCTGTAGTTTCTGCGGTTGACCTTATTAAAGGCCTTGGCTATTGTGCAGGCATGGAAGTAATTGAGGTACCGGATGTAACCGGAAATATAAACACAAATTTTACAGGTAAGATGCAAGCCACAGTTGACTTCCTTAAAAACGGCGGAGATTTTGTGTACCTACATATGGAAGCTCCTGATGAGTGTGGCCACAGACATGAAATTGACAACAAGGTAAAATCTATCGAAATCATTGACAGAGATGTGGTTGGTCCTATTGTTGGAGCATTAAAGGGAACAGATGATTTTAAGCTTTTAATTCTTCCTGACCATCCCACTCCATTGGCACTTCGTACCCATACTCACGATGCTGTTCCTTATTTAATTTACGACAGCAGAAAAGGAAGCGAAAAAAAAGGTCAGAGATACACAGAAAGCTGTGCAGAAGCTACTAAAAACTATAGATCTAGAGGACACGAGTTAATGAGATATTTTCTTGAAGGTTAATTTTACATAACGAACAGGGCTAACTGTAAAAGGTTAGTCCTGTTTTAATAAAGCGACCTACCTAACAACTTCCTGTGCAATACAAAAGGTTGGACAAAAACACCAAATATCCTACGGAATTCAACTTTACACCAGTAATAAGTTGGACAAAATCAACAAAAATCATAAAAAAGACCTGCCTATCTATACATGTTCATATCAAAACAGTTGGATATATCATAAAAAAAGCCTACTGAATTGCATGTAAAGCACACAATCAGTAGGCCACAAATCGTTGTAAATCATTTTATTATCGTTCTGCCCAGTTCTTAAGTATTCCAAGTCCTGTCTCTCCGCTTTTTTCCGGATGGAACTGGCTGGCTGAAACATTACCCTTCTCCACGGCGGCGTGGAATATTTTACCGTATTCACACTCTGCGGCAACAATGGAAGGATCATCGGCTTCTAAATAATATGAGTGTACAAAGTATACATATTTGTCATGAGCCGAATCGTACACAGATCCCGGCTGCCTAACATTTAAGTTGTTCCAACCTATCTGGGGAACCTTAAGACCCATATCTCCCGGAAATTTAACAATGTGTCCTTTGAACACACCAAGGCCTGTAACGCCCGGACTTTCCTGGCTGTCTTCAAATAACAATTGCATTCCAAGACAAATTCCCATAAAAGGCTTACCGGACTCTATTGCATCATAAACAGTGTTTACAAGACCATACTTTTTAAGGGAAGCCATGGCATCGCCGAAAGCACCTACACCTGGAAGAAGAATTTTATCTGCAGCCAAAATTTCATCTCTGTCAGCAGAAATTTTATTTTCTGCACCTATGTAATTTAATGCATTGCTGACGCTTTTTAAATTTCCTGCGCCATAGTCAATAATACAAATCATAATTTTACCTTAGTTTTCAGGTTCCTTGTATGGATATTTCCCCGTGAAACAACCATCGCAGTATCCGCAAGTTGCATTAGGAATTGTTTCTTTGAGTCTTTCTACAGGGAAGAATGCCAATGAATCTGCACCAATTTTCTTGCACATTTCTTCTACTGTGTAGTTGCAAGCCATAAGTTCTTTTTTCTCAGGTACGTCTGTACCAAAGTAGCAAGGACATACAAATGGCGGGCTACTGATTCTCATGTGAACTTCTGTGGCACCTGCTTCTCTTAACATTTCAACTAAGTTTGCACAAGTAGTGCCTCTTACAATGGAGTCGTCTACCATAATAACACGCTTGCCTTTTACAGTATCCTTAAGAACATTAAGTTTCATATTTACTTTCTGCTTACGCTCTGCCTGTGTAGGCTGTATGAAAGTACGACCTATGTAGCGGTTTATTACCATTCCCTTGCCGTAAGGAATCCCTGATGCTTCTGCATAACCGATAGCAGCGTCGATACCTGAATCCGGTACACCGAATACCATATCTGCCTCTACAGGTGCAGTTTCTGATAAAATCTTACCTAAGTTCTTTCTTGCTTCGTGAACGCTCTGTCCGTCAATAATTGAATCAGAACGAGCAAAGTACACATATTCAAATATACAAATCTGATGATTACCGGAGCAGTTATCCTTAATGGAACGAAGACCGTTTTCATCAA
This sequence comes from Oscillospiraceae bacterium, assembly GCA_015069135.1. Lineage (GTDB taxonomy): Bacteria > Bacillota > Clostridia > UBA1212 > SIG427 > SIG427. The sequence goes on along the minus strand of SVJE01000002.1, from coordinate 50,013 downwards.
TTACAATAACCTCTCCCGGCTCAACATCTCTGATAAACTCAGCTCTTATAGAATCAAGAGCACAGCTTTCAGACGCAATTACATAAGTATTTTCACCAAGCTTACCTATACAAAGTGGTCTCATACCTCTTGGATCTCTACAAGCCATTAATTTTTGCGGACTCATTACAACCAAAGAGTAGGAACCTTCTACCTTTTTCATCATTTCTACCAGAGCTGTTTCTGCGCGGCCTGTTTTAAGTCTCTCTCTTGCCATCAGGTGCATCATAAGCTCTGTATCTGTTTTTGTCTGGAAAACAGCTCCTGATTCCTGAAGTTCTTTCTTTAGAGCTGCTGCATTGGAAATTGCACCGTTGTGTGCCATAGCAAGCTGACCTTTAACATACCAGGTAACCAACGGTTGTGCATTAAGGACACCAGTAACCTTACCTGCAGGATAACGTACATGGCCAATAGCAAATTTACCTTTAAGCTGGTCAAGTTCTGCATCATGGAACACTTCTGTTACATGTCCTCTGTTTTTATATAAATATATTTCTCTGTCTCTGTTAACAGCTATACCGCAGGCTTCCTGGCCTCTGTGCTGCATTGCAAAAAGTCCTGCATAAGTCATTCTGGCCACGTCGTAACCATCTCTGTCATATATTCCGAAAACTCCACATTCTTCGTGTAACATTTTTTGCACCGTCCTTGTTTAGAAGAAAAAATATAATGACGCCTGCACTTATACCTGCACTGCGCCATTAAAGTTAATTACTATTTTGTTTATTAAGTTTTTCAGTTGTATGGCCCTTAACATTCGGGTACCTCCTGAAAACAAAAATATCCGTGAAAAATGATATCACATTTTACTGTAAAATACAATATTTTTTCAAATTGAATTTATTTCCTTACACTGATATAATCAAGAATTGATGTTAATATTTTGCAGGAGAAAATTATGGTAACAAACAAAACACAGTTCAAGGGCGTAATCATGTTACTGCTTACAGCTTTCGTATGGGGCTCTTCTTTTGTAGCCCAAAGTGTAGGCATGGAATCTATAGAAGCATTTACTTTTAATGGTATCCGCACTTTAATGGGGGCACTGGTCCTTCTGCCTGTAGTTCTCATAAAAGATGGTATTAAAGTCAATGGCATGAACCATGAAGGCAGAGCGCACCATAAAGCTTTAAACAAAAAGACAATCATATATGGTTCTGTCCTGGGTGTATTTTTATGTATAGCATCCAATTTTCAGCAATTCGCTTTTAACTATTCTGAATCCGGTAAGATAGCGTTCATCACTGCCCTTTATATGTTTTTCGTACCTTTACTGGGTCTTGTATTCCGGAAGAAAGTACCGGTGCTTACCTGGATTTGTGTAGCCGTTGGTTTCGTAGGACTATATTTCCTTTGTATTGACCCCAACAATTTAGGGACAATAAATCTTGGTGATATTCTTACCTTTATATGTGCCATATTTTTTGCTGTACATATTCTGCTTGTTGAAAAATTAGCTCCTGACGTGGATGGTGTTAAACTTTCCTGTGTACAATTCTTTGTCTCAGGTTCTATTTCCTGTATCCTGATGTTTATTTTTGAATCTCCAAACATCGGCGCTATCAGTACAGCTATAGTTCCTTTGCTCTACTCCGGCGTAATGAGTTGTGGTTTTGCTTACACATTCCAGATTATCGGCCAAAAGTATACGGAAGCCACCGTAGCTTCTTTACTTATGTGTATGGAATCAGTGTTTGGCGTACTTTGTGGTGCGTTAATCCTCCACGAAACATTAACCGGTCGCGAAATTGTAGGTTGCGTTATTATGTTTGTGGCCATTATTGTTTCTCAGGTAGCCGATATTATCACAGTAAAATTAAAAACTGTTTTCAGAAAAGGATAAAATATTCAGAGTCCTACTTTTAAATCCGGTTTTTTTATTTTCAGTAGGTAAAAATCCCTAATTTTCCTACCTTTTTCTCACTATAACCAATAAAACAGTAGGTCAATTTCCCGGAATTCAGTGTTTTTGACCTACTGTTTTTATATATTTTGTATAAGTTAGGTAGGAAAAACCGCCGTTTCGTCCTACTGATTTTGAAATTTTTACAACACTAAGTTGGGCTTTATTTCTCAAACTCTAAGCTGATACTATAATTTTCCTCTCCCATGGAAAATTCTGTCTCTATTTTATACGCTGAACCAGCAGTCATATCAATATGACCAACCCTGTAGGTTTCATCATAAGTTTCTCCCGGACCTATATGTATAGCCAAGAGAAATGCCGGAGTAGCATCTAAAAGCTCCCATTGATTGTCAATCTTTTTATACACAGTGCAGCCATTTTTCGGCATTATAACTTCATCAGAATTATTGTGCCATTTAACATTTATGAGCTTATTAACCTCGTCAAAAGATTCAATAACAAGAGAAACATCCCGATGGCCGGAAAAACAAGACTGTGCACCCTTTTCAGGCAATATCAAAACCATTGCTACCGTCAAAATTACTGCTGCTACCAGAATTAAACTAAATCTCATTGCTGTTTTCATTGCTATTACTCCTGTGAAATTGCTATATAACCATCTTTATACAAAACATTATAATAAACAACATTGTTACCGTACGGGTCTCTTCGTGATTTAATTTTCAATTTGCCATCTCTTTCCACAAAGGTAAAATCGCCCGGCTCCATATCAATTGTGCTTACTTTTTTTGTGTTATCTTTTTCTGTAATCACAAAATCCACTGTGAAAAGCGCTGACACTTTTCTCATTCTCATAGAGATTATCTCTTTTTCTCCATCTTTGTCAATATCATAGTCTATATAATCCTTTGTAACATCATATCCAAAGCTTTCTTCTGTAATGGACTCAATACCTTTAAAAATTGCTCCATCTTCTATTGCAGGACTTATGGTACCATCATGATTTTTATATGTGAAAACCCCCCAGGATTCTGCTGCTTTAAAAATAAGGCTGTCACCTTCAAGTTCAAATACAAAAATGGAATTGTTAAATACTGGTCTCAGGTACAATCTATTCCCTCTCACTTCGTAATAGCCCGTGTTAATATAAGGAGCCAGATACGATTGATATAAATGAAAGCTTTTGTACTCATGGTTCAGTACTACATATGGGCTGTCCACCTCATCTTTCTTTTCGGGTTTGTAAGCAGGATAAAGTGTATAACTATTCTCTAACTCTCCCTCGAGAATAAAATCTACCCATACCTTTTTATTTTCTTCTCTATCAACAACACTTTCAAAGCGGTACATTCCCGGTTGACTTAAGTCAAACGCTACAAGGTTATAACTTTTCCTCAAGGTGCTGTGGGATCCAAGGTGCTTGGAAAGCGTAGTCAAGTAATATGAGTCTGCACAAGGTATCCATTCTTTCCCTTCTTTTCTGAAAACCTCATAACTATACCCTATATTAAAATCTTCATCTGTATCATTAGTCCATTCAATTTCAATAGCCGGACGACTCCCGTCACGTTCTACAGACAAAACCTCTATAGAAATACCCTCATAATCAGAACCACTTTCCAGCTTCCGCCCCATGGGATCCGTAAGAAAACATACAGCCACAGCAATGCAAACTATCAATGCGGCTATCATAATCCAGAAAGCAGGTTTCTTGTAATTAAGAACAGATTTAACACGAGTCTTTACACCCACCTCTCCAAAAGCAAGAGGACAGGCTGCTATAGACTTTCTTGAAATGCTGCAATTAAGAAGAGCCTCTGAATAAGACACTTTGTACTCCGGAGACATTTTGCCGATAACTTTTTCGTCACATGCCATTTCAATGTCACGGCACAGTAAAATATATGCTACCCACATTAAAGGGTTAAACCAATATACCGCCAGTAGCATAAATCCTAAAGGTTTCCACCAGTGATCTCTGCGTTTAAGATGTGCTTGTTCATGGGCAATAACGTATTCCATGTCCTGGCTACTCATATCAGAAGGAAGACAAATATCAGGCTTAATAATTCCCAGAATAAAAGGTGTGGAAACATGGTCACAAATATGGATGTTGCCCTGGAGATGAATGTTTTCTCTGACTTTATAGCGTAATCGGATATAACTTATTATGGTATATAGTACCATTACAACCATACCTGTTACCCATATCCAGGTTGCAATAAAGCTTACTACCTGCAAAGGATTTGCACTATCCCCGGGATTTGGTGCCATAGATTCTGAAATTACGGGATTTATATAGGAATTTATAAAACCTACTCCGCTTTCAATTTCAGGCTCGGCCTGATAAACAATATCTTGAGGGATGGTTTCGTTGCTTGGAATAAGACTGGTAACACTTTTTATGCTAAATGGTAAAATAAGTCTTAAGCCAACCAAAGCCCACATAGCACAAGTTATCCACTTTGGCGCTTTTTTTAGAAATGGCCTTAAAATAAGCAGAGCCAATACAAGCCAGCCGGCTGTTATACTCATGTTCAAAAGTTTCAAAAATACAGCTTCCATATTTATTCCTCCCCGTATTCTGAAATCATACGCCTTATCTCTGCCACTTCCTCCGGTTTAAGGTTTTTTCGGGTAGTGAAAGCAGCCAGAAAAGCAGGCAAAGATCCTTCAAATGTATTTTCCACGAACTGCTCACTTTGCATAGCGTAAAATTCCGATTTGGATATAAGAGATGTTACCGTTCCGTTTACATTCTGAAAAAGACCTTTATCACAAAGCCGGCGAAGCACTGTGAAAGTTGTAGATTTTTTCCACTGTAACTGTTCCAGACTAAGTTCAACTAATCTTGCAGATGTCACCGGTTCATTACTCCATATGATGTCAGCAAATTTTGATTCTACTGTACCTAACTGAATATCATTCATAAAAAAGCCCCCTTGCTATTAAGTTTACACTGTGTAGACCTCATCTTTAATTAGAGTTTACACCTTGTAGACCAAAATGTCAACAAAAAAACAGCAGAAATTTTATCTGCTGTTTGTAACATAAAAACTTTGGTTATTTTACCTCAAATTTAGCATAAACTGTATCGGTATTTGGCTGACCATTCTTAGCATAGTTTGCCTGCGCTCCTATTCTATAGGTGTTGCCGGCTTCCAGCTTGCAATCAGTTGGTGAATATTTAACTTCAATAGATTCCCCAGGGTTCAGTGAAGTAAGACCTTTGTCGTTAGAGACACTTCCTATATGACCATAACCGGAACTATCTTTCTTGTATAAATAACCGCTACCATCAAAGGTAAGGTTTTCTTTAGTGTTATTGGTCCATTTGATTGTTATTTCATGCTTTCCGTCAACTTCTTCTAATGAAACAAAATCAAAAGTAACGTTTCTCACTTTGGCCGGTTTGTTTGTGTTATTGTTTTTTTCACCACATCCTACCATTGAAATTAATAAAAAAACAACAAGTAATACAGCTGTAATAATTTTTGTTTTTTTCATATTTAAACACCTCTTATGTAATATTGAAAAAGAGACTGTATCATAACAGCCTCTTTTCGGATACCAAAATTAATATTATAGTTTAGCCTTCCACTCTTCTGCCTTAGCTGCGGACATTCTCTTGATGTTTTCCTCAGTGTAAGGAGATTCTGAACCACCATTCACATAAAGGAAGAACTTTCCGTCCTCTGTCTGATAAAGACACTCTTCGTAACCTGCAGGGTCACCATACTGACCACTTGTCAGCTTTGCAATCAACTGTGCATTGTCTGTGTCATACTCAACTTTACAAATAATTTTTTTCATATTACCCTCCGGAATTATAATCCTAATTTTTCCAACAACATCTTGGAACAGTCAATCTGATTAGGGATATTGCCGTTTTCATCGCGAACTCTCCAAATGTCAGGAGTGATTTCGTCAGCAATGTACATTTTACCTGTTTCGTCGTAACCAATTTCGATTTTGAAGTCGATAAGAGTTAATCCTAAAGGAGCCAATTCATTTTTAAGAACTTCACCAACACGAAGTACTATGTCAGCTGCCTCATCCCACTGGCCTTCCTTAAGTAAGCCCTTCATAATGCAAAGACGCTCGCTGATAAGTGGATCGCCCTGAATATCATCTTTCAATGTAACTTCAGCGTATGGTGGATCAAATACGATACCTTCCTCTAAAGAGAAACGTCTGCACATGCTGCCTGCTGTAAAATATCTCAATACAAATTCCAACTTTGGCACTGTAAGGTTACGAACCTGCATTAAATTCTGCTCAATATCAGAACCTAAGTACTGTGTTGGGATTCCGTTTTTCTCCATTAATTCGAAGAAATACTTGGAAATTTTAAGACCAATCTGTCCTTTACCTTCAACGCTACCACCAACAGAGTTTGAACCTGGATCAAATACACCGTTCTCACCTGTAGCTGTGTCTTTAAAGAACAAGTTAACTACGTTCTTCTCTTCATCTAATACAACATTTTTTGTCTTACCGGAATAAAGTATTTTCATTTTACAAGACCTCTTTTTTATCAGATTTTAACTGTCACAAATACTGTCACTGTTAACAGAAATACTATATACAATTTTTTTGCATTTTTCAAGTTTTTTTATTAATTTTACCCTATGTTTCGAAAAAAATTCACATTTATTCTGGGTGTTAATCTTAAAATGCATTACTTTAACGATATTGGTTTTCTTCCGGTAGGAATTCAACCATATCTTTATCAAATATATAGCCGTCAACCTTAACTGTTATCCACAAGTGCTGAATTACTGCATCACCAAACCGAACCGTGTATGTTTCACCCGGAATCCAATTCTGATTCTCTTGTTGCTCTTTAAGACATGTAAGCTTGTGGGGAATAAATTCTCCACTTTTATAATCCGTTTTACCGACCATGGAAACTTTCAATTCATAATCCGATCCCGGTAAATTTTTCGGTATTGTAAAAGACCAGGATTTGTTTTCTTTGTCAACATTGAAACTGTCAAACAATTCTTTACGGAAATCTCCCCATTGGGAAAATGCCTCTGTTGCTGCCTCTGACAATATTCCGGATTCTATGTTCCCAGTTAAAATGTCAAGTTTTGTGTAATCATATTTTTTTGTAAAATTAGCATATTTTTGATTTTCGCCTTCAGAAACAGTTATATTTTTAGGAGAATAAATACAAATATATTGAATTTCTTCTCCCCACTGATTCTTCATTCTTATTTCCCAGGTAGGACTTTTGCGTTTTGCTTCCATATCCCGCTTGGTAGCATGATTATAGTCGACTTCATTTAGTTCAACTAATAACTCTTCAATAAGTCCCAAGTCTGTGGTCGTTACTTTTTTTACCGTTTTCTCATCCTCTGTTCCGTAATAAAGTGATTTTTCTATAGTCATGGAATACACTTCATTAGTGTTTATATATGACATATTTGCCGGAAAAAACAGCCACAAGGATACAGCTATAATTTCAATAAGCCATGTAATTCCACAAAGAATTCCTGCTTTCTCACTAAACTTTTTTTCAACAAAAGGAAGTTTCAGTAACACAAATGGCAGTATAAACAAAATTGCAGCCAGAATAACGTAAATAATTACATCTGCTATCGGATCAAATGTAATATTAAAATGATCCATAATTACCTGCGAAGCAAAATCAAAAGCAAGAAGAAACGGTATAATAATTATAAGTAAGATAATAAATATAAGCATTTATTTTACAGCCTCTTTTCTGTTGTATTTTATAATTGCATAAAAATCTGCCAACAACTCAAAGCCGTATGACATTGCTACAAAAATCATGTTTCCAAGAAGCAAATTGTAGAGTATTGCCAACACATGAGGAACAATAACCGTGTATCTTACCAATTTTATATTTCTTATACGGAATATAAATGCATAAAGGACCATAGCCGCAAGATAGAGTATATCTACAGGCTTTGCTGTCTGTAAAATAACCAGGTTAACAATCAAGTAAGCACAAACTGCTAAAGATGCAAAAAGCCAGGCAAATCCAATTGGGGCTTCTTTATCTTTCTTTTCATAAAGGTAAAATGTCAGAGTTCTTGTAACACTTACTGTAAGTGTTATCATAGCAAAATATTCTCCCCCAAATAAATAGGAAAAAAACATACAGCCAAGACCTAATGTCTGAAAAAGGAGATATTTACTTTTACTCTTGAAAAAATAACTTAATATCATCAGGGCAAGAGTTACAAACCCTGATATTTGTGAAAGTGTGTAATTTTCCATTTTACAGTGCTCCTAAATATTCGGTAAGCCACTTAAGAAGGGTCTCTCCCTCTTCGTGGAAACCGTGCCAAGCTAAAGCCCTGCCGTATTTTGGAAGAACCATAAGATTCTGACCTCTCATACCGCCGTGGCCGTAGCCCTCTCCCGGAGTGTCAAAAAGATATTTTTTCTCTCTGACAAGATTTATCCACTCTTCAGAAAGTAACTTTTTACCGTTATAAACCCCATTATTTAAATAGAGAGCACCTAACTTAACCATATCTTCTGTTTTTATGTATAAACCGGTTGCTCCCATAGGATAATGTTTAGGACAACAGCTCCAGGCTACCTCCGAAAATCCCAATGGGGTAAAAAGTTTCTCCCAAAGGTATTCGTATATGTTTTTACCGGCCTTTTCTGATACCACTCTGGCAAGCATATAGAACTCTGCATCTGTGTAAGCGTATTTTGTAGTGTCACCCACAGGACAGGAAAGCACGTATCCTAAGTAATCTGTACCGAATGTGCGACTGTCTAAACTGTCTATATCAAGGTATCCTTCCGGAAGTCCGCAGTAGTGGCGGATTGCCATCTCCACTGTAGCTTGGTGCCATTTAGTATCCATGTCCGGGGGACAGTATGGCGCTAAAATTTCTGTAATCTTTTCGTCCAGACTGACTTTACCCTCATCCCACAAAAAGCCCAGGGCTGTAAGAGTAAAAAATTTGGACACTGAGTATGAATTCTGGCAAGGGTTTCCCGGATTTATTTCTACTGTTTCAGGGGGATTATTGCCCTCTGCCTCCGCTATTGTATATATGTGGACGTTATTTTCTTTTACAAATTCCGCAAAATCATTTAAAAGTTTACTCATGTTTTACCCCTTTATTATTAAGTACTTTTTTGATTATATCACATAAATGGTTTACTTTACAGGTAAAATATATTAGAATATAGACTGATTAAATTTGTAGAAAAAAAGGAGTTTTTAGATATGTCAGATGTAAAAATTTCATCATTACAGAAAGCAAGATATGAGTATTCTCCAAAACTTCCTGCAATGCTCCGTAACGGTATTGCAGACATTTGTGTTAATGAAGGTGCAGAAACTCAGAGCGTAGCTGACCAGGATAAGATTAAGGCTCTCTTCCCTAATACTTACGGTAAGAAAGAAATTACTTTCCAGAAGGGTCAGAACACATCAGAAGCTAAGAAGCAGGTTGTTGGTGTTATTCTTTCCGGTGGACAGGCTCCCGGCGGACACAATGTTATCTGTGGTCTTTACGATGCTTTGAAGGCAACTGATAAAGAAAATGTTCTTTACGGTTTCAAGGGTGGTCCAAGCGGACTTTTGGAAGATGATTATGTAATCTTCGATGACGAGTTCATCAATATGTACAGAAACACAGGTGGTTTCGATATTATCGGTTCCGGTAGAACAAAGCTGGAAACTAAAGAGCAGTTTGCTGTTGTTGCTGATGTTTGCAAGAAGCATGGTATCACAGCTTTGGTTATCATCGGTGGTGACGACTCAAATACAAACGCAGCTGTTTTAGCTGAATACTTTGCAGCTAATAATGCAGGTGTTCAGGTTATCGGTTGTCCTAAGACAATTGACGGTGACCTTAAGAACGAAGATATTGAATGTTCTTTCGGTTTCGACACAGCTACAAAGACTTATGCTGAAATCATCGGTAACATTGAAAGAGACTCAAAGTCTGCTATGAAATACTGGCACTTTGTAAAGGTTATGGGTCGTTCTGCTTCCCACGTTGCTTTGGAATGTGCTCTTAAGACACAGCCTAACGTTTGCTTGATTTCTGAAGAAGTTGCTGAAAAGAAAATGTCACTTTCTCAGATTACTGACTACATTGCAGATTCCGTTGCAAACAGAGCTGCAAAGGGTATGAACTACGGTGTTGCTCTTATTCCTGAAGGTGTTGTAGAATTCGTTCCTGAGTTCTCAGTTCTTATTCATGAAATTAATGAACTTTTGGCAGGATCAAAGGCTGATGAGTTTAACGCTCTCCCAACTTGGGCTGACAAGTACGCTTTCATCGAAAATGGTTTAACAGCTGAATCCATGAAAGTATTTGCTATTCTTCCTGAAGCTATCCAGCAGCAGTTATTCTTGGAAAGAGATCCACATGGTAACGTACAGGTATCTTTGATTGAATCTGAGAAGTTGTTCTCTGCTATGGTTAAGGAAAACTTGGCTGCAAGAAAGAAGGCAGGTACTTACACAGGTAAGTTCAGTCCTCTCCACCACTTCTTAGGTTACGAAGGAAGATGTGCATTCCCATCTAATTTTGACGCTGACTACTGCTACTCTTTAGGATATAACGCATTTATGCTTATCCAGTATGGTTACACAGGTTACTTGTCAAAGATTTCTAACCTTTCCAAGCCAGCTACTGAATGGGTTGCAGGTGGTATGCCTATCACTAAGATGATGAACATGGAAAGAAGACATGGTGAAGACAAGCCTGTTATTAAGAAGGCATTGGTTGAGCTTGACGGCGCACCATTTAAGTACTTCGAAGCTCGTCGTGATGATTGGGCTGTAAATACAGACTATGTATATCCCGGTGCTATCCAGTACTACGGACCAGCTGAGGTTTGTGATATTACAACTGTTACACTTGCTTTGGAGCAGGGAAAATAAGATTTTGTTGTTAAAATGATAACATCCCCGAAGGCTCAGGCTTTCGGGGATATTTTTTGCGTTTTGCTAATAGTAAAATCAAAAGTCATCGACAAACTTTTATTTTTTGAATTTTGTCGGCTAAAGGGGCTTTTCCTCGCCGACAATGTTTTGTTTTTATGAATTTGTCGGCTACTTTTTAGTGAATTTGTGGTAAAAACAGCCTCCAAGTTGTGTTTTTTACCTGATTTGTTTATTTTTTCGCCGACAGATTACTTGTTTTTAGTAACTTGTCGGCGAGTTTTTTATTAAATCATCGACAAATCAGCATTTTCGCTTTTGAGTCGGCGATAAAAATTCCTGCTTGCTCCTAAATCACACAAATCTCTGTGCGTAACCACATCTTTTACATAATTCTTCTGATGCCTTTCCGCACTTAAAGCTCTCAACTATAGCTGTGGCTCTTGGAGAACGAAGAATAGTATTTATGTCCTCGGTAAAGATATTTCCTAGGTTAATAACTCCCTCACTGTCAAGACAACATGGCACTACCGTGCCGTCTGAAAGGATACCAAATTGATCTTTAAGACCATAGCAGAAGAATTTGTTTCCTTTAACTTCCGCTTCTTTGTCAGGCCACTCAAATCTCTCTCCCCATTCCAGATAAATTTTATCTCTTATCTTCAAGCCACGGGTGTTGTCCATCCAGTCACCGGGAATGTTTTCTTTGAGAAGTTTAAGAGCTGTTTCATTTTTACCATCATCGTAGCCTTTATTCCAAAGACGGAATACTACAATAACTCCTCTGTCTGCAGCTTTTTTTGAAAATTCTGCAAGTTCACATATATATTTAGTATGTTCCTCTTCATTTCCTGTTTCAAAGCTATGGATGGATATGTTTATCTTATGTATTCCCGCATCAAGAATTTCATCCCCTCTTTTATGTAAGAGGGTGCCATTGGTGGTAATAATGGACTTATATCCCTTTTCCCATGCTAATTTTATAAACTCAGGAAGTAATGGATGGGTAAGGGGTTCCCCCATCAGGTGATAATATATATATTTTGTCTGTTCTTTAAGCTTGTTGAGAATAAGGATAAACTCATCCAGGCTCATACGCTTTGGCGCTCTTTTATGGCCATGACAGAATGAGCAGTTCATGTTGCATATATTGGTGATTTCTATGTAAACTTTGTTGTACATGGGTTCTCCTTGTTAAACACCTAAATTGTAATCAAAAATGTAGTCACGCAAATCCGCAAAACTAGAAAAAGTGGCTTAAACTATAAGATTTAAGCCACTTGAAAACTATTTTGTACTATTCCCACTCTTTTTCGGGGTTCTTCTTTGGCTTATTTATGCCCTAAATATTATCCTAAACGGCAATTTTGAACCCACTTTTCCACCCGTTATTTCATTTATCAAAATTTTTGTTGCAGAAAATGTTGCAAAATCGCTTGCGGAATAGTATCGGGTGGCTTTTACCTTAATCCAAGAGCAACGGCTAATTCGTCAAGATAATCAATTTGCTCGTGATTTGCCCCATATAAAGTCACATATCCATCCTTTTCGGCGGTTATATCCTGTCCCATAAAAACAACTCGTTCGCCTTTTTTGAGGTACTGCTTGCGTCCGTTTTTCATTAGGTCATTATACTCATCTACAGCCGATTGATAATACTCCTCAAAAAGTTGCTTTGCTTTTTCGATATTACCGAGATAACCGTAAATCATGCATTCTTCCAAAGAAATAAGATGGTCCATATTATCTAACAACGGATAATCCTTTCTATGTGCAAGGATAGCATCTCGGCTGCTTAAAATCTCATAAACAGGCAAAACATATTGATCAATTTCATCAATAACACTCTTTATGATCTTATCTGTTTTCTTGTGAAGATTATACCACGTTTCTTGTTTACCACTAACGATTCCCAATCGTGAGCGAATTGTACACTCATACTCGTGGTAGTATTTTTTCTTTTCTGCTTGGGGCTGAAACGTTCTTTCGGAACATTCCGGAATACGAATTCCCAAATTTACACAAAGGAGTCCGCTCATTCCATGCGAAGGCATACCGCTTTGAAAATGAATGACTTGCGAAATATCTTCCGAAACGAAACGGTGAAGCGTTCTTCCGTGTTTCTTGAATCCATACGGTTTGACCTGCTCATATACTGCCGCTTCAATTTCATCGACGATTTGTTTCGTATTGATTTCTGTTTTCTTTTTCAAAAAATCGAACACTTTGCCGCCCTCCTTTCATTACTTCATAACCACTTGCAACTATCCCTTATCACACTATTTATATTGCCTGTTGCAAAAGTGTTGCAGAAGTATTTTCATCAAGACATAAAATGCCCGAAAGCCCTTTGTTTCCAAGGGTTTTCGGGCACTTGTTAGCCATTAGGTATTATTCCCACTCAATTGTACCAATTGGCTTCGGTGTCAGATCCAACAATACTCTGTTGATACCTTCAACCTCATGAGTAATTCTGTCAGTAATGTGGTGAAGAAGCTCATAAGGAATTTCCTCAATAGTAGCAGTCATAGCATCTGTAGTGTTTACAGCACGGATAATTGCAGGCCATCCCTCATATCTCTTGCCGTCTCTTACACCAACACTCTTCATATCAGGAACAGCGATAAAGTACTGCCATACCTTGCCTGCCAATCCGCTCTTGTCGAATTCCTCACGCAAGATAGCATCTGCCTCGCGAAGTGCATGAAGTCTGTCTCTTGTAATAGCACCTAAGCAACGAACACCAAGTCCGGGACCCGGGAATGGCTGACGATAAACCATATCGTGTGGCAAACCAAGAGCTTCACCAACAACACGAACCTCATCCTTGTAAAGAAGTCTTACCGGTTCAACCAATTCCATCTGCATATCTTCAGGCAAGCCACCTACATTGTGGTGAGCCTTAACGCCCTTACTTTCAATAATGTCAGGATAAATAGTACCCTGAGCCAGGAATGAGATACCTTCTAACTTAGAAGATTCTTCATCAAATACCTTGATAAATTCGCCACCAATAATCTTACGCTTTGTTTCAGGATCACTTACATCCTTAAGTAAATCAAGGAAACGATCAGTAGCATCTACATAAATAAGGTTTGCATCCAAACCATTTTTGAAAAGCTCAATAACCTGCTCACTTTCACCCTTACGCATAAGGCCGTGGTTAACGTGAACACAAACCAGCTGCTTGCCGATAGCCTTAATAAGAAGTGCAGCAACAACAGAGCTGTCAACACCACCGGACAAAGCCAATAAAACTTTCTTATCTCCAACCTGAGCTCTTACCTCAGCAACCTGCTCAGCAATAAAAGCATCAGCTAATTCTTTTGTAGTAATTCTTGCCATATCATCTGGTCTTTTATTTAATAATTCCATTGTAAAATCCTCCTCTACAATCAAATTTCGGTAAAATATCAATTAGTCAGTAAAGTTATCAAAATATCCCTGAACAAGAATAATAGGTGTACCCTTGTCACCGGAACCTGAAGTAAGGTCACAAAGTGAACCGATAAGGTCAGTAAGCTGCCTTGGAGTAGTACCCTGAGAAGCCATGTTACCAACCAAGCTACCCTCTTTAGCCTTAATGCTCTTAGAAATAGCTTCCTTAAGCTCAGCACCTGACAAGTTCTTAAAATCATTGTCAGCAAGATATTTTAATTTTAATTCGTTAGGAGTACCAACCAATCCTGAAGTAAATGCAGGAGAAACAACCGGGTCAGCAAGTTCCCATATTTTACCCTGAGGATCTTTGAAAGCACCGTCGCCGTAAACCATTACTTCAACGTGCTTACCTGTTCTCTTAAGAATCTCTGCCTGAATGTCTTCCACAAGACCCTGACAAGCTCTCGGGAACAATTTTACAGTATCTTCTGTAGACTTGTTAGAACCTAACAAACCATACTTCTCGTTATAACCGTTACCGTCTACGGAAGAAGTTAAAATATCATCAAGACCACAAACAGCCTTAGCACCTGCAGCCTTTAAAATTCTCTTTGTCCTTGCTCTTGTGTGAATGTCGCAAGTAAGAACGCAATCTGTATAATCAAGAATTGTCTTAGCCTGGTTAGCAAATACAATCTCAACCTCTGCGCCTTCTTCTTTTATAAGGTCAGAATAATAAGCAACATAGTCAACACCTGTGAACTCATGCTTATTCTCACCAAAAAGTTCTCTGTATTTTTCCAATGACAAAACGTCACTGTAAGGATTTACCCCTGCTTCATCAAGCTGGTCATAAGTAAGAAGTGCATTACCAACCTCATCACTTGGATAGCTGAGCATAAGAACGATTTTCTTAGCGCCTCTTGCAATACCTCTTAAACAAATAGCAAAACGATTACGGGATAAAATAGGGAAAATAACACCAACAGTGTCACCACCTAATTTAGCCTTAACATCAGCAGCAATAGCATCAATAGATGCGTAGTTACCCTGTGCACGTGCTACGATTGATTCAGTAAGGGAAATAACGTCTCTGTCTCTTAAAGAGAAGCCCTCACTTTCCGCTGCTTCCAAGACACTGTTAACGGCAATATCTACAAGATTGTCGCCCTGTCTTATAATGGGGCAGCGAATACCTCTTGAAACTGTACCCACTTTTCTTTCCATTGAAAAAACCTTCCTGACTACAAAATTGTAATATGAATATCTCTCGTTCAAATGACCATATTACGGTTTATTATACTACAAGGTAATAGCCTTGTGCAATAACAAAATATTAATAAATTTTGTCACTTAATTGTGTAAAATGTAACTTTAAAAACTCAAAAAAATTTATTACGCTACTATTATCTTCTTTATTCAGATTATAATTCATAATAATTTTACGACTACACTCCTCTTGGATTTCCAGTAGTTTAACCTTGTCACTGTCTATTTTACCCCAAGTAAATTCAGGCCAGAATCCCACGCCCATGTTGGCGGCTATCATGTTTTTAACGACGGACGGGGTATCGCTCTCAAAGATTACTCGTGGGAACAGACCTGCCCTGTGACAAAACTTATCGCAGATATATCTGAACTGACGGGAACCTAAAAGACAAATAAAACCCTCCTCCCGTAAGTCCCTAAGGCTTACAGAAGTTATGCCGACATATTTTTCATTATTAGGCACTGCCAGTAAAATCTTCTCAGAACACACAAATTGGTTTTCCTTTTGTAAGTGATAATCCATTTCTGTTGTGATTTCAATATCAAAAATGTCCGTCTGTGTATTTTGCAAGAGCTGAAAATTAATATCCTCGTGGACCTTCTTGTATTCTATAATGGCTTCCGTTACCAGTGCAGAAGCAGCCAACACATTAAGATGTATAGTTTCCTGATTGATTTTTGCCATAGTTTTCATTATGTCCGGAATAGCATTTAATTTTTCTATTACTGGACGCAACTCCTTTTGAAGCTGTTTACCATATGAGGTTAGCACCACATTTCTTCCCTTCTTTGTAAAAAGAGGTACCCCCAAATCTTCTTCTAACCTTCTTATAACCTGGGACAAAGCCGGCTGAGCAATATGAAGTTTCTCAGCACTGGCTGTAATATGTTGAGATTCCGCAACTTCTAAAAAATATCTTATTTGTGTCAGTTCCATTAATAACTCCAAAGTTATGAATTTTAATAATATTATATATTAGACTTATAATTTAATCAATCGTATAATACAATGAACAAAAAAATAAAAGGTAGGTATACTGATATGTCTGAAATTTTAGAAGCATCTATGTTAATTTGTTTTGGAATGTCCTGGCCCATTTCTTTGATAAAAAACATAAAAGCAGGCACAGCGAAATCCATGAGTCTTCAATTTATATTACTTATTATATTAGGGTACATTGCCGGCATAACAGCCAAGATATTAAGTAATAATATAAGTTATGTATTGGTTGTCTATATTCTTAACCTTATGGTTGTAACAGTAAACTTAGGAGTATATTTTTACAACTTACATCTGGACAAAAAAGCAACAATATAAATTTATAAAAAACAGTACGGAAACCCAATCACTTTACACCTTACACTAATAAAAATTCTTTTCCGTACTGTTTTTATTTTAGTTATTAAGTTCTGCTCTCTTCTTTATATCCTTTGCAAAAATCAGCTTAAATATCTTTCTCACAAAAGACTGCATCAAGAAAAGTTGTGTAAAGAATGCAAACGGAAAACCTTTCTTTGAAATTGATTTCATTGCAAGAGTGAAAATCCGTACCGTAATCAGATTTACGCACCTCTGTGCCACATGTGTCGTTGATCGTTTTTCTTTATTTAATTATTCCGTATTTTACAATAAAAATAAAAATTTTATCAAACATTTTACGAATTTAAAATTTTGTATTATACTATATTGTGGTAAAATTTCCCGTATTTTTATAAAGGAGAAAAACATGCTTCAGCTTAAAAACATAAAAAAAGATTACCTAGCAGGAGAAAATACCGTACACGCCCTTAAAGGTATTAATCTTAATTTCAGAGAAAATGAATTTGTTTCTATTCTGGGACCTTCCGGTTGCGGAAAAACTACAATGCTTAATATTATAGGAGGATTGGACCAATATACTGAAGGTGATCTTGTGATTGACGGTAGGTCAACCAAAGATTTCAAAGATCGTGACTGGGATACCTACAGAAACCACTCTATCGGTTTTGTATTCCAGAGCTATAACCTGATCCCCCACCAGAGTGTACTTCAAAATGTAGAGTTAGCCTTGACACTTTCCGGAGTTTCAAAAGCTGAAAGACGTGCCCGTGCCAGAAAAGCACTGGAAGACGTAGGTTTAGGCGATCAGCTTAAAAAGAAGCCCAGCGAAATGTCCGGTGGACAAATGCAAAGAGTTGCCATAGCAAGAGCTTTGGTGAATAACCCTGAAATAATTTTAGCCGATGAACCAACAGGAGCATTGGACACAGAAACCAGTGTACAGGTTATGGAAATACTTAAGAAAATTTCGGAAGAGCGTCTCATTATTATGGTAACTCACAATCCTGACCTGGCAGAAACTTATTCCACCAGAATCATCCGTATGTTAGACGGTGTTATAACCAGCGACTCCGCACCTCTTTCGGAGGAAGAGTTGGTAAAATATCAGGTCTCTGATGCTGAAAAAGTGGCTGTAAAAAAGAAGGAAAAGAAGCCTTCTATGAGTCTTGCTACATCTTTTGGATTATCTTTAAAAAATCTTTTTACAAAAAAAGGTCGTACCATTTTAACATCCTTTGCAGGAAGCATAGGAATTATAGGTATAGCGCTGATTCTGGCTGTGTCTCAGGGAACTACCGCATACATAAATGCGGTGCAGGAAAGTACACTTTCAGCTTACCCTATTACATTAGAAGCCTCTACTGTTGATATTTCTACACTTATGCAGGCTTTTATGAATGTTACTCAAGAAGGGGATGTTCACCAAAACGACGCAGTATATCAAAAAGATGCTATTTACGACATGGTTGATGCCATGACAAAAATAGAAGAAAGCAAAAACGACTTAAAAGCCTTTAATGAGTTTTTACTGTCTGAAATGGATAAAAAGGATTCTGAACTTTCTGAAGCTGTAAACGGAATTCAATACTCCTACGACTTTGACTTATTGGTATATACAAAATCTGTAGACGGTAAAATACTTCACACGGACCTTGAAAAAATCATTTCCGACCTGATGCTTCAGTATTTAGGTGCTGATATGTCAGCTATGAACTCTATGGCAGAGCTTAATCCAATGAGCAGTATGGGTTCGTCTATGGGTAGCGGAAGTTCTTCCTTATGGCAGGAGCTTTTACCGGGAGAAAACGGTGCCCCTGTTAATGACCTTATTCTTGATCAGTATGATTTAATTCACGGTTCCTGGCCTAACGATTATGACGAAATTGTGCTGGTAGTAGATGAAAATAACGAAATTGATGATATTGCCCTTTATGCTTTGGGTCTTGTGTCTGAAGAATATATTGATGGTCTGGCACAGGCTGCTATTAACGGCGCTGACCTTTCTGATAAAGAAGAATTCAGGATTTCTTATGAAGACATCTGCAATACAGAATTTAAGACAATCCTCAATGCAGATTGCTATCATTACGATGAAACAGCAGGTCTTTATACAGATTTAAGAAAAACAGAAGCAGGCCTTAAATATCTCTATGACAATGCAATGAGTCTGAAAGTTACAGGTATTATCAAACCTTCAGAAGATGCAGATACCACAATGTTAAGAGGTAATATTTGTTACACTGCTGATCTTACAAAGCACATTATAGAAAAAGCTCAGAATGCTGACGTAATAAAAGCACAGCTTGCTTCACCTCATAAAGACGTTATCACAGGTAAACCTTTTGACTCCAGCACAGGAACTTTAACAGATAACGAAAAAGAAACTGCATTCAGAGAATACATTTCAGAACTTGATATGGCTGAAAAAGCTACTGCCTATACAGAAATCAGCTGTGTGCCCCCAGCAGAATTTATGCAGCAACAAACTGACGCTGCTTTGGCAGGAATGGATCGCCAGCAGATTGAAGCAGCCATCTCCCAGGGTATGGCCAAAGAAATGGGTGTTACACAGGAAGAAATTACAGAATATTTGGCAGCTATGACCGATGAAGAAATAAAGGAAATTTTTACCCCTATGATTCAGGAAAATATCAGAACCAAGTATGCAGAGGGTGTTATGACTCAGATGGCAGGACTTGGAGCTGAACAACTGGCAGGGGCTTTGGACATGGCCATGGCCGGTTACACCACAGAGCAATGCGCACTGTACTACGACGAAATTATGGACTTTTCAAAGTCCACATACGAAGATAACCTTCGTGAAATGGGTTCAGTAGATTTAGAGCATCCGGCAGCAATAAATATTTATGCCTCTTCTTTTGAAAACAAAGACGTTATAACCGGAGCAATAAGCGACTATAACAAAAATGTTGAAGAACTTAAGCAAATTAAATATACCGATTACTTAGGTATTATGATGTCATCAATTACCACTATTATAAATGCAATTACCTATGTATTAATTGCGTTTGTAGCAATATCCCTTGTGGTTTCTTCTATTATGATTGGTGTAATCACATTAATCTCTGTACAGGAAAGAACAAAAGAAATCGGTATACTTCGTGCAATAGGGGCCTCTAAGAAAAACGTATCCCGTATGTTCAATGCAGAAACTATGATTATAGGTTTCACCTCAGGTCTTTTAGGTGTAGTAGTAACATATCTCTTGTGTATACCAATCAACTTTATTATGACTGCCCTTACAGGAATTGAAAACCTTAAAGCCATCCTTCCTGTTGAAGGAGCCATAGTACTGATAGTAATCAGTGTACTTCTTACACTATTTGCAGGAATTATTCCGTCAAGAAGTGCTGCAAAAAAAGATCCTGTGGTTGCCTTAAGGACAGAATAATGATAAAATAACGTCACTGCCACCGGGTAGAAGAATTGCTTAAGCATTCGTTGACACATCGTTAGGTCTCAGAAGATGTGTCGCGGATGCTTTTTTTGTAAAGGAGATGCCGAATGAAAATCCAAAATCCTTTTAGGGACTTATCAAAATTTGAATTTATACTGTGGATTATTTCCGTAACTGTAGTTACAGGTTCCTTTTTGTTGGTGCCTGTAAAAGATTATTTGACCCTGTGGGCTTCGCTTATAGGAGTTACTGCCCTTATTTTCGTTGCCAAGGGTTACGTGTTAGGTCAGGTGCTAACACTGATATTTGCCGTTTTTTACGGTGCTATTTCATATCATTTTACCTATTACGGCGAAATGATTACATATCTTTGTATGACCGCCCCCATCGCTTTGGCTTCCATTGTAACATGGGTACGTAATCCATATAAAGGAAGTCGCGAAGTAAAAGTTGCTCATATGGGCAAAATGCATATTGCAATCATGTGGATGCTGGCTTTTATTGTTACGGCTATTTTTTATTTCATTCTTAAAGCTCTTGGAAACGCCAATCTTCTCTTTAGTACAATTTCTATAACAACCAGCTTTCTGGCTTCTTATCTCACCATGATGAGAAATCCTTTTTATGCTATTGCTTACGGCGCTAATGATATTGTTTTAATTGTTTTGTGGATACTGGCTACTATTGAAAACCATGCCTATTTCCCTATGATTATCTGTTTTGTAATGTTTCTTATTAATGATGTTTATGGATTTATAAACTGGCAGCGAATGAAAAAAAGACAGCAGGCTTAAAAACCTGCTGTTGTTTGTTTTTATTTTATTCCTTCCGGAAGTTTTATTTCTCCTGTGAAAGATGTAGTTGCCGGACCTTCCATAAACACATGATTTGTTACTTCATCCCATGTTATTTTTAAGTCACCACCATTTAAGGTAACAATAATCTCTCTATCACAGTGGTTGTTTAATATGGCTGCTACAGCTGTAGCACAAGCACCTGTACCGCAAGCCATTGTTTCATCTGAACCTCGCTCCCATACTCTCATTCTTACATGATTTCTGTCTTTTACTGTTACAAATTCTGTATTAATCCTTGCAGGGAATGCTACATGATTTTCAAAAAGAGGTCCCAACGCAGGGAGATTTAAACCTTCTGCATCTTCTACAAATGTAACACAATGAGGATTTCCCATAGATATACAGGTAACATTATATGTTTTGCCACCTACAATCAATTCCTTATCAATCATTGTATCTTCACTGCAAACCACAGGAATTTTTTTAGGTTCTAACTCAGGCTCACCCATATCCACAATGGCACCGGTACATTCTCCGTTATTTACTATAAGATCAAGCTTTTTAACACCTGCCATTGTTTCTACTGTAGCCACAGATGTTTTTACATAACCACTATCCCATAAAAACTTACCCACGCATCTTATTCCATTGCCACACATTTCAGCTCTGGAGCCATCAGCGTTATAAATATCCATTCTACAGTCGGCAATTTCAGATGGGCTTACAAGAATCAGACCATCCGAACCTATTCCAAAATTTCTGTTGCTAACAAATTTTGAAATTTCTGCAGGATTTGCAAGATTCTCTTTAAAGCAATCCACATAAACATAGTCATTGCCTATACCCTGCATTTTTGTAAATTTCATAATATATTTCCTCCCGTAAATCACCTGTTAAAATCAATGTTATTCATTATATACCTTTTTCCGGTAAAATACTACAGCCACACCTAATGGTGTGGCTGATATAATTCTGTTTGTTTAATCAGTTTGCAATTACTGTTTCTTTCTACCTAAAACAGTACATGATGACAAAGCAACAGCGGCTAAAGAAAGTAAGCCTATGTCAAAAGTATCAGGATCCTTCTCTGGCTTCTCAGGAGCCGGCTTGTTTGTTGGTGCCGGATCAGCACTATTTGTTGGAGCAGCTGTTGGTTCTTCTGTAGGCGCAGTTGTTGGAGCCTCAGTAGGAACTTCTGTTGGTGCCGCTGATGGCTCAGGAGTAGGAAGTACTGCAGTAATCAAAGTACCCTTTCCATCAAGAGACTCATAATCAACAGATTCTGTAGCGAAAGCCATGGAGGTAAATGCCAGAACATCTGATGTAAGCTGTGTATTGTCTGCCTTTGCAGTAAATACTAACTCTACCCAGAGTTTTCCGCTCTCAGTAAGACCTTTTACGTAATTACCATCTTCGAAGTAAAGCTCAACAGCATCTTCTGTAGCATCTATACTCATACCGAAGTCAACTTCGGAATCATTTGCATTTATCTCATCACATGAAGATGTAATAGATTCAGGAACAAGACTCAATACGCTCGGATTGAACTCAACTTTCAATGTAAGGTCAAGAAAACCCAAACCTTCTTTTATATCGTTAATTGTTAATTTAACTTTAATTGTATCACCTGTCTTGAAATCATCTGTTATAACATCTGTTGTTACAGCAAAGTTATCACCTTCAGGTAACGCAAATCTTTCTTCAGCATTTGTAGACATAACCCACATAGCAGCGATCATAGCAATTGATAAAATTATTGCAAACGCTTTTTTTAACATGTCAGAATTTCCTCCTATGTAAATGAATAATAAATAGTCATCAAATATAATACTCTTTTTTATTTTTATTGTCAACAGAAACAAAATAATTTAACCCCGAAAAACGGGGTTATTAATTAACTTTTCTTTTTTATCTGTCATTCACTTTATTTATTCATGTTAAAATGGGTTGTATTTGCTTGCCTTCCAAAGCGCATTCAATGGTTGCCGGAACTAAATCAAATCTTGCAACTAATGACATTGGTTTGTTTATTGGGTCATCCTGCCTAAAAGGAACAAAATAAATATTTTTACAAGTCATCAAATGCCCTATATTTTTTGCGCTTGCGCCCAGACCATCATTGGTAGAGACTGCCAACACCACCGGTCTCTGATTTCTGAGGTGCGCTTTACAAGCCATAAGAACAGCTGTATCCGTAATTCCACCGGCCATTTTACCGAGAGTGTTTCCTGTACAAGGAGCCACACACACAACATCCAACAATTTTCTGGGACCAATAGGTTCTGCTTTTTCAATGGTGGAAATAACCTTATGCCCTGTTATTCTTTCCAGTTCTGAAACGACAACACCGGATTCAAAGAAACGTGTGCCTGTTTCATTAACAATAGAAGATACTATTGGGTACACATCTGCACCTTTTTTAACCAAATCCTCCACCGTGGACAGAGCTGCTGAATGTGTACAAAAAGATCCTGTTATTGCAAACCCTATTTTCATATCAATTAACATCTTTATCTGCCTCCTTTGCCAGATCTTCTATAATATTAAACACAACTTTACCAATATTTCTTGCAGCCGTTTCCGGTGCAACCTTCCCCGGCAACGCCAAAGCCTGCACAGTATCAATTCCTATTTTTTTTGCGTACTCAAAATCAACTCCACCTGGCTTAGAAGCAAGATCAATCAATAGAAGTACAGACGGGGGTCTGCCCCCTGTCTTGCAATTTTTAATAACATCAAGCTGTTTTTTGTCGAAAATAATTTTTGGAACCGTATTGTAAATCAATGTAAATCGACCTGTGTTTTTTGCCAATTCAGAAAATGTCATTTTGTTATAGCCATAAATTTCGGCCCAGGCAAGATCCCTTGTTTTTCTTGCACATATTGTAACAATTCCGCCTATAGCTTTAAGTTTTGCCGCCAATGTTTTTGCCACCCGACCAAATCCGGTAATTAAAATATGACTGCCATCTATAGTAACAGGTAACTTTTCCATAGCAATTTGTATGGCCCCCTCTGCTGTAGGAACAGCATTTAAAATAGCCATGTCATCTCTCTGTAAAATATCTACTACATAAATACCTCTTTTTTGTGCATCATGTATAACACTTTCAGGTATATTTCCTGAAATAAATACTTTTCCCGGTAAAATGTTCTTTAATATCTGTTCCCCCGGGATAGTTCCGGCATTAAAAGGAATTGGTCCGATAATCCACTTCGCTTCAGCAATGGCGACATCAATGCTGTCGCATATAATACAGTCGGAATCTTTCTCAGGTTTGTTTCCATATACATACACTTTATTTCCTGTTTCAGCTAGAACTTTTATTAATTTAATATTACGAAGATCTCCGCCGATCACTGCAAATTCCATTGCCATTATCTGTCTCTCCGAAAAAATATTACAATAAATAATATGATTAATTTCGACATATTGTTACATAACCATACAAGACAGGGGGCAGACCCCCGGTTGCGTTTTAGCACACCGGGGGTCTGCCCCCTGTCTTGTAAATTTTCAAAAAAAAGCCGGAACCCTTCAAATCAGGTTCCGGCATAATTTTATTTTTAATTAAATATTTTTAGCGTTTGCTAACAAGTATTTTTCAGCTTCTGCATTCCACAAACCGTTGTGTCTGTCACAGATATCAGCCAAATCTTTAAAGAGAGGATCAGACTCACCTTTAGCGCGGAAGTCAGCAATAGCAGTCAAAGGAAGATCAATGTTTGTGTAAACCAACTTTTTACCGCCCGGGATGGAAGGAAGGTTCATAACTGTGTCAATTGTGCAATTAAGACCACCGATGTGTGTAATCATAGAAGAAGGATTAATTGAACCATCACTCATCATTCTCAAAGATTCCTTCATGTCGTCTGTGTTACCACCACTGGTACCAACCAAGTGAGTTGAAGCATAGTGAACGTTGTAGAAGTTCATTGTAGCGGAGAAGTCAGCCTTTGAAGGACCTGCAAAGAAGTTAAGACAACCGTCTCTACCCAACAATCTGTCACCCATTTCAACTACAGGCTTAACAGGAGCAAATACCATTACATCATCGTAACCTGTGCCATCTGTTAAATCCATCATATATTTGTCAGCATCTTCCAAAGCACCTGTGTTAACGTAAATTAATTTTACTCCATTCTTCGCAGCTTCTTCTACTGTGTAAATGGAAGCAGCTCTCTGAAGTCTTGCTTCGTCAATATCAGTAACAACCAAAAGACCTGGCTTTCTGTCGCAGTGAATAGCGTAGTCAATAGCACCGATACCCATTGGACCCACACCAGCTAATATTGCCATTTTACCGCCTTCTTTAATTCCCATGTCGTGAACGTAAGAACCGGAAGTTGTGTGATACATTGCGTGGTATGTACCAACGATACAAGACATTGGCTCAGCAATGCTGCCGTAGAAGTATGCGTCGTTGTCGTATTCAAGCAAACAACCCATTTCCATAACTTCGTTTGGTAAGATACCGTATGTTGCGCTACCGCCAATGTACTCATAAGAATATCCGGGAGCATCCAAAGAACCTTTATAATTAAGAGCAGGCTGAATGGAGAACTTCTGACCGGGCTTAAAC
The DNA here is from genome assembly GCA_015069135.1 of Oscillospiraceae bacterium. GTDB lineage: Bacteria > Bacillota > Clostridia > UBA1212 > SIG427 > SIG427. Next base: position 24,439 of record SVJE01000002.1, on the reverse strand, counting down.
TGATTTGCCCACTTTGAACCAACTTCTACGATTTCACCGCAGAACTCGTGTCCAACAATAATTGGCTTTTCTGCTACATCGTCAGGTACTCGCTTGTGATCAGGTCCCTGCATTGTTGCCTTATATGTTGACATACAGATACTGTCTGAAATAATATGTACTAAAATTTCATCATCCTTAATTGCAGGCAATTCAAATTCTTCAAGTCTTAAATCTTCTTTGCCGTATAATCTGATAGCTTTTGTTTTCATAATAAACACTCAACCTTTCGCTTTTTGCTTTATTCTTTAGGATTATATCATTTTACAATGATAACTGCAATTTTATTTTACCAAAATCAGTGGTCAAAAATTGAAAATGTAAAATTATCTACCATGCTCATGCAGCCTGCTTTGTAAACATCATACAAATCAGCTGTTGTCTCATAAGTAATCATGTAATATGCCATAGACCTGGAACATACATACATTTCGCCTTTCATAATTATTCCATTCTCGGCTGTATATTGGTAAGAATATGCTCTGAAACTACAATGTTTGCCCTCATAAGGGGTTCCTGATGAAAACGAAAAATCCGGACCGCCTTCAGCTGCAACTTTTGGCAGAACTTTTGTTTTCATAATTTCAACCGCTTTATCTGCTGCGGTGACCAAAGGATATGGCGCAAAAGTAGGTGTCGGTAGTGGGGAAATCTTTGGTGTAGGAGAAGGGGTAACCTCTGGTGGAAGTGTTTCCACTGGCGGCCAACTGAATTCCGGATTCGCCTGGTAAAATACCGAAACCGTTACACCTTCAGTTGGTATTTTTAAAGGTTCCGGTGTTGTAGGTGGAGCTGTGACACCTTCCTCCAAGGTAATTTCAGCGTCTTTCGTTATATATGGATATGCCTGAAAAATCAAACCTGTTTCTTCATCAAGGTAAAAGCCATTGTCATCAGCTTTTATATCCCAGTTGTCCGGATACTTCATTCTACAAAAATAACGGGCTGCACTGTAAAGATGGTCTACCTCTACATTTTCATTTGTTTTGTCAGCATCTCCACTTGTCCAGATAGCCAGACCCATCAAGACAATTGCTGCCAATAAAAGAATGCCTGCAATCACCACGTATTTTACACGGGATGTTGTTATTAACTTTTTTTTAGTTTTTGAACTATTCTTTTCTTTCTTGTCTTCCAAGGTCTTTTTTCCCTTCGTTTATTTCGCTAGTTGGATTATACCACTTGAATAAATCCATTGCAAACGTAAAGGACGGGGGTCTGCCCCCTGTCTTGGGCAAAGCGCTCTGCCGTGACGAATTTTGTAACTTGTACCACAAAATGTTGAAGACAGGGGGCAGACCCCCGTCTCGGTTATGGTTTACAGCTCCCGCAAGATTTGTATCCCTGCTGAGTCAGAGTTTCTCTGATTCCCTGGTAAAACTGTTTGTTTTCTTCTTTAATATCCTTTACAGAAGAACAGTCGGGGCGATGAAACTTTTTACTTGAAACATTCAAAACAAAATTTTCTATTTTACCAGGTTCCGCTGTACTCTCTGCTTTTTCCACGCTACGGCTCTCCCCGTTTGTATAATTTATTTCAATTCCCGGTTGATTGTTGTAACAGTAAACATTGAAAAGAACTCCCTCTCCTTGGTCTTCCACGGAATATGCCTCCAGTAGCACCCCAGAAGCCACCAGATTATTTCCCTGAAAAATTGGCGTTGCCCTATACATGCAGTGGTTTCCTGTTTCTTTAACATAATCCGCCACCATATTTTCAAAAGGTAGCATCCCTTCAACATTCATATATCTGGTGCCCGTAATCAGATTCTGCACATTTGCATTTTCACCGGTAAGCTGGAATCCGATAAGATGACAACGATTGTATAAGTACTTCCCATCCACAAAATCATATTTGACCGTCTGCCACCCGGAGGGTTTAACCTGCCCTATACTTCCTCGCTCTTCCTCAGGCATCAGCTCCTGCCCGATGCATGCCATGGTCACACCACAACGGCCCAACGAGTCAAGTTCACTATAGAACTCGTACGCCTTTGTCGTAATTTCTTCTTTGGTAAAATACGGTTCATTATCATTTATAACCACATAAGCTTTCCCGGAAAATGACGGTATGTCTTCCAATGCTTCCTTTGTTTCTTCAAAAACAGTTGGTTCAGGTTTCTTCTGAATATTTACAACGCAACCTGACAAGTTAAAAGCAAACAAACATACTATTATTACTAAAAATAACTTTCTCATTTTTTGTATATCTCCCTGGTTATTTTTTCATGAGAGTATCCGGTAAAATTCCTTGTTTCTTTCAAAGAAAAGCCTTCTGCCTCCGGATTTACATCAAATATAAAATCAGTAGGATATTTTCTGTTCCATTTATACACTATTATTTCCGAGATGTTTGAAAGACAAGGTCTTACATGACAATTTTCCACCATGCAAAAATCATTTTCACCCGCAATTTCTAAAAAATCATTGCTTTTTATCGGTAAAATTTCACTTTCCTCAAACAAATTTGTTGAGAACTCATTTATCCGCAATGTATTTTCTCCCACGAGCTCTATTAAATCTCTTATGATTTCCCTGTCTTTACTTTGACGGCGTTTGTTAAAAAGCATTCCGTTATTATCATCCAAACACACTATAATTTTCATAATCTATCTCCTTTATGCATAAAACATACCACACTTCGACACTCTTATCAAGACGGGGGTCTGACCCCTGTCTTAACTTAATTGTCGATAATATGTTATAATACTTCTTGTAATTTTATTATAAAAGGATGTTTATATATGTCTGATTTAAAAACTGTTGTAATAACCATGGGGGACCCTTGTGGTATCGGCCCTGAAATTATTTTGAAAGCTCTTTCTAAACCTGATATACAAGATCTTTGTAATCCAATTGTTTTTGGCAACAAAAAAATCCTTAAAAACACTGCAAAAAAATTAAACATTACAAATTTCCCACAGGATTTTTTTGAAAAAAACATACACAACATAGAGGGTGCTGATATTTTACCGGAAGAAATAGGAACAGTAACAGCTAAAGGCGGACAACTTGCTTTCGACAGCATAAAAGCTGCTACCGAATTTGCTTTACAGGACAGGGGTCAGACCCCCGTACCGGTTGTGACTGCGCCTATTAATAAAGAATCTCTCAAGGCAGCAAATATTCCCTACATTGGTCATACCGAAATATTTGGCGGTCTTACCGGGGTTGAAGATCCTCTTACAATGTTTGAAACGTTGGGGCTCCGTGTTTTTTTTCTTACAAGACACGTGTCTTTAAGAAAAGCCTGTGACATGATTACAGAAGCTCGCCTATTAGACTATATACATCGTTGTACAGAGGCTTTAAAAAAACTTGGTGTTCATGATGGTAAAATGGCCATCGCCGGACTGAACCCTCACAACGGAGAACATGGTCTTTTCGGAAATGAAGAAGAAGCTATTTATTCTGCAGTAAAAAAAGCACAAAGCAAGGGCTACATTGTGGAAGGTCCTGTAGGTCCGGACTCAGTTTTCCATTTGGCGCGAATGGGAAAATATAATTCCGTACTTTCTCTATATCATGACCAGGGACATATTGCTACAAAAACATTGGACTTTGAAAGAACTATTGCCATTACTCATGGATTACCTTTTTTAAGAGTTTCTGTGGATCATGGAACCGCTTTTGACATAGCAGGCAAAGGAATTGCTTCTTCAATAAGTATGGAAGAAGCAATAAAAATAGCATTAAAGTATTAATTTTATCAGACAGGGGTCTGACCCCTGTCTGGTAATTTTTTGCCTCACTCATATTTTTCGACAAGAAAATATTGCTGTGATAGAAATATAAATCGACATAAATAAACCCCCGTGGCAAAACCACGGGGGTAATTATTGCATTATCTTTTCAGATTATTTTCTCTTCTTAACTGCAACTACAGAAGAAAGAGCCACAGCCGCCAAAGATACCAATCCTAAGTCAAATGTTGCTGGCTGATCAGTAACCAATGGAGCCTTTGTAGGAAGTGGAGTAACGTTGTCGTTAATCACTGGAGCATCATTACCTGTTGCTGCCTCGTACAAAGCACCGATATCATCATTTGTTGCAGCAGCCTTGTAGATTCTTGCAAATGCAATTTTACCATAAACAGCTGTTGCACCCCACATTGAACCCAAACCGGATTCACCAACATAGATATCACCTTCGCCCTTGTTATACATGGACTGTAAAGAGCTTCCGCTTCTTGAAACTTTAGCGGCCAATTCACCATTGAGGTAGAATCTGTTTTCAGATGCATCTGCTACACCTACCAAATGAATCCATTTCATGTGTGGGAAGTTACCTTCGATATATGCGTCAGCCTGAATAAATGCACCAGGAGTACCGTCACCGGCACGGAAACCGGAAGAATGGTCTGTACCATCGTTATATTCCTGGAAGTGAAGAGCTGATTCGTTTGCTTCGAAGAAACACATATTTGTCTTGAATTCTTCAGCATCAGTGCTGATATAAACCAACATTTCCATTGTCAAACCGCCAGTCAAATCATACTGGTTCAAAGTTTCACCGTTGTTGTTAGTCCACTTTAAAGCGCCATCGCCTTCCAGAACCAATACATTCTTACCGAGTTCTTCATCCAACTCAAAAGTCAAATCGCCTGCTTCCATGTTGAATAAATCGTCGTATGTATGGTTACCTGCCATATCTTCTACAGACTCAGAATCAAAATCTACATCAAAATAAAGACTATCTGCAAGTTCATCTGCACTTGCAACCATAGGTGCCATAACCATTGTTGCAACAAGAGCTACTGCTACCAAAATCATAATGCTTTTCTTAAACATTAGAAAATACCCCTTTCAATAAATAAAGATAAAAGTTTTATCTTAGTATATCACGAAAAAGAAAGATGTCAACACCTTTTTCGTTTTACCAAGGTAATAAAAACCCTTGTTTTTCCACATTCTTCCCGATATAATATTCTAAAAAACCTAGGAGATTCACATGGACTGGACTGACATAATTATAGAAATAAAAAGTGAACACATAGAAATTGCCGCTGCTATTGCCCAGATGGTAATAAATCGCGGCATATATATTGAAGATTATTCTGACTTCGACATTGAAATACAGAAATTTGGCCCTGTGGAAATAATTGACAGCGAGCTTCTTTCAAAAGATCGAACTGTGGCCAAGTTACATATATATTTCAGTCCTGAAGAAAACCCGATGGAAGGATTGGCTTTCCTAAAAGAACGCTTTGAACAGGAAAATATCCCATATGTCCTGGATTCAACAACAATTAAAGAATCTGATTGGGCAAATAATTGGAAAAAGTATTTTAAGCCCTGTCCTATCGGCGAAAAGCTCCTTATTGTCCCTTCCTGGGAAACCAAAAACGTGCCTATCGAGCTTTCAGAAAACAGAAAATCTTTAATTATTGATCCTGGCATGGCTTTTGGTTCAGGTCAGCACGAAACAACCAGACTGTGCATGGAACTTATTGAAAAATACACAGTTCCCGGAGCTAAAGTGCTTGATGTGGGAACCGGTAGCGGTATTTTGGCAATCAGCGCCCTGCTTTTAGGTGCCGGATGTGCCATGGGCATAGACATTGACGCACTTTCTGTAAAAGTTGCCACCGAAAACGCAGCATTAAACGGTGTTAAAGAAAACTTTATTCCAAAGCACGGTGACCTCGCAAAAGATGTTGAAGAGACTTTTGATTTAATCACCGCCAACATTGTAGCAGACATCGTTATTGCTCTCACCCCTGATGCGGTAAAATTATTAAATCCAACAGGAACATACATTATGTCCGGTATAATTGAAGAACGTAAAGATGATGTACTGTCGGTTTTAGACAATTTAGGATTTGAAATTATAGACTGTAAAATCGACAAAGGTTGGTGTGCATTAGCAGCTCGCCATAAATAAATTCGACATTTTTTTATTTTTTTTGCAAGACAGGGGTCAGACCCCCGTCCTGGTTGAAGCCACAAAAAAAGCAGTCTTTCGACTGCTTTTTTCCATATATAATTAATCTCAACCAACAATTCTTTTTAATATAGCATTTGCCCTGTCATAAACTATCCCGGGTTCCTCGCCTACAAAGAATTCACCTTTCTCATAAAGAATCTTTCCGCCAATCATGGTAAGAGCCACATTTTCCTTACTTCCGCTGTAAACCAGATTTGCTGCCACATTGGCAACAGGTTGCATATTGGGACGATGCAAATCAATCATAACAAGATCAGCCATTTTACCGGGAGCAAGACAATCACAATCATTAAGACCCATAGCCCTTGCGCCCTGCACACAAGCCATATCCAGCACTGTAGCATAAGGAAGTGCCTCCGGCTCAAAGCGAGTCACCTTCTGAAGTCCGGTTGCCAAAAACATCTCACGGAACATGTCCAGACAATTGTTGCTGGCAGGACCATCAGTGCCAATAGCCATTTTAACCCCTGCCTTTTCCAAGCCAACCAAATCAGCAACTCCACTGGCTAATTTTACATTTGAGCCGGGATTTGTAACAGCAAACAAACCTCTGTCCGCAAAAATCTTTTTATCTTCCTCTGTTAAAAATACACAATGGAAGCCACCGCCACCATAATTAAACATACCAAGCTCGTCCATTAAAACAGTAGGAGTCTTACCATATCGTTCAATACAGCCCTCCACCTCCAAACGAGTTTCAGCGTTATGAGTATACACAGGCGCCTTCAAGGTATTTGCCGCTTCGGAAAGTTCCTGCATCATTGAAAGTTCAGTGGTATATTCCGCATGGAAGCCCAATTTGTATGAAATTAAAGGTCCCATGGCATTATATTTGTTATATGAATCCACCATACCGGGCACTGTGCCACCAAATTTGTTTATACTTCCGCAAAGCACAGATCTGAAGCCGTATTCTTCAGCTGCTGCCACAAAATCGTCAGTGTGAAAATACATATCAAAATCCGCAGTAATGCCCGAGGTCAGATACTCTAAAAAGGCCAGCTTAGAGAGCCAGTAAACATCCTCTCCTGTAAGTTTCGCTTCCCTTGGAAACACTTGCTCATTAAGCCAGCGATCCAAAGGCAAATCATCTGCCACCGAACGCAAAAAAGTCATCGCCGAGTGGGTGTGGGCATTTTTAAATCCCGGTAAAAACAAATTCCCCTTACAATCAATTAACCTATCGCTTCCTGCTGCCACTACTGAATCATCAGCCAGCGCTTCTCCGCAATAAACAATTCGTTCTCCGTCGGTTATCAGATCCCCGTAAAATATATCTGCCCCTGAAGTCATGGGCATAATTCTTGCATTGGTAAAATGTATTTTCATTATTCAATATCTCCATCTTCCGAAATTATCACTTCAGGCATACCTTCATCATGTTTACCTGCAGAATACACAAAGAAAGGTAACGGTACTCCTATAAATATTGATAAAAGCAAATACAGTACAGCACGTGATGGCTGACAGGATTTAAAATACTTATACAGTGCTATGTACTCGAACACATAAAGAATAATACCGGATGCGTACACCAACAACAAGGCCGGAAGCATCAGTGCTATAAAAGAAACCCCTGACGTTAAAGCGCCTGAGTCGTTAAGTCCAATAATAACGCCGCATACAACAGCATAAATAGTCCAGAAAAACAACGTTGCTGTCATGCCAATCATTGCCCCAAGCAACTTTTTACCATATTTGGTTTGTTTTCCCTCAACCTTTTCACAATAGTCATCAGCTATTTTACCCAGAAGCCACATATTTGCATAAGGAATCCAGGCCGTCCACGGACTTTTCAATCCTCGCCTTGAAGCCACAGCATACATACCTTTGGCTTGAAAAATATATGCAATAACAGAAAAAGCTACCAGAGAAAAACATAACAGCAAGTAAAAAAATAAAAAAATACCTATAAAGGGTCCTACAGCCACTGCAGAATCTCCTTCATAAAAGTAACTTCCATAGCCCATATTACAGCCTCCTTATTTCTTAATAAGTCTGATATCCTCTCCCACAAATCTTATGAGGTCATAGTTTCCAAAAAGTCTTGAACAAATTCTTTCATCGTAATAAGATAAAAGCCCTTTAGGATCCATATTGGTAGAAATCACAGTAGCATACCCAAACTTGTTGTGAAGCATCTGGCGCTTTTCCAGGATCTCTAACAAATCAGAATATCTCATATCCGTCTGCTTTTCTGTCCCAAGGTCATCAATAATCAGAAGCTGAACGGAATAAAGCTGACGTCTTAACTCCTGGTTGTTATTAAATGTAATCTCATTGAACATCTCCGGTGCCTTAATATACAAAACAGAAACGCCCCGGCGAATAAGTTCATTTGCCATACATGAACAAAGAAAGCTCTTACCCAGACCTGTCTTTCCGGTAAAAATCATGTTCTTTACTCCTGTGTCCGGTATACGCCCTGTAAAATCCTTACAAAGTTCAAAAAGCCATTCCATATGTGCTCTGGGAGACTTTTCTATTCCGTAACGAGTCTTATCAGTTACATCAGGATATAAATCTGTCTTAAAGTCTGTAAAATCACAACTTGTATCCCACTCAGTCTGTTCTCCCATAAGAAGCTCTGTGTAAATATTTAAAAAACAACTGCATCTTTGCCTTTTGCCATTAGCTTCAATATAACCTGTATCCTTACACACAGGACAGTAATATACTTCTTCAGGAAAAATTCCCTTTTCTTTCAGCAAAGCATCTTTTTTAGCAGAAAGCTCTTCCAATCTGGTAGTAAGAGTATTCTTATTTGTTTCCTGAGCATCAACATTTTTAGATAAAATAGAACATTTTACCAAAGAAAGTCCTGTTTCTTTAATTTTATTTTCAAGGCAAATAAGCTCAGGAAGGCTGTCTCTTAACTGTTGCATTTTACCCTGAGCTGCCTTTTGAGTTTCCCGGACTTTCTGAGAAAGTATCCGCTCCGCTTCAGCGTAAAAATCCATCACTTATCCCCCTGTGCATCTTTGTAAAGACTCTGTAAAAAGTCGTCGTCATATGCTCTTTCCTGATAATTATTTTTCTGTGCGGTACCTGTGGTCTTCGCCCCGGAATTGCCCTTGTTAGAAGCTTTATGCTGTTCTGCTTCAGCCAACACAGAAGCTTTATCGCGAAGTCCTTTTTTGTACCAGTCGGTAACTATGGCATCAAAATAGTTAAGGCCCACATTTTTCTTTTTTGTAGCATTTCTAAGGGCTACTTCAATAGTTTCAAAATCATATTTATATATAAGGAACCATCTTTTTAAAATATACTCAGAATATTCGTCCAAAGTAGGATTCAGACCTAACTTTTTAATAACCTTACCCTTATTTGTTTTATACAAATCATATTCAGTAAGATATTTTTCCAACTGATCTGGTGTTCTGATTTCTCTTCTGCCCCAGTCGTCAGCAACACGTCTTACATATGGCTTTGTAAGAGCATTATACTGAACACAATGCTGAAACAACATAAACATAACTTCAGGTTCAAAGTTATATTTATCAAACCACAAATCTATATCCTGGTACCATGAAACAGGCATATTGCCTCCAAAAAATTTATCACTGATAGACTTTGCAACAGACACACGTTTCTGCACCACTTTGCGTCCTATGGTAAATTCATCACTCATAGCGCCGGTGGTTCTGCTTCTGTAGCAACGCTCCAGCTCTTTTTGATTAATATCCTGTAAAATGATTCTATTTTCTTTGCGAACTAACAAGCCCGCATTTTCAAGCGAAATAAGTTTTTCGTCAATAACCGCCGGTGTTACTTTTATACCTGCTGCCAACTCTTCCCTGGTAATTTCCTTACCTCTTTTATTGAAATAAAGGCACAATATGTAAAGCTGGGTGCTTACTCCATCCAGTTCCGGTAAATAGTCTGTAAAGAAAAGGTCACTTATCTGTGTAAATCCGAATAACGGATTATACTTGTCTTCAATCTGCATCTGTGTCGCCTCCTATATTATGCTAACGGAGCTTCTTCAATCAATACAGCATGCACAACATAACGCCCGTTTGGATTTGCATATTTATAACATGTAGACAAAGTCAGAACTTTATCCGTTGCTTTAAGAACTACATCTGTTTCTGCCACAGACTTGCTCTGAAGATTTCTTATAAAATCAAAATATGAATCATCATTTTCAAACCAGGTTTCTATATAATAATCGCTGGTATCTGTTTCATAAGCAGAAAAAATCTTCCATATCTTAACACCTTCCGCAGAATATGTGTAAATGATAGGATGAGCCTTGAAAAACTCAGGGTCATTAAACTCTCTTAAATCAGAAAACATTGTTCCGTTTTTCTGGTTATGACCATACACAATATTATGTCCCTGCCAATTTTTAGGGTCGCACCTAAAGTCCATAAACAAAGAACCATTTCCGTTAGTATTTCCGTCGATATTCTTTCTCAAATAGAATTCGTTGTCCTCTGCCTGAACCACATAGTTGCTTATATTTGTATTTTCTATATACATCCAACATACAAAATCTTCGTATGCTTCAAGTCTGTTAATTTCTTCTGTCGTAATAATCTGAGGGTATGTTATTCTCTCAGGAGTAACTTCCGGATAAGGTGGCACAGTCTTTTCAGTTACCGGTTTGGGCGTAACACCAATATCCAACTGAATCTGCTCTCTCCAGACCAAGTCAGTTTCATCATCATAAATATATCCGTAAATCTTATCACCTATAATTCCGGCGCAAGCAAGAAAAACAGCCAACGCCAGAATACGAGCTGCTTCATAACCTATTTTACGTTTGGACTTCTTTTTCTTTTTTTGGTTCTGTCCGTCCTTGTTCACAATAATGCCTCCGGAATTTGATACGTTGTCATTATACCACGGACTTTGTAAAAAGAGCAATACGAAAACATATAGGTAAAAAATTACATTTTACCGCCATGTGGTCTTCGGATAAGTCCCACAATCAACGCCATAACAGGAAAAATCAGCACAAACCATACTGAAATGTAGGGAAAAATGTTTTTTATAAATTCTCTGAGTATGGCGGAAGTTGTAAAAACAAACACAGAGGTCACCATAATAATCAACACAATACCAATAACTACAAATGTATTTTTTTTGTTTTTTACCGGTAAAATCTCACCCGTTAAATCAGTGGACACTCCGGTCCATAAGCACATTACGTAAGTTATGGTTACAATGTGCATGAAAATAAATAATATTTCCACCCTGGATAAAAATCCGAAAGCATCCAGAAGTTGCACCGTTTCAAAAACCGTGTTGGAGAGGTATGACACCAAAACGCCCAGAATTCCCACATCCCTGAGCGCTACAACCAGGAGAAAAACACCGCCGAACAGTGCACCCCATCCGTACCCTTTGTAATTGGGCCTGCTTCCCGACTCCGGTAAAATAAATAGCAGCACCGAGAGCCTTCCCATAGCTACCGTTACACAAAAAAACACAGCCTGACTAAAATCTCCTACAGAAGCATTGATAATAGGAAGATAATTCTGAAAACGAAGCTGGGAAACTTGTAAAACAACATCCGCAGCTGTCATAAGTGCTGTCATTGTAAAAAGAATAAAACCCAACGTTGCTACTCTGTTAGTCTCGTTTTTTGCACTGTAAAATAATATTGGTGCAAAAAGCAATGGCATTATCAGGGGCGACAACCCGGGAAACATGCCTCCGGATATAAGATTGCTGGCTTGGCGCATATCAATGGATGTAAAAAAAATAAAATATAACACATATAAAATGTTAATGACAGTTCCCGGAATCCTGCCAAATACATTAGTAAATACATTCCGTCCCGCAATCTCTCCCAGTTTCCCATACATAATACAAACGGGAATTATGATAGCCGTTGCAATAGCCACCACTATCCATCCGGATTCCCTTGCAAGGGAGAAAATTGACGAAACCTGTAAGAGGCCTGCAGAAATTAAGGCCGCTATTGTAAATCGGGGGTCTGACCCCTGTCTTGCATTTTTCATATATCTTTCCTTAATGCTCCCGTATTATCGATGGTGGATTTTACCTCTATTGTAAAATCTATATTCTTAAAAAACTTATCCCAGTTGGTCACAACTTCTTTCCATTGATCTGGTTCATTTCGTCTTAGCCAATCCCCGAAACCATATACATCGCACCCAAGTTCAGCCAATTTTTTATAACCCTTCTTAATCTCCGAAACAATAGCTTTTTCCGTTACATTCTGGATTTCTTCAATATTTTTGTCATAGTTGTATCCGGCTCCGTTTGTGGCACTTCCAACAACTCCTGACTGTAAAATGTCTATTTTTACCTTAAGCTTTTTATCTTTATATTCAACTTTCTTGTCTACTTTACTCCCCGTGATTTCCACTACTACCTGGCCCTGAGAAGTTTCTATGTTTATAAGACCATCTTTAGCCAATCCCATCACCCAGAGTACGCCACGGGTCTGACCCCCGTCCAAGGTCCCAACCATGGTGTCTCCAACAAATGCCGCAGTTTCGTCAATTTTCAATGTTGTTTTTTCGCCTTCTTTTGACGTTTTAACAAGTGGAATTAGAGTACCTTTTTCCCATGATGAAATATTTGTGACCAAGTCAAACATTTTTGTATTTACGTTTAAACCTTGCACGGACTGGACATTTGCCATGTTGTTAAGGAATTCTGATATCAGACCAACACCCTCGGGTTTTGTTTGTAAAATCTCTCCAGCTTCTCCGTCCGCTATCAGCAAGGGTACATTTAGCCTTGCTTCATAGTCTCTTATAAAAAAGTCAATGTGTTCATTCAGTCCTTTTTCAGCAAGCTTCCTACCAAATATTAAAATCTGATTGTGAGATAAATATAACTTATTCTGGGAGATGTTCATGGCAGAACGCAATGCTGAAAATGCATTTTTACCATGCAAATTAAGGACCTTACCCTTCACATCTTTACCTGTCGTTCCCTCTGAAGAAACCGTAACAAACTCAACACTTATCGACAACTCACCTAAGACGGGGACCTGACCCCCGTCTTGGGATTTGCCTTCATCTACTGCAATTCCCGACACCACAGTAAGTTCATCCAATTCCTGTTTATCCACACATCCTGTAAACAAAAAAACAATAACAAACAATAGCAACAAAAACGTGGTAACAAAAAAAATCCATTTAAAAACTTTCAGCAATTTATTATCTGTCATTTTACCGGTCTCCTTTATTTTTTGTGTTTGAAAAACGAACTCTGTTTCTTGAAAAAGCAGTAGGTCTCAATATCATTTTCCACAGCGGAGCACGAACAACAGAATCTTTTAAATCCCGGGGTTCTAAAGGAGCAAATGGTTGCAGATACGGTCTTCCGAAAGATTTCAAAACGGAAAGATGTAATAATGTGAAAAACAATCCAAAAGCTACCCCCAAGCCTCCCAAGGTTGCAGCCAACACAAGGTATATAAGTCGTAAAATATTTTGCACTCCATTCAAACCTGATACTACGAATCCTGACACAGCCGACAAGGCTACACAGATTAAAAGCAACGGACTTACAAGACCTGCTGAAACAGCAGATTCACCCATAATCAACGCACCCACAATACCAATTGTCTGCCCAACTGGCTTAGGAAGTCGCAAACCCGCCTCCCGAAGCAACTCAAACAGCAGAATCATTACCACCGCTTCAAAAAAAGCTGAAAAAGGAACGCCTTGTCTGGCAGCAATCATTGTATAAAGCAGCTTAGTAGGAATAATGCCCGGATGAAATGCAGAAAAAGCTACATAAAGTGCCGGAGTTAATACACAAAGTGCAAAAGCCAGATAACGACAAGCCCGTATGAAAGATGCAAACCAAGGACGGGAGTAATAATCCTCTGCGCTCTGAAACTTTTCAATAAACAAAAAGGGAACTGTCAAAGCCACCGGGGAACCATCCACAATTACACCGGCACGGCCTTCCAGCAGACGAGCCGCCAACACATCGGGCTTTTCAGTATTTCCCACAGTAGGAAAAATAGAAAATGGTGCATCTTCAATATATTGCTCAATGTACCCAGAATCCAGAATCCCATCAGCCTCAACTTGCTTCAGCCGCCTTTTTATTTCCTCCACAATTCCGGGTTTAACCAATCCTTCAATATATGTGATTACAACCGGGGTTTTTGTCCTTTTACCCATGGTAAAATGAATCATTCTTAACTCAGAGTTCTTTATTTTGCGTCTTAGCAATACCGTGTTTGTTCTTAAGTTTTCAGTAAAACTTTCTTTAGGTCCTCTGATAACAACCTCTGAATCCGGTTCATTTACATTTCTTTTATCAAAGCCCTTGCTACCTAGAATCAGGCATTTTACCTGTCCCTCAACAAACAATACGGTATCCCCCATCAAGGCGCCCTGAACAGCATCGTCCAAGGTAGCTACCTCTGTAACTTCGCCGATAGCTACCAAAGAATCCAGAATGTCTTTCAACGAAGAGATTTTTTCAAAGGTAAAATCCCTCGTCATTTTATCGCTATACATTATCGGCTCTATAATCTGATGGTTTACAACATTTTTATCCACCATTCCGTCAATAAACAGTACAAGTGCGCGAAATTTTTTACTAGTGCCAAATTCAAACTCACGCATTTTAACATCTTGACTCTCACCAAATAAATTTTTCAGCATTCGTCGATTTATGCTAAGGTTAGAACTTATTTTTGACGGACAGGGGTCAGACCCCCGGTTTGATTTTTCCATAAAAAAAGCCTCTCAATTTGTATAATTAAGAAGCAGTTTTTCCAATATTTAAACTTTTATTCTTGATTTTACTTTTTTACATCTGTAAAATCCATTTGGCTATTTCAAAGTATATCAGCATTGACAAAGCATCAACTATGGTGGTAATGAAAGGGCTTGCCATTACTGCCGGGTCAAAACCTATTTTCTTTGCCAGCATAGGAAGAATGCACCCCACTAATTTAGCAAGAATCAGTGTTGCAAATATAGTCAGGGAAACTACCGCTGCCACCAATAGTGAAAGACGGTCGAAAAGAAGCACTTTAGCAAAAGTCACTATCGACAATGTTACACCACACAATATAGATACCCTGAATTCCTTCCACATTATGCGCCATATATCCTTCATTGTAATTTCATTCAAAGATAGTCCACGGATGATTGTAACAGAAGACTGGCCACCTGCGTTACCACCAGTACCCATAATCATTGGAATAAACATAATAAGAGCAGACTGTGCCGCCAAAGACTCTTCAAAAAATCTCAGGATGGAAGAGGTAAAAGTAGCGGACAACAGCAATAACGCAAGCCACAGAATACGTTTCTTCCATGTTTCAAAAACACCAGTTTTAAGATAAGGTTTATCTGTAGGTGTAACGGCCGCCATCATTTCAATATCTTCTGTGTTTTCTTCCTGTAAAACGTCCATAGCATCATCGAAGGTAACAATACCTACCAGGCGCTGTTCCTTGTCAACAACAGGCATTGCCATAAGGCCATATTTACGGAATTGTTCTGCCACAAGCTCCTTATCTTCGTAGGCATCCACAAAAATAACATGGTCATCCATAATCTCTTCAACAAGACATTCTTCCGCTGCCAAAAGCATGTCTTTTACCGTAACAATACCAATAAGTTTACGATTTTCTGTGACATAACAGTTATATATGGTCTCTTTATCAATGCCAACCTGTCTAATTCTTTTAAAGGCATCACTTACAGTAATATCCTTTCGCAGGAAGACGTATTCTACCGTCATAATGCTTCCTGCACTGTCCTCCGGGTACTGTAAAATAGTATTAATAACTTTTCTTGTTTCTGGATCTGTGTTTTTCAGAATTCTGGCAACCACATTGGCGGGCATTTCTTCAATCATATCAACAGCATCATCCACGAACATTTCATCCATCACAGCTCTAAGCTCTTTATCACTGAAAGAGGTAACCAAAAGCTCCTGCACATCTCCATCCAGTTCCGCAAAAGTATCTGCAGCTAATTCTTTAGGTAAAATTCTGAAGACCACCGGTAAATCTTCCTCCGGGAGCTCATCCATAATATAGGCTACGTCTGCAGGTTCCATTTCTTTCAGTATTTTACCTAAAGCAGCAAATTTACGATTTTCTAAAAGTTCAAGAATTTCTTCCTGTAAAAGTTCCATTTCTTCCATCTTTTCACCCGCCTTCCTGCTAATTTTTTACAAAAATTTTCCGGTTCCTATTAAAATGCCACATTAAAGCTATTTAATAGACCCCGGAAGAATCCTATTCATTATGTCCGGTTGCAGCATTTCTTTTTTTCATTGTGTGTTTGCGCTGCTATAACCGTTTTTAATAATCTGAATTTTACCGAAAATATTTATTCAGCACTATCTCCAGACTGTGTTTCAGTTACATCAGCCTTCTGTTTTCGTTCTCGGTAAGGCTTGCCATAATCATTATAATAATAGTATCTGCGATTTTTGGAATGCCCATAATAAGATGCCTTAACACTTCTGTCCACATCTGATACCACAACGCCTAATATATTACCATCCGCAACTTTAACAGATGATACTGCACTATTTAATTCATCTATTGTTGTCTGCTGAGATCTTGCAATAAGCACAATTCCGGCAGCTCTTTTTGAAACAACTACCGCATCTGTCACTATGTTAATAGGAGGACTGTCGATCAAAATATAATCATAGTATTCTTCCGTCTTCTGAAGGAACACTTCCATATTCTTGCTGCCAAGTAATTCTGATGGATTAGGGGGTAAAGCACCTGCTGTAATCAAGTCAAGATTAGCATAAACGTTTCTTTTTACAGAATCTGCAACAGAATCAAAACCTGCCAACATATTGGACAAACCCTTTGTATTATCAACACCAAAAAGTTTATGCTGTGTAGGTCTTCTGAGGTCGCCGTCAATGAGCATTACCTTAGCTGAAGTCTGTGCTAATGCAATAGCCAAATTAGCTGTAGTTACACTCTTACCCTCCTGTGGCAATGCGGATGAAACGACAACTGTCTTTTTACCAATAGAAGCCAAAGAAAACAACAAATTTGTACGCACGGTCTTGTATGCCTCACTTATAGCGAAAGGCATCTCGCCACCAACCTTTGCTGTTGCTACACTTCCTTTTTTCTTGTTGCCAACATTAAACATCTGTTTCCTCCGTAAAATAAAAGCCAAATAACACGTTTAGTCTATCTGTATTTAGTCAATTTGTCAACCTTACTTATATGCTGCTGCCAAATCAGGGTACAAATCTGCAATAGCATACCCATTTTGAAAATTATTATCGTCTCTGGTTGTTGCCAGTTTTACAATTTCTTTCTTCTGCTCTGCGGTAGCATGTATTTTTATACTCTCATTAAGTAATAAAAATTCTAACCAGTCTATTTTCTTTTCAGTTTCGTAATCTTTATCCTCTGAAATATGTGTCTTTGTTTCTGCAGCCACTAAGCTGGTGTACAATTCTATTATTTTACCTATAGTATCTTCACGACCGGCCAATTCTTTAATACAATTGTCTGTTTCTTTTACCCATATATCATAAGCTTCAACCGGATTTTCTTCAAAACATATAATACCAATCATAGGATAACTCATGTATGTTTCAAGAAGTACTTCTGTTTTCATTTTTACAACAACATCTTCAGGCACAACATACTGCTCTGCCTGCTCAAGGAAAGGATTTCCTATCTCTTCAGGCTGTACAGCCTCTTGTTCATTATTTCCCACATCTTCTATCACATCGTTTGTGTCTTCTTGAGGAGCTTTTGTGGCTATAGAACTGAAATCAAAAGGTTCTTCAATAGAATATTTTTCTTCGCAACCACAAAACAAAGAGCCAATAATTGCTGTTGCTAACAACACAAGTAATACTTTTTTTATTAACACTTTAATTTCCTCCTTTTTATCGTCTAATCAATTATGTCCTAAGTAAAAAAATTATATCACAAAAGGCTTTAGACTGCAAACCAAAGTAAAGACGGGGACCTGACCCCCGTCTTCGAATAATGACGAAAAAACCGCTGCTTACTACAGCGGTTAGACATAAACAATTTTACGAAAACAATCGAATTTTTTCCCATGCTGAGTTGTAGGCTATAAGATGTTCTCCTAAATCTACAAACACCTCACAATTTTCTATGATTTCTTCCGGCGGATTATAAACCTCATCATTTATGTAGTCCTCTCCCAAAATATCTAGCACTTCCATCTGAGGAGTCGAGTATCCGATTTCTTCCGCATTCATAAGAGCTATATCGGTACGACACATAAAATCAATAAATAATTTTGCACCATCAATGTTTTTACTGGTTTTAGGAATTACCATGGCATCAATCCAGAAGTTGCTACCTTCTTTAGGTACAACATAAGCAATATCTTCATTTTCACTCATAATTTCCATAGCATCGCCGGACCATGTTACACCAAAAGCATAATGACCATTCTTGATGGGATCTTTTATGGTATCCACTCCCCAGTCTGCAAAAAGAGGTTTTGCCTTAATAAGCTCGTCCCTGGCTTCATTAATTTCCTTTTCGGATGTGGTGTTAAGAGAATATCCTAACCTCTTTAATGAAAAGCCCAATGTATCACGAACAGACTCCAACATAAGTATCTGTCCCTCATACTTTTTATCCCATAAAACAGACCAACTGTCCACTTCTTCATCCACCATTTTTGTGTTATATATTATACCTAAAGTACCCCACATATAAGGTACAGAATATTTTTCTTCAGGATCAAATGGTGTACCTAAGAGAGAAGATTTTATTTTACCGTAATTTTCCATGGAAGAAGTATCAATTTCCACAAGGAAGTCCTCTTTTACCATTCTCTCTATCATATAATCAGAAGGTATCAGCACATCGTAAGCCACACTACCGGAGGCTACTTTCTGATACATTTCCTCGTTGGTGGCAAATGTGTCATAAATAACATTGTACTGTGGATATTCCTGTTCAAAAATCTCCAGAACCTCCTCGTCTATATATTCACCCCAGTTATACACATAGAGTTTTGTTCTTCCATCGCCACAACCTGTTAATCCTGTGCATAAACTCAGAATCATAATAACAGCCAAAGCCGTTGCTACTGATTTTTTTAACACTCTACCCATCAGGAATCTCCTTTCTTGGCAGGTTTACGCAAGTTTATGAACAGCATAATTGCAAAAACCACCACAAACATCAGTGTGGACAAAGCATTTACTGACAAAGGCACGGATTTTTTTGTCATGGTGTTAATAGTTACTGACAACGTGGGGAATCCGGGGCCTGTGGTAAAATAACTGATTATAAAGTCATCTAATGACATGGTAAAAGACAACAAAAGTCCTGAAATTACACCCGGCATAATATCCGGTAAAACAACTTTTCTAAAAGCCATAGCATGAGATGCGCCTAAATCCAAAGCAGCCTCGTAGGTGCTACGGTTGAGTTGTCTTATTTTAGGCATTACTGACAAAACCACATAAGGAACGTTAAAAGCCACATGAGCTATCAACAGTGTTGTGAATCCCAAAGGTATGGATAAGAATACAAAAAGCATCATCAGTGATATACCTGTAACAATTTCTGCATTTATAATTGGAATATTAACAATGCTCATGGTTGTTGTTTTGGCAAAGGGTTTCATTTTACCGATAATAAGAGCTGCGTATGTCCCTATAATAGTTGCAATCACCGATGCCATTGCGGCTATCAACAGGGTATTACCCAGGGATGTTAATAACATCTCATCCTCAAAAAGTTCAACATACCATTTTAGAGAAAATCCTTGCATCTGGGAACGGTTTTGCTCTGTGTTGAAAGAAAAAACAATCAGCACTGCAATAGGTGCATAAAGGAAAAGAAGTACCAGGCCCAGATAAAATCGTTTCAATGCTTTCATCATATGAAGCCACCTCCCTCTCCGTCCTTATCAAATTTATTTACTAAAGTCATGCTTATAATTACCAGAACCATAAGCACCATGGAAAGAGCTGCACCTGTGCCTGATACAGCAGATGCAGAAACTTCCTGCTTAAATTTATACTCAATAAGGCTACCTATTGTCATTACTTTGTTGTTAAGCATCTGAGGAATAACGAAAGTTGTTACCGCAGGCATAAATACCATTGTAATACCGGAAACTATTCCCGGCACTGACAAAGGAAGAGTAACTTTTCTAAATACTGTAAAAGCATTTGCGCCTAAATCCTGGGCGGCCTCCACTAACCTGTGGTCTAGTTTATTAAGACTATTATATATTGGAAGAATCATAAAAGGCAGGAAGTTATACACCATTCCTATTACAATAGCCGCGTCTGTACCTATAAGTGTACCATTTTCAATACCTATAAGCTCAAACACACCGCTTAAAATACCGCCTTTTTCAATTAAAGCTCTCATTGCATATGTACGGATAAGGAAGTTCATCCACATAGGCAGTAAAAATATAACTACCGCCAGTCCCCTGATTCTCTCAGAAACTCCTGTTAAAATATATGCTACCGGGTAACCTACCAACAAACAAACAACTGTGCTTATTGCTGCATGCCTGAAAGAAAGTCCCATTGTCTTAATATAGTCTAAATTTGTAACCGCTGCCTTAAAATAGTCCAGAGTAAATTCAATACCTGTTAATTTTACCTCAAAAAATGCGTAAAAGCATATCATCAAAAGAGGCAAAACCGTAAACATTATTACCCAAACATACAAAGGCGTAGCTTTTAAAGCTTTACTCACCTTGTTCCAGAACATCTGCAGGGTCCTCCCTCTTTCTGATTTTTATTTTACCGGCCGGAATGTGTAAAGTTACCTTCTCACCAATGGACACCTTGTTATAGGTATGCACCAGGATGTCCAAATCCCCGCTCTTTACATTAATTTCGTAGTCGTCACCTTTGTAGCGGAAGTTCTCCACTTCGCCGGTAATTGTGTTACCCATCTCTTCCATTTTACCCTCAAAAGCTTCCAACGCCTCAAGATAGTGCTTGTCCTTCTTGTTTTGCGGAGCTTTAGGCGCCTGATACACTTCAATATCCTGCGGTAAAATATAAACAGAAACTGTTTCGTCTTTTTCGAAACCGTGGGCTGTACACTGGAATTTGTCGTCACCGATTTCCACCAAGTTATCCTCGTTAACCCAACCTGTTAAAACATTGAAAGGAATACGCATAATCTGGATGTCAAATGGATCCACTTTCATTCCAACTTCTGTGCCTGGTTCTGTAGCAAGTGTACTGTGAACTTTCCAGTTAAAGCCTTCACTTTCCACTATCATCTCATAGTGAACACCTTTAAAAATAGTGTTGATTACTGTACCTGTAAGCTGACCCTCTTCCGGCTTTGTAATTTTTATATCCTCCGGACGGATAACAATATCCACATCCTCGTCTTTGTCAAATCCTGTATCTACACAGACAAACTCTT
Source organism: Oscillospiraceae bacterium (assembly GCA_015069135.1). Classification (GTDB taxonomy): domain Bacteria; phylum Bacillota; class Clostridia; order UBA1212; family SIG427; genus SIG427. The sequence goes on along the minus strand of SVJE01000002.1, from coordinate 3,102 downwards.
TTCCGGCAAATTCACAGAGACGATCTTTAAGCATAACACCTGATAAAAGGTTGCTCTCACCGATAAAACGTGCAACAAAAGCGTTTACAGGTTCGTTGTAAATGTCAGTAGGTGTGCCAATCTGCTGGATAACACCCTGATTCATAACCACAATTGTATCAGACATTGTAAGGGCCTCTTCTTGGTCATGGGTTACATATATAAATGTAATACCTGTCTTCTGCTGAATGGCCTTAAGCTCCAGTTGCATTTCTTTTCTGAGCTTAAGATCCAAAGCACCCAAAGGCTCGTCCAAGAGAAGTACCTCCGGCTCGTTAACCAAAGCTCTTGCAATGGCAATTCTCTGTTGCTGACCACCACTTAAAGACTCAGGCATACGTTTCTCAAAACCTTTAAGAGCAACCAGCTCTAGAGCCCAAGTCACTTTCTGTCTAATTTCCTCTTCAGGCATCTTTTTTATTCTGAGACCAAATGCAATATTGTCATAAATATTCATATGAGGGAAAAGAGAATACTTCTGGAAAACAGTATTTACATTTCTTTTATTAGGCGGCAGGTTTGCTATATCCTCCCCGTGGAAAAGGATTTTACCTGAGTCCGGCTTTTCAAAACCGGCTATCATTCTTAATGTTGTTGTTTTCCCACATCCGCTAGGTCCCAACAACGTAAGAAATTCATTTTTTCTTATGTAAAGACTCATGTCCTTTATAATTTCATTGTCGCCGTAACTCTTTGTTATGTTTAATAAGTCGATAATATGTTCTGACATTTGCTTCTCCTTGTAGGACGAGGGTCTGACCCCTGTCTTGGTAAAATTTTTATATTAAAAGCTTGGTGGTGTCGAAATCCATAAAATTTTTGCTGTTGAATTTCCAATGTTTGCTATAGAATGATTTTCATCTGCTGCAAAATAAAAGCTTTCACCTTTTTTTGCCTTATACTTATGTTTGCCAATAATAACCTGAACTGCACCAGACAAAACATATCCAAACTCTTCACCTGCATGGGGCTCATCATTAGGAGACACACCTCCTGGTGCCAATTCAAGAATTATCGGCTCCATATCATTCTTCTGACAGTTGGGAATTAACCAGGTTATCAGTCTGCCTTCCTCAGGTGTTTCATTAATAAAGTAATCCTCTTTAGTAAAAACAACTCGCTCTTCTGTTGCATCACTAAAAAACTCCGTAAGATTAGTACCAAGACACTCTAATATGTCTACCAGTGTAGCAATAGATGGTGACGTTTGTTCACTTTCCACCTGAGAAATAAAACCTTTAGATAGTTCGCTTCTATTAGCCAATTCTTCTTGGGTTAATCCGTTTTTTATTCGCAGTGCTTTAATTTTTGCACCAATAGCAAAACCAGTCATTTCTTTCCCTTTCTGTCTGTTTCGGAAAAATAAACTTTTTGTTTAGATTTACTAAACAAGTGTAAGAGTAATTGTATCACATTGTGTCTGTATGTCAATACATTTTTTCGTTGTTTTTTTAAGACGGGGGTCTGACCCCTGTCTTGTAGTTTTCATAAGTAGTTTAAATTTTTCGACAACACTAAACCCCGGCACAAAATTGCACCGGGGCTCTGATAAACATACAAATATTTATAAAAATTATCCGTTATTATGTTTCTCCATAAGATTTGTAATTCTCTGTGAAGGATCTATAAGATTTCCTAAAGATTCGTCATAGTTAAGACTATCAACAATCTTTGCAATGTATTTAGACATATCAACCTCGGCAAACCAAGGAGCATCTGCAAGCTCGGGACGTCTGTATGTAAGGTTTGTTGCAAAAATCTTCTCAAAAAGACCTTCTTCATAAGCTTTTGCAAATGCATCTGTCCCTTCTGTAAACAATGCATAAGTAACTGCTACAAACAATCTACGCACTTTACGTCTCTTAAGTTCCTGTGCAATATCAAGAACGGAATCACCAGAGGAAAGCATATCATCAACCACAATTACATCCTTGCCCTCAACATCGCCACCAATAAATTCGTGAGCGATAATAGGATTTCTTCCGTTTACAACACGGCTGAAGTCTCTTCTCTTGTAAAATACGCCAAGATCCACACCAAACAAAGATGAATAATAAATATTTCTGTGAATACCACCTTCATCAGGGCTTACAATCATAAGATTTTCTTTATCAATCTTAATGTCTGGCGCCTCTGTAAGTAAAGATTTAACAAACTGATAATGAGGCATCACATTTTCAAACCCTGTAAAAGGAATTGCATTCTGTACTCTTGCGTCATGAGCGTCAAAAGTAATAATATTTTCAACATTTAAGTTTTCCAATTCGTGGAGTGCTACTGCACAGTCCAAAGATTCACGACCTGTTCTCTTGTGCTGTCTTCCACCATATAAAAACGGCATAATAATATTAATTCTTTTTGCCTTACCTGCTGCTGCGGAAATAACTCTCTTTAAATCCTGAAAATGATCGTCCGGTGACATGGAGTTCTGTCTTCCCATAAAGTTGTATGTGCAATTGTAGTTGCCAACATCAACAAGAATAAATAAATCTTTACCTCTTACTGATTCATCGATTATACATTTTGCTTCACCGTTACCAAATCGTGGACATCTACTCTTCAGAAGATAAGATGGTGCGTCAGCGGGCTCACCGCGACCTTCATGCAACCATGCGTCGACCTGCTGTGCTAAATCTTCGCAGCCTTTCATTGCAATAATTCCTAAATTTCCAACCGGCAATGATGTAGATGAGAAAGGTGCTCTTTCAAGACTCATAAAAAACCTCCGCAGTTAAAATACTCAAGATACATATGTATTTTACAACACCACACCTTTTGAATCAATAGCAATAACGGTAAAATGTCCGTTTTTACCGAAATTTTTAATTCTTTTTTCACATTGTGTTTTGTTTTTATATCTGCTATAATCAGCTGTGCATTTAAGCCTCTATAGTTAAATGGATATAACAAGCCCCTCCTAAGGTAGCGTTACAACGTTCACCTTGGAAAAACCTTAGGAGGGAGCTGAGTCCGATAACTACGGGGGCTGACAAAAAAATTTAATACGTCCCAATAGCTCAGTTGGATAGAGCACACGCCTCCTAAGCGTGGGGTCGGAGGTTC
>SVJE01000006.1 GCA_015069135.1 Oscillospiraceae bacterium | reverse complement strand
ATCACCGTCACTTGCTATGTTTTTTTCTGCAAATAGGGCAACTGCTACCTTTATTCCTACTGCCTATCGTAGCTTGCCATTCATGACCATTGCTACATTTCCACCATACTTTTTTATCACTATTAGGTAGTACATCCGCAGGGGTTAATCCATTGTTTTTTTCACAATTCCATTCATTTGCTAATGATGGATTAACCGTTTGCAAATCATTTTCACCTTTTATGGCGTATCTTCCTGAGCAATAGGGACATCCACGCCCTATACTCCTATTATTTATTGAAGCTTGCCATTCGTGTCCTTTGTCACACTTCCACCAAACTTTTTTCGTGCTACCTATAGTAACCATATTCGGTGTTATTTCACCGTTTTTCTCATAATTCCATTCTTTTGCTAAAATTGGATTAGCAGTTTGTAAATCGTTATAACCTTTTAAAGATTTTTGGCCTGAACAATATGGACATCCGCTCCCATTATTTCTATGGCTTATCTTCGATTGCCACTCGTGACCTTTGCTACACTTCCACCACACTTTTTTATTGCTATTTGATGCAAAATGCTCAGGCTTCAAATTGCCGTTTTTTTCATGATTCCATTCTTTTGCAATTTCAGGATTTGAAAACAAAAGTGAACTTTCCTTTTCTGTTAATTCCCGTAAGTTTTCTATAGCAATCGCATCTCTATTCAAGTCAACAAGAATGCCCATTCCGATTATTTCACTTAAAACTTTTTCAAGCACAAAGGATAAATCTTTTTGAGTTTTGTGAACAACATAATCCAAAGAACTATCGTTTAACAGGTGCAATCCTTCTCTAATTCTGTATAACTTTATCCCATCATTTAAGCATTTTAAATTTTTATCTAAATCTTGTTTTGTTCTGTTTTTGTGCCAAAGATACCCATCATATTCGATTGCAACTTTTTTTGAAGGTATAAAAACATCAAGTTCATAACCTTTTTCTTTATATGTGTGTATCGCTTCTAAACCATGTTTTTTGAGATAATACACAATCGCATATTCGGGAAAAGATGTTTTTCGTTCGGAACTGCAAACAGGACAGCCACAGCCATCATTTCTGCTGTTTATCGTAGTTTGCCACTCGTGTCCTTTACTACACTTCCACCATACTTTTTTATTGCTACTCGCTGTGAAATGTTCAGGCTTGAAATTACCATTTCTTTCATAATTCCATTCTTTTGCTACTGCAGGATTAATCGATTGTAAATCGTTATAACCTTTTAATGTCTTTCTGCCAGAACAATATGGGCAGCCGCTTCCTTTATGCCTGCTGCCTATCGTAGCTTGCCACTCGTGTCCTTTACTACACGTCCACCAAGCTTTTATATCACTATTAGGCGTAACGTCTGTTGGTGTTAATCCATTATTTTTTTCATAATTCCATTCTTTTGCTACTGCAGGATTAATCGATTGTAAATCGTTATAACCTTCTAATGTCTTTCTACCAGAACAATATGGGCATCCACGCCCTTGACTTCTATGACTTATTGATGCCTGCCATTCGTGCCCTTTACTACATTTCCACCATACTTTTTTGTCACTATTAGGCAATACATACGCTGGTGTTAATTCATTATTTTTTTCATAATTCCATTCTTTGGCTAAAGTTGGATTGACCGTTTGCAAATCATTTTCGCCTTTAATAGCATATCTACCTGAACAATATGGGCACCCACGCCCTTTGGTTCTATGACCTATCGATGCTTGCCATTCATGCCCTTTACTACATTTCCACCAAACCTTTTTATTGCTTCCAAGGGTTAGTGCATTAGGATCGAATTTTAATTCATTATTCTTTTCCCAATTCCATTCTGCCATCAGCTCGGCATTATCAATTATGTATTTCTTTTCTTTCATAACATCATACTACTTTCAAATCCAATTCTTCAGTTTTAATAGAGATTGGAGCTCACTATGCCATCTATTTGCCAATCAAAAAATTATTCGCTATTATAGCTTTAAAATTTTGTTAGTGGCTATCTAAATCGTTTTCTTGATCAATGGGTTCCATTCCTACAATTCCCCAAGTGCCGTGTCTCTCCGCTTCTTCTTGTGCTGCTTTTAAATCCTCTCTAAAATTCAGTTGATTATTTAGCCAGTACGAAAAATCATTATAGGCAGAACTTACATGTATTTGGGTGTTATTAATAAAATCAATATGTCGTTTGTTTAGTTCCTCATTAATTTCCGAAAGGAACAAATTTAAACACATAAATCCAAACGCAAGCAAAGTTGTCGATATGGTTAATGCTTTTATAGTAACAAGCGATATCCTTAAAAATGGAGTTACCACAAAAGAAAGTATCGATAAGAAGAAAAATACTAATTCAACCCATTTACACACCTTGATCTTTTTAGTGTTAATATACTCATTAGGATGTTTAGCTTTACGATATGTAGGATTTTGAATCTCAAGATTCTTCTTCACATTTCTAATATTAATTCCTGTGTTTGACACTGGAACTTTTTTCTTAAATCTATCCTCAATAAAAAAAGATGTACACTTTGTAATATACGCCATTTGATTAGACTGACACATAGATATTTTGATACCAGTTACACAATCCCCTAATGACATAAGTAATGCTGATAAAGATAATCCCAAAAGTATTTCATCGCCAACGATAATGAATCCTGCAGCATTACTAAACATAATTATTATGTATCCAATAAAAAATATCAAAAATACAAATTTAGATTTCATTTTAATAACCTTTCTTTTATTCGGACATCTGTCCTTTTCTCACCCACTCGTCAATCTCGCTTGTTTTGAACATCCAATTGCGTCCAACCTTGTGAGCAGGCATATTCTTTTTGGCAATCCATACAAGCATCGTATCACGACTTATACCAAGATAAGCACAGATTTCTTTTGTGGAATACCAACGATTAGGCATATCAATTCTCTCAGACATTTTTCATATCTTCTTGAAAATAAACTTTTACAAAATATATTATACCATATTACTACAAAATTTTAAGATACAATTGTCGATTTGTGTCGGATTGTTCATGTTTTGAGTTGAGATAATGTTGGTTTGTGAAATCGTATAGAGAAGGCGGCGAGGACAAGCCTCGCCGCCTTTCGTTATTCGGTTAATGTTTCAATGGCAATTTGCATACCGAGCTTGAAAGCATATCCAAAGATGGCTGCTTCACCAAGGCTCATATATTCACTCCAACAATCGTGGAATTTTTCGAAGATTTCTTTCTGCTCGTCGGTAAAGCTTTTCTCCAAATTCTCATGATGCCGTGACATGTAGCCGAGGAGTTCTTTCATTTCCTTTGAGTTGGTTCGACTATCCTCTTGCGGTATGATGTTTCCATGCCAAAGCTCGTTGATGATTGACCTCATTGATAGACCACCTCCCGCAAAACAATCTCCTCTGCGCTTGCTTTGATGTTGTTCTTCTCGGCAGTCCATTGGAGTGCGTTATGAGCCTTCAGAACTTCGACTATGCCGCGTTCTTGGGCGAGGCGAAGAATTATGTCATCGAGCAATTCGTGAGCTTGAATATCAATGGCGTGTAGGTATTCGTTTAATCGTCCTTCAGTAAGAAGGGTGGTGTAAGTTCCGCGACGATGCTTTTTCATAAAGTCGAGTCGCAGATTAGCGTACTTTCCAAGTGGGTGATTTGTTTGCTCTGGAAGTGCAAGATCGGGGTAGTAAAGTCCGTTATGTTCGGTATAAGTGATTTCGTTTTTCATTGTAAATATCCTTTCTTAAAATTCGTTTTCGTTTGGCATCAACTATCAAGGATATTTACTTAGGCGGTGCTCGGGCGTGATGCCAACAACAGCAAGTCAGCATCACAGATCACCGAACACAAAAAGAAATCCGAACCCTTCGCCTACCGGCTTTGGGTTCGGATTTCTACTTTTTGGTGCGGATAGCAGGACTTGAACCTGTACCTTATTGCTAAGACATGGACCTGAACCATGCGCGTCTGCCAATTCCGCCATATCCGCGTTTTAACGTTGCAACTGCCGTATCCCTTTACAACAACCGCAACGGTTTTAGATTATAGCATAGCCGGTTAACAAAAACAAGTGTCAACCGGCTATGTAACAAACAAAAATTATTCTTCGATTTCTTCGCCCTTAGAAGCTAAGATATCAGCAATTGAAGCACCGGAAGAAACGATTTCCTGCTTGTAGTCATCCTCTTCCTTAACTTCTTTCTTTTTCTTTGGAGCTCTCTTCTTAGGAGCCTTCTCCTCAGCAGCTTCTTCAGCTACAGGTTCTTCTTCAACATATGGAGGATCGTAAGCCTGAACCTCTTTAATGCTCAAGTTAATCTTGTGGTTTTCAAGATCTGTATCAATAACCTTAGCCTGTACTTTCTGACCTAACTCGAGGCAGTCAGAAGCAGCCTTGATTCTCTTGTTAGAAATCTGAGAAATGTGAACCAAACCGTCAACACCTTCAGCAATGTTTACGAACACACCGAAGTTAACAAATCTTACAACTGTTACCTCGAAGATGTCGCCAACCTGGTAAAGGTTCTCAGCATCTTTCCATGGATTATCTTCAGCTTTTCTATAACCTAAAGAAATCTTCTTCTTTTCTCTGTCGAAAGAAATAACGTTAACTTCTACTTCCTGACCGATAGTAAGAATCTCGGATGGGTGTTTAACCTTTCTCCAAGCCAATTCAGTCAAGTGGATAAGTCCGTCATAACCACCGATGTCAACGAAAGCACCGAATGTTGTAAAGCTCTTAACGATACCCTTACAAACTTTACCCTCGTACATATCACCCCAGAAAGCTTCTTCTTTCTCGTTGTATTCAGCTTCAACGATAACCTTTCTGGAACCAACAATCTTCATTCTGCCCTTTATACCCTTCTCAAAAGAAGTGATGATGATTTCCATTTCCTGACCTACGAATGTAGATAAATCCTTAACAAATCTCAAAGCAATCTGAGAAGCAGGAATAAAGATTCTTACGCTACCTGCAAATGCAATAACACCGCCCTTGATAGCTTCAGTAACTTTAACAGTGATTGGAGTCTTGTTGTTGAAAGACTCTTCAATAACCTGCATGTTCTTAGCATAGTCAATACGTCTCTTAGACAAGATAACTTCGCAATCTTTGTCGCTTACTCTTACAACTTTAGCCTCAACTTCGTCGCCTACCTTTGGCAATTCTGTTTCGATACCGGGAACAGGTGCAAACTCATCTATAGCAATAAAACCTTCATACTTGAAGCCAAGATCAACATAGACACCCTTGTCATCAATCTTATTGATAGCACCTTTCACGATTTCTCCACTTGTTACTGTAGTCAAAGTATCTTCCAGCATGGACTCGAAATTCTCCTCTGCTGTATTCTTTGCCTCATTTTCAATAAAATCAATGTCACTCATTACACCAATTACCTCCTCGATGCTCCACCCGGGAGTAGATGCCCCGGCGGTAACACCCGCTTTCCTAATATTTTTAAACCATTTTGCTTCCAATTCATCAGCTGATTCAACCAACTTGACATTGTCACAAAGTTGACTGCAAATCTCGTAGAGTTTCAATGTATTTGAACTATTTCGTCCCCCTACAATGATCATTAAATCAACCTTTGACGCAATCTGTTCTGCCTCTTTCTGCCGTAAACTAGTCGCACTGCATATTGTATCAAAAAATTCGTGTTTGTCAATTGTTTTTTCAATCAGATGGGAAATTTCACCAAATTTCTTAATGTTAAAAGTTGTCTGTGTAACGATACTTACAGACTTCCCTTCCTGAACCCAGGATTCCAAACCTTTAACATCATCTGTTTCTTTAATAATATATGCTGTATTATCACAGCAACCGTTAATTCCTTTAACTTCAGGATGTTCAGGGTCACCAATAATAACAATCTGCTTACCCTCTCCATACTCTTTCTTAACCAGACGATGAATTTTACCTACAAAAGGACAGGTAGCATCAGTTATCTTGCAGCCTCTTGCCTCAAGTTCTTTTTTCACCTGAGGAGCCACACCATGGGCACGAATTATAACGGAAGCACCTTCCAATCTTGGATCAGATGTATCTTCCACCACTCCGACACCCATATTTTCAAGTTTCTTCACAACTCCTGCATTGTGAATAAGGGGCCCGAAGGTATAAATATTCCCCTGTACTCTTTCTTCCGCTAATTTAAAAGCTTTATCCGAAGCAGCCGCTACACCAAAACAAAAGCCGGCGGTCTCCGCTTTAATTATTTCCATAAAATTCTCCTACTCCATCATGGCGTATATGTCATCCATAAACTTCTGTGCCATTTCAAGATATTCTTCCCTTGAATATTTATCATCTTCAGAAGGCGCAGGGAACTTAAAAGCTGTTCCGAACTTTACATTCATTTTACCGAAGAGTTTTTTCTTTCCCCAGATTGCCACAGGAATTACCGTTGTATCCGTTTCAACAGCATATTTTATAGCCCCACTCTTGGCACGTGGTATTGGTTTATCTTTCCTGGCACGGGTTCCCTGAGGAAAAATCCCCACAAGTTCTCCCTGCTCCAGAAGCTCAAAAGTTCTTCTGGCCGCCCTGGTATCGTGAGCCCCACGGTTAACAGGATAAGCCCCGTAAAATGACAATACTTTACCAAAAAGTTTATTCTTGAAAAGTTCTGCTTTCGCCATCCAGTGAATCATACGAGGTATTTTGTATCCAACCATGAACATATCCAAAATTCCTGTATGATTAGGCAGAATCAAAGCCTTTCCTTCAATAGGAACATTCTCGTATCCTTCCACCTTTACTCTGAGAAAAACATTAAATATAACTTTAAAAAGGACCTGTATAATGCGTAATCTTAACATAATTTGCTTTCTACAACCTCTTTGATTCTATTAATAGATTCTTCCAAAGTACATTCTGTAGTATCAACCTTAATTGCATCTTCTGCACAAGTAAGAGGAGCAAATTTTCTGGAGCTGTCGTTCTTGTCACGGAACTTCATATCTTCAAGAACTTCTTCATAAGTCACATCGGTCTGTCCTTTTTCCTGAAGTTCAATATAGCGTCTCTGCGCTCTTGCCTCAGCAGAAGCTGTCAGGAATATCTTAACAGTAGCACCAGGAAGTACATAAGAACCTATATCTCTTCCGTCCATAACCACGTTGTTATCGGCTGCAATCTTTCTCTGAAGTTCAACCAACTTAAGTCTTACTGCAGGAACAACCGCTACTTTAGAAGCTGCCAGAGAAACTTCAGGTGTTCTTATCATATCAGTAACATCTTCTCCATTAACAACAACATGTTGACTTCCGTCCCGGTATTCTATATTCATGGTAAAATCGTCTAATATTCCGCCAAGTCTTTCATCCGCATTTGTTTCATCCCAGCCTTCAAAGCTAACACCTTTTCTGATAGCATAAAGGCCAAAGCCTCTGTACATAGCTCCTGTATCAAGATATATAAAATTCTTTTCTTTTGCCAGTATTTTGGCTATTGTGCTCTTACCTGCACCTGCTGGTCCGTCAATTGCTATCTGTATAGACATTTTACACTCCTCTTTTCCTTTATATTACTCTGTGACCTAAACCTACAACCATTTCATTAAGATGGAGAAGCCCTACTCCGAAAAACAAAGCCACACTTACATGATCCCCACTTCTGGCAATGGCAAGTTTGCCGCCTACATTCAGACCTATTGCCTTATTTACAATCTGAGTAACAGCTTCTTTAGCTGCACCTGCCACGGCACCTTCTTCAACATGAGAATCCTGAATGATACCTTCTCTTTTAGCAGCCACAATTGCTCTTTCAATTATCTTTGTAACAGAGTTTATAAACTCTCCGCCGAAATCCACACCTGCTGTGTAAATTCCTTGAGAAGAGAACTCCGCCTGTAAACTTTTTTCTTCTTCACGATTAGCTGATATTGCAACTCTTAAAGCTGCAGAAGCCACTTCCCTACTACCTAATCCTGCTGACTCCATAATATATACCTCAAGCTTTCTTAATACTTACCTTTAATTCTACCAAAGTTTTGCATAATTAACAAGGCTATCCACTACTTCTTTAAACATGTATAGAGAACCTATGGCACAAATAACATCATCTTCACCGGCCTTTGCCATAGCAATACGCACGCCCTCATCCACGGAACCTGCAGCAACCGAAGAAATACCCATTTTACCAATAAGATCGGCCAGGTCAACAGCCTTCATAGCTCTTGGATTGTCCGGAGTTACTGTAACAAAATCTGCAGCTACCGGTTTCATGATTTCCAACATTTCATCCACTTCTTTATCTGCCATAACTCCCATAATAAAATGAATTTTTTTATCAGAATAATAGAATTTAAGGCTGTCAACAGTTCCTTGTACCCCATGAGGATTATGACCACCATCAACAATCACATCAGGCTTTTTGTGCACCTTCTGGAAACGACCGGGCCATTTTACCGTTGCTATGCCTTGCCTTACGGAAGTTTCCTCAATTTCCCAACCTGCTTCTCTTAATAGGCTGACAGTACACAGAACAAGCTCTGCATTTTTACGCTGATACACACCTTTAAGACCTATATCAAAACTGTCTGCTGCACCACGTTTTGGAAATCTTAACAGACAACCTTTTTCCTCACAGGCTTTTTCGATTACATCAAGGACTTCAACCTCTCCCCCGTAAAATGCCACTCTGCCTTCCGGTTTGATTATTCCTGCCTTTGCCCTTGCAATGTCTGAAATATCTGACCCCAGTTCCTTCACATGGTCAAGACCTATTGCTGTAATCACCGCTACTTCAGGGGTATTAATTACATTAGTTGAGTCAAGTTCCCCGCCGAGGCCTGTCTCCAGTACCACAATATCACATTGTTCCCTTGCAAAGTACTCCATGGCCACCACTGTAATAAGTTCAAACTCTGTAGGGGCATCTTCCATTTTGTCTGCAAACTGTCTTACATAGGTAGTTATTTCACAGAGCTTTTCGTCAGGTATATTTTCACCGTTAATCTGCATTCTTTCGTTAAAAACATATATGTATGGTGATGTGTAAAGACCTGTCTTATAGCCCTGTACTTTTAATATGTTTGCCAACATAGCACAGGTGGAGCCTTTGCCGTTAGTACCTGCCACATGTATAAATTTAAGTTTATTGTGAGGATTCCCTATCATAGTGAGAAGTTCCTTTGTTCTCGACAAACCCGGCTTACTTCCTCTCCAATTCACTTTGTGTATATATTCAAATGTTTCCTGAATGTTCAATATTTTGCCCCCAGTTGTTTCATAATATTTTTTCGGTAAAATGTATAAATCAAAAATGCCTCTAAAGTCCCCCAGACAATATAAAAAGGAGCTCTTAAGAATATTATCTGCCAGGGGTTACCGTAAAGAACACACAGTCCTACAGTTCTTAATATGATAGTGCTGATAAAATGAGGAATTATAGTGATGAGCCATATTTTCATAAAGGATACACCTTTTATAAAATGTCTTAAAATTGCTGCTGCAAATCCTATAACGCCTGATGCCAATGTGATTATAAAATTCACAGGGAAACCTTTAAGCAGGCAGCCTAAAAGATCCGACGCAACACCTGTAACAAAACCTGCCAAAGGACCAAAAATTATTCCGGAAAGGATTATAGGCAGATTTTCAAAACCTATCCTCAAATACGGTGTAATATCCACCGACATGAATTTGCCGAATACAGAGCTTAAGGCAACCAGCATTGCTAAAGTAACAAGGACTTTAAGTCCCCCCTTAAACATATTTTTTTCCATAAAAAAACTCTCCTTCTTGGTAAAATGAAGAAGAGCAGCACCCCTGAATACAGCGGATGAAATATTGCACCGCAAGTCTTCTATGACTTTTCGCCCGGGGGCTATACTCCCATCCCTCGGTACTTAACGCGCAATATCTGCTCTGCTAATTATTTACAAGGGTAATATATACCTACAGAAAAGAAGTGTCAAGGGGTATTAATCGTACAGTTTTGCGTTAAAAAACGCTACAGCTCTTTCTTTTCTGTTGTTATATACTACGATATAAAATGTGTCGCCGCAGTCTGAAAGTTCAAAAGTAGACATTTCCTGCCCGGAGAAAACAGGATGAAGACCAAAATACGAAAACTCGAAGGTACTATAATAGTCTTTTTTATATTTAGGTCGGGGTAACAAAGCTCTCCACCCCACCAAAGTGTTATATTTTCTAATAAGTATATCTTTCACCACTGAATACTGTCTGTTCTCAATCATTTTCTTTTTTTGTTTTAAGTAAAAAACAGCATAGGCAAAAAGACCTGAAGGAATAAGTAATAAAAGCCAAAACAGATTGTTTGAATATACATGTACCAAAGCCAACGAGCCTATTAAAAAAAACAAAAACAAAACCACAGAAAACCCTGCTAAATTCTGAAATAAATCATTTGCTTTTTCCTTTAAACATTCCGCAATATGTTCATGTGTAAGCTCTTTACTTTTCAATTTGAAAACTCCTTATTTTACTTTTGTTTGTCACTTCCGGAAGCAATTTCTCCGTTAACTTCTCCCCCAAAGGTAACATCGTCTCCCACATCACAAAAACCAGAAAAATCACCGCCTATTGCTACGTCATCCCCGGCCTGGCATTTACCTGACAGATCTCCGGATATAATCACATCTCCATTGGCACTACAGTCGCCTGACACAGAACCGTTTATGGTTAAATCACATTCACTTCTTACAGACTTGGCATCTCCAACAAATTCAAATGTGAATTTACCGGTCAGGTTTTCTGATACATGAAGTATTCTTCTTCCGTGGCAGACAACACCTCTTATAATATCATCGTCTTCCCAAGGAAAAAGCGACGTATTGTCCACACCTTCCTGTACATTATATGTCAAAGCATCTTCGCTGAAAAGAGCATCTATTGAAACATTAAAGAATTCCGCAATTTTGGGTAATAAACTTATGTCCGGCAAATTAAAATGATTTTCCCATTTGGAAACTGCCTGGAAAGAAACGTTTAAATGCTCCGCAAGTTTTTCTTGTGAAATATTTTTGCGATTTCTTAAAAGCTTAATGTTCTTACCTATGTTCATTATATGTATCCTCCGTTGTTTAGCTTCACTTAATGTCCATAATTATATGTTTTACCAGATATTATTCAATAACGGATACCACGAAGTGTTCAACCTGAAGTTGAAAGACAAACTTACTATTGTACCAGACTATATATATTTACCGTATGTTTTGTACTTTTCTCAAACTGTGTTTTATAACTAAATCAAAAAAGCTGTCTCAATTTTTTTGAAACAGCCATTTTCTTGGAGCTTTCAGCCGGGATCGAACCGGCGACCTCATCCTTACCATGGATGCGCTCTGCCTACTGAGCTATGAAAGCATATATTAATTTACCGGAAGTTATGATAACACATAGTAAATATATTGTCCAGTGTTTTTTTGTATGCTAAAATATTACCAATACAAATAAAAAACAGGAGTATTAAATTATGAGTATTACTAAAAAATTATTTGATAAACTTAACAATGGCTCTGAAGTTTATGTTTATCGTATAACAAACAAAACCGGAGCTTATGTTGAAATTCTTAACTATGGCGGTATTCTCCACTCTCTCATGGTTCCAGACCGTGACGGTAACCTGGCTGACGTATTGGTTGGTTTTGATAACATCCAGGGGTACATAGATACAGAAGATGCATATTACGGAGCATTGATAGGTCGTGTAGGAAACAGAATAAGAAACGGTAAATTTACCCTTAACGGAAAAGAATACCAGTTGGCAATTAATAACGGTCCTAACCATCTCCACGGGGGAACCGTTGGCTTTAACGCGAAGATATGGGATACCACCCTTCCTGAAGGAGAAGATGGTAACAAATTAGAGCTTAATCTGTTAAGCCCTGACGGTGAGGAAAACTATCCGGGAAATCTTAATGTTAAAGTTGTTTATACTTTTGACGATAACAACAGCCTTGAGATTCTTTATAAGGCAGAAACAGATGCCGATACTATAGTTAATATGACAAACCATGCATATTTCAATTTGGAAGGTCATAATCAGGGTTGTATCTGTCATCATAAAGTTAAAGTAAATGCGGAGCAATTTATAAGGGGTGATGATTTCTGTTGCACTACTGACGAAATCATTGATGTAGAGGAAACTCCTTTGGATTTAAGAGAAGAGAAAGAATTGTATCCTGGACTCCAGACTGAAGGTACTGATCCTGACATTACCGCTGGTGGCGGCTATGACCACAACTACATTCTTAACAAAGCCTATGGTGAATTCGGGCTTGCAGCTACTGCTTATGCTGAAAAAACAGGAATATTTATGGAAGTATATACAGACCAACCTGGTATGCAGCTTTATACAGGCAACTTTATGAGTGGTGATACTGTTGGTAAAGATGGATATGTTTACAAAAAACGTGGCGCTTTCTGTATGGAAACACAACACTACCCTGACTCAATAAATCATCCTGAATGGCCAAGCATTGTATTAAAACCGGGAGAGGTTTATACACACAGAACTGTTTATACATTTAAAACCAAATGATAACGCAAAAAAGCAGGGACTGTCAAAGTAAAACAGCCCCTGTTTTTTTATTGCAAATAATCAAATAAGTAACATACTTATTTGATGCAAGCATATTATACACGAATATATAAGGCCGCTCCGGAAAGCTTAAACCCCGTAGATTGGGCAAGTCTAATTGACATCTCATTTTTTGCTCCGGCCTGGTATATCCATTGTTTATTAGGATATTCATTTAAAGCAGATAGTACTAATTCTTTTCCAACACCAATATTTCGAAACTCAGGCAATACATATATACTTGATAATTCAGCCATATCAGCTTCCTCAAAAAATGCATATGAGGCTATTCCACAAAGTTTATCTTCTTCAAAACACCCTATCAATTTGTTAATATCGTCACAACAAAAATCCATAAATCCTTTTGCTATCACTCTTCCAAAATGAGAATCATTTTCAATTTTTTCTGCAATCACACTCTTTACTGTACCAATATCTTCATTGCTAATTTTTTGAATATTGAAACTAGAACGATAACTTATACCATAACGCTTGAATCTGTACATCTCGATACTGTCGACAAATTTTTCAGCGATGGACATTTTTACAGAAGCAAATATTTCATATGACACCCTAAAAACTTTTTGTTGTTCATCAATTAATACTCGCACTGAATTAAGTACACTTTCAATATCGCATAAATCATTAATCTGATGCAAAAAGCAGAACACTGTACATTCATCATTGTTTATATATGTGGAAAAGTCAATTACAAAGCCTGATTTATAATAAAAGTCAGAACTTGATTTCCCTGATAAATAGTTTTCTTTATATACACAGTAATTATCGAGTAACACTTCACCCGGAATGGATTTATCATATTTGAATAAATAATCCATAAAATGCACAAACGGTATTTTTTTCATATAATATCCCTCCAGAAAGCTTTTACTTATTAATCAACACTTCACACATTACAACAATTTTTACATAAAATCAAGTCAGAATATATCAATTTATAGTTAAAAAGCAAGATTAAAGAAAAAATTTATCTCATCATAAAATATGTGTAACTTAATATATTTATATAGCAATAATAATTTTGTGCAATATTTCACATTTAATTATTCAGTAGTTAGAAAGTGCTAATGTAAAAGGAATCCTTCCTTAAAACATCATTATAAGTAAATAAATTTAAATAAAATTAACCTTTTGTTGTACATCTACCAGCATTATGTGCCAAAAACCCTGATAAATTTGTTTGAAATACTTGCTCGCCACTGTTACTGCAACCAGAACATTTTGCTAAAGGCGTTGCACCCGAAAAACTCGTTGTTTTTTCAAATATCATTATTTCACCTCCCTAGTTTTTTCTCTTTTACATCAGCACTTTCTAACTACCGATAATTATTACTAGTAATTTAACATTTCTAGCTTATTCTAAAAATCCCCTTTGGTAGAGACAGTTTATTAAAAATAGAACGAAACAGATTTTCTTCTACTTCTGCTGATTCTATATCTAATACATTTTCTTTCAAAGATAACTGCTCATCACAATATAGCTTATATTTTTGGTCTGACAATGTATAATGCGACTTAAGTATTATATCCAAATCAGAAAAACACCAGTATTTTACAATTTGGTTTGCTAAATCATAATTATTAAAACGAAAATCTGTTTGTAAAATTAAATAATCAGGTTTTAAATTTGAGAATAAATGAATATAATTCTTAATGCTATATATATCATTTCCAACATTTATAGAGTAGCATAAAATATCAAAATTCTTCACACGATTATCAATTTGATTCGACAACGAGCCATTTAACAGTTCACATTTATTTAATTCATTTAACAATCTATTAGTTTCGTCGGTAAAAATTTGTCGAACTTTAATATTTTCTTTGCTAAACTTTTTGTTTAAAGCAATTTCCGTAAAATAAGGTTGCGATAAAATTCCTAAAGATACTTGAGCTATAATTGGCAAAGTGCTAACTTCTGAGCCTTTAATTGAAAAAATAAGTCTATCATTGAGTTCACTTTCCAAGTTCCAAGGATTCTCAATAAAATAGTATCCTTTTTTCATATTATGAGATACCTGTTTAATATAATCAATTGTTTTTGCTGGTATATTTGAGTTAGAAACAATAATTGTCCATTCGCTATTTAAGATACATTCATATATCGTGTCATATACAGTAATTTTAATATCCGAACGCCTTTTGCACACCTCATCTTTTTTATAATTTTCCTTTAAAACAATTATTTCTTTAACTTTTACATTTAAAACATAATCAAGAGAACAATGTAATGTTCTTAATGCGTAGGAATCTGTACATAAAAATATTTTACACATATTAATTACCTCAAAGCTTACTAGTTCTATCAATAAAGGATTTAATATCATATAGAGCTTTTTCTTTCTGTTTTTCACACGAGACCAGTTTTCGATCTCGTGTTATATCACATAAATCTATATCATTACATAAAGATATACACCCTTCACAAAATCTCATTGCCCAACATTTTTTACATTCAGTTGCTGTCAATTTGCCAACATTAAGAAACTTTATAATTCGTTCAACATCAAAACCTTCTTGTATATTGCCAATTGAAAATGACTTGTTTTCTGTGATTTTTTCACAAGGGTACATAATTCCATAGACATCTATAAAAACACGCTGTACACCCGGGATACATTGCCCGTTATGATGCCAGCACGGAGGAAGTAAATTTTTATTATTTATTATCTTATTGATCTTAGAAATCTCATTTTCTGTATAACCCTTAATTAATCCATTCTTTTTTTTATTTAAATTATGAATTTTCCACTCACTAAGGATATAATCCATGCCTCCTAAATTTGCTTTAATTGGTGTAACTTTATCCTTCATTACTCCAATCTTTTCAAAAAAGTCATATACTTCTTGATAATTTTCATCATTTAAATAAACTGGCAAAAAATAAACATGTTGCATAAAATATGATTCGCTTAACCGTCTTATACTATTTATTTTTTTTATTACCGTATCATATGTATCACCACCCGTTCTAAGAAACTTGCGATGATTATTTTGTATTTTTTGGGGTCCATCAAGGCTAATTGAAATATCAAAATTGTGCAATATTAAAAAATTAATAATATTGTCCGTTAACAATGAACCGTTAATTGTCATATTATAATGCACTTTTTTAGTCTGTAATTTTTCACTAGCATAATTGACTGTTTTAACAATCAAATCAAAGTTGAGCAACGGTTCCCCACCATAAAAAGAAATATTAACAGTATCAACATCTATAGAATGTTGATACAAAAAATCTATAGTTTTTTTTGCTGTTTCCCAACACATATTAATATCTTCATGATTTCTCTCTGTTTTACTATCATTTGCATACAAACAGTATCGACATTTAAAATTGCAATCACGTGTAACTTGCAAAGTAATATCATTTACACATCTGTCAAGAAGGAATTTTATATTACATGTTTCAGGATGTTCTACTTTTTTAATAAACCCAAATTTCAACATTCCTTTGTTAATTAAATGTAAAACATCATTATATTCCTTGGTAGATTTATTAAGATTAACATAATTAGAAATCCCTATATTTTGCAATAAATATAATTCTTCAAAATGTGATTTCAATATTTTAAATATACTATTTGTATAAGTATCATATAAAAAATAATTGTCTTTATAGTAAAATATTTTAAACACAGGACAATCCATTGGTATTTCTTTCATTCCTATCCTCCTTATATTATATCAAACAATATTCAAAATCTTTCTTTTCTTATTCTTATAAATAGCATCGACTAGTTTTACCTCTATTTCAGTTATATAATTATTCCCTAATTTTATTATAAAAATATTGTTTATACATCTTTTCACATTACAAAACCAATGACTTTTCCCATATTCAAGTCTTATTTCACATAATAATATCTGTTTTGCCTTAAAAAAAGTATATCTATACTCTCTAATAATATCATTAAATTGATTATTTACTTCAGAAATCACTTCCGCCAACATAAACGAATTTATTTCAACTCCCTTATCTGTAAGAACACTTTCACGACTTCTTCCAATAATTACATCAATAATTGCAGAGCTACAGCCACAGGCACAAGTTTGATGTTCATTTAAAATAATTTGATCTTCCAAATTGTATCGAATAAGTGGCATACAATAATTGTTTAAATTTGAAATCACAGCTTCTCCTCTGCCACTAATTTCAAATCCATTTTTGTTTAAAACTTCAGCATAAACATTGTCTTCCAGAATGTGCATATTATGACAAGGGCACTCATATGCAATTCCATTCATTTCTTCCGACCCATATAAATTTGATATAGTTACTCCAAAAAAATCAACAGTTCTTCTTCTTAAATCTGAGGATAATATCTCCCCGACAAACTCAATATGCTTCAAGCTTTCCGGTTTTTTTACATTATATTTTTCAATAATATTAATCAGCTTATTTAGTACAAATGGTTGAACATATAACCAAACAGGTTTAAACTGGTTTATAGCTTCAACAACTTTTAAATATGCTTCATCTGAACAAAGTAATGAGACATTGATAGTAAGTATGTTTTCAGGATTTTGAATAAAATAAATATCACTGCCATTCACCTTGTCATCAAATATATTTAACTCAAACTTTATCAAGTTATCACTTGGTAAAATCTGATACCATTGATATCTTTTGCGCCACAGTGATAGATTTGATGCATACCAATCTTTATAATCCCAATATACATTTACTGGAACACCTGATGATCCAGAAGAAGACTGACGTTTAAGTTGTTGATAAAAATATTTAGTTTTATATCCTTCTGAAAACATATTATATCGATGCTCTTGAAGTTGCTTTCTTGTAAGCATTGGATATTGTAATATATCCATGCTATTAGATATTTCATACTTCTTAATAACATTTTTATAAAACTCATTGTTTTCCGAAATGTATTTTAATATGTGTTCAAGTTTTAGCATTAATTTTCCTCTCTTCAATTTTAGATTTACAATTAATCTGTTGTTCCACTATTAAAATAATATCATTTATACTTTTGAAATTCTCCATAAGTAATGTATCATCTGGAATTATGATATTAAATCTTTTTTCAATTTCAACTATAAGGGTAATAAAATTAATAGAATCCATTCCCATATCCTCTATTAAGTTCATATACTCGAAATGACTTTCATTAAAACCTTTGCAAGAAAAAAGTCTCATTAGTATGACCATTAACTCTAATTTAACGCTTGTAATTTCCATCTTTAATTCTTCCTCTCACTTCTTTTTGCAATATTTTTTGTATATTATTCTTTGAAATTTTTCCATTTATTGTTCGTGGCATGAAATCACTTCTGAAAAAAACTTCAGGTATCTCATAAGGGAGCAAAACGTTCATAAGCTGTCGACGAATATCTTTAACTTCAATATTCGTCGTATACAAACAGCCGATATAACACCTATTTCCGTTTTTGAATGGAACAACAGCGCAATCATTAAACGGAAGATTAGCCAAAATTTGATTTTCAATATCACTCGGATATATTTTATGTGAATTAATTACTATGACATCATCAACTCTATCTACAATATGTAACTCATCTCGTTCATCGATATATCCGACATCTCCTGAATTTAACCATCCATGATATAATGATTTGTGTTTTTCATTTCCGGATATATAACCTAGAAATTGACTCTTGGTATTTATATGAATGATTCCACAACTACCTTTTTTTACTGGACTACCTTGCTTATCAACAAGTATTAATTCTACTCCTTTTATTGGCTTACCTACTGAATTATTCTTGCAGCAATCATCCCGTTGCACTGCCACTCGCGGTCCTGCTTCCGATAAACCATATGCATTATATATAGGTATATTTTTGAATGCATAGTGAGCACGTTCATATGTTTTATCACTCAAAATAGATCCACTAACATAAATTTTTTTCAGAAATGAGAACTGGCATTTATTTTGTATAACATATTCACTTATTAATGAAAGAAGCATAGGATTAAGACAAAGTATGGTAGCCTTTTTTTCTTTAACATTACCAACAATGTGTCTTGGAGGAACAATTGTTGGAGCCACAATTAATTTTGCGTTAGATTTAAGGCCTACTAATAATTCCCCAATTAATGTCGATGAATGTGTCAACGATTTCACAATATATATACAATCATTACAATTTGGTTTCATATAGTCAATAATCGCATTTGCATTTGTACTGATTGCATAATGAGAAAGAATAATGCCTTTAGATTTACCGGTTGTCCCTGAACTATATATTACGAGAGCCTCATTACTACTGTAATTATCTCTATACTTTTCATATATTTCTTTTTTTAAAACTGTAGCAGAATGTGTTGTACACTTGAATGGTGAAAGCTCAATATTTGTCGGTAAATAGTTTTCACATTTTTTAAATATATGTTCTTCTATATAACACTTATGCACAGCTGCTTCCATTATCATTTCATGCGCTGTTCCTAAAGGAGTCTTTCTGTCAATTAGAACCGCACAATCACCTGCGTTCCAAATTTCAAGAAGTTTTTCAATGTATTCAATTGAATTTTCGCCAATTATAGCCACTCTAGACATAGCAATCCTTTTTTTCTATATGAATCCAAATTAAATTTTAATAGTCCAACTTTGTTTAACTGTGTATTTTACTAAACCTTAAGCACTTTAAAATTGTCTAATTTAATTATAATATTTAACTAAAAAGGTCTATTACAAAAAACAACTAATTAACGGTCAAATCCATGCATTTTTACACAGGTTTCTTTAACCTTGGCTCTTCACTTCTTTCAGCCACCTGCTCTTTTCTGAAAACCTCAGGTGATGTACCTGTCATGCTTTTAAAAAATTTACAGAAGTTTTGTGAAGTTGAAAGACCTATTAGGCTTGCAATACTTTTATTAGATAAACTTGTAAATCGAAGCTTATCCTTTGCAATTTCCAGTCTTTTTTCCCTTATATACTTTCTAAAGGTTGTTCCGTAATGTATATTGAATAGTTCCTCTACTTTATTTGCATTAATATAGAAATTATCATATAAAAATTTCAATGTAATTGTTTCAGATATATGTTCATCTATATATTTAATAATATTTGCAAATTCTGTAGGTATAATATCCTTTTGTTTTTTTGACATATAATTAAGCATTATATTTTCAATAAAATATAACAACACTACTAATTCACTTCTTGCACGAAAGTACCAGAAAGAATCTTTTTTCTCTGTTAAATATTTTTCAAGTTTCAAAATCCTATTTAGATATGACTGTGCTGATTGTTGGTTAATTGAAAAACATTTACGAGAAACCTCTTTTTCCATAAAAGGCTCTAATTGTTTTAAGTAATGTTTTTCAGATAGTTGTGTATAGGTCTTATAGTAAATATGTTCTATATTTAAATTTTGATTAAGTACGATTGGATTAAAAGAAATTATATAAACTTCAGACCATCGATCACATACAAACTTTTCAACTACATTTCTATCACTAAGACAAATTATTAAAGGAGAATACAAATTGTATTTTCGATTATCTATATTTCCACTTAATTTACCTTTTGACAAAAAAACTAAATGAAATTGTTCTTTATTGAAATATTCACTTATATCATTTTCACCTAGAAATTTTTGTACATCTATACTAATTTCTTCATCAATAAAGTCTTCAATCTGCAATTCCTGGTACATACAAGCTGCTCCTAAAAGTAATTTTTATTAAAATCACAATACATTATTACTTTGATTAAATAAATAGGTTTTTGAACATTTTCACTTTTTTGACACAACAAGTATATATTTGGACACTTAAATCACACCTCATTTGAAAGAACTTATATTTACCTCTACATTTTTGTTTTTATTAAAAACAGTGCAGTAATAATTTAATGCCACCTCGTTCCACTCTACCGTATGTTCTTGGAAATACTCAGCATTCCTGGTAGGGCCTATATAATATGGACAAAATATACCTTTTTCAATATTGACAGCAAATTTAACACCTGTACTATCGTTTTTCTCTGGCACAATATCTAATTCTTCAAAACTATAACTTCTATTGTTTCTATATATATGGTTTAAGTCAAATATATTAGAGATGCCTTTACACTTTGTATCATACACAACAATTCCTGTACCAGAATCCAGAATTACATTATCAATATTTATATTTACTTTTTTTGAGTACCTAGGACTATTTAACCACATAATCTTAATGCTACAATGTTTATTATCGTAATATTCTGTAACTACAGACAAAACATCGGCTTCTGAAAGATTTTCAATTTCACTATATTCTGTTTCTGACAATTGAGCGAATTCACCATCAGAAATGAAATAATAAAACACATCTCTCTTCACAGGTTTTGCTGTAGTATTAGGTTCAATTGTGTTTGTTTTTGTTGTTTTATCAGGTGAATTATTAGTTATATTGTCTTTTGTATTTTTGCAAGAGGCAAATAGCAATATAACAGATAAAAATATAACAATTAATTTTTTATTCATATTTAAAATTCCTCACTCAAATAATTTTCCAAGTTTTATACATAATCCACTTTCACAACCTATTATGTCTGAAATACTTTTGCTTATATCATTAATTGTTCTTGACTCATTCTTTACGATCTGATAAAGCTGCTCCCATGCATAAGCAATTTTAGATACAGCTTGAGTTAAATTATCGCTTTCTCCAACTTCATTTATATAAAACGTAGCAAGGGTTTTCTTCACCTGCAAAATTTCATTAAAATTCTTTACAAAGGGGGCAAGATATACATCAGACACGTTTTCCTTTACACATACAAAAAAGAACTGTAAAAACTGTTCTAGAACATCCGTAGAATGTTTGTATTCATATAAAAGACTGTTATTTGAGATACTTTTTGTATGTAAATCTTTGTCATTAGATTTGTAAAACCAAAAATATGTAGATTTCTTTTGTTTAAAATGTTTTAATCCACCATAATAGCAATTTTCCAGCTCTTTAAAACTAATTTTTCTATACGTATATGTATTTTCATTTGCATAATCATGTTGCACAATCCAAAAACTATTTTCTTCAACTATGTAGTCACAAACAATAATATAATGCCTTAAATGAAATCTTCCAAAGGAGAACTTACTCATAGAATCATAGAAACAATCAATATACAGCATAACTGGCTTCTTCTCATCAAGATCATTAATTATTGTCCCAATCAAATTTGTTTGGCAATTTCGTGTCAGATAGTTTACACATGATAAATTAAGTAATTCTGATATATTTTCACCATTATTCTCTACAGATAACTGAATTGGTGTTGTATTACCTATAGAATATGGATACAACAAAGCTATACCTTTCTTACATTCATCCACACCAAAATAATCACATATTGTTATAGCTGAGGAAAAAAAGCAATTGTTAAGTCCATTGTATTTGTTTAAATTATATTTTTCATATGAATTCATAAGTATCCTCATTTCTGCATTTATTTTTGTCGTCAGGTAATTTAATAAGAGTATTAAGTGCAACTGTTACAGGTATGCTTTTATTCATCATAGTTACTTCTATAACAGCTGTTCTTTTATGTCTGTCATAAGATACTATCCTGTTTTCATACCCCTTTAATGCCCCTGAAATCACCATAACTCTATCACCTACTAATAAAGCATCACTTGATTCAATTAACCCATCTTCATCCATTAAGGAGCACAATAAATCCTGCTCTATTTCGTTCATAGCTGAATTTTCATAAGAACCATAATTTAATATCCTATGACAATGTCGGCTCTTTACTACAGCATCAAATAAATTTATTGGACAAGCTTCATTGGTTTCTTCAGTTTCCACAAATATGTAACCAGGAAAAAGCACTTCTTTTTCTTTTCTTACTTCTCCTCTTTTTTTAAAAAGAAGTTCTTTCATGGGCACAAAAGGAAACGTTGTCTCTTCGTCCACTTTTGAACGTAAATCCATTACTGCTTTATTCTCTTGTCCAGTTTTTACAAATACCACATACCAACTCATATTATTACCCTGATCAATTATCTAACAAAAAAAGCATTTAGCTCCTTAACTCTATCGGTTTCTTCCCACTTTAAATTCAAATCTTCTCTTCCCATATGGCCAAATACTGCTAACTCTTCGTATATAGGCTTTCTCAAGTCCAAATACTCTACTATTTTTCCTGGTCTCATATCAAAAACACATCTTACAGCTTTTTCAATATCTTCATCAGAATATTTACCAGTTCCAAAAGTATTAACCATAACAGATACAGGTTCAGCTAGTCCAATTCCATATGAAATTTGCACTTCACATTTTTTTGCCAGTTTAGCTGATACAATATTTTTAGCAATATATCTGGCCATATAGGCTCCGCTTCTGTCTACTTTTGAAGGATCTTTACCAGAAAATGCTCCACCACCATGTCGTCCATAACCACCATATGTGTCTACAATAATTTTTCTTCCGGTTAAGCCACTATCACCCTTAGGTCCGCCTATAACAAAACGTCCTGTAGGGTTTACAAAAATCTTTGTATCTTTATCTATTAAGCTTTCCGGTACTACGCAGGAAATAACATGTTCTATAATTGAGTCTCTTAATTCAGTTAGCTCTAAAGCTTCACTATGTTGAGCAGAAATAATAATTGTATCAATTCTTTTAGGAATATCATTTTCATATTCCACAGTCACTTGTGATTTGCCGTCCGGGCCAAGACCTTTGATAATATCTTGCCGCCTTACATATGATAAACGCTGAGATAATTTATGTGCCAAAGAAATAGCCAAAGGCATATATTCAGGCGTCTCATCACAGGCATAGCCAAATACCATTCCTTGATCACCGGCTCCCATTTCTTCCGTTGTTGATTTATTTACTCCCATGGCAATATCAGCAGACTGTTTATCTACGGCTGTAATTACAGCACATGATTTTGAATCAAAGCCAAACTTTGAATCATTATAACCAATATCACTAATTACATCACGAGCAATTTTAGGCATATCAACATTGTAATCAGAAGAAATCTCTCCCATAATTAATACCATGCCTGTAGTGATTGCAACCTCACATGCCACATGAGCATTAGGATCCCGTGCTAGAATAGCATCTAATATTCCATCTGAAATCTGGTCACAAATCTTGTCCGGATGTCCTTCAGTAACAGATTCTGAAGTAAAATAATAGTTTTTCATAATAATCACCGTTCCTTTTTATGAATAATAGCTTGATTGAGTATTGAACATTTCAGCATATTTCCCGTTTAATTCCATAAGTTCTTCATGACTACCTGATTCTATAATTCTACCGTTTTCAAACAAGAATACCCGGTCAGCCATTTTAGCAGAAGACAGTTTATGTGATATAAATATAAGGGTCTTACCCTCTGCTATTTTAAACATATTTTTATATAGCTTATCTTCGGCAATTGGATCCATGGCACTGGTTGGTTCGTCTAAAATTAGAATGCTACAATCTTTCACAAACGCTCTGGCCAGTGCTAATTTTTGAGTCTCACCACCGGAAAGAATCGCTCCTTCACTATCAAATTCTTTAGTAAGCATTGTATATATACCAGCATTAAATGTATCTATTTTATCCTTCAGACCGGCATATTCCACAGCCTGATTCATTTTTGTTTCTTCCGCATTGGTCATTTTATCAGATTCTTTAAACAAAATATTTTCTGCTAAATTATACGCATAATACTGAAAATCCTGAAAAGCTACACCAAAATTATCACGCAAGGAATCCTGACTATAGTCTTTTATATCTACACCATCTATTTTGACAGAGCCTATACTTGTATCATATAGTCTCATTAATAGCTTAATAAATGTGGACTTGCCAGCCCCGTTATATCCTACTATGGCAATCTTTTCTCCAGGCTTTATTTTCATTGAAATGTTATGCAATGTAGGCTGCTCATTATTAGGATATGTAAAAGTTAGATTTTTAACAGATATTTCATGTAAGATTTTTTTATCCAATACCTTTGGTTCTACTTTATCTTTAATTTTAGGCTCATACTCCAATATTTCATCCAGATTTTTAAGAAACCTGCTGTTTTGCTTTAGCTGTGGAATGATTTGTATTACTGACTGCAAATAGCCGGACACCTGCCAAGTAGTTGACTCTAATGCTGCATAGCTACCTACGGACAATAAACCAAAGGCAGTCTTAGCTACTAGATATATTTGAAGTAATACTGGTATTACAATTGATAATCCGTGCTCTAGTAGCGTAATTTTCAATTCATCAATTCCAAACTTTTTTAATTTTACATTATATTCATTATAGTATTTCTTAAGTTTATCAATAAAAAAGCCGCCTGCTCTATTTAACTTAATTTCCTTTGCATAATTACTAAGATAAAAAATTCTCATAATGTAATTAACTTTCCTGCCAATAGGAACAGTCTCTTCACCAAAATTAAAACTCATCTTGTTTTGTTTTCCAGAAAAAATTAGTGTTACTAATACGGGAAGCACGGCAAATACTATTAAAAAACCATCTAAACTAATAATTAAAGAAAAATAAGCACATAAAGTTATTAAACTATATAAAAAGTTACTCAAATGTCCCAAAACCTGAAAATATCTAGAGTCAGCTTCCTGTAAAGCCTTAACATATTTATCGTAGAACTCCGCATTATCAAAACATTCTATATCAAGAGATGATACTTTTTTTAAAAAATTAAGGCGCAATTTTTGCTCAATCTCTTCGTTCTTTATAACTTGGTATCTTTTATTATAGAAATTTCCTATAAAATTGCGCAATAATTTAAGTAAACCCAGGGATATTATTATAAACAACAGTGTAGCAAAAGGAGTGCCATACACAAGACCGTCTGTAACATATTTTATAACATATACTTCAAATAGCTGTATTGGCATAAAGATAATAGGCCATATAAAAGATAATATTACATAACCTTTGTTTATATCCCAAATATGTTTTAGACCTTTAAAATTAATTTTGATAACATTTATAATTTCTTTCATATCTTATATTATCCTTTGCAATAATTAATTAGTTTTTTATTAAATTCGCTTTCCATTTCAAACACCTCTTTAATATAATTACAAACATTTGGAATTAGAGACAATTTTTTATCTTGCTCATATCGTACAAATTTAAATAACAAGGAGCGAATAACAGTCCACTTTTGAGATATAGCTTCTAGAAACATAATTAATTGTGAATCCAATATATACGCCTTCAGCAAATCTTCCCTTTGCTTAACTGATCTTGTTATATTTACAATTACAATCATTATTTTTTCTACAAATTCGTTTGCCGTACTGCTTTGAAGTTCACTTGTAAAAAAATCTATAAAATCATATAATCGCCTGATACCATCATTCAACAAATTCTTATTTCTTAATACAACATTTGAATATTCCTGTATATATGATTTATCCGATTGGTCTATAGATTCATCTTTTGAAAATGCATAAAAGTATAAATTATTTTTCTTGTAGGCATTTATATAATCAAGTAAAGCATCATAACTAAGTTCGTGTTCTCTATAGGCAAAGCTGTTCACATAGTCATGATCAATAATATTAAAAATATTCCGTTTATTATTGAAACCATAAATACAAATAAAATGACTTGTATGCACGCTATTGTATGTATCAATTCGAAAAGGTATATAAAAACAATCCATTAAAAACATAACAGGCTTACTGGATTCAATTTTTTGATTTATCTGCAAAATAGGATTATCATTTATTAGCACTTTCTCTCTGACTAGCCCAGTATACTCCAAGGTATCTTGCTGTAAACTATATTGAAATAGAGAAAAGCTATACTTTCCTTCATCACAATATTTATATACATAAAGCTGATTAAGCAAAAATCTATATACGTCTATACCAAAATAATCCATTATATGGAACATTGCTTTATAATAGCAGTCAAAATAATCCAGATGATTATATGGCTTAAAATTTTTTAATATCATGTTTCCTCCTGATATTCATATGCTCTTGATAATTCATAATTCTTTTTCACTTGTTCACTACTAAAAGCCATGTTGTATATTCTAAAAAAACCAAACTTAACATTAGAGTCTGTATCCAAATTTAATTCTGAATTTTTAACATTACCTCCCACAAAAAGGATTTGATTTGGAGGTGACGGATGCATTATTTCTCCAATTACATCACCATTACCTACACTAGTTCCTTCAAGAGAACCGTTGTGATATAAAGATACTGTCCCTTTTTGAAACACACCAATGACATGATGCCATTTATCTCTTAAATAAAGACATTCTTTTTTCAGAGCTCTAGCTGATACATTTGCAGAACATGTACAAACAGAAAAAACCATACCACCAAAAGACTCTCCTATACCTGTTTCATATAAGCAAAAACCACCTAAATCTGAATTGTTTCCAAATATCATGTTAGGAATCTTTGTTTGAACATCACTATAATAAAAAAAAGCTTCTATTGTCATTTCATCAGATAACTGATCATATATGTCATTATTCAAAGCATACCCTACTGCACTACCACTGGGTAATGACAGTACCTTCTGTTTTATTTGACTATCATCAACAAAACCAGGACAGCCTACTGTTTTATATAATATATCCTGGTCAGACATTGCATCTAATCTACCAGAAAAATATTCTGCACTAAATATAGGTTTATTCATTTTCTTGACCTTCTGATGCCATAATATTTTTTACAGCTTTACATAAATCCATTATTGTGTACGATGGATTAATAGATAAGTAAGTATCAGGAAAAGTAATGCCAAGACTATTCTCTAATTCAACCAAAATTCTTACATACAATATTGAATCAATACCAATATCCGACAACTTACTTGTTAGTCCGATTTTTGTTACTTTTTCCTTTAAAGGAGTTATCATTTTTATAATATCTATTATTTCACTTTCATATTTCATAGGGCTTTACCTTTCCCGATAAGGTACTATTAAAGTTTTCGACTATATTAAGACGCGCAGGCATCTGATATTCAGCCAAAACACCAGATATCAACATCATTACATCTTTTTTTCTAATATTGTTGTAGATTCTTTCCAATACAATATCTACGGCAATATCCTGTCCTGAGTCTGTCTCAAATCCATACACAAAACTTTTATTCACGACTGATAAAGAATCAATCAAATCTTCAATTTCTTTTGGATATATATTCATACCTGCTTTAATTATCAGTTCGTCTTTCCTACCGCAAACATGTAAACATCTACTGTCATCTATATAACCTATATCTCCTGTATCTAGCCAGCCCTTCTTAATTGCTTTTTCAGTAAGTTCATTATTTTTATAATAACCTTTCATAATGCTAGGACTTTTAACCATTATTAAGCCTTTGCTACCATCTGAAATTTCTTTATAATCCTTGTCTACAATTTTTATTTTTACATTTTTTAATGGTACACCAACAGCATTATCTAGCTGACCAAACTTTTCCGGTTCTAAATAACTAACTCTGGGACCAGCTTCTGTTAGTCCATATACACTGTATATTTTTGTTTTTGGAAAATAAGCTTTTATTTTTTGAACAACCCTATTATTTGTAGGTTCACCACTAATTACTAATTTTTTCAACGGAATAGCTTTATCAGTTTTAATACAAGTCATATGAAATAACATAGTAGGTGTTGCACCAAGTACAGATGTATGGCCGTCAATTAATTTATTTAATATCCCTATAGGGTTATACTTGTCCGAAAAGAACACAATATTACTTCCATTTGATAAAGCAGTAAGAAGTTCCCCCGTAAACACAGCTGAATGACATATTGGTCTTGCAATTAAAACAGTATCTTTATTATTAATCTGAAAGTATTCTGATATACCTTCTATATTACTTTGCAAAGATTCTTTTGTATGCATTATTTCTTTTGGTATTCCTGTAGTACCTGAAGTAGAAAGAATTACTGAAACATCTTCTAGAACACTTTCTGGACTGAATTCAAATTTTGAGCCATATATATTGCCACTTAATATGTTAAATACAGTTTTATATTGGTTATTATGCAAATCATTATCAGGAACAATCAATTCAATAGACATTGCCTCTGCAATTCTCTGATTATGTTTATCTCCATAATGTGCTGACATGGGAACTGGAATTAAATCTGCACACCAACATGCCAATAAAGATATGACACTATTAATTTCCTTTTTACAGAGAATACCGCATTTCGCTTTTGGTGGTAGTAAAGCTTTGAGAGTAAGTCCAATTTTTGAAGCAATGTCAAGTAATTCTTTATATGTATAATTACCAATACATGAGTTTAAATTACGACTCATCCTTTTAGAAACATATTGCCACATACCTAAGCCTTTATTGTTTTCTCAACAAGTCTAATTATGTCTTCTACAGTTATCAAATAATTTGGATTTAAATCTGATTCCAAAAAGTGAATACCAAAATCATTTTCTATAGCAATAATTAGCTCTACTTTTTTTAAGGAATCTATACCCAAATTCAACAGCTTGTCTTCTACGCAAATCTCGTTCTTTTCCACAACCGCTTTCCCTGCGATTACATCTAACACTTGTCCTACAATGTTCACAACAACTCCTCCAATTTATTCCTTAATATTTCAATATATCGACTATCTTCTTCAACCATATATTCCATAAAAGAATTAACCCGATTTAAATTGTTTTCTTTTGACAATCTCATATATTCTAACCTGGTAAATAATTTTTCTATATTACTCAAATGTGCTTTATAAAAATTCATTTGGATATATTGATTACAAAAGTCCATGACACGTTTGCAAATAATTTTGTGTACCCCTATAATATCTCTTGCCATTATAATGTCATCAATATATCCAATATTATTTTCGTTCTTAGATTGAAGAGATTTATAAAAAGAAATAAAGAAGTTTTTCTTTTGTATGTCATCAGGCATTTTTCTTATATTAAAACAAAATATATTTCCTGCACTTGCATCCTTTAATTCTTCTTTAGTAATATTTCCAATATCTCTAGGTACATCATTTATGTAGAAATATAGATCTAGATTATTTCCCTCACCGAGGAGTATATAGTGATCATTTCTCCACAAAGATTGACCATATTTCTTAATCATATATTCAGGTTTAACTTCAATACAGTTAAAATCATATGAATTAAAACATTTAAAATCTCCATAGTTAAATCTTCGTATATTAATCAATCCTTCGAATGCTGCAACAGAGTGCAATCTGTTAATTGCATGAAAAGATTCATACTTTTCTCCATTAATAAAACTGGTTATAATGTCTACTAAAGAAATATATGATTTATAATATACACACTGATATGGGTAATTCTCAGCAACTAGAACATATAACAAATAGTTTTCTACACAAGATAATCCAGCAAATTTATTGAATATGTCTCTTGACAATTTAAATTGCTTCACATTCCACCTCCTTATTCAAGTCAGCTATTTTAATTACCAAAAAGAATATACCCTTAGGCATATACATAGCAATTTATTTTACGATATATGTTCAATTTGGAAACGATTTTATTACTTTTGTATAATACTTATTCCTATATTATAAAAACTTTGAAATTTACTAACTTGTCTTGGCAAAAAAGTTAAACATAAATTATTACTACATAATCATCCTTTTATATTACTTTCAAGTAAATGTTTTAACTCTTCATTTTTACCAGTTGTAATAAAATTAAAATTAAACACAGACTTATCTAAAATCTTATTGAGCATTTCATCCTCAATATGCCTGTCTAAGGCTCTACATGATAAAACAAACAAATCAAGATTCTTTTTACAAATTCCAAAAGCTCCAACAATTCCCAGATTTGAAAACTTATCAGATGCAGAAACAGAGAACAGTTCATAATCATCTTGTTCAATAATATCTTTAAGTTGCTCTACAGTATAACGTCTTCCATTTGTACATTTATTTGCTCTCTGTGTTAATTCGGAAACTCGGCTAATTTCAATTGGCAAAGTTTTATGTATGTCAATTTGCATTTCAAGAGCATTCAGATACTCCTCATATGATTTAGATTCTGACTCCAATAACCGACGATATTGATTTGTTTTATATGTGTCATTTCGTTGTATAATATTTTCTAAATTTATATTACTCTTTAAATTAAAGCATGACAATTGTTCATAAATGGTATCGCGTTCGTATTTTACCACCGTCACTTCCGGTAATAATGACTTTACTGATTGAATTTCAAAATCAGAATCATCAATAAAAGCTAAACTATCAAAACCAATATTTAATGATTCTGCTATTCTTTTTATATTATCGGCTTTATTATTCCAATTAACCTGAAAACAAGCAATATGTTTTTCTTTTAATATCATTTCACTATGATTTTCAAACATCATCATTACATCAGAAATCTCATTTTTACTACAAACTGTAAGTATAACACCATGGTAATATAAATTTAATAAATATCGTTGAAAATCTTGATATGAGCGACCCAAACCACTACTTCCCAAATAAACATTTTCTATTCCGTCTTCTGAAAGAATACCTCCCCAAAGTACATTGTCACAATCTAGTATGAGGCATTTCTTTGTATTACCTTGGCAAATTAAATATTGTTTATATACCTCGTTACAAATCTCTATAGTTAATTGTTTCGTATAAGGAAAGTTCCATCTATATTTACTTTTATTGTCATAAGAAGCTTTAATACCTATATTGGCAATAAGTCTTTTTAGATCAATAAACACATCTTGCTTTTTAAATAACCAATAAAGTTCGTTATTTATTAGATTTATTAAATTATCATTATTAATAATGTTCCCTCTGACAAAGGCAGTTTGATAGAAATAATCTTCAAAGCCAAACCAAAAAATTGGAGCCTGTGTTTGTGTTTTAATATAATTATATAGTCTTATACATCTAGCTTTTGCCTTCTCTAACAATTCTATATTATTATTCGTTATTAGAATATCGTTAATTGCATTTGGATATAGAGAGTCAAAATTGAGACAAACAATAATATAATCTGCTTTTGTAAATACAATACAATTCTTATCAAATTGAAGTTCATCATAAAAAACCGCTGTCGTATTTACAGAAACACTTTTTTTAGAAAATATACCTTTTAATTTAGATACAAAAAAAGGTTCCACTGCCATATTTGATACCAAAACGATATTTAAAATATTAATTTTTTTATCGTATAAATGTTTTCCCGAAAAACTATTTGAATTCATATTTATTTTTCTATTGAATCTAATACCATAAAAATTTTGTTAACAGTATTCATCTTTGAAATTAATAGCTTAGAATCAGGAATTTCGCATTGAAATGTCTCCTCTAAAGCAACAACTATTTTAATAAAAACGATAGAATCCATTCCCAAAGTAATCAAATCCTCATCTATTTGAGTGATATCAATTTCTGAATTTTCAATGTTGTCATTTATAATTTCTAATATTTTTTCTATCAATATATTATTCATTCCTCTACTCCCATAAATATACGTTTATTTATTGCAATCTTCTCTTTGTCTTTTTCCGTCAAATCATTTTTTATTAAATCAAATATATTTTTTGATTTTAATCGTGTTTCAAAATCGCATTTCCATTCTTTACGCTCTTTATCACACAAACCATAAAAATCAAGCAAAGCATCACCTTCTTTTGTCCTAAAGGCTTCAACATATCTTTTTAAAATATCATCATTAAATATTTTACTGGTATAATAAAACATATAAAAAACATATGGAATAATTTTGTATTCTTCACTTATTGTATATAGCTTTTCTATTGAAATTGTATCCAAATTGTTCTTTAAAAGATAATATAAATCCTCAAACATGGTCTTTTTTAAACGATTCCGTGTAGTAAGCAAAAAAACGGAATTCATATCTTTGTAATTATGTAAAACAAGTTGCACCATAGCCTTGGGCGGAGAAAGAGCTTTTATTGTATTTTCATAAATATCCACATCAATAGTATCTGATAAAAACTCTTCAATATTTATGCGTGTTCCTTCATATTCACCCCAGAAAATATCAAAATTCAGATCCACTACTAAATAACCCCACGGCTTAAACACTTTTATCCACGGCGCAACTTGATGCGAATTGGATAACATTAAAATTCTATCTTGACGTGATTTTTGAGTATTTTCAAATCCAGCAGAAAGTAAAGATAGCTCAATATCATTTAAATACTTACGTGAAACCAAAATATCAATATCACTGCTTGTTCGCTGACCAACACTTCCATATGCCTGTTTTGATAATGCTTCGCCTTTAATAACAGCATATGGAACAGAGAACAAATTTTTAATATTATAAAAAAAACACTGTCCTTGAATTTTTTTGAATAAATTATGATTCATTTCATCATCCAATTGTTTTAGCATTAATAACTTATTATGTCATATTGGTCTTATTTAGGATTTCTCTTAATTTAAGGTGGAACAAAAAAATTTTCACATCTAGTTTTATGTTACAAATATAAACAAAAGTATTAATACCTAATTGACTTCCTTAATATAGTAAAACATCTTATATGTTAGCACTTAGTTTTTAATCTCTTTTTATTCTATTTCTTCAAAATCTATATTGCTAAAAGCAATTGAACGGTTCATTTATAAAAAGAGCTCATATATTTTTAACTATTTATTATCTTATGTTCATTATCCATTTTTAACAATGTCACATCTGTTTTTTTCGTACAAAGCTCAATAAACATTTCATTATGTGAAACAACCAATGCATGCCCTCCTGCTGATACAATACCTTCAAGTATATCCATATAAGGTTGAGCAATCTCTTCATAAACCGTGCTTTGAAATGTTTCATTGAAAATAATCAATGTTTTAGAGTTTACTTTATCTACAATTTCACTTACTTCACTTACTTCTTCCTCAAATCGTCCCAAATTCTTCTCTCCTACGGCAAACTGAGAAAGTATATTTGTTACTGGAGAAATCACACCTGATATGGCTGGTAAAGGAAGACCCGCCTGGGCAAAAATATATGCCAAAGCAACACTTCTTACATAGCATGTCTTTCCGGTATTATTGTCTCCATGCAAAACAGTGAAGCGCGAAAGTTCTATATCATGTGGCACTATTTTAGTAAGATTTTTTGCTATTAACTCTATACTATAAAGTTCATTAAAATGAATTTTGTCATTTTCATCAGCAATATCAGGATATGAAATCGGTAAACCTCTTTCCTTTAGCTCCTCGATGTATCTGATGGCAAATCTATAAAACATAAGCTCATCATAAAAACTTAACAGTTTATCTTCCATGATTTCAACAATATCATTAAGATAATCGCATAAATCTTTAACAGCAACCCCTGTAAGTCTTGTAATAATTTCTGTATCTGTCTGATTGACAAATTCTATCCCAGGACTTTGTTTTTCCCCATTAACAGAAACAAAGAAAACATGTATTTTGCCGATTTCTTTATCAAGAAGAACATTCATACAAATGTTACTATTTTCAACTTCTATATTAGAAAGCTGATTTATAACATTTCCAAACTTCTGAAAACTTTCTTTAGTAGCAAAGTTAACAAAATACTCTTTAAGGTCTGTCATATATTCAGACTTAAAATTGTATTTATTAAACAAATTGCTCATATTAACATACAATCGAATATATTTAAGCAACATTTTTGATATATCAGAAAGATTACCAAATGTTGTTCTGGTTTTCTTTCTTTGATTAGCTTCATATATGCTACGAGGTTGAAAAGATAGTCGCTTTACTGTTTTCCGTTCAGAAATAACCCCTTCAAACTGTGCCAACACATTTTTACAATCAAGAAAAAAATCAGGATTATTTACAAAATCCTTTACAATTTCCTGTTTTTTTCTAATTATCTCAGGTGATTTTTCTATGGAAGATAAGACTTCGACAACATATCCACACTGTTTTTCATTAATACAAAACACTCTTGTTATATCGGTCAAATTAAGGTTAGAAACTGTATTCTTATCAATCATTTAACTCTAACCTCTCTTTCAACTGATGTTTTCTTAAACTATATTTTTCTAATATGATATTTACAGAAGAAGAATGTTTTCCGGTTCTTTCAATTTTAAAAGTTACAACATCATTCTCCATTACACAAGAAAAGCATGGATAATTTTTTGAAGCAAAAATCTCTATTACATCTGTAAAATGTGTAACTAAAAATGAGCGAACCCCTTTTTCTTGCAATCCCGACACAATAAGCTCATAATGCTTACAGCCTTTTGACTCATTTGTACTGGAAAACAGTTCATTAGTCAAAACCAAGCTGTTAGGAGTTGCTTCAGACATCACTTTTTCAACAAAACCTTTTTCAGCAACAAAACGCCCTTCTTGATATATCAGCTCTTTATGGGGAAACACTGTAAAAATGTTATCACATATGGAAAATTTTCCTGAAATCGCCGGAACAAATAAACCACAGGAGAACATCACATTACAAATACCTAAAGCTCTTACAAACGAAGTTTTTCCACCACCATTAGCACCAGAAATAAAAGATACCTGCTCACTTTTCGAAAGATCCATACTGTTAGTAATTATATTATCTTTTTGCATCAGTAATGTTATATCACTTGCATCTTTCACAGAAAAACTACCATCTTCAGAAATCAATGGATAACACAAGTGAATTTTATTTTTTACTAACATATCATACAATTCACAACATGCTAAAGAAGTCTTTATATCTGTAATTTCTATCAATTCTATTGACTGTATTAATTCTGAAAATTTATCATTGACTTTTCTTAGTACTTCTGAAACAGCCGGTGTTTTTGATACAATATAACTAATATATTTTTCATATAAATCCATATCCCTGGCATTAGAAACATTCGTTTTTTTAGGAGATTCTAAACCCAAATCGGATAGATATAAAGCTATTGTCTCATAGATATTTTCTTGGACTCCGGATTTCAAGCCATAGGAAGAAATAAGGGCATTAATATAATCACCATAAATATTCATTTGCCTTATTTCCGAAAGCTTTAATTCAACATCATCCAAACTTTTACATAAATCGTAAAAACCTTCTGAAACATAAAAGTTTTCTATCTTACAATAGAACGACTTTAATATCTCCGAGCAAAATTCCAAACCTGAGCCACTCTTAATTTCAATAACTGATTTTACAAACTTAGCATATTGATTAAGGAGATTTATGCCCCAAATATCTTTGTCAGGCAAATCCGTCTTTTTTTTGTAAATCAAAACAGCATTTTCTACATCACGATAAAAGCTTCTTATACTTTTTAAAAATTCCCTACATTTAGTTTTCTCTGTTATCTCTCGAAAAAAGCTCTGTCGCTTTACAAGTTCTTTCTTATCGCAATATACAGAACAAAAATCCAAAAGAAGTTTACTTGTTTCTTTGGAATAAAAGTGCTCAAAAAAAGCTCGCATTTTCAGGTTGTCTTCATATTGTAAATCAGTATGAACATATTCTCGTGAAAACAAACTTAGTTTCATTTAGCTTTTTTATACTCCTTTTTAATTAACTCCCATTGCTTTTCGTCAACATACATGAAGTTTTCCGATTCTTCTTTAAGCTCTCTAAGTGTTCTCCAAAAATATCTTGTGGTTCCTACAATATTCCCACCACATAAATTACCGCTACACAACCATTCATTGTAAGTCTCTACATGAACTCCAAAAGCTTTTGGTTTTGGCAACAACAATAGCATTGTATTTATCTGACTAATTCCGCTAATATTCCATATATTACTTTCAAACGATTCTTTTTCTCTGGGTAAATTAAACAAAACCTTCTCTGTGTCTGTATTTTTAGTGCCTCTGAACAAATATCCCGTGCCAATATATGTATCAATCTGCCAGAAATCATTATCATGTACAATGATATCAGTAAATTTTCTAAACACACCGCACAGTTTTATAATATATATGGTTCCACCATAATAAACCAATACATCAGAATTCCTGCCTCTTCGTAAAGAAAAAACAGAAAATGGATTTTTATAGCAATATTCAAAACCTTTACAAAATGTAGACTTCAAAAACAGACGAAAAGCAAACCATAAACGCTTGATAATAAATTTAATTACAGGAATACCCCACACCAAGAAAGCAATTATACCTATTACCCACATCGCAAATTCCAACATAGTTAACTCCTTATCAAAACCATTGTATATGGCTTAATCTATTTTTATATATCTATAATAATATTTGATATAGTTTTTTGTCAACATTAGTTTCTCTTTATCATACCCAACTTTTCTAAACTCCTGACCAACTCTATATGACATATTAATAAATTCTTCGTCAGCAGCTTTAATCAGACAATTCAAACCATTTCTACAATAAGATATTACTTTTCCAACAATTTGTGACTCTTGTATATCTTCCAATCGAAACGAATTGTCACCTTTGCAAAAAATAGTGTAATTATTTTTTTTAACAATTCTATGGACCAATATCTCTCCATGCTTATATAAAAAAACAACAACATTTCCAATATTATATTCATCTTGTGACTCTATTGTTATCAAATCATTTGGCAACAAACACGGAAACATGCTCATTCCCGATACATATATCTGATACCTTCCAAGAGTCTTTATTTTTGTTAATAATATTTTATATTCAATATTTGTCATTAATAATTCTCTGTACTTTCGAATAATTGGTTGATAGTTTTTTGAGCTTTTATATGATTACATCTTTTTTCAAAAAAACAGGTTTTACAATTTTTTATATCGCAATTAAATATACCCATTTTTTTATTGCATATCATTTCAATATAATTTATAAAAAATAAAATTTTTTCATCTTTACAGTTAAACTTTATATATTCTAAATATTGATTAAAATTATTATTTTTCATGGATTGTAATAAATTAAAAAAAATATGTGCATGATGATGTTGTATATGTAAATAATATTTGTTTACATACGCAAATGCCTCATACCTATTATTTAAATATAAGTGACATAAAGCA
Source organism: Oscillospiraceae bacterium (assembly GCA_015069135.1). Lineage (GTDB taxonomy): Bacteria > Bacillota > Clostridia > UBA1212 > SIG427 > SIG427. The sequence goes on along the minus strand of SVJE01000006.1, from coordinate 125,489 downwards.
ATAAGTAAATCAATATCACGAAATGCACTAAATGTTATTTCTATTCCACATATTCTCGCTAAATCAAAATTATATATTAAAGTCGGAAAATTGTTTACCTGATATAAAAACTTTAATAAATTTGAAACGGTATAATTTGAAACACTCTGCGAGTTTGTAAATACACATTTTTGTATACCTTTTATTATTTCAATATATTTTTGAGGAGTATCTCCTGGCAATAAAAATGCTTCACTAAAATTTGGTATATATATTCGATACGTAGGAAAACCTAATATAGAGTAATCTTTGATAAAGAGTCTATTGCTAAATTTTTTAACTATGACGCTTATTTTACTTAACGCCTGTGCATTATTAAGTTTTTTATTACAAAAAACATTAAGATTAGATATCGAAGATTCCTTGTTAAATATATTTTCTAATACATTAGGAGGAAAAAAACCACTTCCATCAATTACAAATCTTATATATTCATAACTTTTATAAAAATCATTATTATAGATTAATATATTATTATCATATTTATTTTTTAGACAGTTATTAAAAATTATATCAAATCTTTTACCTTGAAAAATCTCAGTAATACATCTTTGAATACAAATATCAATATTGATATCACTGGCAATTTTACAAATATATTTATTTTGATTTGCATCACATATCATAACCCCTAATACGGGCATCTTGCCACCAGATGTACAATCAAAAACAAGGAGATTATACCCTTTATCTAAAATATATTTTAAAAGTATATAGCATTTATTATTTTCAAAATAACTTATCGGAAAATGTCCACAATTAAAATTTTCACAAAAAAATATTTCCTTTATTGCTTTACGTTCTAAAGTCTCACACAAAGCCTGTACTATGGCTTCTTTTTTTGTATTTCCAGCAGCAAGTCCATTTGAACCACATGAAGTTTCAAGTAAATTATTTTCAAGCCTAAATTTTTCTCCCGAAAAAAAATCAATATAAGTATGCTTATATAGTAACTGCTTTACTTGTTTATTATAAGGCTTGATTAAATATCCAGCTTGCAACCTTTCCATTAATTCTGCATATGCACTAGCCAAAGCGTATTCCTTTGTAATACCTTTTCCGTTAACTCCTATATTATCTATTCCTAAAAGTTCTACTCGAACCGAGTACCAAGCTTTTTCGTAGGAAAGTAAATTTGTTATCACTGTACTTATATTCTTTTTATCTAATATTTCTTTTATACGTTTTACAGTATTTGACGGAAAATCATCTTTTCTATTATAATCAGCAAAATCAACTTTTTTCACAAAACACCTTTTTATTTAAAATATCTTTAAATACCTTTTTTCTATATTCGCAAAAACCATCTCCGCTTGAGATCAAATTATTTCCAACACTTACAGCTGGACAGCCATATTTGCATATAGAAAAAGCATAACATTTTTTACACTCAGAGTTATATTTATTTTTGTATTTAATAAAATTATCTATATCTATTAATTTGTCTGATTTTAGTAAATCAAACAAATTATCATTATAAATATTCCCTATAGAATACTCTGCCAAATTCATAAGTTGACACGGAAAAACATTTCCTTTTGCATCAATCCTTGGAATAACAACAGCCTCTTTTCGTTCGCCAAAAATTGGACAACCTTGTCGTTCAAAGTGTGGTATTAAAACATTAATATCTTTTTTATACTTTTTGTGTAAATCAATGATATTTGTTAACACTTCAACCTTTTGTTCATCATTTAAAAATAAAGCTTTATCCCTTGCTCTGCCATATGGTAAAACAAACGAAAAGTCCAAATGCTTTGTTTTTCTTTTTATTGCAAATTCAACAATTTTTTCAATATCATTAGAATTAAATGGGGAAATTGACACTCTAAAGTAGTACTTTAAATTATAACATTTTAACAAATCAATAGTTTTAATAACTTTTGAAAAACTATTTGTTCCCCGTATTACATCATTTGTATCGGGGGTTGCACCTTCTAAACTAACTTGAAAAACAATATTTTCTTTATTTTTAAGAGAAGAAATAAATTCTATATTTTTTTTATTAATTAATGTAGCATTAGTAGCAAAGGTTACTAAAAAGTTTTTTTGAGATATATATTTTAATAAATCGTATATTCTTTCATATAAAAATGGTTCTCCACCTGACAACGTAATTTTTTTAACTTCATGTTTTAATAACAAATCTAATACACCAATTAAATTATCAAAAGTCAAGTGGAAATTTTCTTTACCAGAATTATTATAACAATGAACGCAGGACAAATTGCATCTTGTTGTCAATTCTATATAACATCCCTTGATTATAAAATTTTTATACATAATCAGTTTATATACCTTTCATAAATTATTCCCTTTTTTACTAGAATATCAATAAGGGTACTACATTCTTCTTTTATGATATGAGAAGAAGGAGCATCTGCTTCATGTTCTAATGCTAGCAAAAAGCAATTAATAAGTTTTTCTTTGTTATTGTTTTCACAATTTTTCCATAAAAAAGAGGCAGTTTCGTTTAGTAAATAAAGTTCTTTTTTTTCAGAATCATATAATACTGTTCCATCTTCAAATGTTTCTACATTCAAATCATTGTTTTTTATATAATACATTACACATCTCCTCGTATAATGTTATATAGATACATAAATGTATCTGTATAACTTAAATGAATTTATTTAACAGGTTTGTTAAACTGAGTTTGGTTGCTTCATATAAAGGCCGCTTCCCTAACATTGAAGTTAACTTTAACAATATTCCTCATTTAAAATATTTAACAATTGTTTTTTTATCATTTTGTTTATAATCTTAACATAAACAAATATACTACAGGCCAAAGTATAATTTTCAGGTTATATTTTAACCAAAATCGGCATAGAAATCGTAATTGGCCACGGCCCCTGTATCACAATTATAATGCCATTGTGAATAGAGTCCGTATGTTAAACACCCACCCGCTTCAAATGATGAATTAGCCATAACTTTTACACTTTCTTCAATTTCATGTTCTGACATTATTTTGATTTGCGGTTTACTGTATTTCATTGTAATCACCTCCTTTCTGTACAATAATTAATTTATATCTATTGTCTAAGACCTGTAGTATCTAACTTTGAAAAAACAAGTTCGAGAGCTTCAGTTTTATTTCTATAATTCACTTTAAACATACTTTGCGTTTGATTTAAAAGTTTACTTGCAATATTGTAATTTTCAGAGAATTGCGTTCGAAATGAATTTAATAATATTTCTAAAAATTGTTCTACATTACCTATATCTTGTATAGAAATATTTCTAATTTCTTTTTTTCTGTTTAATACAAAAATATTTATATTAATGCAATTAATTTTGTCCAAAAAAATTGCATTAGTAGGATTATACACATATGTTTTTAATAGTTTATTATTAGCCTTGTAAATATGATTATGATTAATAAAATCATATACACAATCGACATCTCTTAAATTTATTGGCTTTGGAAAAGGAATAATACTAAGTGTTTTTTTATCAAATACAATAGAATCATCTGTAATATACTTTACACCTTTCTGTGATATCAATTGTGTAATTAATGTAGACTTGCCTGAATGAGTGGGACCAATAATTAAACAGGTTTGTTTTTTATAGATAAATGCAGCTCCATGTAAAATCCAGCAATTTTCGTTATAATAGTTTTTTAAATTAAATAAATATACACAAATTGCGACGTAAATCTCCTCTATACTTCTTTTTTCAAAATAAGTATTATTTTTTGTAAACTTTAAATTATACTTCATTGGGTCATTGCATAATTCAACTATGCAATCCGCATTGTCTTTATCACTTGAAAAAGAGAGATCATAACAGGAAAACACATTACAAAAAAAACTTAAACTCTTTTTATCTGGTAAAAAAATTTTAATATTCCATTCTAAGCTATTAATTGCGATTTTAATTGTCATTTTTGCTTACTAAAAAATTATTTAACTTTCTAAAAACAAGAATAAAACAGCTTTACCAATTGCTAAAAGCTTCTGAAAAATTTGGCAAAGCTATTTTATTATAGTATAAATAAAAAATTAAAACTTATTATTTAATACATACCTTGCATTCCTGGATTTCCAGCGGGCATTGCTGGTTCATCTTCCTTAATATCCGCCACCAAACTCTCTGTTGTAAGCACCATAGAAGCAATACTTGCTGCATTTTCCAAAGCAATTCTCACAACCTTGGCAGGATCTACAATACCAGCTTCTAACATATTCACATATTTTTCTGAATAAGCATCAAATCCTAAAGTAGCCTCTTCATCATCTTTGATTTCTTTTACAATTACAGATCCATCCAGACCGGCATTATCAACAATCTGTCTGAGAGGTGCTTCCAAAGCTTTTAGGATAATTTTTGCACCGGTTTTTTCATCACCAGTTAGCTCCTCACACAACTCTTCTACTGCACATATAGCTTTTATATATGCAGTACCACCACCGGGCACAATACCTTCCTCTACTGCAGCTCTGGTTGCAGCAAGTGCATCCTCAATTCGTAGCTTCTTCTCTTTCATTTCTACTTCAGTAGCTGCACCTACCTTAATAACAGCAACACCACCGGAAAGTTTAGCCAATCTTTCCTGAAGTTTTTCTTTATCAAAATCACTAGTAGTATTTTCAATTGCTATTCTTATTTGTGAAATTCTGGACTGAATATCATTACTGTTACCTGCACCATCAACAATAATGGTATTTTCCTTCTGTACAGTAACTTTCTTTGCTCTTCCAAGCATTGACATATCTGCGTCTTTAAGTTCAAAACCAAGTTCTTCACTAATCAGCTGTCCGCCTGTAAGAATAGCAATATCCTGAAGCATTTCTTTTCTTCTGTCACCAAAGCCGGGAGCCTTTACACCAACCACAGTAAATGTGCCTCTCAATCTATTTACAATCAAAGTAGTAAGAGCTTCACCTTCAATGTCTTCTGCAACAATTACAAGTTTCTTACCGGATTGCACAATCTGCTCTAATATTGGAAGAATTTCCTGGCTGGAAGAAATCTTTTTATCAGTAATAAGAATATAGGCATCATCAATTTCAGCCTCCATTTTATCAGTGTCAGTTGCCATATATGGTGAAATATAGCCTTTATCAAATTGCATACCTTCCACTACTTCAGTATATGTATTTGGAGTCTTGCTCTCCTCTACAGTAATAACACCGTCTGCTGTAACTTTTTCCATTGCATCTGCAATAAGCTTACCAACGGTTTCATCACCTGCCGAAATAGTAGCAACTCTTTCAATGTCACTATTTCCTTTTACTGGACTGGCACTTTCATTAATAACCTTTACAGTTGTACTAACAGCTTTATTAATACCTTTCTTAATTACCATTGGGTTAGCACCAGCAGCTACATTTTTCATACCCTCTCTTACAATTGCCTGGGTCAGTACTGTTGCTGTTGTGGTTCCGTCTCCTGCAATATCATTAGTCTTTGTTGAAACTTCTTTAATCAGCTGAGCTCCCATGTTTTCAAAAGCATCTTCAAGCTCAATTTCTTTTGCAATAGTTACTCCATCATTTGTAATCAATGGAGAGCCAAACTTTTTATCAAGCACTACGTTACGACCTTTAGGGCCTAATGTAATCTTTACAGTGTTTGCTAGTTTATCCACTCCTGCCTGTAAAGATTTTCTTGCGTCCTCTCCATATAAAATATCTTTTGCCATTTTATTTCCTCCTCTTATTACTCAACCACAGCTAAAATTTCCGAATTTTTGATAATAATAAACTCTTCATTATCAAGTTTAACTTCTGAACCAGAATATTTATTGATAACTACTTTTTCTCCAACTTTAACAGTTATCTGAGTTTCCTTGCCATCAACAATTCCTCCAGGCCCTACTGCAATAACCTCTGCAATCTGTGGTTTTTCTTTTGCTGCTGCAGTAAGAATGATACCAGTTTTTGTAGTTTCTTCCGCTTCCATCATCTTTACTACAATTTTGTCTGATAAAGGTCTTAATTTCACGTTTATTCCTCCTTATTGTGTTTATATACTTAAGAATCCGTAAAAGACAAAGCTTCGCCATTTGACTCTTTTTCAAGCCAATTTTATTAGAAACCATATTGTCCGTTACTTTTTAATACACGACCCACCGATGTACTAAAACATTAACTTCTTAAGTTGTGGTTACAAGATAACATTGATAAAATTCTGAATCAATAAAAACAAGAATAACCATTATAAATGGAAACTATAAAGTTCTTTCGGAACCATCTTCATTATCAATAATGGCATATCTAAAAGAAAGAGGCGTTGTACCACTCATATTTTTAAAAAATTTTGAAAAACTTTGTGTAGATGAATAACCTACTTTACTGGCAATCTCTTTAACTGACATATCTGTAAACAATAAAGCTCTCTTAGATAAAACAAAACGTTGCTCTTTCACATACTGCTTATATGTAGTATTCAGATACTTATTAAACATCTTTTCAATTGCCTGTGTATTAATAAAGAATTTTTTATAGAGGTCCTCCAGTTTGATTTGTTTATCGAGATTACCTATTACATAGTCAACCAAACTTTTAAACTCTGTTTTTTCAAGGGAAGAAACCACATAATTATTCTCAAAAATTATCAAAGTCTTCAACATACAGCATTGTAAGACTAATTGTTCATCAATCTGTTTTTTTTTGTTTTCCTTAATCATAGAAAACCGTTTTCTAAAAACATCATCAAATAAAGGACACACTCTACAGGAACTTAGTTTTTTTAAATTTTCAATCATAATTATCCTCCAATATAAGCTATATTCTCTTAAGGTCGGATAGATAAAGGTATTTAAAAAATACCTGTTTCACAGTCCGCCTAAATATATAACCGAGGACTATCAAAAAACTATCATTTTAGTAACAAATTAACAATAATTTATTAATACTTTTTCATTTATTCAAATAAATAGATAAGACTTTTCTAAAAAACAAAAAACACCTATAAAGTTTATACACTAAACTTTGTAGTTGAGAAAACTTCGTAATTTTTATGCCATTAACAGCTCCCGAGCTCTCTTATACAAAGGATCAAATGAACAGCCGCAATCAGCAAACTCTTTAATTATATCTTTCAACTCTTCATTATTTGTCATAATTTATTCCTCCTATATCTAAAGTTTATTCAACATATCCACAATCTTCAAAAAATCCCGTTCTTTGGCCGCTTCTGTTTTGAAAGAATTTATCTTCTGGCTTAAACAATCCTTCTGTATGGGGGGGAATTTCATGTGATTTTCATATGCCTGATGATAATCCTCTAACTTCTTAGTAAACACTTCCACATTCACTTCATTACCGGCATACCATTTACCATTTTTCTTGCCTGCTTCAACAGCAACCAGTCCAAGCTCTGTAATCAAGCCTTTCTCTATAAGTTCTTCTACAATCTTCTTATTTTTTCAGACCAAAGACTCTGCTTTCTTCGTTTTGCAAAATACTTAATAAACATATAGTCATCACCCTTTGCAAACTGTCCGTCAATCCAACCAAAACAAAAAGCTTCTTCCAGGGCCTCTGCCTGAGATAGTGAAACTATATCTAAACCCTTTTTGCCAAAAACCAACCAAACACCACCACTGGTTTCAGCATTTTCGGAAAGCCAGTCACGAAACTCTTCGCGAGTAGCAAATAACAATCTTGGTATATCTGTTTTCATACCAATTCTTCTTCCTAAAACTACACTTATCTTATACAAAAAACAAAAACGGTCAATACTCATCATATTCACCGTTTTTTCACAATACAGCAAGGGGTATTTACTGTATTATTTCAATTTGAATCTTGGCTGACCCTCAACCTTTCTTAAGTTCACCTGCTCTTTCCTGAAAGCCATAGGCGAAGTGCCGCTCATCTTCTTAAAGAATTTTGAAAAACTCTGAATTGATGAGTAGCCTGACTTTATGGCTACAGCTTCAAGAGGCAACTCTGTAAATCTTAAGTTTTGCTTAGCCAGAGCAAATCTCTGATTCTTAACATACTGCTTGTAGGTAATCTTAAGATATCTGTTGAAAAGCTTTTCTACAGTCTGTCCGTTAATATAGAACTTTTTGTACAAATCTTCCAACGTAATATTCTTATCCAGATTACCATTAATAAACTCCAGAATTTTCTCTAATTCAGCCTTGTCTTCTTTATTTTCCTGAACCTTAGCACTATAAATTGCCATGTTGTCATAAAGCATTTTTTCAATAATGCTCAAAATTTCCAACAAACAACTTCTGGTACGGTATGGCCAATAAAAATCATTTCTATGTATCAGCTGTAATTTCATTTTACCGATTATGCGGGTAAAATGCCTACTAAGCACCCTATCCAGAATAAAACACTTGCGCTTAAGTTTCTTCTCAATAAAAGGAGCCAGCTGTAAGAAATAATGTTGCTCTACCACATCAATAAAGCCATTTGTAAATAATGTATCCATACTCATATCCTTTGTGAGAAAAACAGTATCAAAATAAACTATACTGACTCTGGTATTCTTATGAAGCCGTAACTCCGATACCTGATCCCTGTTACTGAGACAGATTATGGAAGGTGCATGAAATACATTAACATCGTCATTTACAGAACCATACACTTTCCCCATGGAAACATATATAAGTGCAAAGAAATCTCTGCTTAAAGTTATATTTCTTTCTTCCTGACAATGAATCTCCTTTACGTCAATTATTTTTCTTGTCATAAACGCTCCTTCCCTACAATTATCATTTCAGCAATTCAGCCATTTTAAAACAAAGATTTTTGTTACATTCCAATACTTTTTCCACATTCTCCTTTGTATAGGATTCTTTCACAGCCTTCCAGGCCATTTCTACATGAGCTACATATTCTGTAAGTATACTTTCATATCCCAGCTGCTCTACATAGAGACAAGTAAGTGCGCTTTGCATATCAATAATCTTATCTACCTGCTTCTGAAACATTTTACCCGCAGGAATTACTGATAACAAAGACATCATTTCTTCAGTAGCCATTGCATAGTCTTCACACAACTGCCGGCATTTTATAGGTTCAGTTTTCTCAAAAGCAAAATACCGTCCGGAAAAACACATTTCAAGCTCTTTAAAGCTCATATCTCTGTATTGGTATGTATTTTCATTTACATAATCATGCTCCACTACGCGAAAAACTTCTGTTGCGGAATTATACTCGCTGATAACAAGAAAGTGTTCAGAATGAAATTTACCAAATGTTATTTTGCACATGGGATCATAAAAGATGTCAACACCAACAATTACCGGTTTGTTATTGTTAATGTCCTCTATTATAGAACTTACTAAATTATTATTGCAATGACGTATTAGTAATTTTATACCATCCGCTTTCAACAGTTCCGGAAAGAGTGGCAGTTTTCTGGAAATCGCAATGCCATCATATGGATATAAAAGCGCAGCACAGGATTTAAATTTATCTATATTCATTTCCTGACATGCAATCAGAATAGTGTAATACAGACAATCCTTAAATCTACTAATGTTATTAAGTTTGTATTTTTCCTTTTTTCTCATATGTACACCTTCTTTCTTAAAACCTTGTGGAATTACAGATCAGGCGTAATAGCTTGACTGGGTCTTAAACATCTCTGCATATTTACCATCAAATTCCATTAATTCTTCGTGGCTTCCTGATTCAATTATCCGACCATCCTCAAACAACAATACTCTGTCAGCCATTTTTGCAGAAGACAGTTTATGGGAAATAAATATCAGTGTCTTACCTTCAGCTATCTTAAACATATTCTGATATAAACGATTCTCAGCTATAGGGTCCATAGCACTGGTAGGCTCGTCAAGAATTAAAATATTACTTTTTTTAACAAAGGCTCTTGCCAATGCCAGTTTTTGAGTTTCCCCACCGGAAAGCATCGCACCTTCGCTATCAAATTCTTTAGTAAGCTGTGTAAACAAACCCTGATTAAACGTATCAATTTTTTCCTTAAGCCCGGCATAGCTTATGGCAAGATCCATTTGTTCCTTTTCATCTTCCGTTACCTCTGATGAATCTTTAAATATAATATTTTCTGCAAAATCATAGGCAAAATACTGAAAATCCTGAAAAGCAACACCAAAATTATCCCGCAATGAACTCTGGCTGTATTCTTGTATATTAAGACCATCGATTTCCACAGAACCCTGATCCACATCATAAAGTCTCATAAGAAGCTTTATAAATGTAGACTTACCTGCTCCGTTATATCCAACAATAGCAATCTTTTCTCCGGGTTTAATATCCACAGAGACATTATGTAACGTAGGACTATCGTTGTTAGGATAAGTAAATGTAAGATTCTTAACACTAATCTCATGAAGAATCTTTTTATCTAAAAGTACAGCATTCTCTTTGTCCTTTATTATTGGCTCATAATCAAGAATTGCATCTAAATTCTCCAGATACATACAATTTTGCTTTAACTGAGGAACAATTTTAATAATACTTGTAAGGTAGCCTGAAACCTGCCATGTAGTAGATTCAAGCATTGTATAGCTACCTAATGTAAGAAAACCAAAGGCAGTTCTGGCAACAAGATATATCTGCAATAATACAGGAATTATTATTGACAAAAAATGTTCCGGCAAAGTAAGTTTTATTTCGTCGTGACCCAGCTTCTTAAGTAACTTGTTATAATCCTCATAGTTCTTTTTAAGCTTTTTCACAAAAAAACCACCTGCATTATTTAGTTTGATTTCCTTGGCATAATTACTCAGGTAAAATATGCGCATTATATAGTTAACCCTTCTGCCAATGGGAACCCCTTCTTCTCCGAATTTAAATTTCAGCTTATCTTGTCGTCCTATAAAAATAAGATCAACAAAAATCGGCAAAGCGGCAAAAATCATTAAAGTTGCATCTAAACTAATTACAACAGAAAAATATGCAATTAATGTAACCACACTTTGTACAAAATTTTTCAGGCAATCTAATACTTGAAAATATCTGGAATCTGCTTCCTGTAATGCTTTAACATACTTGTCATAAAATTCAGCATCATCAAAACATTGTATGTCCAAAGAAGAAACCTTTCCTAAAAAATTAATACGCAACTTCTGTTCAATTTCTTCTCTCTTCATCAAATCGTATGTTTTATTGTATATGTTACCTATTAAATTTCGTATCAGATGCGTTGCTAAAGATATTAAAATTATTGTTAGAATCGAAGAAAATGGTTTACCGTCAACTAGACCATCCGTAATATACTTTATTACATATAGATCGAAGAGTCTTATAGGCATGAACAAAAGCGGCCATACGATAGTTATAATTACAAACCATTTATCCAACTCCCACATTCTTCTCAAACCCTTAAAATTCAACTTAACAGCTTTTAATGTATCTTTCATTTTTTAATTCCCTTTCATTTTAAATATAACAAAATGAACTGACTTACTTTTCTATACCTCCTTAAGTCATCTCCTTCTTCTCGTAACTCTCTTAAATTTTCAATGATGTTGGGCTAAAATAAACTATACGATTTAAATATATTTTAGGAAATACTTTCTGAAATAATTAACTATTTTGGATAAAAGCAGAATAAATTTGGATAAAAAAAGCTCTATCACTTTTTGTGATAAAGCCTTGAGTCTGCTTTTCTGGCATTTACTTGTTGTATTCTGAATTCAATAGGTGAAATACCGCTCATCTGGGTGAAAAATTTTGCAAAACCCTGTACATTGGAATATCCTGTCTTGGAAGCTAATTCATCTACAGATAAATTTGTAAATCGCAAAAAATATTTTGCCAATAAAAAACGCTGTTCTTTCACATATTGTTTATATGTCATACCACTGTTTTTCTTAAACAATCGCTGTATTTTCTGTGAGTTTATATAAAAAGTCTCTGCTAATTGTTCCAATGTGACATTTTGACTGAGATTTCCACATACATATTCTGATATTTCTTTAAAATCCTCTATATCACCGGAATCATCAGGAGTTGCAAATTCATATAAATAATTCTCCATTACCATAAGCAATTCCAACAGGTAACTTCTGCTTCGACAAGACCAGAAATAATCCGGTTGCACCTTAAGCTGCTTTTTTATTTCCTCAATAAGCCGACAGAAATTGTTATATACTATACTGTCAAGAACAAAACATTTATTCTTTGCATCCGATTCCATAAAAGGTTTTAGCTGAAAAAAGCAATGCTGCTCTGCCAAATCTTTGAAATCATTATTAAAAAGCATATTCATGGAAAGACCTTTGGCTAAAAAAACAGTATCGAAATACACAATGCTGACTTTACTTTTGGGATACATTCTTATGTCTGTTTTTTCATCTCTGTTGCTAAGACAAATAATTGTAGACTTACCATAAATGTTTGCAGTTCCATTAATAGTAAAACTTATTTTACCTGCATGAACAAGTACCAACGCAAAACAATCTGACAAAACAGATAAATACTCATTTTCGCCACAATGGTCCTCAACAGAAATCATTTTTACCCTCATTGGATCGAAGTTGTCAGTTGTTCCTTTAAACATCAGATGTCCCCTCCGGTGTTGCTTCCGGACTTTCAGAAGGTAATATTGTAGCTTCAGGAGTAGTTGCTGGAGTTGGCTCAGATGTTGGCTCCGGAGTCGCTACCGGTGTAACCACGGGACTAGCAGTGGGAACAACAGTAGGCGCAATAGTTGGAATATTAGTAGGTTTAACAGCCGGCTTTGGAGTTGAATCATCAAAATAAAGCTTAGGTTCTGATGACACCCCTGGCTTTGCCGGGTCTGTCGGGTCATAGTCTGTACCTGTTGGCAACAAAGCAGGCTTTAAAGCCGCCCATGTAGCAGGATCTGCCACACCATCCACAATTTCCACTATGGATCCTGCTCTGGCATTTTCATATATCCACTTGGCATCCTTAACCTGCATTCTGATACAGCCATGAGACCTTGGATAACCTAAAGTATTAAATTCATCAACAATAAGCCTTGTAGGATCTGCCGCTCTATAAAGCTCAGAATGGAACAAAAAGCCTGTATTATACCCTGTCATCCCTGTAGACGACTGAGAAGTTATATAATAAAGTCTGGAGGTATATTGAGCCCATTCCTGGGTAAAATGCATCCATCTTGATTTAGCAGAGCTGATCAGATTGTTATCTAAAATCATAAACTTGCCTAAAGGTGTAACGCATGAGTTTTTATCCACACCGGAAGATACAAGAATTGTACGGATATGTTCTGTAGGCTCGCCTTTACTGTTACGTCTGTATACATGTAAAAGTTGTGCATTAAGTACCATCTTAAAGTAAAGTGTATTCTCCACTTTATATGTATCAGGATATTTTACTGAAATACTGTAATGGTGAGACTCTCTTGAATATTTAGGTGTAGTTCCTGTTCCCACATAAGGAGTAGTATATTTTTCGTAATATGACTGAGACGGTGTTGCTGAAACCGAAGGAGTATTAACCGGCTCACCTGTTGCAGACTGAGTAGCCCCAGGTGTTGTTTCCGGTGTAATTCCGGGAGTTATAGTTTCTTCATCACTTGAAGGCACATCAGTAGGGTGATATTCCACACCTGTGTTAAAGATTAAATCGTGCAGATTATACTGTGCCGGTAATAGTACCAGAACAGATAATATAAAAGAAAGTACAAAACCTGTTATTTTAAATATCTTGCTACGTATCATACTGCCTCCAAAAAAATGCCTTAACATGGTAATTATATCACCGGATAATAAAATAGCAAGAAAAAACTGCCCCGGATAAAATCCGGAGCAGTTAACTAAACTTTCAGGTTAATAAATTACTTCAATTCAGCGAAGTACTTAATTGTTCTAACCATCTGGCTTACATAAGAGTTTTCGTTGTCATACCAAGAAACAACCTGAACCAAGTTGTCCTCGCCTACCATTGTCTGAGTAGCATCGAACAAAGAACCATATGTCATACCGATTACGTCGCTAGATACGATTTCATCTTCGTTGTAACCATAAGACTCAGTAGCAGCAGCCTTCATAGCAGCGTTGATTTCGTCCTTAGTTACGCTCTTTTCTACAGTAGCAACCAAGATTGTTGTAGAACCTGTAGGTGTAGGAACACGCTGAGCAGAACCGATGAGCTTACCATTGAGTTCAGGAATAACCAAACCGATAGCCTTAGCAGCACCTGTGCTGTTAGGAACGATGTTAACTGCACCTGCTCTTGATCTTCTTAAGTCACCCTTTCTCTGAGGACCGTCGAGGATCATCTGGTCACCTGTGTAAGCATGAATTGTGCTCATGATACCGGACTTGATACCAGCCAAATCGTTAAGAGCCTTAGCCATAGGAGCCAAGCAGTTTGTTGTACAAGAAGCTGCAGAAATGATTGTATCTTCTGGCTTCAATGTATCGTGGTTTACGTTGTAAACGATTGTAGGAAGATCGTTACCTGCAGGAGCAGAAATAACTACCTTCTTAGCACCTGCTGCGATGTGAGCAGAAGCTTTTTCCTTAGATGTGTAGAAACCTGTACACTCAAGAACAACGTCTACATCCAAAGCACCCCAAGGAAGATCCTTAGCGTCCTTTTCTGCATAAATTTTAATTGTCTTTCCATCAACTGTGATAGAATCTTCACCGTAAGAAACTGTGTCGCAAAGAGCATATTTACCCTGAGCAGAGTCATACTTCAAAAGGTGAGCAAGCATCTTAGGGCTTGTCAAGTCGTTAATTGCAACAACCTCATATCCCTCAGCGCCAAACATCTGTCTGAAAGCCAGACGACCGATACGGCCAAAACCGTTAATAGCTACTTTAACTGCCATAATATTAACCTCCAAAATAATAATTTATTTTACCAACGGTCATTATACCCCATATTTTGGGAAATTACAATAGATAAAAAAGTAACCATTGTGTTAAGGTTTGCTGTTACCGGCAACAGTTTCCATCATCATCGACACAAGCTTTTTACCATAAACTGTAGTTCCGTGAAGGATATAAGTTTTTTCATCAATTTCAAGAACATAAAAAAATGTTCCAGAAAAACTGCCGGCGAACCTGGCTCTTGTAACTTTTTCTCTGAAAGAGTTAGCCGTATACCCATTAAACCATTGACCACTTTCATCAAAAAGGTTATCAAAATTTTCTTCTGTAAGTGTGAAATCTACCAATTCATCTATGTCTGTATATCCAAAATCATTCATTTCTTTCTGTCCCGCTACGCTGAAAGATAGAAAATCGTCTGTTATACAATATGCCGGCTCAATATCTATAACAGAAGTTCTAGAATCAATGTTGAAAACATAGTGAGTACCTTCGTAAAAGGTTCTTTTTGTATATTCATCATTTTTTAAATCCTCTACATAATCCCAAAGTCTAGTTTTGAATATCCATCTAATAGTATCCGAACCTTCTTCCCCATGAGCAATATAAATATCACCATTTTTTTGTTCCAATAAAAAACTAAACATACCAAATCCAGTATCACGTACATAAAATGCATTTTGATTATTTTCAATAATTGATTTTGTAGACCAGCCATCAGTCCACCCTGAATCCTTAATCATTTTACCAAAATCACTTTCTTCAAGTTGTATTTTGTTTAGCTGTCCTATATCCCCCCATGAAGCAGAATCCGGATCTGTCGGATAATTATTTATCGAAAGCACAATAATAGGGGCCCCAACACTAGATGTGTAGTTGTGTATAATATAATGCCAATCCGCATTATTTAATTCCATGCTTTCATATAAACCACTTTCATATACCAAACTGTCTGTTATGTAGTGATTATTTACAAATGAATAAGTTTCAAAAGGTGTTGGAGTTGGTGCAAAATCTTCAAGAATATGTATCAGAACAATTTCATCTGTATTCCCATCCTTACGAGCAATAAAGTAAGTTCCATCTTTTTGTTTCAGTAATATTTCCGTTCTTCTTTTGTAGGAATTATATACAGAATAAGCTTTTGAATTATTCTCTCGTAGAGTTTCCAGTGAATATCCCTCATACCACCAAGCAGAATCCTTTTTTATGAACTTATAAAATGTATCTTCATTAAGCTCTATTTCTTTAAATTTACCTATATCATGCCATTCTTCAGAGGTATTATCAGGGTAGCTTTTATACAACAAATGCATATCATCTGATATCATATACTCCAAGCTACTGTCCGGCCAGTCAGCCTGATAAGCTTCATGTATTATACGCACCGCTATATATTTATTACCTGTTCTTTTTTTAGGATTTGTAAGAAAACACACTGACACAACAATTCCGGCTATAATAGCAACTGCAATAACCCAAAAAGCAGGTTTTTTGTAGTTAAGCACTGATTTGACTCTGTTCTTTACTCCAACTTCTCCGAAAGCAAGAGGACAAGCCATTACTGTTCTCCGCTGTACGCTACAATCTACCAATGCTCGTGAATATGCTTTCTTTGTATCCGAATCCATATCATATATAACTTTTTCATCACAGGCATTTTCAATATCTCTGCAAAGAAGAATGTAGCCTAGCCAAATAGCTGGATTAAACCAATATACAGAAAGAAGCAGATAACCAAGAGGTTTCCATAAATGATCTTTTCGCTTAAGATGTGCTGTTTCGTGGTCAATAACAAACTCCATCTGTTCTTTTTTAATTCCAGAAGGAAGATAAATCTTCGGTTTTATAATTCCCAGAATAAAAGGAGATTTAATATCATCACAGTAAAATATATTATCCCTATACTTCAATGAAGCCCTTACTTTGCAATGTAGCCTTATATATGAAAATATACTGTAAGCAAACATTACTGACATTCCCATAAGCCATACTACTGAAGCCACATACAAAATCATCTGCATAGGATTCACATTTGCATTTACCTGAGGTTCCAGGACATCAGAAATCACAGGATTTACTGCTTCATCTATTATCGGCACACCACTTTCAATAACAGGCACGCTATATGCGGATATATTTTCAGGTATCGTCTCATCACTAGGCACAAGACTCATTACACTTTCCATAGAAAAAGGCACTATAAGTCTCAGAGCAACTACTCCCCACAGTAAACAGGTAATCCACCTGGGTGCTTTTTTTAATAAAAGTCGTAACACCACAACAGCTAATATAAACCATCCTGTTGTAATACTCATATTAAATATTTTCAGAAAGATGCCTCCCATAGTTGCACCTCCTAAAACTTATCAATCATTTTACGGATTGCTTCTGCTTCCTCCGCTGTTGGAGTTTTTCTGGCAGTGAAAGCAGCAACAAACGCAGGAAGAGAACCGTTAAAAGTCTCATCAACAAATTTTTCGCTTTGAATCGAGAAAAACTGCTCTTTTGAAATCAACGAAGTCACTGTGCTGTTCTCTGTTTCAAAAATACCTCGTTCACATAACTTTTTAAGAACTGTATATGTGGTAGTACGTTTCCAATTTAGTTCTTTTTGGCATATAGCCACCAGTTCTTTAGTGGATAATGGTTCATTCCGCCAGACTATATCAGCGAAACGAGATTCAACTAAACCTAATCTAATTTCTTCCATGATAAAGCTCCTTCCGTTTTTGTCTACTCGCGATAGACACTTCGTCGAGTTCAGTCTATCGCAAATAGACAAATTTGTCAACAGTTGATTGACCTAGTCATCAATAGCTTTTTAACTTATTCAGCCAGGCAAAAAAGAGGTTGCCCCATTCAAGGACAACCTCCAAAATAACACTGCTTTTTACAACGGACAACCTGTAACTACTCTATTCCAATGTGTAACTCCCATACGGCCCATTTCATCTACTGTTTCTCCGAAAGGAAGTCTTTCCTGAGCCAGTTCCTCAAGAACTTCAATTTTACCCTCTACATAAAATCTGATTCTCTCTACACCGGTTTCCATGTGATTTACAAGAGCTCCGTAACGTACATCCATTACATCCCAACCAAAAGACTTACAGTTCATGAACCACTGTTTCTTATGGAGTTCTCTTAAGAGTTTAGCCTGTTCAATTAAAGAAACCATCTCGTCTGCTATTTTACCAAGAGTTACCTTATCCCCTTCATCATAAGCCTTCTTAAGTCTTAAACCTAAGCTCCATTTTGATTTACAGAAAGAAGCCAATTCTGCAGGGAATTCAAACAACCAAGAATAAGCATTGCCGGATTTAGCGTGAACCTTAAGCTTGTCAGCAAATTCCTGATAGTGAGCATCTAAATCAAAGAGCTTTCCTGCATTCTCCAAATCCTTGTCATAAACACTCATCATAGGGTTAGACCAGAGCACTGCTTTAGAAGGATTTCCCGGAAACTCCCTGTACTCCTTAGCATCCTTGAAAAGATCAATTCTTGCCATATCTTTAAAAGCCTGTAAATCAGCACCTATACAATCTTTCATACGTGAAGCAATCAGTTCCTCTGTTACAGAATCTATGTCCTTGCCACAGTATCTGTACTCTGCATACATCTGAAGTCCAGGAAGTCCTGCAAACCAGGTTGTTTCCTGTCCGTCATCACCCCACATAGTGGCCAGCACTTCTTTAACACCCTTTGTAACGCAAGCGCGAAGGGCAGGCATAGTTGTAGTTAAAGTTTGATAGTATGGAGCTACCAACATACCCCATGTCCAGGAACCGCCGGCAAAGATAACATTATCAGAAAATTCTCTGTACTTATCTATAGTCTTCTCATAAGTTTCCTGTTCATGCTCATAGTAGTTCCAATAAACAACACCCATCCCATCTTCTTCCTTGGTGCCGTTTTCATTGTACATATTAAGGTACATATCTCCCCACATCATAGGAATACGGTCATATTTCTTAAGAATTTCCTTAACTCTTACTAAATGTCTCTGCAAGAGAACTGTGTTTTTCTCATAACCGTGGCGTTCTAAATACTTACCTCTGCCAACCCAGATAGCTTCATCATAACCGATATGTATTCTCTTTGTGGTGAAAGTATCAGCGCAACTCTTAATAGCCTTGTCAAGGAACTCGTAAGTCTTTTCTTCACCAACCAGCAAAGCATCAATAAAATCCCAGATAGGATCTGCCCAAGGCCATTTAAGGGCATGCATAAGGTGAGCCGCTGTCTGGATACAAGGAATAAGCTCAATACCAAGGTCAATAGCATACTTATCAATCTCCTTAATTTCAGCCTGTGAAAGCTTGCCTCTCATGTAACCGAAGTATGGCAATTCAGGAATCTCATATGTATCTTCAGTGTAAAGCATCATCATATCAAGACCCATACACGCCATTGCCTCCAGCATATCTTTAGCCCCTGCTACAGTGGGTACAGCATTTCTTGAACAGTCTACCATAACGCCATCCATGGTAAAATTACTGTCTTCAGATCTATTAACCGCTTCTCCTCTTTTATATGCAGCCAAACCAAGTGCCAGAGCTCTGAAAAAGTTACATGGCTTTTCATAGCTTATACTTCCCTCATTACCTTTAATGCTATAACAAAGAGCATGGCTATTGTCTACAGAAACATCAATGGTAAGTTCACCCTCGCCATCAAACACCGGAACAAAACCAAGTCTTTTCTGTAAAATCTCAATACCTTTTTTAACTTCTGAATAATCGCCTTTAAATCCTAATTTCATATTTCAAGCCTCCCTTTACATATCATAATCTCTTAAAGCGCCCTCTGTTTCCATATCCGGGAAACCTAACTGACGCATAGCCTCAAAAATAACAATTGCCACGGCATTTGAAAGATTCAGGGAACGGAATTCCTCCCTCATAGGAATGCGGATACAATGGTCATAATTCTCCGCTAAAAGGCTTTCCGGAAGCCCCTTTGTTTCTTTACCGAAAACAAGATAATCATCATTGGTATATGTTATGTCACTATAACGTTTTTTACCTTTTGTAGTGCCGTAGTAGAAATTAGGTTTAACTCCATTATTTTCTGAAGTTGCCTTTTCCACCAATTCTTCAAAACTATCATAATAATTTATATCAACAAAATGCCAATAATCAAGACCAGCCCTCTTAAGATATTTATCATCTGTAGAAAAACCAAGAGGTCTTATTAAATGCAATCTTGCGTTACATCCGGCACAAGTTCTTACAATATTACCTGTATTCTGCGGAATCTCAGGCTCTACCAAAACTATATTCATTATTTTTTACTCCTTATAAACAACTTATTTAATAGCGGTTTCTTTATAGTTACTGCTTTGAAAGGACAAAGTTCCTGGCAGCAATAACATCTGATACAACCATCCAAGTTTACCTTTGCACCTTTTTCCTTAGTTACGGTAATAACTTTAGCAGGGCAACATTTTTCACATTCTCTGCAAGCTTTACATTTATTTCTGTGAAATACCGGTCTTGGTCTTATTATCTTAGAAAACCATTTGCCAAATGGACCTTTAATAAAATATAGGTTATTAAGCTGATCGTTATATTTTACCTTGAAATCAGGCACCAAAACATCTGATGGTTTCAATCCTCCTGCAAAATCAAAGTCCTTTGTATTCTCTTTCACCAAACCTCTTTTTATAGCATTCTTAAAAACAGGTACTCTTTCAGGTTTAACTCCTATAATTTCAAGAGCTGTCATATCAGCCTCAAAAGCATCAGTGGAAGATATAAGAAGATCCATTTTCTTAGGATCGCCTGCAGTAGGACCGTCTCTGTCCATGCCTACCACCGCATCAATAATATTAAGGGACACCCTTGCAGATAAAAATATATCTATAATGCAATCGGCAAATTCATCGTAGTCTGACATTTTCATGTGATATTCAGCCTTCTGAAGACCTGCAATTACACCAAAAAGATTTTTGACAGCACCTGTATACACCATCATGCCATGAGTCTTTAGTTTAGAAAGACTTATTACAGTGTCTGCTTCTGCCACCGGGGTTATTATATTAAGGCTCTTAAGATACTTAGCCCCAGGATTATCCACCTTTGTTTCAGTAAGGTCATAGTTAAGTATAGCACCACTGTCCAAAGCAGCCTGCTCAATACCTGTGGCTCTGTATAAAGCTTTCATCAGAGGTTTTTCATAAGGTCCTCCGGAGCTTTCAGCAATAACAACATCGGCTCCGGCCTCTTTACACAAAGTAGCTACAGCCCATACTAAAGACGGATGGGTAGTAGCAGCCGCTTCCGGTGACTTTTTGCTTACCAAGTTAGGTTTAATAACGACCTTTTTACCGGGAGAAGCAAACTTTTCTATACCACCGTTTTTTTCAAATATTTCTTTTACTCTCTCTAATATAACTTCTCTGTCATAAGTAGAACACTTTTGTATCAGAACCATATTTTCTCCTTAAGCACTTTAAGAGCCTGACCTCTGTGGCTGATAGCATTTTTTTCATCCGGAGTCATCTCTGCAACGGTCTTGGCCTTCTCTTTTATATACATAACAGGATCGTAACCAAAGCCTCCGTTGCCAACAGGTTCAAAAGCAATATATCCCTTAAGAAAACCTTCTGCAGTATGTACCTCTCCCTGTCGGTTAACAGCAGTAATAGCACACACAAAGGCAGCCTTTCTTTCTTCTTCCGGAACGTTTTCAAGGTCTTTAAGAAGTTTTTCCACATTTTCTTCATCCGTTGCATTGTGTCCGTCTGTACTTGCATATCTTGCAGAATACACACCTGGGGCACCGTCTAAGGCATCTACACAAAGACCTGAGTCATCAGCTATTACCCAGAAATCACCTTCAGGTAAATTTCCCACTTCCATAAGTTCATCATATATAGCTGTTGCCTTGATTTTGGAATTTTCACTGAAAGTAATACCTGTTTCTTCAGGATCAGAACAGGCACCAAGAGCTGATGCTGAATGAACCGGGCAGCCAAAAATCTCACCAAATTCTCTTAATTTATTCTTGTTATGTGTTGCAGCTATTATGTACATAATTACACCCCTGAAGTTACTTTTCCTATAATTGCTGAAATAGGTACTACACCCATAAGGCGACTATCTTTGCTGGCACCTCTGTTGTCACCCATCACAAAAACATAACCGTCAGGTACTGTAAGTGAAGCGTTAACATATGCATTGTGATACACATTATCGTACTGAGGTGATATTTCAGTATTTACATAACTTTCTTCTATTTCTTCACCATTAAGGTAAAATGTATTCTCTTTAAACTCAATAGTATCCCCTGCTACTCCTATAACACGTTTAATCCAGAAACGTTCCTGTTGGTTATCAACACCAAATAATTTCTGACTTATCACATTGTATTTAAGAGACAGGGCAAGATTACCAAAAAAGCCCGGATCCTTATACTTGTCTTTTTCGTCAAACACATCATTACATACAGTGCCCTTGGCTTTATCCCACTGATGACATGTAGGACCTGCTTCTAATAAGCCGGTATGGGTTCCGCAGGCATTACAGGTATAATATACACTTTCTGAATCCAGAACTATAACATCTCCAAACTCAGGCTCAGAAAAAAAATAGGGGAGCTTGGAAAGTGTAACAACCTGTCCGTTTTCCAATGTAGGATACATGGAAGAACCATATATCATACTGGTTCTGAATACATATGTATTGATAAGTAACGCAACAACAAATGCCGCCAGAATAGTTGCCACCCAGGATAGAATATTCTTATATTTATTTTTCTTTCTTTCTGTATTTTCCTTTACAGAAATCTCCTCTATTATTTTTTCTTCATCCATCTTTAAGCATTTCCTTTCTTATGTTATTAAGACTGTTAACAACACTTAATATTCTTACTCTGTCACGGCTCATTCCTGCAAAGCAATGTTTCGTAACAGAAAGTCTTTCCTTGTATTTTACACCAATAAACACAGTTCCAACAGGAGTTTGTTCAGTTCCGCCACCGGGACCGGCTACTCCTGTAATACCCACACAAACCTGGGCTCCCGTAAGTTTTTGGAGGCCTTCTGCCATTTCCCCTGCCACTTGCTCACTGTAAACAGTGTACTTATCAAGAGTTTCCTTTTTAACCCCCAGAAGTTTCATTTTACTGTCTTCACTGTAGGTAACAAGACCTGTGTGAAATACTTCTGAGGAACCGGGACATGAAGTAATAAGCTTTGCAAGACTTCCTCCGGTACATGACTCAGCACAAGCTATCTCAAGATTTCTTTCTTTTAACATATTAAGCACAACCTGCACCAATTCTTCATCCTCAGTGGAATATACCGCATCACCTAATATGTCTTTTATTTTGCCAACAGCCTCTTCAAGAAGCTGATTTCCGTTACCATCTTCATCAGAAGCAGTAACTCTTATAGTAACATTACCGTCTTTTGCATAAGTTGCGAATGTAGGGTTTGTCTGACCATCTATAAGGGACATTATTTTTTCTTCTAATGAAGACTCACCGACGCCTGTAACTCTTACAAATTTTGACACCAAAGGTTTCTGAGCTTTTTCTTTTAAGAAAGGCATTACCCCATTATCAAACATAGGTTTAAGCTCTTTTGGTGGACCCGGAAGCATAATAACATACTTGGAATCGCCTGTGGTTATTACACACCCCGGAGCTGTACCCATATCATTTTTAAGTATTAACGCACCCTCAGGGAAACAACCTTGTCTTAAGTTGTTGTTTGCCATAACCGAGCCTCTTCTTTCAAAGAAAGCTCTTATAGCGCCAATACTTTCCTCGTCTTCCACCATAGCCAAACCCAACACTTTAGCTATGGTTTCCTTAGTAAGATCATCCTGAGTAGGTCCTAAGCCTCCTGTAGTTATAACCACATCTGCTCTTGAGAGAGCCAGTTTAAGACATTCTTCCAAACGTCCGGGATTATCTCCCACAACGGTGTGGTAGAATACTCCGATTCCTACCTCCGGTAATCTTTTTGATATATATTCAGCATCTGTGTTGGCTATCTGACCCATAAGGAGTTCAGTGCCCACTGACAGAATTTCGGCCCTCACTTAAAGCCACTTCCTTTCGGTAAAATTAACATTTTACAAATACAGGTACCTGATTAAGATCTGCAGTTACCTTTACTGTTACTCCACCCTCTAATGTTTCACCGGTAATTTCATTTCGCCAAGTTCCTTCAGGTAAAATAACGTCTCTTTCCATTGTACCCTTTTTAATAATAGGTGCAACTAATATTTTATCCCCTATAACAAACTGGTCTATTATCTTCTCGTAGCCTTGACCGGGATACATATATTCCATATATCTTATTACAGGCTCACAGGTAACAGCAGCTTCACGACTTAATTCTACAATATAGTCTGCATATTCAGCTCTTAAAGCCACCAAGTCTTTACAATACTGTAGGTACTCTTTGGAAAGCACCCTCCATGGTGCTGCAGAAAACTGCATCATTGGCAACAAACAGGCAGCTGCAATATTTCTCATAAACAATTCCGCATCAAAAGAAATAGAATCATTAGAAAGATCGCATATATCTCCACCGCCAATCATATCAGGACAAGTGAAAGCATATCCTAAAATACCTTGAGCTAAACTGTTTGGAACCAATGTATCAAGGCCATTACCTTCCCACCGATGATTCTTATCGCACAGCCTCTGTACTAAAGGAAGACCTGCACACTTATAACATGCCCTGTATTCGTTGTATTTATAATTCAGACCAAATCTGGCCCACGCTTCGCACTGCTTATTAGGTGTTGTAGGTGCAAAGGTTATATCGTCCTCTTCATAGAACATGGGATCACCTGCATCCAATTTAAATCCGTCAATGCCATAATCATCAATTAATGGTTGCAATTTTTCTTTAAGCCAAGGTTCTGTAGCAGGGTTGCTGAAATCCAGTACCACTGAAAAACCGTTCCACCACTCCACCAATTTAGGCTTCACAATTCCTCTTTTGTTTCTTTCGTGAACCAAAAGGCCTAAGCCACGAGCTTCTCTGTATTCTGCACGGTCCGCGCCAATAAAAGGACAAATCCAAAGCATAACCTTAAAGCCCATGGCATGTAATTCATCTGTCATCTTCTTTGGGTCAGGAAATACTGCTTTATTAAAGCGCCAACCCCCATAATATTCGCTCCAGTTATCATCAATCATAATGATTCCAGGAGGAAATCCATTATCAATAATATCATGAGCATATTTAAGAACTGCTTCTTGCGTCTGATTATATGTAAGCTCAATCCAGGTATTATATTGTGGCACATGTATAAACTCTTCAGGAGGCATTTTACCGTTAGCAGGAAAATGTGCCTTCGTGGCGACCAAGAAAGCCTCTTTCAAAGTGTTTCCGGCTTCATACAATGTAGGTTCACCACGCGTAAAATTAAGCTCGCCATTTTTAATTTCAACATTGAAGCCTTCATCATCCCATATATATCGACCTTTATTGGAAAGCATTAAAGGTTGCACCTGATTGCCCGAATTACTTGGTAAACAGTTGATTGAAATATCTGTATTTATATCAAAAGGCATGGCATGACCTAAGTGTGCCCAAGGACCATACCATACCTCTTTATCTAACATTTTTACCGTCATACGCCTGTACCTCTTAATAAAACTTATATGGGTTTATTTAACCATATTTAAGAGGATTAGTAAAGGATAAATTTAATTAATAAATATCTGTTTCGGCAATAAACTCAAAGTTATCCATATCAAAAACCTTTATATTTTTATTCGTAAATACAACATAAAGCACATCATTGATATACAAACCTCTCACTGTGTCGCCATAGTCTCTTTCATCGTCATTATCAAAAACCACAAGTTCCTGATTAAACCCGGTTTCTTCATCATAAGAAAAAACTGTATAACATTGGCCAAATATTACTTTATGATTTACTTCATCTATTGCAGAACTCATAGGAAAACCAATAATATTCTTATCAGCATCAATCAATAAGGCTTTATGATTATTAAAGGCAGGACTATTGGTATCATGCTTTGTAACGTATTTATGAATCTCGACATTTTCACCATCGTCATTCACTTTAAACATTGACAATTTCAAACGGCCATCAAGTCCGTTGACAGTTCCGTTACTTCCTATACCAAACAGCAAATCATCTTTAAATAAATGCAGGTATCTGGAGACTCCGGTTATTTTCAAAGAATCGGTAACTGCAGGAGCTTTAGGATTGCTTAAATCAATTTCAAAAAGCGGATCAACCTGTTCAAAAGTCACAACATATCCTTTGTCACCGTCAAACCGTACAGAGTAAATTGATTCGTTTTCCGCAAGTCCGGTAACAGAACCTACCTCTTCCAATTTCTCGTTCAATACATATATATCATTACTTTCTGATATGTCATAAAAATATTCATACATAACCGGAAGATTGCCATCGCTGCCTAGTTGCTGTCTCACCTCATAATATGAAACTGTAGTAGCCACTCTGAGATGCCCCTTGTATTCATCCATAGAGAACTGATTAAGAAGTTTACCCTGAACAATACAAGAAGCCGCCCTGTTAAATATACCATTTTTAACTTCAAACTTGATTATGGCAGTGGTATCAGTAACATTAGAATCATCAGTTCCGTAACAACCATTATACATACCTATAAAAAGGTTATCTTGATTCATGTATATGTCTCCGTTTAACCCCAAAACAGATTTTGTATCTATAAACTTATCAGCATTTTCTGTATCTACTGAGGAAATTACCAGATAATTCCTACCGGTACTTCCTGACAATGATGGACAACAGTAAATGTTTTCAGCCGGAACAAAATATTCCTTGTCATTCGCACTCACCTTAGGAATATATGTGTCATATTGATCTTTAGCAATATTACCTGTATATATGTTGTAAGAGGAAAAAACATACAATCTACCATCAACTATTCTGGAAGAAACATAATTACCTTGCTGACTGAGAACCCCCTTCTGTTCCGGATGTTCAGGATTTGTAACATCATACACTTCTATATCTGTAAAATATCCTTTATTGTCTTTATCAGAATAAACAACCACTAATAAATCCTTGTACAAATACAATTCTGCGTCTCTATACGAAGGATCAGAACCAATTTTTATACTGGACACAAGTTTTGTTTTTTCACCGGCAGCTTCTACAATTTTCACCCTGTTATAGCTAAAAATATAGATATACTTGCCATCAGTTTTTACAATATCAGCCTCGTCTACACCTTCTACCTGAATATTTGTTTCCGAGTAACCATTTCCTTTTGAAGTATTAGAGTCAGAAGAAGCTTCAAATTCAAGGAAATCCTCACCTCTTAAGCCATTAAAGACAATATCGTTTGCGTAATTTTCAAGTACGGAATTCTCTATGCTATTGTATATTTCATCATAAGAATGAAAATTTGATATTGTACCATTTTCAATCCGGATATCCCGTTGAAGAAAAATATTTGCTACCAATACCAAAACCAATACGCAAGCTGCTACCGGTAGACCAATTCTTGTAAAATAGAACATTTTACCTCGGTTTTTCTTTTCCGGTATATGATCAACTTTGTCCACTGCTTCCATAATTCTGTCCTTAAGTAAAGAATCCACTTTTATTTCATCGTTATACTTTTTATAATCTTCTTTAAACACGCAACTCTTCTCCTTTCAGTATTTTCTGAAGCTTCTTTCTGCCTCTGCTCAGCAATGAACGCACTGTTCCTTCCGAACAATCCATAGACTCAGCAATCTGCTTTGTAGAAAGTTCTTCATAATAAAAAAGGTGTATTACAGTTCTGTATCTGGCCGGCAATTGCATTACAGCATCATATACTTCTGATGCCCTATCAATTTCATCATACATCCCATGACATTCTTCTAAACTTGTGTGTCTTGTCTTCCATCCTGATTTCATTAAAGACTTGGAACAATTAATAGTAACCCTTATAAGCCATGCCTTTCTGTGCTCCTCACTTTCAAACACTATCCCGCTTCGGATATATCGCACAAATACTTCCTGGAGCAAATCCTCGCCATCCTGCCTGTTGCCGGTGCGAGCCATAGCTAATCTTAAAATCATGTCTCCGTATAGATCAAAAACCTGTTCTACATTTCCGGTCATATGTACACCTCCTTACCTATAATACTTTTCATATTGGTAAAATGTTGCAACTAATTTTTTGTGCTGTAAAATTACAGCACAGGATACAAAAAACGACCTGAAACATTCAGGTCATTTTACATAATTACTCTTTACTTTTATTAAATTCTCCTGCCAGATAAGCATTAATAAAACCATCCAGCTCACCATCCATTACTTTCTCTACAGTACCTTCTTCATAGTTTGTTCTGTGGTCTTTAACCAAAGTATAAGGACAAAATACATAAGAACGAATCTGGCTACCCCATGCAATTTCCATCTGCACACCCTTAAGGTCAGAAATTTTCTCAACATTCTCACGCTGTTTAACTTCAAACAGTTTAGAACGAAGCATAGACATTGCAGCTTCTTTGTTTTGAAGCTGTGACCTTTCAGTTTGGCAAGAAACTGTAATACCCGTAGGTTTATGTGTTATACGCACAGCAGAATCAGTTTTGTTAATGTGCTGACCACCGGCACCACTGGAACGATATGTTCCGATTTCCAAATCTTCCGGTCTGATATCAATTTCAATATTGTCATCAATTTCAGGCATTACTTCAATTGAAGCAAAAGATGTATGACGTCTTCCTGCAGAGTCAAAAGGTGAAATTCTTACCAGACGATGTACACCGTGTTCACTCTTTAAGAAACCGTAAGCATTAATACCTTTAAACTGAATAACACAGCTCTTGATGCCTGCATCATCACCATCTAACAAGTCGGCAATCTTAACCTCAAACTCATGTGCATTACCCCATCTGGTGTACATACGCATAAGCATCTGTGCCCAGTCCTGCGCCTCTGTACCACCGGCACCGGCATGAATCGTTAAAATAGCATTGTTAGCATCATATTCACCTTTAAGGAGAGTTTCCAAACGAAGTTTTTCAAAGTCTTTTTTGTACTTTTCCAAAGCTACGCCAACTTCCTCTGCCATGGAAGCATCTTCTTCCTCATTACCGATTTCTATCATCATCTGGATTTCTTCATACAACTCTTCTAATGCTGTAAAAGCACCCAGCTTATCTTTGAGCATTTTAAGTCTCTTAAGCACTGCCTGTGAATTATCTGTATCATTCCAGAAATCCGGTTCCTGTGCTTTATTTTCTAATTCTTCAATGACATTTACCATACCGGTCGTGTCAAAGTGAATCCCTCAAATCGTATAAATCTTCTTTGAGACCTGTCAGTTCCTGACTATACTGGTCAAATTCAAACACTTATATCAACTCCATTCATTGTGTTTTAGTTTCGCTATATTCTACACTGAATTGCTAAGGTTAGTCAATGTTGATTCGCCTTGCATAAAACATATACCTATGGTATATTAATACCAACGGAATGACTTTTCTGGCTAGAGGTATCGGTCGTTCCCTGATATATTTATATTCTGTGGAAACGCCGTACCGCAACAAGGTGCGGTTTTTCTGTATCCTAAATAAAAATTACTTCTTATCCGTTACAGTGATGAGAAAAATCAGAATAAGTATCAGTAATACATAATCCATTTTTATCACCTCCTCCGTACCAGAGGAAACAACCGCATCATTCCGTTGGGACTGCTATTATACCCCTTCAAAAACCGGAAACCAATACT
Source organism: Oscillospiraceae bacterium (assembly GCA_015069135.1). GTDB lineage: Bacteria > Bacillota > Clostridia > UBA1212 > SIG427 > SIG427. The sequence goes on along the minus strand of SVJE01000006.1, from coordinate 95,998 downwards.
TTAAGCGCGGTAATATTCCGTCACATTTCTATAAATTTCTTCATTCATCTATAGTAATTTCTCTTATATAATTAATATCAACAACTTTTCCGTCATCTAATAACAAAAAGCCCTTTTCTGCAGATATTTTTTTTACAATTCCACAGACTAAAACATAATTTCCACCGGCCTTTTTTTCATCATGACAAAAATACTCAATACTCACCTTTGGTTCGCTGCCAATTCTGTTGGTAATCTCCACAAGTTTTCTGTTAATCTGACTCTTAACATCTTCATCAGGCTCACAGAAAACTTCTGTATATCTTCCCGTTTCAGAAACAGCCTCGTCATATCCGGTAAGGGCTGCAAAAGGAGAAAACTGAGCTGCCCTGTCAGCCATAGGCATTGGAAAATATTTGTCAGATACAGGACGATCTAAATGTAAAATATCATCATATTTACCCATTATGCTTTATGCCCTCCTATCTGTTTGTTTCTTTCCTTTCCGGTAGCTCCTTCCTGAAGACTCATCCCTTTAAGAACAGCATTCTTGCCGAATTTTTTTTGAATATTAATAACGGCTTTTTGCATATTTTTTTCTTTTTCCAAAAGTTCCTGTTCCTGTAACTTCTCTTTCTCCAGATTCTCATAATCTGTAAAAAAGTCCATTTGACAAAATGGTGTTTCTTCATTAACAGTCCCTTCCGGCACCACATGGGTAAACGTAACCGTAAGGCGTCTTACAAAAAGCTCTTTGTTGGTAATACCATCAAAAAGTTCAAGACCTTTTGTTGTAATAACCTTAGAAGAAGATGTCATTTTACCTAAATTTATACTTCCGTGAGCCGGCTTTGGTACACTTCTTCCGTAATAGTCTCTGTTTCTTTCACCTTTATACTCTTTATTTTCAATATCATAGCCTACATCTATAACAATCTGATTAGTCACTAACCCCTTATCCACCAAATCAAGGGATAACATATCTAACATCTCATTAACTACAATTCTGGCTTTTTCAAATGTATATGGAGATTGTAACACCTGACCGGAACCTATACTGTTATTTTCCGGTTTATAAGCCTTTATATCCTTAATGGTACAAGGCTCACATCCCCATGCATGATCAATTAACAGCTCAGCATTCTTACCAAACATACCAAAAAGAAGGTCTTCACATTCCAAAGAACAACGGGCCACATCACCCATTGTATAAAGACCTTTTTCATGAAGTCTTCTTGATATGCCGGGACCTACACGCCAGAAATCAGTTAAAGGTTTGTGATCCCAAAGCTTTTCCTTGTATGACATTTCATCAAGTTCTGCAATACGCACACCGTATTTATCTGCAGGAATATGCTTTGCCACAATATCCATGGCTATTTTTGATAAATAAAGATTTGTGCCTATACCGGCTGTAGCAGTAATCCCTGTAGTTTCCAGCACATCAGAAATAATTTTACGGGCAAATTCAGCTCCCGTTAAGCCATTGGTTTTAAGATAAGGGGTAGCATCAATAAACACCTCATCAATAGAATATACATGAATATCTTCAGGTGCCACGTATTTAAGATACACCTGATAAACTTTAGTGCTTATTTCAATATAGTGGGCCATTCTGGGGGGCGCAACTATATATGAAACCGCCAAAGATTTGTTGTCACTAAGTTCGTTAATGTCAAAAGATTTACCGGTAAAATCACCTTTTATTTCTCTGCCTCTCTCAAGGTTTACATCTTTAACCTTCTGTACTACTTCAAAAAGTCTTGCTCTGCCGGGAATGCCAAAACTTTTAAGAGCCGGTGTAACCGCCAGGCAAATGGTTTTCTCAGTTCGCGAGTTATCTGCCACCACTAAATTTGTGGTAAGTGGATCTAAGCCCCTGTCCACACATTCCACAGAGGCATAAAAAGATTTCAAGTCTATAGCTATATAGGTCTTTCGTCTCACTTTCTTTTCTTACCTTTACTCTTTACCGTTTTGATTCGTCTTACCTTTGGTTTTGAAACTGACTTTTTTCTTCGCTCATCCCTACGGGTCTGTTGTCTATTTTTCTTTCTTTGCATTCCGGCAATTCTGAACTCAACTTTATTCATAACACGGTCAACAGCATAAACAATAATTTCAACTTCATCACCCATATTGAAGCTATGGCCGGAACGTCTCCCTACAGCTCTCAAGTTATTCTCATCGAACTCATAGTATTCCGGTAAAGTTTCGTACTTCACCAAACCCTCCACCGTATTCTCAAGCTCAATAAACATACCGAATGAAGTCACCGCAGATATTACACCTGTAAAATGTTCACCAATATACTGCTCCATATATTCAGCAATTTTAAGATCTGTAGCAGCTCTTTCCGCTTCGTCAGCCCGTCTTTCCGTCTGAGAACAGTGAAGCGCCCAGTCTGTCATATTTTCACGGTAAAATTCATCCCTTTTATCTGACATTTTACCGGCTAAAGTCTCCTTCATTATTCTGTGAATCAACAAATCCGGGTACCTCCGTATAGGAGAAGTAAAATGACAGTAGTTATCTAAAGATAAAGCATAATGACCATCATTTGCCCCTGAATATTCTGCTTTTTGTAAAGAACGAAGTGCCAATGTTGACACAACACGTTCTCTGGGAGTACCTTTAACCTGAGCCATCAAAGCCTGAATAGCTCTTGGATGAGGCTGGCTACCACCTTTTAAGGTGTAACCCATGTGTCTTACAGCATCTCCTAATTGCTGAATTTTAAGAGGATCCGGTTCCTTATGAACTCTGTACATGAAAGGCACATTCAACCAGTGGAACTTTTCAGCCACCGTTTCATTACAAAGAAGCATAAATTCTTCAATTATATTATTTGCAAAAGTAATCTGATAAGGCATTACCTTTGTAGGAACACCCTCATTATCCAATACCACTCTTGTTTCAGGAAAGTTAAAATCAATAGACCCTCTCTCGTGGCGAGCTTCCCTTAAGAGGGTGGCCAACTCCTTCATTAAATCAATTTCAGCAAGATGTCCCTGATACTCCTTAACCAAAGACATATCTCCGTTATACAAATTATATATCTGATTATATGTTATCTTATACTCAATCTTAATAATACTTGGCGTAATCTCTGCATCTACAACTTTACCTTTGCTATTCACTTCCATTAAAACTGAAAAGGCAAAGCGTTCTGTACCCACATTAAGACTGCAGATACCGTTGGAAAGCTTTTTAGGAAGCATAGGGATTACTCTATCAGGAAGATAAACACTGGTACCTCTTTCAAAAGCCTCTTTATCAAGATTACTGCCACCTCTTACGTAATGCGTTACATCTGCAATATGGACACCTAAAAGGTAGTTTCCGTTTTCCTTTTTAGTTATCGAAACACCATCGTCCACATCTTTTGTATCTTCCGAGTCTATGGTTACCACAGAAAGATGTCTTAAATCCTTTCGACCATTTTCAAGCTCTTTCCGGATCTCTTCCTCAGAAAGCTGCCACGGGAAACCTTCAGCCTCTTCAATAACTTTTTCCGGAAACTCTCTTGGAATACCTAAACCTGCCACAATAGAAGTAATATCCACACCGGGGTCGGTACCACCACCTAATACGTCTATAAGTTCACCTTTGGCAGCATTGTATTTTCCTTGCCTTACCACAAGTTTAACAACAGCTTTATCACCATCATTTATATTTTCAGGAATATTTTCAATTATGATTGGAAAATCAAATCTTTTGTCATCAGCTATTAATATAAATTGACCACCGGTAAAATGAACTGTTCCGACAATCAACGGTTCTGCTGCTTCCAGTATTCTTATAACCTTTCCTTCTGCAGAAGCACCTTTATATGATTGATTTTTAAAGTTAGTGATAAGAACTTCTACCTTGTCACCATCCATGGCTTTTCCCATATCTTTATGGGAAATGTATATATCATCTACAAAACCAAAATTCTTACGACCTATCCTAAGAATTCCTTCTGCATGATTTTGTTTCATAATTACCTCCTGAAAAAATAAAAGGCCGTGAGCATGCATGCCCACGGCCCAACTGATTCTGATTATCAGATAGTGGTCTTCATAATAATACCGAATACCACAGCAACTATAGCAAAGAAAATAGATAATACAACAGTCAGCTTGTTCAACATGCCTTCCTTTGTATTAGTCTTGCCCTTTCCGAAAAATGTATCCGCACCACCTGTAATAGCGCCTACACCTTCAGACTTACTCTGCTGAAGAAGTACTAAAATTATAAGGCCAATGCAAACTAATAAATATACAATACCAATTATTATCTTTAACGCTGTCACGTTTAACACCTCCAAAAATTACGCAAGACAGATTGTACCATAGAATTTCAAAGAATGCAACACTTATTTTTTATAGCGTCTTTTTTTTCTTACGGTACGTACTATAAGTAATGTTGTAAGAGCAATTACTGTAATGGAAACTACAACAAGATAAACATCTTTAATTCCATAATACCATTTAACTTTACTTTCAAGAGTTTCATCAACCTCAACAATAAAATGAACACCTGATGCATTAACAACAGTCTTTTGGTCTTCCTCAAAATATGACCATGGCACCTTTGATTCATACTGCAGCACATTTTCAGATTCTCCTTTATCAGCAATTCTGTTATAGAAAACCTGCATATTCAAAGGAGCCCAATCCATTTTATCCCGGATTGTTTCCACTATCTTATACACCAATACTTTATACTCATTGAAAGCAAGAGACTTACCTTCAAAAGTAAGTTCAATAGTAATAGGCGCATTTTTCTTTCTCATAGCTTTTTCAAGTACTTCATCCGAAAAAACAGAGCCTTCAAAGTATTTATCCAGAGGGTACTCTGAAGCATACATTGCAGAATAAGCTTTTGCATCCACAAGATTAAGTTCCTCATGGCCGGAAAAAGTTTCTTTAATTGTATCTGCTACATAAGAGTTTACAGCCTGCTCAACAACAGGATTTCGGTCTCCTATCAAAGCAGAGCCTGAGAAAACACCCAGGCTCCACATATAGACAAATACAAATATAGCCACTATGGCAAAGATAATTAAACCAATTGTAATTCCTTTTTTAGCATTCATATCCGGCAATTACAGAGAAATCTTTAACCTTAAGGCTTGCACCACCAACAAGACCGCCGTCGATGTTATCCATAGAGAACAGATCTGCACTATTAGCAGCATTTACACTTCCGCCGTACTGAATACGGAGAGCTTCAGCAGTTTCTTCATCATAAAGATCCTTAACTACGTTACGGATAATTGTACATACTTCGTTAGCCTGCTCGTTAGTAGCTGTTCTACCTGTACCGATAGCCCAGATTGGCTCGTAAGCGATAACGATCGTCTTAACCTGCTCTTTTGTTAAATCCTGTAATGCAGCCTTAACCTGACCGCTAACCCAAGATTCCATAATGCCTGCTTCTCTCTGCTCCAATGTTTCACCACAGCAGATGATAGGAGTAATTCCGTAAGATAAAGCAGCCTTAGCCTTTAAGTTTACAGTTTCATCAGTTTCTGCAAAGTACTCTCTTCTTTCAGAGTGTCCGATGATTACATAAGGCACACCCATGCTCTTAAGCATTGCACCTGATACTTCACCAGTGTAAGCGCCACTTTCCTTCCAGTGCATGTTCTGAGCTGCAATCTTAAGGTTGCTACCCTTAGCAGCTTCCAAAGCAGCCGGCAAACATACAAAAGGTACGCCTGCAATCAACTCATTCTTGCTATCCTTAATCTCAGGAAGAAGCTCTTTAATAAAAGCAGCAGCTTCATCAGGAGTTTTGTTCATCTTCCAGTTACCTGCAATAATAGGTGTTCTTTTCATAATTCTTTTCTCCAATCTTTAATTCATATTCAAAACTGCACAGTATCATTTTCTGATACCGTGCAGCATTTTAACAATTTAAATTATTTATCGTTAAGACAAGCAATTCCCGGGAGAACCTTACCCTCTAAGAATTCAAGGGAAGCTCCACCACCAGTGGAAATATGAGTAATCTTGTCAGCAAAACCAAGCTGTTCAACAGCTGCAGCGGAGTCACCACCACCGATAATAGAAATAGAACCGGAATCAGCAACAGCCTTTGCAACCTCTCTTGTACCTGTAGCAAAAGTATCGAATTCAAATACACCCATAGGTCCGTTCCATACAACTGTCTTAGCATTCTTAATGCATTCAGAGAATAATTCAACAGTCTTAGGACCGATATCCATACCCATCCAATCATCAGGAATAGACATAGAATCTACATCTTTACGCTCAGCATCTTTAGAGAATTCAGGAGCAATACCTGTATCAACAGGGAGAAGAAGCTTAACACCCTTAGCCTCAGCAGAAGCCATAAGCTCTTTAGCAAGTTCAATCTTATCTTCTTCCAATAAAGACTTACCTATGTTAGCTCCCTTAGCCTTCAGGAATGTATAAGCCATACCGCCACCGATAATCAAAGAATCAACCTTGTCCAACAAGTTCTTGATAACTTCGATCTTATCAGAAACTTTAGCACCACCTAAGATAGCAACAAATGGTCTTTCAGGATTTGAAAGAGCCTTACCCATTACATCAATTTCCTTCTGAATAAGGAAACCGGATACTGCCGGCAAGTAATCAGCGATACCAGCTGTAGAACCCTGTGCTCTGTGAGCTGTACCGAAAGCATCGTTTACATAGATTTCAGCCATAGAAGCAAGTTCCTTAGCAAATGCCTTCATAACTTCAGGATCCTTTGATGTTTCTTCCTTGTGGAATCTTACATTCTCAAGCATAACAACCTGGCCTTCGCCAACAGCTGCTGCCTTAGCCTTAGCATCCTCACCAATTACGTCAGCAGCCAGAACAACTTCCTGACCGATAAGCTCACCTAATCTCTTGGCTGCAGGTGCCATGCTGAATTTAGCCTCAGGACCGTTCTTTGGTCTTCCGCAGTGAGAAACCAAAACAACTTTTGCTTTGTTATCTATCAAATACTTAATTGTAGGCAATGCACCAACAATTCTCTTATCATCTGTAATGTTGCCTTCTCCGTCCAATGGCACATTAAAGTCTACTCTTACGATTACTTTCTTGCCTGAAACGTCGATATCTGCAATACTTTTCTTGTCATAGTAACCCATAACAACACTCTCCTTAATTAATATACTAAAAGACTATGATATTTTACCCTAATCTACCTTATTTTTCAAGTATTTGTTAAACACCTCGTCGGAATCTTCTGTTCTTAAGCACATAACCTTTCCTGAAAAACCACAGACATTTCCAAAATTGCAATTATCACAGGGTGAGTATTTCCCTGTAGCAATAGGTTTAACATCTATTTTACCCTTTTTTATTTCTGCTGCTATCCTACCTATATTTTCTTCTGTTTTCTTTTTCAGAAAATCGAAACCACCTTCCGGAACCTTGAAACAACCGGCAGGAATTTTCGAAGCATTAAGGGCTTGTTTGCTAAGACCACCGCCACCGTCAGGACCTACCATGGCCTCAACATTTTCTTGCTTTTCATAGTAAAGTCCTTTCAGTTTATAGTCATCTTCTGAGGTACGGCTTGAAGAAACATGAAAGTAAAATATTCCGCCGGCTTCCGCCTTTATATTTTCCTTTTTCTGAGCCTTGGTAAGTGCATCCAAGTATGTTACAAGCTGCATCTTGTACCCGTCTATAATTTCACCGGGAGCAATCGTAGCATCATAAGATTTATAGTCAATAACTCTGTAATATCTTACACCTTCGTGTTCCCAATAATCATAGCGGTCTATTTTACCCTTTACAATCAAAGGCTCACCTTCAGGTCCACTAAATTCAAGAGCAGGTAAAGAATCAGGAGTGTTATATCCGAATTTCACCTCAAATCCACCCGGTATATATGCATCAGCTCTACACTGTAATACCACAGCGTACAATGCCTTTGCTGCAAACTTTTTAAGTCTGTCCGTAAGAAATCTGTTTTTTGCAGATGACACCATTATATCTGTGTACATCTGGCCTAAAGCTTCATCTGTTACAGATTCAATAACTTCCATACATTCTTTTTCGTCAGCAGGCCTCGATTTTTCGTCTGCCAGCACTTTTTTGGTAGCAAGTTCCAAAAGACTGTGTAAAAAGCTTCCCGTATCAGAATTCTCCACCAGAAACTCAGCTCTTGGCTTTGCTTCAAGTCCATTTTCCATAAAGAATTTATACGGACAGGTTGAATATTTTTCCATAGCTGTAACAGATACAACATTGTCTTTTTGTCTGGTGAAAAGCTCTTTTGCAACATTCTCAGACAAATATGCCCCTGCCACAAAGGGAGTTGCGCCATTAAGCTGATAATTTGAAAAGCCCAACTCATCATTACATGTTGTACATTTCACTTTTGGTAAAATGCGTTTTACTCTTCTTATAAGCCAGGAAGGTTTACCACTTTCCGTTCCCATCTGCATAGCATAGCTTATGTAAAGATATTTGCAAGGAGATGTAATTGTACGATAAACAAGAAATTGTTCAAGGAAAGCTCTTGCTCTCATATCTTCAGACAACGAAACACCTTTTTTCTGTAAAAGCTCTCTTTCATCATCAGATAATATACCGTTGTCATTAAAGTCTGCAGGAAATACCCCTTCGTTGGCTCCTAATACAATTAAAGCCTTTATTTCATGGGTTCTTGAACGGTCAGCTGCACCTATCTGAACGCAGTCCGGCACCTCAGGAATATTACCCACCATATATTTGGAAAATCCGCTTTTAAGAAGGTACTTAAGCTCCTCTGCGGCAGAAATAATTCCCCCGCATTTTTCCGTTCCCAAAAAAGTATTAAGTTGCCCGAATACTTCTGAAATTATATTTCCGATTCTGATAACGTCTTCATTTTCCTTGTTGCAAACAACAGATACATTAAGTTTGTCCAAAAACTTACATAACACAGACAAGGCATCACTGTATGTGCTACTTACTCTGAGACCTTCGTATAACACATCCATGTATTCCATAAAAGTTTTTCTTAACTGCTCACAGTCTTCATCAGGGAGAACCTTGCTCCAACCGGAACGTCCTCTCGTTCCCCTCTTCAGCATTTCATTTTCTAATCTGTTAATTACATCCGTGTCTCCGGGGAAATATCCTGATTTCAGAAAACTGAAAATGCTGTCAAAACGGAATCCTCCGGCCACTATATCCAATGCATCCAGAATATATGATGTTATAGGATGTTTATCCAGGCTCATTTTATCATCCATAAAGAAAGATATTCCCATCAACGGATAAATTGCAGATATTACATTTTTATATTGTTCAATATCTCTTACAGTAACTGATATATCCTTAAATTTAAGACCTTCAGAAGAGCATAAACGTCTTATTAAAAGTGCAGAATTATACACCTCCTGATGTATGTCTCTACATGTGAATATCTCTATGTTTTTGGTTTCTTTTTCGTATATTTTACATGGATAACTTCCAAATTCTTTTTCCAGTACTGCCAATTCCGGGTTTTCATTAAATCTTGGAATATCATCCGGCAATAGTGATTTTTCAGATACCTTGGCACCTGAATTTTTCGCTATTTCTGTCAATCTTTTTTTAGTCAGATATGTACCTTTAAAAAGCTGCTTTTGTTGTTTATCATAAAGCAGACATACATTGACAGAATCACACTGTTTTACGAGACACTCTATTATTTCCAATTCCAAAGTAGTAAACCCTGCGAATTCGTCAATCCATACAATACTATCCCTAAAAGGTTTTTCAGTTTCAAGTTTTTCAATTAATACATTGTGCATCTTAAGTTCATCCATATAATCCACATTAAGAAGCTCTCTGTATTTTTTGTATACAATGGAAATTTCAGAAAGTTTAACACCCAGCTCCGGATTTTCCTGGCTAAGACTCATTTCTGATGCTATTTCACCCACAGTTTCAGGTTCTACACCATAACGTATAAACTCTGTTATTAATGTCATTATTTTTTCTACATTCCATGGGGTATTGGTAAAATTCTTATAATATGAAAGCTGTTTTTCGCACAATCTGAAGGCTTTTGCCAATAACATATTTCTACCGGAAACATTAAGTACTTTCTTGTTTACACCACCGTACAAATCCAGAACCCGATGAGTAAGTCTTTTGAAACTTAATACTTCATTGTCAATAACTCCGCCGGAAGCTATATTCTCCAAAAGCCTTCTTTCCGCTTGAATAGTAAACTGCTCCGGGACAATAAGATATACCTTATTGTCCGGATTTTCGTTACATGTCTTAGCAATATTTTCTATACAGAAGCGGCTCTTTCCGGAGCCTGCTCTTCCGGTTACAAAATTTAATTCCATGAGGGTTTATAAATATTCCTGTTCTCTAAAGATCTTATTTTTTCACTGAATTCGCCAGGCTCACATGATTCCGAAGCTTTCTTCATGTCGTACATTCTGGCATCCATAATATCCAGGTAATGAAGCATCTCGCCTTCAGGAAGCATTGGATATTTAGGACTTCCATATTCCGGTTCGTAATGGTGCGAAAGAATAAGATGCTGTAACACCATGAGTTTTTCCGAATTAAAGCCTGTTTCTTTTGCTACCTCACTAATTACTGTAATTCCTTGGATAAGATGACCCAGCAATTTACCACCCGGTGTATAGTCATCAACTAATCCTAAATCAGTTGCATCCATTTCCTCCATTTTACCAATATCATGAAGAATTACACCTGCATACAAAAGGTCTTTATTAAGAAAATCATATACTGAGGTAAGGGCCTTGGCCGCCTTAAGCATCGTTGTTGTATGATAAAGAAGACCATCTCTTACTGCATGATGATTTTTCTTGGCTGCAGGGAAATGCAATATCTTATTCTCGTATTTTTCCAATACAGCTTCCACAAATCCGGCCATTTCTCTGTCCTGCATTGCGTCCAGAGTATCCTTAATAAAAGAGAACATTGCCTCACCTCTTTCAGGAGCTGACGGAATATAGTCTTCTATGTTAAACATATCAGAATCATTGGTTCTTCTTATGAGATCCAGCTTGTATTGAAGCTGACCCTGCCATTCTACTACAGAGCCTCTAGCCTTAACAATAATCCCGGACGGAAAAAGTCTTACATTTTCAGGATCCGCATCCCATAATTTAGCATTAATATCCCCTGTGTTATCGGAAAATGTAAAATTCATATATCTGTTATTTGTAGTGGTTTGTTTAGACTCTGATTCTCTTACATAGAAAAAGCCCTGTATTATTTCTCCGGCTTTAAAATCTTTTATTTTTTTCTCTTTAATCTCAGCCATTTTTTCTCTCCTTTTTTATCAACCTAAAATAGTCTTACAAAGACTGTCTGCGTGGTTACACAATTCCTGTTCAACTTCCTCAGAAAGCTTAAATGCAAACAGCTTATCTTCCTCAGCAGTACATATATAATCATAAGCAGCTTTAGTGCCCGGTTTTAAACGGGAAGCCTCTCCCGGGTTCATCCTTTCAATACTGCTGATCATGCCTTGAATCCAAAGAAGCCTTATAGCAAAAACTGCTTTAATCAAAGAAGGTCTCCTTTTCCTTTGTTCAAGAAAATGTAATCCTTTAAGCAGTAGTCTTAAAGTTTCCTCATCCTGTAAGTCTTCCTGAATAACTTTAAGTGTAATTTTACCAAGTTCTGCCGCCGCCGTAAGCACATCTAAGTCTTCTCTGAGTCCGTAAAAAGACTCTATCAACTTTGCATTTTTAAGTACATACATAGATTTGCCTTTTACAAGTTCCATATCGCTGTAAGCAAAAACAGAAGCTGCCGCCAAAAAACGACTGCCGGACTTTTTAGCTCCTTTTGCCACCACAGTAATAAGGCCCTCCTCCCGGGAAAAAACCTTAAGTAGTTTATCGGCCTCTCCCAAAGGCATTTCTTTAAGCACTATGCCTATCATTTGTTATATCCAAGCTCCTTAAGCATACCCGGGCTGTTTCTCCAGTCGTCTTTAACCTTTACCCACAGTTTAAGATTTACTTTACTGCCTATAAGTTTCTCCATATCAAATCTTGCAGAGCTACCTATACGCTTAAGCATAGCGCCCTCTTTACCTATAAGAATACCTTTGTGGCTGTTCTTCTCGCAATAGATATTTGCTTCAATATGGCAGGTTGCCCCTGGTCTCATTGGTTCTTTGAATATAATAATTTCAATACCTGCACCATGAGGAACTTCCTCATTGGTAAATCTTAAAATCTTTTCCCTGATAATTTCTGTACAGATTTCCTTAACAGTACTATCAGTAATTATGTCATCATCATAATATTTAGGTCCTTCAGGAATAACCTTAAGAACTTCATTGAGAAGAATTTTAACACCGTCATTTTTCAGTGCTGAAACAGGAACCACATCCTTAAACTCCATAAGGTCCGTAAGCTCTTTAATCATACCTAAAAGGCTTTCCTTTGGTACTGCATCTACTTTATTCACAGCCAGAAAAACAGGTGTATTTTTAATTTTCTTAAGCTTTTCTACTATTTCAAGATCACCCTGTTGTATGCCTTTTTGGGAGGCCTCTGCATCCAGCATGTATATAATGGCATCAACAGATTCCATACCACTTACTGCAGATTCCACCATATATTCACCAAGTTTTGTTTTAGGAGTATGTATACCCGGGGTGTCAATGAATATAAGCTGATAACCCTTTCCGTTTACAATAGCTCTTAAGTTTGTTCTTGTAGTCTGTGGTTTAGGTGATGTAATAGCTACCTTCTCACCTATAAATCTATTTATTAAAGTGGACTTACCTGCATTAGGTCTTCCTACAACTGTTACAAATCCTGATTTCATCTTTCTGCAATTCCTTTCAATATTTCCTCTGCCTTTGACATCATTACTTTTTCATCCTCCGGTTCAATATGGTCAAAACCCCTTAAATGTAAAAAGCCGTGACAAATCAAAAAACATAATTCTCTCTCAATACTGTGGCCGTATTCTTTAGCCTGTTCCACAGCTCTTTCAGCTGATAATATAATATCCCCTAAGAGAAGCAACCCTGTTTCAGGATCTCTGTCTAAAGGATCAACTTCCCCCACACCATCTTTATGTTCAAGCATAGGGAAAGATAAAACATCCGTAGCCCTGTCCACGTCACGCTGCTCTTTATTGATACTGTGAATTTCTTCATCATCAGTAATAAATATAAACACCTGCTGGCCTTCTATTGCCGGAAGCATCTCCTCTCCTTTAGTCAGCACCTTCTCTATAAGCTCTTTGCATTTTACAGAGGTAAAATCAAAATCACATTCCGGATTGGTAAAATTCTCGGCAAACTCAAGTTCAACCCTCATTATTTTTTCTCCTTGCTTCCTTTTTTTCTTCAAACTTTTCGTAAGCTTTGATAATCTTCTGTACCAATTCATGTCTTACCACGTCTCTGTCAGAAAGCTTAACAAACTCAATTCCCGGTATTCCCTTAAGAATTGCGCCTACTGTCTTAAGACCTGATTTTTTATCAGCCGGCAAATCCACCTGAGTAACATCACCTGTTACCACAGCTTTAGAACCCTGACCTATTCTTGTAAGGAACATTTTAAGCTGTTCCTGAGTTGTATTCTGGGCCTCGTCTAAGATAATAAAAGCATCATCTAAAGTACGGCCTCTCATATATGCCAAAGGAGCAATTTCAATAGCACCCCTTTCAAAGTTTCTCATATAACTTTCCATGCCCATGATGTCGTACAGCGCATCATATAAAGGTCTTAAATACGGATCTACTTTATTCTGTAAATCGCCGGGAAGAAAACCTAATTTTTCTCCTGCTTCAACGGCAGGACGGGTCAGTATAATTCTTGACACCTCGTGATTCTTAAAAGCAGTAACCGCCATAGCCACAGCAAGATATGTCTTACCTGTGCCGGCAGGTCCTATACCGAAAGTAACTGAGTTATTCTTCATAGCTTCAATATACTTTTTCTGGCCTGCTGTTTTTGCTTTAAGTTGTCTTCCTTTTGCAGTCATACAGACCACGTCAGCAGAATAGTTTCTCACTACCTGAAGGCTTCCCTCTGCTGCTAAATCGGTAAAATACCCCACCATCTGTCTTGAGATAACCTCACCGTTTCCAATCATTTCAAAAAGCTTAAGAAGCACATTTTCAGCTTGTACACAGTTTTCTTCTTTGTCTCCGCCTATTACTATTTCATCGCTTCTCAGCATTATTTTAACCATAAAAGCGTCCTCAATTAAGGACACATTTCCGTCGTTATTTCCAAACACATCCCGGGCTTTATCTATGTTTCCCGGTGTTATAATTCTCTGGGGCAAAATACTTCCTCCTGGGTAAAATATATACTTGGTTATTATTCTACCATAAATCAAAATTGTTTGCATAAAAATTTGCATTATGGTATATTATTAACCGACGGATGACTTACCTTTGGATCGGCCGGTCATTCCTCAAAGATTTATAGTCTGTGGAAATGCCGCACCGCCTGGGGTAATGGTTGGGCGGTTTTTCTATTTCTATGTAAAAAGAAAAATCAGGAAATTAAAATTTACTTTTTAATAACGCTAATATCAGAAACACAAAAATCAGCACAAGAAGTACAAATTCTAAGTTCATCTGACACCACCTCCTCCTTTAAGGAGCAACCAATGTCATCCGTTGGGTTACCTATTATACTACGTCTCTGAAAAGAACACTATTTCCCGGGAAATAATTTTATTCGTCAATAGGTGACAAAACTCCGATATTTTCTACACATTCTGTAGTTGCAGTAACATACCCATCGCTTACAGATATGCTTGTGTTCAGCACTATAGCATTATCCGGTATATCATCATTAATCATAGAAACAGCCTGTTCTTCTGCATAAATCACAGCCTCTTCTTCGGTTAAAGTCTTAAGCTCATTCTTTGTTTCCACATATGAAATTTCTCTTATACCAAAAGGACCTTTAAGAAAGCTGTCCTTATATATCACATCATATTCCTTAAAGTCTGTCCCCCTAAAAAGTGGTTGTTTCAAAGAAAATCCGGGTAAATACAAAACATATTCTTTTTTTATATTTCCTGTCATTACCCTTTTCTCTACAGAAACTTCCACAGGCACCTTTCTTGTATATGTAACAATAGCATACACTTCTCCTATGGCATGCGTTTTTATCTGAGGCCTTCCCGTAACTATTTCATCGTCCAAAATTACAGTGCCGGAAATAAGCACCTGATTTTCTTTTACAACGTCTCCCACCTTAACCATGTTGGTTCCGGCTGTTGTAAGAATCTTTGTAATAACGCCGCTTTTTCCTGCCACAACATTGCAAGCAGTCTCCAAAGGTATCTTAGGATCTCCATCATAGAACTTACCTGCAGCCAACTCAACTTCAAGCACAGTACCTTTTCTGTGAACACCAACCCAGCAAAGAGAATCCTGCTGACGCATTAATAAATCATCAGCCAGCTCTCTATTATCAAAGGACATAAAAAAGCTTCCCGGCCGCACATTCATTTCCATTAAAATATTTCTGGTGGCAGCTCTGGTCTGACTACTACCACCATTTATATCAATCTGCCAGATAACTGAATTAAAATAAAAAATAAACAAAAACAAAAGAGGAATACCAATCCACATCACAAGGCGTTTTCTATATTTGTGCAAAGTTATTCCTATACCCGTCTTTTTTACAACATGCACTTTACAGCCGGCTTTTCTGGCAATATATCTTCCATTTTTTCTGAATTCTCTTATTGGTATTTTAACTCTGTACAAATTATCAGAAACTCTGAATATATCCTTAACAGGAATGTTTCTATGGGCACAGATATTCATAAATTTTACCCCTGTAGGTCCGCTTATCTCTAAGGTCACCCAATTCATTGGTAAAATATCCTCCTTATATCCCCGGTTATCTTTATGTTGTCCTGTGAAATACCTGCCACATCCAGATTAAAACCTTCAACAAAGAGAAGACCAACCATAGTCACAATTACAATCTGTTTATCATCAAAAGACTTAATACCTTTATGATTAGTGATTTCAGTGGTACTTTTACCGATCATCCTCACAGAAGGAATACAGCCCACAGCATCCATTATGGGTACAAAACTTTTATCACATAAAATATTTTTCATTTTTACCCCCTTGAAGAAAGTCCATAAAGTTGGTCCGGAGTGCCGAATTCAAAACCTTTTTTCCGGGCTGCATCAATAATATCACCAAGTGCTTCAGTGTTATCAGAGGAAACCGCATGAAGCAAGAGGACGGCTCCGTTATGCAAGTTTTCGGTTACCATTTTCAAAGCATAATCACTGCCTCGCTGTTTATTTGTAAGCCAGTCCTGGTAAGCAAAACTCCACATAAGACACCTCATGGAAAGATTCTCCGAAATTTCCATTACCGCCTCATCATATTCTCCTTTTGGGGGTCTTAAAAATCGCATATTTTTATTGTATTTATGTTTAAATTGCCTTGAAAGTTCAAGAATTTCATATTCTGCCTCAGACCTGGAGATATCAGCTAAAGACGGGTGATTCACAGTATGATTTCCAACTTCATGACCTTCTTCCACCATACGTCTTATAAGCTCAGGACATTTCTGAAAATAGTCTCCTGTTATAAAGAAAATTGCCTTAACATTTTTCTCACGTAATGTGTCCAGAATATCGTCTGTATATCCGTTTTCATATCCTTCGTCAAAAGTAAGATAAATATATTTCTCCTTAACATTACCTATGTAGAGACCATTATGTTCAGTAAGTAGTTTTGAAGCCACAGAGCCAACCTCAGGAGGGTTTCCGTTTGTACCCCTTTTAAGTCCCCAACAAATTTTACCGGAAGAAGCTGCTTCTGTTGTTTCTGTCACTTCCTCCACATATGCAACAGGCATATCTTTATCCCCTGCAAAATGACCAATAACAGGAAACGCCAGCACTGCAACCAAAAGCAATGCTGACGCTATTACATAAAACTTTCCGGCATACTCCATGAAATTTCTCCTTGCTTTTACAAAATATACATAGAGTATATATGCCTGTATCTCTTTATTTATTCTCTGATTTGTCCCTGTCCGGAAATAATATATTTTACTGTTGTAAGTGCTTCCAGACCCATTGGTCCTCTGGCGTGAAGCTTCTGTGTGCTGATACCGATTTCAGCTCCCATACCAAACTCAAATCCGTCGGTAAAACGTGTTGACGCATTTACATATACTGCAGCAGCATCTATTTCGTTCTGGAATTTCTGAGCATTAAAATAGTTGTCCGTTATTATAGCCTCAGAGTGACCTGTATTATACCTGTTAATGTGTGCTATAGCGTCTTCAATGGAGTCGACAATTTTTACAGAGATAATTGAATCTAAGTATTCTGCGCCCCAGTCTTCTTCTGTGGCCGGTAAAATACCTTTTTTCACAGCAACTGCTCTTTCGTCGCCTCTGACCTGAACATCTTTAGCCCAGAGCTTTTCAACAATTACAGGCAAGGCTTTTTCCAGTACCTTTGAATGAATAACCAAAGACTCGCAAGCATTACATACACCAAGGCGCTGTGTCTTTGCATTGAATATAATCTCTGTTGCCATATTTATATCCGCAAACTCGTCCACATATACATGGCAGTTTCCTGTACCTGTTTCTATTACAGGAACAGTACTTTCATTAACCACAGTTTTTATAAGGCCACTTCCTCCTCTGGGAATAAGAACATCTACATATTTATTAAGTCTCATAAGTTCTTTTGCAGTCTCTCTGGACGTGTCCTCCAAAAGGTTAATTGCATCTTCCGGAAGTCCTTCTTCTCTTAAAGCATTTTTAATTACTTTGGTAATAGCCAGATTAGAATTAATAGCATCACTACCGCCTCTTAATATAACAGCATTTCCGGTTTTGAAACAAAGCGCAAACGCATCAGCAGTAACATTAGGTCTTGATTCATATATAATTCCTATTACACCTAAAGGAACAACCTTTTTACCAATCATAAGGCCGTTAGGACGAAGTATTGTGTTTTTTATTTCACCCACCGGATCAGAAAGGCTTACCACCTGGTCTATACCTTCAGCCATAGCAAGTATACGACCTTCATTCACTTTAAGTCTGTCAATAAGAGAAGCCTTGACACCTTTTTCCTCAGCAATTTTAACATCTATGCTGTTTGCTGCCATAATAGGCTCCATGTTTTCCTTAAGCGCTCTGCTTACAGCCATTAAACCTCTGTTTTTTTCAGTAACACCTAAAAGAGCCATTTTACGGGAAGCTTCTTTTGCCTTAATTCCTATGTTTACAAGATACTGATTCATTTTTATCACTCCCAAAGATATTGTCCGGTATATGCACCGATTGTAATTTCGCTTTCATTTTTAATTTCCACTGTAGCTTTGTAATTCTTCTCCAAAATACTTACAGGACCGCCTGCCATATTAAGCATGCTATTAAGATTTGATTGTTTACCTATAATAAAAATATCCAAAGGCATTGTACAGGTTTCCCCGTTTATAATTATAAAGTTATAGTTACTTACAGCTCTTATTTCACTCATAGCCACAATACGTTGACCGTTTATGGACATGGCCTGAGGATAGCAGGCTTTAATTTCATTAACAAGGAGCTGTATGGCAGCAAAAGCATTTCCTACACTCTGATCCTCCGGGAAATTTATAGTGAGGTGCACACCCTCTCCGGTTACGGTAGAAAGCCCTGCAAACTTCTTTAAGTCATCCAGCTCTTTCTGTAGTGTTGCAATTTGTTCCTCATTAGTACCGCTGTTAATTGTATCTATTTTAGCCTGCAACTGGTCGTTTTCAACCTTAAGCAAATCTATCTGGTTGGATAAATTTATAATTTGTGACTGGTATTCTGTAATTGTGGCTGCCTGACTGTAATCTTTTGAGGCATTCATTGTTTTATACTGCATGGCTATAACAATTCCTACTAAAACACAGGCAAGTGTCATTACCATAGTTTGTATTGCACGTTTTCCTAAACCGGGGAATTTTCTATTTTCTTTATTATCCATTTCAAACTCCTATCCCTCAAAATTCTTTAACAAATTAATACTGTTCTGATAGTTTTTGTTGTAGGCCGGAACAGTAACTTCATTCTGAACTTCCACAGAAATGTTAATGTTAACATTGGCATTTGTTACAGCATTACTGTTTTTTATAGCTGTTTCCAACATAACCTTGTTTCCTATGGCTTTAATTACATAGGGTGCAAACAATTTTGTATCATTTACTTTAACTGCAGGTCCTACACATATAAATTCACTCATGGCAAGAATTCTTTCATCATTTACAGATATAGCAGTAGCTCCTGCAAGTTTAAGCTGATTTACAATGCTTAATATAGTGGTGTCATGCACCAGTGAACCCGATGTGTATTCATCCCCTGCTACTAAAGAGTCAGATAATGTAACAACTATACCGCTGCCGGTTACTTCTGTAAGCCCGGCATTATCCTTCATTTCTGAAATATTGTCATGATATGTTTTTAGTGTTTCATAGAAAGAACTGTCATTTTTAGCAAGTTCATTCAACAACTCCAGATACTTACTGTTATTAATTTCATATTCTTCTTTAAGAACCTGCATTTCTTTCTCAAGAGAAGTCAGCTGTTGGTTGAGTTCTTGTAATTTAATCGCGTCACGACGAGTCTCTTCTTTTTTGGCAATTCTTATGCTGCGTATCTGTATTGTAAGAACCACTCCTACCACCGCCAGCATAACTCCTATTATTATGTTTTTAATAAGTATTGTTTTCTTATCCATAACACTAGAATTTTACCATATAAAAAACTCATGGGCAAATAGGAATTTTTTTGTTATACTGTTAGAAAGGAAGGAGAATTTTACCAATGAAAATAAAAACATTTATTTATGTTATCGCCATACTGACAATATTACTGACTTTAATGGCAGCGCTCCCTTTTCAGGTTAACGGAGAAGAAGTAACCTCTCTTGCAAAAATCACTTCCGGTTCAAAAGACCTTTCTCTTCTTACAGATGAGAATCCTGTTGAAGAAGAAAATCCCAACGGAAGATATTCATACACTGCCACAGAATTTTCCCCGGGAGAAAAAATAACAATAAGTCACACTGAAAAGCTTACCGGTATTTATGTAATATGGCAAAAAATTTATGGTGAATGGAGTTTAGTTTCCGGAGAAATCACTCAACTCTGTGGTAAAAACGGTTTTCTCCACGAATATGTAGCCATAGAAAACCCGTCTACTGAAATAACAATAATTTTACCGGAAATAACCAGTAAAATTTGTTCAATATATGTTTTTACAGAAGGTGAACTGCCGGGTTGGGTGCAAACCTGGAGCCCTCCCTGTGAAAAAGCTGACTTAATGCTTCTTTCTACCCATTCAGATGATGAGCATCTTTTCTTTGCAGGCATTCTTCCAACCTATGCAGCAGAAAGAAAGCTGAAGGTTCAGGTTGTTTATATGACAAATCACTGGGACACAATCAACAGACCCCACGAACAAATCAATGGTCTTTGGGCAGTAGGTGTAAAAAACTATCCCGTTGTAGGACCTTTTCCTGATGACGCAGACACTTTAAGCAAAGGTGGAGAGGCCGTTGAAAACACGCTGAAACGCTCTGTTGAAATTTTCGGAGAACAGAAACTCCTTGATTTTCAGGTGGAAATGCTGGAAAGATTTAAACCACAGGTTATAATCGCCCATGATACAGAGGGTGAATACCATCATGGAGCTCATATGGCTAACACTTGGTCTCTACAAAAGGCATTGGAAATGTCTGCATGGAAAGTACCAAAAACATATATTCACTTATGGTCTGAAAATAAAATCACCATGAACTGGGATCAGCCACTGTCTTCATTCGGTAACAAGACTGCTTATGAGGTATCAAAGCTTGGCTATGCCTGTCATGATTCCCAGCACTGGACCTGGTTCACTAAATGGCTTAAAGGTGATGGTATCAACAAGGCATCCGATATCACAAAATATTCACCTTGTAATTACGGACTTTACAAAACAACAGTCGGTTACGATACAGGTAAAAACGATTTTATGGAAAATATAACTCCCTATCCCGACCCTACACCGGAGCCATTACCTACAGAAGAACCGACTCCCCCCGTTACTTCCGAAGACAATCCCAGAAGTCCGGAGGAAGCTACCGGTAAAAAGACTTTTATTGCAATATTTATGTTGGTTGTTTCTTTTTTAATAATTGTGGTTGCAGCAATAAAACTGAAGTTTAAAGGATAATACATATGAGACCATTGCCACCGTCATTAATGACACGTTGCAGGGTCTCTTGTATTTTAACCCTTTCTTCATCGGGAATACGTCCCAATTTACTTTGTAATCCCTCGCCCATCAACTCATTAAGAGGTTTTCCGAAAAGATTTGAGTTCCACATTTTTTCCGGTTCTTCTTCAAACTCACTTAAGATATAATCCACCAGTTCTTCAGACTGTTTTTCTGTGCCCACGAAAGGAGAAATCTCAGTTTCAATATTGGCTCTTATCATGTGTATGGAAGGTGCACTGGCTTTAAGTCTTACACCAAAACGATTTCCCTGTTTAACTATTTCAGGTTTTTCTAATGTCATATCTTCTGGTTCAGGCATTACAATACCATAACCTTTCATCTCTACTTCTTTAAGTGCAGCTTCCAGTCTTTCATGTTCTCTTTTGATTCTTCCTAAATCCTTAATCATTGTAACCAATGTTCTGTTGTCACTTATATCCAGTCCTGACCGCTCGGACAACACTGTAAAAAACAATTTATCCGGCATATCAAGAGATATAAGGGCGCTTCCTGTACCTGCATCAACACTTTCAATATGTGTTGCTTTTATGTATTCCAATTGCTGTAGTTTTTCTGCACAACATTTAACATCACTAAGTCTGGATAAACCATCAAAAATGTCTTTTACAGAAGAAATAAGTTCAGTTTTTACATCTTCATCATTGCCCAAAACAGAAACCCACTCAGGAATATTAATTCCAATTTCTCTTACCGGGAATTCATAAAGAACAGATTCCATAGCTTTTGACAAATCTTCCATTCCCATGGTTACACAATTCATAGGCGTCACGGGAACACAGTATTTTTCTTCTAATTCTGCGGCCAGTTTTAAAGCTTCCTCCCCTTTAGGATTTATACTGTTAAGGATAATGGTAAAAGGCTTTCCTGAAATTTTCATTTCTTGAATAATTTTTTCTTCTGCACTTATGTAGTCGCCTCTTCCTATATCTGTAATGCTTCCGTCAGTAGTAACCACAACACCAATTGTAGAATGTTCTTTTATAACCTTATCAGTACCGATTTCAGCCGCCTGTTGGAAAGGAATTTTATCCTCATTCCAAGGTGTTGCTACCATTCTTGGCATATCATCTTCCATGTGACCCCGTACATTATCAATAAGATATCCTACACAATCCACCAATCTTACCTTAAGAGAAATATTTTCTCCCACAGAAATTTTAACTGCCTCATTAGGTACAAATTTAGGTTCTGTGGTCATTATGGTTCTTCCTGCTGCACTCTGAGGAAGCTCATCCGTAGCCCTCTCTTTTTCATAACTGTCGGCAATATTTGGCAGCACCAACAGCTCCATAAATCTTTTGATAAAACTTGATTTTCCCGTTCTTACAGGGCCTACAACTCCTACGTAAATCTGGCCTCCCGTACGGGTCTGTATGTCTTTATACACGTTATAGTTTTCCATAAAGGTACCCCCTTTTTTTGCTGGTAAAATAATATGCACAGTTTGTCAATTTATGCTATAATATCTGTAATTTGATTTTGGAGGTCATTATAATGTTATTTGAAAAGAACGATTTTATCCTTTTCACCGGCGATTCTGTTACTGATGCAGACAGAAAACACCCTATAGGAGAAGGTTTGTGGCAAGGTGTAGGTAATGGTTTTGTAAGATATATTGACAGCTTATTAAATGCTTTTTATCCTGAGCTTAATTTAAGAATTTCCAACACAGGTTGTTCCGGAAACACCACAAGACATTTAAGAGAGCGTTGGGAAAGAGATATGCTTAACTTTAAGCCTGACTATCTTTGTGTATGTATTGGCATAAACGACGTATGGCGCCAGTTCGATGAACCTTCCCTTACCTATGACCATGTATCACCGGAAGAATACAGGGAAAATCTTGACTATATGCTTGAGTCTGCAAAAAAGGCTGTTAAAAAGGACATTGTTGTTATGAGTCCTTACTACATGGAACCTCTTAAGAAAGACATGATGCGAGCAAGAATGGACGAATACGGAGCTATCTGCAAAGAGCTTGCTGAAAAGTATGGCACAAAGTTTGTAGATCTTCAGAAGGTTTTTGATGACTACCTTAAGGTAAGACATTCTTCATATATCACATGGGACAGAATCCATCCCTCCGGAACGGGTTGTGTCTTGATTGCAAAAGCCTTTTTCAAAGCTTTGGGAATTTCATTAAAACTTAAATAATTTTTTACAGCGGTATATTCTTTTTACAGGAATGTACCGCTTTTCTTTTGGTGAAAATTATAGTAGAATATTCAAGGTTAGATAAAAATACTTAATTGAAAGGAAATTCAACTATGAAATACAACGGACCAATAGTAACTATTGTTATGGACGGTATCGGTATCAACAAAACAGTTGACGGAAATGCCGTTGCTATTGCCAGAACTCCCGTTATGGACATGCTGGCTGAAAAATATCCTATGATTCCTCTTAAAGCTCACGGTACAGCAGTAGGTCTTCCTTCTGATGACGATATGGGTAACTCAGAGGTAGGTCACAATGCTATAGGTGCTGGTGCTGTTTACAGCCAGGGTGCTAAATTAGTTAACGAATCCATCGAAAGCGGCGATATGTACAAGGCTTCCGGCTGGAGAGAAATTATCGAAAATGTAAAAGCCAACAACTCTACCCTTCACTTTATGGGACTTTTCTCTGACGGTAATGTACATTCTCATATAAATCACCTTAAGGCTATGATTTCTCAAGCTAAGGTTGAAGGTGTAAGCAAAGTAAGAATTCATATTCTTTTAGACGGTCGTGATGTTGGTGAAACATCTGCCCTTGAATATGTAAATCCTTTTGAGGAGTTCTTATCTTCCGTAAGGGACGACAGTTTTGATGTTAAGATTGCCAGTGGTGGTGGTAGAATGAACATCACAATGGACAGATACGAAGCTGACTGGTCCATGGTTGAAAGAGGTTGGAATACTCATGTTATGGGTGAAGGAAGAACATTTGCTTCTGCTAAAGATGCTATTGAAACTTACAGAGCTGAAACAGGTGTAATTGACCAGGATCTTCCTGCTTTTGTCATTGCTGACGACAATGGTCCTGTTGGTAAAATAGTCGACAATGACAGTGTTATATTCTTCAACTTTAGAGGTGACAGAGCTCAGGAAATCAGCCGTGCATTTGAAGATGCAGACCTTAATACTTTCAACAGAAAGTACTTCCCTAAGGTTTGCTACGCAGGTATGCTTCAGTATGACGGTGACCTTCACATTCCTTCCCGCTTCTTGGTTAACCCACCTTCAATTAAAAACACATTAGGTGAATTGCTTGCAAGTAAAGGCATGGCTCAGTTGGCAGTTGCTGAAACACAGAAATTCGGTCATGTAACATATTTCTGGAACGGTAACAAGAGCGGTAAGTTCAATGAAGAGCTTGAGACATATATCGAAGTTCCTTCTGATGTAGTTCCTTTTGAGCAGAGACCTTGGATGAAAGCTGCAGAAGCTACAGATGCTTTAATTGAAGAACTTAAAACAGGCAAATACAAATATGCTCGTATTAACTTGGCAAACGGCGACATGGTTGGTCACACAGGTAATATGCAGGCAGCTGTTATTGCTGTTGAAACTGTTGACTTGTGTCTGGCACGTATCCTGCCTGTTATCGACGCTTTAGGTGGTATGGCTATGATTACTGCTGACCACGGTAATGCAGATGAAATGTACGAAGTTAAGAAAGGTCAGATTAAGTATAACGAAGACGGAAGTCCTAAGGCTAAAACTTCACATACATTGAATCCGGTTCCTTGCTACTTCTACGACAACACAGAAAACAAAACAAGCTACACTGTTAAAGAAGGCACATTCGGTCTTTCCAACATTGCAGCTACTGTTGCAGATTTACTTGGTGTTGAGAAAAATGACAACTGGGATGAATCTATGATTAAGATGTAATTCTTGGTTTTAAACGAAACAACCCCCGACAGATTTTGAAGTCTGTCGGGGGTTATTTTGTATCTTTATCATTATTTCTTAATTATTCCGTATGAGTGTTCCAATGTCTGTGTCTCACCCATATTTTCCTCTGTAGTAGGTACAGTATAGAAATTAATGGTAAGTTTGTTATCTTCAACCGTAATTGCAGAATATGAAACCATTTGTGCAGGAGTAATTGACAATTGCTTTATAGCAGTAGCTCTACCTGCAGGCTGAGCAGCTCTACCCTGCTCTCCGGCACATCCGGAATGCAGATGTACAATTCCTGTAGGATTTACAATATACTCTATACCTCCGATAGTTTCCTTGGTATATTTCCTGTCTACAGTGCCACCTGTACCAATCGGATATGATAAATAATATACATGATCATGTCCATTAAGCACTAAGTCAACATCGTATTTTACCATCATATCGTGTAACTGAGCTCTTAATGCATATGCTGTTTCTCTGTAACCTATTTGTGTACCATATCGTCCACCGGAGTACATAGGATTATGCATTGCAACTATCTTCCACTGTGCATCGGAAGCCAACAAGTCTTTTCTTAACCACTCAACCTGTGCCTCTGAAAGAACATCATTGTTAGTAACCGTATCTCCCGTATTTACAACGGCAAAATGTATATTGCCATAATCAAAAGAGTGATACATTCCGTGCTGTGTAGTCTGGTTATCAGGAAGTCCGATATTAAAGTGAGCGTATGTACAATTCAAATTTCCGTACAAATATGAATCCCAATATTCGTGGTTACCTGCAACTCCAACCAACACATTATTATGTGTATACTTTGATACACTGTTAAACATCTGAGTCCATTCGCTTTCCAAGCCACCATAATGAACAATATCACCCGTATTAATAGTAAAATCCGCATCCGGATATGTTGAATAAGCTTTTTCAAGAGCAATATTCCAGTACGCACCGTGATTTGTATAGTCCTGGGTATCTGACATATGGAAGAAAGTTATTTTTCCATCATTCTGATCTGCCGGAGTAATACTGCAAACATCACTCCATGTGTCAGTAACCTCATCACCAACAATGTAATAGTACTTAACTCCAACTTCAAGATCATCCATGGTGGCAGTATTCTTACAGCACCCTGACATAATGGTTGTATAGCCTGTAACTATACTTGCCTGACTAAAATCAGCATTTTCCGGAGTCTCATTGCCCGCTTCCACATATTTAAGTGTAGGTCTTGCAGACTCAACAGAACGCCAGTTAACACCATAAACATCCGCATCAGAGTTATAAAATGTATTTATTATAGTTGTTGGTTTTGTGTTTGCTGCGTCAGCATCAGGGACGGTCTCAAACTCAGCTACAATATCTACTCCACGCATATTCTTTATATCAAACTTTCCGTCTGTAAGGTATACATTCACACCATCTGCTGTAATATATTTAATTCGATATCCGCTTTCTGACTCAGCTTTGAGGAAATCACCTTCAATATATACGAGGCCACCATCTCCCAGGATTTTCAAATCAATATTTTTTCCCGGTAAAATATACATGTCTCCATACAAATCAAAGCCTAAAAAAACTTTTTTAAGTTTGATATAGTCTTTCACCTGAATGATACCGTTTTCATCAATATCAGCAGCTCTATAATATGCGCCTTCTAATGGACGCGATGCATCAATAGCTCTCTTTGTAAGCATGTAATCAACAGTAGAAAGTCTTCCGTCGCCGTTAACATCGCCCCTAATAACCGGATAAAATGTTCCGCTTGGAGTTACAACCGCCATTCCTGTTTTTACAATTTCATTATCATTAATGCCGGTAACAGAAGCTGTAAAATTCTCTTTGAATTCAGCACCTGTTGCATTAATGGGAATCCTCTTAATATATTCTCCATCCAAAATAAGATTCGTATCTGACACCAAAGGAGAATTTGTAGCTGCAAATGAACATAGTGACATAGCAGATAACAGTAATATTATAAATAAAACAAAAACATTCTTCTTCATAATGTAACCTTTCTTAAAGCTAAAAATAAATAACCGTTTCTAAACGAAACGGTTATTTAAAATTTTGTTTTAGAGAAATTACTTCTTAATAATTCCCCATGAATGCTGTAATGTTTGCTGTCCTGCGTTAGTTCCGGTTGTAGGAATTGTGTAGAAGTTAACTGTGAGTTTGTTACCTTCAACAGTAATTGCAGAATAAGAAACTCTCTGACCACCATTAGATGCAGCCATATCAATATACTTGATTGCATTTCTTCTACCAGCCGGCAAGTTAGCTCTACCCTGCTCGCCTGCACAACCTGACTGTAAATGAATTGGGCCTGCAGGATTTACAAGATATTCAACACCATCAATAGTTTCTTTTGTTGTAGTAGTAATTCTTGCACCTGATGCATCCATAGGATATGTCATGTAATATACATGGTCATGACCGTTAAGCACAAGGTCAACGTCACAAGCTACTAACAATCCGCTAAGCTGTGCTCTCAAGGCCAAAGCAACTGCATTGTATGATGCATCACTGCCGTATTTACCACCTGAGTATAATGGATTATGCAAAGCAATAATCTTCCACTGTTTGTCGGTAGCTGTCATATCGTCTCTCAACCAGTTGTACTGAGCTTCTGACAAAGCACCATCGGATGTAAGAACTGAGTCACCTGTATTAACAACGGCAATATGAACGTTACCATAATCAAAGGAATAGTACATACCATAGTCTGGAGTCTGCTTATTAGGTAACGCAACATTAAAATGTGCATATGTACAAGCACTGTTGCCATACATAAGATCAGGCCAATATTCGTGGTTACCTGCAACACCAACTAATACAGTGTCCTTAAGATATGCAGACGCATTACCTAACATATTTGTCCAGTCAGATTCAATACCACCTTCCTGAACTATATCACCTGTGTGTACAATAAAATCAGCATCCGGGTATGCGCCAAAAGCCGCTTTAAGATCCATAGCCCACAATGTTCCCTGATTAGTTGCATCCTGGCTATCAGACATGTGGAAGAATGTAATCTTTCCGTCATCAGGGTCATTTGGTGTAATGCTACAAACTTCACTCCATTTATTTGTCTTAGCGTCACCTACAATATAGTAGTATTTAACACCATATTCCAGGTCTTCCATTGTGGCAGTGTTTTTATTGGATCCTGAAGCCAGCATTGTATATCCGGTAACAACCTTAGCGTTAGTAAAATCAGCATTAGCCGCAGAAACATTACCTGCTTCAATATATTTAAGTGTTGGTAATGCAGAAGCTACACTTCTCCAGTTAACGCCATATACATCTGCTTCTGAATTGTAAAATGTATTTGTTACAGAAGTAGGAGTTGTGTTTGAAGCAGTTGCACTTGGAACAGCTTCAAATTCAGCAACAACTTTTGCACCACGGATTTTATTAAGATCATAAGTACCGTCTGTAAGATAAATATTTGAACCGTCTGCTGTAATGTACTTAATGCGGTAACCACTATTAACTGTAGCTTTCAACAGGCCATTATCCTCATAAACGTTACCACCGGAATTTTTGTTAGTAATAGTAATTCCATAACCGGGAGTAATATACATACCAGTATATAAATCATCACCCTGGAAAGCTGCTTTAAGTCTCATATAATCGGCTACACCTAAATTATCATCACCATTTAAATCAGCAGCTTCATAATTGGCACCTGCCAAAGGACGAGAACCATCAATTGATTTCTTGATGCTCATATAGTCGATTGTAGATAATTTACCGTCACCGTTCACGTCACCAAGAACAACCAGATACCAGGTGTTTCCACCGGAAACAACACCTGTGCCTGTTTTCACAAGATCGCTATCAGCAATACCGGTTACCTCTGACACGAAATTTTTCTTTAGTTCGATGCCTGTAGCCTTGAGCGGTATCTTTTTAATATATTCCCCGTCAAGCTCCAGATTTGTGTTGGACACCAATGGAGAATCAGCAGCCGTTGATGTAAACACCATTGTCGCTGTTAATAATACAACCAAAGAAATAACAGCAAAAAGTAATCTCTTTTTCATAACTAAATGTTCCTTTCTGCCTATCGGCAAATATTTATTAATAAGCCTTACCCCAAACTACCATTTTCTTTGCAGGCTTTCCGCAACAGATACAAGTTCCGGAAATCTCCTCCTGTTCAAAAGGCATACAACGTGATGTTGCAGTTGTATCCTCTTTTATCTTAAGCTCACATGCTTCGTCTCCACACCACATTGCTTTAACAAAGCCCGGCTTGTTAGCAATCATATCTTTAAACTCATCATAATCAACGGCACTATAAATTCTTGATTCTCTTGATTCCAGAGCTTTCTGATACATACCATCTCTTACAGCCTGCAAAAGTCTTTCAACCTCTGCCTCAAGGTTATCAAGATTAACAATTGTCTTTTCTCCGTTGTCTCTGCGAACACATACGCACTGGTTATTCTCCATATCCCTTGGTCCAATCTCTATTCTGAGAGGCACACCTTTCATTTCGTATTCCGCAAACTTCCAACCGGGCATCTTGTCAGAATCATCCAGTTTAACACGGAACTTCTCAGCTAATGTCTGTTTCATTTCATTTGCTTTATCAAGAACACCAGGCTTATGAGCAGCAATAGGCACAATAACAACCTGGATTGGTGCGACGAAAGGCGGCAACACCAAACCATTATCATCTCCATGTACCATAATCAAAGCACCAATTGATCTTGTACTTACACCCCATGATGTCTGATGAACATACTGAAGTTTGTTTTCCTTATCTGTATACTGGATATCAAAAGCTTTTGCAAAACCATCACCGAAGTTATGAGAAGTACCTGACTGTAATGCCTTACCGTCATGCATCATAGCTTCAATTGTATATGTAGCTTCAGCACCTGCAAACTTCTCTTTATCAGTCTTACGGCCTTTGATTACAGGAATAGCCAATTTTTCTTCAAAGAATTTAGCATATACATCAAGCATCTGCAATGTTTCTTCCTGTGCCTCTTCTGCTGTAGCATGAGCAGTGTGGCCTTCCTGCCACCAGAACTCTACTGAACGAAGGAAAGGACGTGTGGTCTTCTCCCAACGAACTACAGAACACCACTGGTTATATTTCTTAGGTAGATCTCTGTATGACTGGATAATTTTTGAATAGTGATCACAGAACAAAGTTTCAGATGTAGGCCTTACACAAAGCTTTTCAGCCAAAGGCTCTGTACCACCGTGAGTAACCCATGCAACTTCAGGAGCAAAACCTTCAACATGATCTTTTTCTTTCTGTAAAAGGCTCTCAGGAATGAACATAGGCATAGCAACATTTTCATGTCCTGTCTCTTTAAACATCTTGTCCAAACCGTGCTGTATATTCTCCCAGATTGCATATCCGTAAGGTCTTAAAATCATACAACCTCTTACGTATGAGTAGTCAACCAATTCAGAACGGAGAACTACGTCTGTATACCACTGGGCAAAATCCTGATCCATTGAAGTAATTGCTTCAACTTGTTTTCCTTTATTTTTATTATCAGCCATATAAAAAACTCCTTAAACAAACAATTTCTTTCGTAATAATTTATTTTACCACATATTCACATGGAATTGCTATACTATTTTCGGATAAATTGAGAGAATTATATTTCTCATCCATCCAACCTTCCCTCATGGTGTTGTGATATTTTACACCTATATCCTGCATCCATCCTTTTATTTCTTTAGTGCTGACATTGGATTCCCATACCCACAAAGGTGTTGGCCACAAACAAATTTGTGGATTTATAGCTTCATAAACCTCTTTCTCTACTCCGTTCTGGCCGTGACGGGACATTTGTACAATATCAGATTTAAGTTCGTCACTGTATTTTTCCAGAAGAATTTTACCACCATCTTCTCTTAAGTCTCCCAGGAACAGAACGCTCTGGCCTCCCGCTGTCATTTTAACAACCATGGAACTGTCGTCTACGTTTTTACAAAGAGAACTCCATGATTCATATGTCTGCAAAATCTCAAATTTAACTCCGTCAATGGTAAAGCTATCTCCCTCTTGTACTTCTGGATATTCATCGAAAGCGGTGTCGCTTTCCTTGTTTTTATTAAATGTGTTTATAAAGAAAGCAAGATCTTCTGTGTATACATGTTCTTCTTTTGGCATAGCCAATATTTCCTGCTCTGTGGGGAAGTTGTAATAAAAGTTTTTGATTTCAAGTTCCGGATGTTGCTGCCAAATATAACAAAATGCTTTCACATGGTCATTATGAGGGTGTGTGAAAATCCACGCATCAACAACATTGTCTCTGTCCTTTATTTTCCCATATCTCTTCAGTTGATTGTAAAGAATATTATAGGATGACGACCCGGTCATGCCACCATCTATCATAATAACATTTCCATTACCGGTTACTATCAGATAGGACATCATCAGTGCGTCGTCTGATGTAGACAGTTGATATATTGTAGCTGATGAGTTGTCCTGTGGAATAGGTTTAAGTGCTATAAAATCAGCCTGGTCTATTTTTCCATCACCATCGGAATCTGCCCTGGACAGTTGATTGTTTGTAAGCTCTTTTACGCCTAAAACATATTTTTTAATGATAAAATAATCAACTGTTGATATTTTGCCGTCACTATTTACATCTCCTGCAAGATTTGCGTTGCAGGAGATGTGTGTAAACAAATTACACAAAACCAATGTAAAAACCAGAACTTTTACCAATAATCTTTTCATTTTACGTTTCCTCGTAAGCGGCCTTTTTACCGTTAATCTCTTTGAAAATATTCATGTCGAATTTTGGTGTTCTATCGTAACGATAAAGCCCGTTCTGTTCCTGTTCTACATCGTAAAGCTGAGTGTAACAAAAACCGTAGCAGTTAGGATTATCCAGAAATACATCTGTAAGACCACGATATCTCTCAATAAATTCCGCTTCCGTCTTAGGAGCATCACCATAACCCCAGGCTCCGTCTTTTTCATCAGACCACTTAATTCCGCCATACTCACTCATATTAAAAGGCTGACCACCATAACGCTGTCTATGACCTTCATGATCATATGGCATACCACCATTTTTAAATGGTTCAAAACGCTCTTTCATAACAACCGGATTCTGTTCGTAATCGTGAAGGTCAAAAATATCAGTAATCACGTGAAAGTTACCGCTGGTATCAACGCAAGGTCTTGTCTGATCAATTGCCTTTGTAATGAAGTAAATGTCTGCTAAAATTTTGCTATTTTGTCTTCTTCCGGCATAGTCCCAGGTTTCGTTAAACGGACACCATGTAACAATTGAAGGATGGTTAAAATCTCTGTTCACTTGCTCTATCCACCCTTGGATGTAATCTGCCATAATGTTGAAATCTGAATGATCAGCGCCCCAGTTACCATATTCACCCCAAACTATGTAACCCATTTTATCGCAATGATACAAAAATCTTGGTTCAAAAGTCTTCTGGTGAAGTCTTGCACCGTTGAAACCTGCATCCAAAGAAATCCGAATATCTTTAATCATATCTTCTTCTGTAGGGGCTGTGTAAATACCATCAGGATAGAAGCCCTGATCAAGTACCAGACGATGGAATACTTTCTTTTCATTGATAAGAACTTTCTTTCCTTCAATTCTGATATTTCTGAGACCAAAATATGATTTTACTTTATCTCTACCGAATGTAATTTCCACATCATAAAGTCTGCCGTTACCAACCTCCCAAAGATGTGTTTCTGCAAGGTCTATGTGAAGGTCTACAACGCCCGCTGCTTTTTCTGTACATTCACCCATAAGTTTTCCATCGAAGTATGCTTTAATACTCAGTACATCCTGTCCTGTTACTTTTGCCTGGATATTTACGCTTCCATTTATATTAGGATAAAATTTCACCCATTCTACTCTTGTTTTTGGCACATATTCAAGCCATATTGTCTGCCACACCCCCGTTGTTCTTGTATAGTCACATCCATGGGAATAATAGTTTTCACTCTGTTTGCCTCTTGCCTGCATAGGACTTCTGGTGTCGTCTTCAACACTGATTATTATGCAGTTGTTTCCTTCTCTTACAAAATCTGTTATATTACAACTGTATGATGTATAACCTCCTATATGACCTCCTACCATAATACCGTTTACAAATATTCTTGATTCGTAATCACAGGCTCCGACATGGATTATAATATCTGTATCTTCCGGAGTTTTGCCTAGCTCAATATCTTTTCTGTACCAGCAAGCCGGAATAAAGTCTGTATACCCAATGCCCGACAATTTACTTTCAGGACAGAAAGGTACTATTATCTTATCTTTAAAGTGCTTATCTTCAGCTCCATAATTTCTATGGTAACCACTGTTTGATAAATCTAATTCAAACTCCCATTCTCCGTTTAAGTTAATCCAATTTTCTCTCTCAAACTGAGGATTGGGATGTTCAGGTCTTGGTATCATAATATAATTCTCCTTCTACTTATATACGATATATTTTCTATAGGTTTATGTTACTATATCGGCAAATTTATTTCAATGAAATTTTGTCATTTATTTTACAAAAAATATTTTTATTTTTGTATTGACATTGCCGTTTTTATTGGGTATAATGTCATTCGTCCTTAGGACACACGAGCGGGTGTAGTTCAATGGTAGAACCCCAGCCTTCCAAGCTGGTCGTGAGGGTTCGATTCCCTTCACCCGCTCCATTTTGTACCTGTAGCTCAGCCGGATAGAGCAACGGCCTTCTAAGCCGTGGGTCAGGGGTTCGAATCCCTTCAGGTACGCCAAAGAAATCACCGTCTCATCGGAGACGGTGATTTTTTTATTGTGTTCACGATGAAGGGATTCGGACCCGTGAGGGTGTCGTGGATTACGATAACTGCCGGTGGCAGTTGCCGCCACGACATCGCGCAGAAGCTATGCTTCAAGCAGTTAGGACGTTCACTTTCGTGAACGGACGACGAACCCTTCAGGTACGCTGCATCAGCGTTGTGGCCTTCAGGTACGCTGCATCAGCGGACCGATTCGGACCCGAGAGGGTTGCAAGTATTGCACCATACAGTGTTTATTAGCTTTTTTAAAAAACACTGTGTGAATTTGCAAAAAAGAAGCTAAAACATACAGTGATTTTCGCCAAAATCATTAAAACACTGTATGGTTTTATTCTAACGGCATGTCCCACTCTTGACAAACCATACTCACAGTGATATATTTTTCTACATAAGTATATATTATAAACCGTTGATGCGGAGATAACGGCAATGATGCCCTTACAGAGAGCCTGTGATGCTGAGAGTCAGGTAAGAAACAAGTTGTCAAATGGACCGCGGAGGGTGCAGTCAAATGTGATTATATTTCACAAAGTATTCTGCAACGTAAGGCACACGTCAGTTGCCGGGGATATGTTGGTATCTTAAAAAGCGCACAAGTTATTGTGAATTCAAGGTGGCACCGCGGATAAAGAGTTATTCGTCCTTGACAGACAAGAAACGTCTGTTAAGGACGTTTTATTTTACAGGAGGAGATAAAAATGTTATTATCTAAACGATGGCGAGGCTGTCACTAAAACAAAACAAATATTCAATTTATATATAAACCTTAAAGGAGGAAATAAAAATGGAATTTAACGGAATAAATTTTGATACTTATTTACAGAACTATCCTGATAAGAATGGTTACTTTGGAAAATACGGCGGTGTGTATATTGATGACAAGTTAAAAGCTGCCATGGCTGAAATTACTCAAGCTTACTACTCTATCTGCCAATCCAGAAAATTTATTGCTGAGCTTCGCAGAATCAGAAAAGAGTTCCAGGGTCGTCCCACACCGGTTACTCACTTAGAAAGACTTTCAGATGCTTTAGGCGGAAAGGTTCAGCTTTATGCAAAGCGTGAAGACCTTAACCACTCAGGTGCCCACAAGCTTAACCACTGCATGGGTGAAGCTCTTTTAGCAAAGTATATGGGTAAAAAGAAAATTATCGCCGAGACAGGTGCCGGTCAGCATGGTGTTGCTTTAGCTACTGCTGCTGCATACTTCGGTCTTGAATGTGACATTTATATGGGATCTGTTGATATTAAGAAGCAAGCTCCAAACGTTGCAAGAATGAAAATTCTGGGTGCTAATGTTGTGGAAGTAACTCACGGACTTAAGACACTTAAGGAAGCAGTTGATGCTGCATTCGATGCTTACAGTAAAGAGTATAAGGATTCAATTTACTGTATCGGTTCTGTATTAGGACCACACCCATTCCCTATGATGGTTCGTGATTTCCAGAGCGTTGTAGGTATTGAAGCAAGAGATCAGTTTATTGAAATGACAGGACATTTACCAAGTGCAATTGTTGCCTGCGTGGGTGGCGGTTCCAACGCAGCAGGACTTTTCGCAGGTTTCTTAAATGATCCTGTTGATATTTACGGGGTTGAGCCTCTCGGAAGAGGACCTAAACTTGGTGATCATGCTGCCAGCCTTAAATATGGTACAGAAGGTGTTATGCACGGTTTTAACAGCATTATGCTAAAAGACGAAAATGGTGAACCTGCTCCGGTTTATTCAGTAGCCAGCGGTCTTGACTATCCTTCATCCGGTCCTGAACACGCATTCCTTCAGGAAATCGGTCGTGTAAAATATGACGTTATTGATGACGAAGAAACAATCGACGCATTCTTCAGACTTGCCCGTTTAGAAGGTATCATTCCTGCTATTGAAAGTTCCCATGCTGTAGCTTACGGTATGAAACTTGCTAAGACCATGGAACACGGTTCAATCCTCATTAACCTTTCCGGTCGTGGAGACAAAGATATGGACTATATTCTTGAGAACTACGGTATCAGAGATATTAAATAATTTATCGATATAACGATAAAGGAACTGATTCATTTTCGTGAACCAGTTCCTTTTTTTCGTTCTGAAATCAAAGACAGGGGGCAGGCTTTATTTCCCAAAAAAACTAACATTCGACAAACATCTGGCTGTAATCATAGCAAAATATGTTTGAATCCGTAGAAATACAGCGAGGAAAAATATTACCCAAAACACCACTATCTTTCATGGGGTCAGACCCCTATGTTGTTTTTTTAGCTCTATTGCCTCTTTACCTGCTAAATGTTCAATATCCATCCTGATCATACAAAGGCCTGCATATTCTCGTGCAATAGCCACGTCCACGTCATCTCTGCCGGGAGAATACTTCTCCGCCAGCACCCTTATAGCCTGCATTTTTTCTTTCTCATCCTCTATAATATAAGCCTTGCCAAAAGCAATAACACTCCTGAAATATGTAGTATATTCCTCCGGTACCACCTGGTCCTGATCAATTACACAAAAGGAAACCTTTGGTTCTTTCATAACAGCATCTATTTTATGACCCACCTTAGCGCAGTGAAAGTATATCACATTGTCCTTATACAGATAACTAAGTGGTACTGCATAAGGATAACCATCATCTCCTGATACTGCCAGAACACCTGAAGAACCTTTCTCCAAAATAGCAACAGCTTCCTCATGTGACAACAGTTGGGCTTTTCTTCTCATTTCTCTGAACATATTTTCCTCCTACTGCTTTCTTGCTGTCTTGTATTCATCATTGTCCCTGAAGTAAGGACAACCCTTGTAGTTTCGCTGGCAAAAACCAGCATACTCATCTTCGTCCATATCCATGGTACATATGTATTCTTCATAATCTTCGTCGTAATAGTAATATACGCATTCTTCACACTGCATAAAAATACCTCTCTTTATTAAAACCAGTTATATTTTACACCTAAAACTTCTCAAAATAAAGGACAAGTGATATAATCTTTAGAAAGAATGATATTTTACCGGAGGTACATTATGCCTGACTTAAGTACACTTATTAAACCCGGTGAGTTTGGTGACGGAGCTTTTGCCGATACCAGACGCTATGAGTTTGATATAAAGAACGGAACTATTTATGCAAATGAAATTCCTGTAGATATTTGTTTTATTGGTGACTCTATTACTCACTTCTGGGAAACAGGAGTTACTTTCAGAGATTATGGTGTGGTTATTAACCGTGGTATAGGCGGTGATATGGCTCACATTTTGGCTAAAAGATTTGAGGCAGATGCTCTGCAGCTTAAGCCAAAGGTTGTTGTAGTTCTTATTGGATTTAATAATATGTTGGTGCTTAAAGAATTTGAGGACAAGACTACTCCTGAGTTCTATGCTGCTGAGCAGAATGCTTATGATACTATAGTTAACAGTTGGCTGGATATTATGGAACAGTGCGAGAAAGCTAATCAGAAGGTTATTTTCTGCACTCTTACCCCTACTCTCTGGCCACCGGAAGTCAACACTCTTATATTCAAAGTTAATGCTAAATTAAGGGAAATTTGTGCTGAGAAAAACATTCCTTTGGCTGACTACCACGACAAGCTTTTGGGAGCTGACAATGTGTCCATGAGCTGGGATTACAGTGTGGATGGTACACATCCAAACTTTTTAGGTTACAACAGAATGGAAGCTACATTAAGGCCGGTGCTTGACCGGGTTCTTAAAGGGTAAAATAAATTGACCCAGGGGCTTTGCCGTGTTATAATGGGCAAGCCCTTTTTGTGGGTAAAATATATATGGAGACGTATCGAAGTGGTCATAACGAGGCTGACTCGAAATCAGTTTGCGAGCAATCGCACGCGAGTTCGAATCTCGCCGTCTCCGCCAAAAAAGATAGGGCTGACTCAATTTTTATATGAGCCAGCCCCATTGTGTTAATTTGAAAAAGCATTATCTTTTATATTAGGAACGCCTTTACTACCTAGCAAATATTCCTTTACCAATTTTTTATCGGAACGAATTTGGGTATCTCCAATAGATTCAATTCTAGAACTGCCATTCATTTTAGAAACTACTCGAACCTCATCTTTTCTTAAAAGATTGAAATCCAATAACAATGATTCGTGAGTAGTAACAACCAACTGACAATTGTTTTGTTTTGCTTTATCTAAATATGCATTAACAAAGTTGTAAGTCAATAATGGGTGCAAGCATCTATCAATCTCATCTACAATATATACGATATCCTCCTCATCTTGAAAAAGTATCTCCAAAAGTTTAAGTATTTTTTTTGTTCCGTCAGATTCTTCAGATATCGAAAAAGGAACATCCGTTTCTTCATGATAAAACTGAATGGTTTCAAAAACAATTTGTTCGTTTAAAACTTTAGCGATATAAAAATCATCTTCTAATCCAAACATCGCCGTATTACCTTCATTATCTTCACTAGATAACAAGTCTTTTTCGAGAGTAGAAATAAAATCATCAAAAATCTCCTTTGATAATTTCATAGCAATATGTTCTTTTGGACACTGTATAAATTTATATGAAGAAATAGAAATATCAAAATCCTTAAAAAATGTCAAAACTTTATCCAGATTCTTTTCTGACATGAAATAAGCATAATTTGTAATAAATCTATCTGGAAATTTTATTTTTAATTTGTTCAAAAACCAATTATACACATTTCTTAGAATAACTGCTTCTTCATATTCTGCAAACAAATTATTATATCTGCTTATGGAACTTAAAAATAAAGAGTTATTTCCAGAGTCCAAACTCTCAGCGTATAATCTAAGTTTTTCTTGTAAACTACCGCTTTTAAAATATTTACCCAAATTAAAAACGTTGTTAGCTCTATCATGCTCAAATATCAATTCATTATTTTTATTATTTAAAAATAACCATTCGTTTACAATTTCATTTTTGGATAAAATAATTTTAAAACCGTATGTGTAGGTTAAATTGTTTAATTTTATTTTATACTCAAACAACGACGGCATTTCTTTATATTCGTGTTTTAATTTATAATATTTTTGTATTGTAGCTCTATTATTCCCTCTTGTAATATAACTTCTAGAAAATTGAATTGCTTTTACAAAATTCGATTTACCAGACCCATTTGCCCCAAACAGTGCAGAAAACTTTAATATTTTTGATCTACTATCTTGTAAAACACGCTCATTAAAACTTCGGCCTTTCCCGGCAGATAAATCAAATATTTCTTCTTTCTCAAAAGACAAAAAGTTTGAAACCTTAAATTTGATTAGCATATTCGTCACTCCTAACGAAATAAATTATAGCCCATTCACGAAAAAAATGCAATAGGAAATCAAATAATATTTAACGTTCCCGCTTTCGGTCGTTCATTTTACGAAAAAATCGTAAAATCCACTTGACAGGATATACGTATCAGTTATATAATAATTAAGAAATTGAAGGACTACTTCTTTCAATAAAAAAAGAGCGAGCGTAAGCTCACTCATAATAGGAATACGCCGGCTGAGCCAACGCATATCCCCGTGACAAGAGATATGTTACCATAAAACACATTGAATTTCAATGCCTATTTTTATGCTACCGGCGAGAAAAGGAGCGCAGTGTAATGATTAAAAGAGTCACTGTTACTCGGGAATCTGACACCGGAAGAAATACACATTTTCACGACAATGTAACCGGAAATGATATGACCAGGCAGCAATTTGTTCGCAAGATAAAAGCTGGGGGCTATAACGATTACTATGTACGTAATATAAACGGTATTCCAACTCCGTGTAGTAAACCCGATAACAAAGCAAAAAACAATCTTGGTTAAAACCACACCGCTCTCTGTAAAAAGCAGGGAGCGGAATTTTATTAAAGGAGAAATTCAATGTTTAACAAAAAAATAAGTTCTATTTTAATCAAAGAAAATTCACCTTCCCATCAGGATATCGAATTTGTA
The DNA here is from genome assembly GCA_015069135.1 of Oscillospiraceae bacterium. Classification (GTDB taxonomy): domain Bacteria; phylum Bacillota; class Clostridia; order UBA1212; family SIG427; genus SIG427. The sequence goes on along the minus strand of SVJE01000006.1, from coordinate 56,188 downwards.
AACTCAAATATTTCCGGAGACATCAGATTATTTATCGACCCAGTATTAATCGAAGTCGGAAAAACAGATTTTTGCACAAAGGCTAAGCTCGTATTGGATGATTTTTTCAAGGAATTTTATAAGGCTTACTTTATAGATAATGATAATACAAGAAAAAAAGACTTATTATCTCACGCAAAGGAAATCAATGATTCACACATGGGCTATGCAAATAAATACGGGCACGGAAACACCGATGATGGGCTAATGAAAATTTTTAGTGGAGTTGAGGATTATATAAAAAGAATCAAAATATCGAGAATTTTTGAACTTGTACTATTTGTCCCCAACTTTGCCGAAGACGGTATGTCGGATTTAATAACAAACGTGTTATATAAAGAACTTTCTGACTTCACACTTAAAATATGTCAAAAGTACAAAATAAAAACATCTATGTGCCCAGACGAAAGATATTATTGGAGCTATCAAACACATAATTGGGAAAAATACACAGGACATTCATTAGTCGTGGAAGGGAAAAGTCACTTACTAATCCCAAAAGAAATAGTGCAAAAAAACTTTAAATTTACAGTGGATAATTATCTGCGAAGCGTAATAGTTCAAAACATTTGTGATGATGCGGCTTATTATGATAATACAACAAAAAAAGAAATAAGGCCTTTAGCAAAAGAAAAGGTCAGGGAACAATTAATTCAGAAATACGGCAGTGCATTAGAAATTATTAAAGATTTTTCAGAAAAGAATGAAAATCTTCTCAAACAGTATCAAACTATAGTAACTAATAAATATTCAGCATTGCAATTGAGCGACAATGAGTTAGATGTTACAGTGTACGGAAGCAAACTTGATACTTAATATTGGTCTAAAAGCAAAAAATGTTGAGACAATCTTTTGTCTCAACATTTTTTCTACTGGATTCAAGCGTATAAATTTAAACCACAGAAATGAAGAAATTATACTTTTAAATTCAACATAATATTTCTTACTCATGCATACATATCATTTGACATTTGCTTGTGTTGTGTCTACGGCTATGAAACTCTTCTAGTCCAATTGAATTTGAATGTACGAAAAATCCAAAAGAGCACAACCTATGTATCTATAAATATAGGACTACATTCAAAAGTAATAAATAAAGCTTAACTGCTTAACTTTTAACTAAAAAAATTTCTTTCTCGCTTAATATATTACACTTTTTTTGCTCTTATCTAATCAACCTTTCTCTTTCACCAATTCTTGATACATCTTCATCAACTCTGCTACGCAGGTAGATTCCGTTGTTGTTTTAATATCAAAACCATACAATTTCATTACAGCCCTGTCATTTTCTTGATGAGCCTGCAATAATTCAGGATATAAATACATAGCATCGCCATACATATCCGCCAAGCTTTTATCCTTATATAATTTTCTTGCATTCAAAATTGCTTGTGCAGTTTTACATATTTTCACCTTGTCATTTTCTTCAACAATTGGAAATGGGAAATTATAGTACACTGACGGAGCATAACGATAGTCATTTTTTAATCTACCAGCAATCGTTCTCATCCAAGCATTATGAACATTCGAACAAATAATACCAAAATCATATAGTGTAGCATTGTAAACTAATACAGCCGAATCACTTGCGATAACATTTGCTGGCAGGAATCCTATCGGAATGTATTTTCTGTTCGAAGATGACACACGAGGTATAATCAAATACTCTGTTTTTGGTTGTCTATTTTGGGTAAACAAATATGGCTTATTTGCTGTTTTTTGTATTCTATCAACTGGACTTTTTAGTCTATACTCACGAATATAATTGAATCGTTCAATCAACTCAGGAATATGTTGATATTTATGGGGAGATTCATCTACAAACCAAAAACAATATCGTTTATATGATGTATCATTTATGAATTCCCTACTACCTATAAAAGGTTTAATAACAGGTTCTAATTCCGGATATTTTTCAAGCAAAATTCTACGTTCTTCTGCCGATAAAAGAAGTCTTCCGTCATCCGCTGGAGGACTGCCTTGCACAACTTTTGCCCCACCGGCATTAATACTTTTGCTACGATTTTTAATAAATACATCGGGTGCATCTTTCAAGTAACCATTTATATGGTTTACTACCTTGTATTGCTCTCCTACAAAAAGTAATTTGTGTTTTCGTTCAATATAAGAAAATCCAACTATTACACACATAACCGCCGCTTTATCCTTTGCTTCGCTCGTCCACAAAAATGTAGAATGAGCAAAGTTGATAAAAATACCATCCCCTAAAAGCATTTCCCATAACAATTGGACAGACTCACCTTGGCATATCGAATTTGACGATACAAATGATGCCTGAATCTTTGTATTTTTCATAATGTCAGCCGATTTCTTGAACCAGCCTGCAACATAATCTAACTTACCACCTGCTGGCGATGGTGCAAAGACATCTTGAATATCATTTGCTTGTTCCTTCGTACGCATCGCCTGTCCCACAAACGGCGGATTACCCATTATATAATTAAGCTTCTCCTTCGGCACTACACTCTCCCAATCAATTCTAAGAGCATTACCCTCCACAATATTGGCATAAGATTTTAACGGTAAGAAATCAAGGTTCACCCTTGCAATATCTTCCGTTTCTTTCATCATCTGGCTTTCAGCTATCCAGAGAGCAGTCTTTGCAACAGTAACAGCAAAGTCATTTATTTCAATACCATAGAACTGCCCTATAGAAACTTTAATAATATCACTTACATCTATAAGCATCTGACCATCAGTCATAATAGCTATAGCTTCATTTTCCAGACGACGTAAAGAAATATATGTTTCAGTTAAGAAGTTACCGGAACCACAAGCAGGGTCTAAGAATGTAAGGCTACCTAACTTTTCACGGAATTGATGTATTTTACCGTCTCTTGTTTTAGTAACTTTAATATCTTTGATCTCCTCTAATTCTTCACGAAGCTCATCCAGGAACAAAGGATCAATAACCTTATGTATGTTCTCTATGGATGTATAGTGCATACCACCACTACGACGGGTTTCAGGGTTCAATGTGCTTTCAAAAACAGCACCAAAGATAGTAGGACTGATAGCACTCCAGTCGAAATCTTCGCTGGCCTTTCTTAAAAGCAAATCACGGATTTCATCACTCATCTGAGGAATTTCAATATTTTCATCAGCAAAAAGACCACCATTTACATAAGGGAAAGCCAACAACATTTCTTCTTCATAAGGGTCCCTATCTTCAGTTTTAGTATCAAGAATCTTAAAAAGCTCTATCAAAGCCTTTCTCATGCCACTTGCAGGGAAAGAATTTATGTAGTCGTGGAACTTTGTATGACTGCCAAAAATGCCCGCATCTTCTGCATATAAACAGAAAACAAGACGAACTATAAGCTTATTAAGACTCTTAAGAGTTTCCTCATTTTCAGGGTCTTTATATTGTTTAAGAATAGCATCATAAAGAACACCTACAAGATTACCTGCCTGAATAGAAACTTCCATTTCACGGCGGATATTTTCGTTACCTGTATCCACTAAAAATCCAAGGCGATAATATTCTTTTTCCAAGTCTTTTAAGAATATCTGTTCAGGCTCACCATTAGGCTTTTCCATGTCATATATAAGGAACTCTTCAAAGTTACAGGTCACAATCCAACGGGGGCGCTGAGAATAAGGCAAAACAGCAGAATAACGCTGGGCTTGCTGAAAAGGAGTAAGAGGAGTACCATCAGACTGTTTAATAGGCTTTCTGAGATCCTTGCCTCGTCCTTTCTGCTCTATAAGTACATGAGTAGAAGGAATAACACCATCTATGAAGCTTGTATGGTCAAGACGAACCTGCTCCTCAAAAGTAATAAACTTTTCAGGTTGTGAAACGCCTAAGACATCACGAAGAAGAGACAACCAAAAGGATTGACTTTCACCTTTTTCATATCCCTTACCTTGCCAATATTCAGAAAATGCCTTTGCGGCTATACGTTGTTCTGTATCTTTCATATTCATTCCTCACACTTCAGTTTCGTTGTTATATGTTATCCTAAAATAATCTAAATACTTTTTAAATGTATCCTGAGCCGTAAGACATGTATCCATAAGATATCCTTTTTCCTGCTCCCACTCTTTAAGGCCCCTGTAATAGAACATTTTTATTTTATCTTCAATAATAAACGGAACAATACCATATTTAAGACATTCCTTAAACATTATCAACCTGCCAACACGACCATTACCATCTTGGAATGGGTGGATATTCTCAAACCGTACGTGGAAGTCTATGATATCCTCAAGAGTTTTGTTTTCCTTACTGTTATACTCGTCAAGAAGTTTTCTCATTTCCTTCGACACATTTTCAGGAAGTGTAGTTTCCTTGCCCCCTACCTCGTTAGGCAGTTTTTTGTAATCGCCAACCACAAACCACTCTTTTTTTGCATCACTTGTGCCGGTCTTTAATATAAAATGCAAGTGTTTTATCAACTTTTCGGAAAGTGGTACTTTTGCATTTTCAATAATTTCATCTATACAGCGGAAATGAGTAGATGTTTCTATAATATCATCCACACGAATACCTTCATCAGTAATACCAATAGTATTGGTTTCAAAGATATACCGTGTCTGATCGTGGGTAAGTCGGCTTCCTTCAATATGATTGGAGTTGTAGGTAAGCTCAATCTGTATTTTATGATAAATACCGCCGTGAACTTGGCTACGCTTTTCCTCTCTTAATATATCAAGTAAGGTTTGCGGTGCAGGTTTACTTTTATTACTTCTTTCAGGTTTCTCGGCATTTCCCGGAATACTCCAGGTCTTACCTGTTAGGAAAGCACCGGGAACACGGCCTGTAGAACAATAATTCCGAACACTTCGCTCAGATGTGTTCCATATTTTCGCCACCTCTTTAACGGATAAAAACTTCATAAGCCAACCTCCATAATCATTGTTATCAGTATATCATACCATCGGCAAGATTTCAATATTGCAAGGGCATACATTATTTCTATTTTTGCCGATAACGGCAATTTTATTCAAAAAAAGGATGCCTCACAGCACCCTTTTTTACTCAAAGCTATTATATCACTCTAAAACTTCACAACCACATCTTCTTTACCAAAACCACTTATTGTAGCCACCGCATCTTTCATGTAAAGAACCAGTGTATTCCCGTCATTTTCATCATACATCCCACGAAGATTAGGATAGCTGTCTAACATAGCCTTTCTGGCATCGTAACTGTCATCCTCTATAAGCTCACAGGCAATACGCACCCATGTACCATCGCAAAAAGCACAAATTTCTGCCTTTGGGTTTATGGCCAGCTGTTTACTTACAGGCTTTATTCTACCGGTCTGTATGTAAAGTTTTCCTTCAAATTCAATTACAGTACCAAAAGGTCTTACTCTTGGCTGATCATCTTCAGTTGTTGCTAAGTAATAAACCTCTGCTTTTTTAAGAAAATCATATATTCGTTTCATTATATCTTCCCATCCTTTCTTTTTACCATAAGCATATTATATCACTTTTAACAATAAAAAAAGCAGACCCGATATTTTTCGAGTCTGCCCTTCTTACTTTACACTAAATATTTACTTAGCAGCCTTGCTCTCCAGATGCTCTTTTCTTGCGTCACTACGCTCATGTTCCTTAATATCTCCTGCCTTAGTAAGAGCAACCTTAGTAAGATAAGGACCAACAAGTTCATAAACAAGAACTGCAAACAAAGTAATGTTACGAACAATATTACCATCAGGGCCTAACTCTGTAGCCTTTATAGCCATTCCTAAAGCAACACCTGCCTGAGGAAGCAAAGTAATACCTAAGTATTTTATAATATTCTCATCACATTTAGATGCCCTTGCACTGATACCTGCACCAAAATATTTACCAACGGAACGAGAAGCAATATATACAAGACCAATTACCACAACAGCCCAGTCAGCAAATACTGAAAGCTCTAACTCTGCACCGCTTATAACAAAGAAAAGAACAAGAATCGGCGCTGTCCACCTGTCTGCTCTGTCCATTAACTCTTCTGAAACTTCACAGAAATTGCAGAACATTGTACCAAGCATCATACAAGCCAATAATGACGAAAAGCCAATATGTACACCAAACACTTCAAATTTCAAGCTGGAAATAGCAACAGTCATCATTACAAAAGTTACTGAAACTGCCATACGTTTGGATCTTGAGTGGAAGAACTTTTCACAAAATGTAAACAATGCACCCATTATTGCACCCAATGCCAAAGAAGCAATAACTTCAATTACAGGCTCAAGCACCACAGAAAGAACATCAATTGCACCTGAATTCAAGGATTTTGCCACACCAAATGATATTGCGAAAACAACAAGACCTACAGCATCATCCAGGGCAACTACAGGTAACAGTATATCTGTAACAGGTCCCTTTGCTTTATACTGCTTAACAACCATCAATGTGGCAGCAGGGGCTGTAGCTGTGGCAACTGCACCTAAAACAAGGGCTGCAGATAAAGATAATTTATCAGGCATTATGAAATGTAATCCGATTAAGACCACATCCACTATTATAGTAGTAAATATAGCCTGGAACACACCTATTATAGTAGCCTGCTTACCAATCTTCTTAAGCTGAGCAAGTCTAAATTCATTACCCATTGAAAAAGCAATAAAGCCTAAAGCCAAATCAGAAATGATTCCGAAGCTTTCCAACTGAGTATGTGTAATACCTATACCCGGAATATTAATTGCACCTAAAAGGAATGGACCGATTAAAACACCGGAAATCAAATATGCAGTTACTGCAGGAAGTTTTAATTTTCTTGCAAGTCTTGACAACAAAAGTCCTGCCAAAAGTGCTATAGATAAACTTAATAAAATAGTCGCTGTCGATGACAAAATAAACGCCTTCTTTCAAATAAAACAAATCGTATTGGATGATAATCTTTTAGAAAGCTTTTGTCAATGACTTTTTTGTTAAAAATCACTCGATTTTAAGTAGAACATCCACCCTTTATTCCCTTCCACAGGAATAAACTCACCTTCCTTAAAGAGACATTCTTCCTGCATACCTTCAATAAAAGGAGCATAAAGATCATAAGAACCACTAATCCCTAGAGCCTCCTTATTTACCGACACCATATATTTCCCATCATAAGGCGCCCAGGAAGCCACAGCTACCAGAACATCACCGGAATCCTTTACATAACAAGTAGCCCTTACATAATCGGATTCAAAATTAACAGGACAACAATCATCCCACCAACCCATCATCTTAGAATCAGCAATTCCGAACTGATCCCATATCTTCCATATTTCATGAGAAAGACCACCCTGCTGCCAACCTAATCTGGCAGTCATACCATATACCATACCCTTCCATGGATTTCCTCCCCCATGAAGCATTTCACCCATAAGGCCAAAAGGAATACCGGAAGATTCGATCAAATAATACTCAGGAGACATATTGTCATATTCAAAGCCCTCTCCCAACCACAAAGAATCAGCATAAGCAAAATGCTCTAAATATTCATTTCCCGGAGAAAAATATCCCCAATCAACATCATGGTCATTACCGCTGTGAATATCAATATCACACTTTTTACCGGCAGCCTCCATAATTCTGCGAACCCGCTTCATAATTCTTCTGTCATAGCCTATACCATCAAGATAAAGACCATCTATGCCCACATTTCGAATAAGCCAGTCAAGACCACACAGGTAATAGTTGTGAAGCCTTGAAACAGGTTGGGTTGCCACAGCACAGTCATATTCCCCGTCATGTAAAAACTGGTGCCATGCCCCTACAAAGCCCTCAACCAGATGTTCATTAAGCCAGGGACCACCGGCCTTCCCTTTCACTTTATTTCTTTCCTTGGTAAAATGTTCCGCCACAAAAGAAAACTCAGAACAAGGTGCGTATATTTCATCTCCTAAAGCTCTGAAGGCCCATATTTCTGCACAATAATTGGAAAGTTCACGAACTGTATAATACATCTTATACTTAAGCCCCATACTATGAGCCTTGTCCACCTGTTCTTTAAGCTTCTTTGCCTCCAGAAAAGGATAATTAATATTTTCATTAAGAACTCCACCCTGATGAAGATTAACCATAGTGGCACCTAAACTTTTAGCTTTATTAAGATCCGGCACCTGTTCTTCATTCCAACAAGCTACATGATAAATATGCTCTTTAAAATGTCTCTCCTTATCAATGGGATGGAAAGGTGTAGTTATAATATGAAAATGAAGGTGTTCTTTTTGTCCTTTATTCATGGGAATCTTACCTGTAGTGGCTTCGAACAAAACAGCAGTTTCAGTCTTTCTCACTGACATTTTACCCCCTTGTTTCCAGAGAGCATTGAAAGCTACAGACCTACCCCACACATCATCTTCCGGCATTAATTTAACTTGAATGCCACCTTTTACACCACCAAGCCACAATTGATTTCCCACATATCTTTCGTCCCAGCTATATTCCCAGTAAGAAGGCACACGTCCCCCCTGATAACACATACCCATCATCATCCGGGCAGCATCTTTAGCCACAGGTATAGCTAACCTGAAAACATATTCGCCCTTTTCAAGAGCTTCCAGATCAAAATGACAATCTACATGCCCGTCAGCCTCGTAATCAATTGAACCGCATAAAGCCACATCATTTCTCAAAGTTTCAGAAGAAATAACAGTATGTACTTTGTTTTTAGTTTCTCCGTGTAAAGAAATATCTTCCCTTTTTTTCACAGCCGGCGTAGTTTTCTCTACAAAAAGCTCAATTGGAAATGCAAGGATTTCTGTTTTTTCATCCATTATCTGACAGTCGTAGCCGTAATGAGAAACAAAGGAAGAAGGAAGCCCCATAGGTCCCGGGCGCAACTTTTTTCCCATTATATCCATAGTTAAATCTTCTGAAATATCTATTGGCTTATATGGCTTAACAGGATTATCATTTATGCCAATATCAGAATTAAGCCAGAAAAGCCTGCTCATACGCCACAGGTCATCATCTCCGTTATTAGGTAGCTCTTCATCTGTAATATTAAGAATAACCTTTATTTTTTCACTATAGGAAGTATTATCTGCCGAAACTTCCGCCTCAACAGAAAAAATCTCTCCCCTTGCAAAATTAAAATTTTCTAAATCAACGCCACACCAAAGTGAAACCACTTCACCTTCAGCTGCATCTTTTTTTATATCAAATATTTTACCGTCAACATCTCTGCCTGTAAGGTTAAAGCACTGGCAATTTTCCTGATTAAACTTAACCTTTATATTTTCAAGATTTTCTTCCGCCACCACAGCAATCTGAAATACATAGTGCTCATTTTTACAGGCCGTATCTTTTAGTGTAGTATGCTCTTCATAAGACTTATTCAGCCATATATACGGAAGCATGTATTTCATTCTTACGGGCCGAACTCTGGACTCCACCACCAAGGTAAAAGGTTTATTCTCTGTAAAATGTTCCCGTTCTTCTTCAGTCATAGGAAATTCCATTGGGTAAAATGAATCAAATTCCGTGCGACTTTCATATCTTAGAACTTTCGCTTCTTTAATCTCAGCGATTGCCTTACCTGAAAGCCATTCTAAAGCCGGCTTAATTATCTCTCTGGTCAGATATTCTGTATGAGGGCTGTACCAAGGCTCATCTATTAAATTAAAAGGCATATAGTAAATCTCATAAAGACCTGATTCCGGAGCTTCAAAAACAATCCTGCCTTCTTTCATACAGGAGCTTTCTATGAAAACATTTGAAACAAAGTTACCTGTAGCAGTACATTTTACCACTATCCCGGTATCATCATAATCAAAATCACGGCGACGCCAGGGAAGCACAGCTTTAACATAAGGACTTGCCTCACATTTTACAATAAAGCGATGATTGCCCAGTCCTGATTTAAGCTCCCACTTTTGTTTAGCAACTGTATGTATAATATCCATAATATTCACTCCAAAAGACCAACAAATGCTATTAATATTTTATACTTATTATAAAATGAAATCAACTTACTTTCCCGCTTGGTTTTTTCATGATATAATCCTCTTATGAATATTAAAGACTACTTTCCCATCTGGCAGAAACTAACTTCTGACCAACAAAACAAAATATCCGAAGCTGCAATTTCCCGCACAGTTCCAAAAGGCACAGTTATTCATAACGGAAGCAATGACTGTACCGGTCTTGTGCTGGTAAAAAGCGGTCGCCTCCGGGCTTACATTCTGTCTGAAGAAGGCCGTGAAATTACAATATACAGACTTTTTGAATACGACATTTGCCTATTCTCCGCTTCATGCATTATGAATTCCATTCAGTTTGATATAACTATTGAAGCAGAAAAAGACACAGAAATGTTTATTATTCCTCCGGAAATTTACAAAAACATAATGGCAGAGTCTGCAATTTTAGCCAACTATACCAATGAAATAATAGCCAGCCGTTTTTCTGAAGTAATGTGGCTTATAGAGCAAATACTCTGGAAAAGTTTAGACAAAAGAATTGCCTCATTCCTTTTGGAAGAGGCAACCTTAGAAAACTCTGATACACTTAAAATAACACACGAGATTATTGCTAACCATTTAGGCACTCACAGAGAAGTAGTCACCAGAATGCTTAAATATTTTCAGGAGGAAGGCCTTGTAAAATTATCCCGTGGTACTATTGAAATTACACCATTGCTAAAATCTGATTTTTAGATCTGGCACCGGAGATTTGGTTTACCACTTCTCCGTTTTTTATAACCATCAGTGTAGGTATACTCATTATTTCGAATGCAGAAGCAAGCTCAGGATTTTCGTCTACATTGATTTTACCCACCTTTATATCTTCTCGCTCTTTAGCAATTTCCTCAACTATGGGAACCACCATACGGCAAGGTCCGCACCATGGTGCCCAGAAGTCCAAAAGCACCGGTTTATCAGAATTCATTACTTCTTCGTGAAAATTATTTTTATTAATTTCTAATGCAAACATTGTTTGTACCTCCTATAAGTTGTTTTCTTTTATGGTTATATTATATCCAAACTTTTATATCCTTTCTGTGATAAAGTCACATAACTATAAATTCATTGACATGGACTAAAAAAACACAGATAATTATTAAAAATATTTATAAAGAGGAGCATTATATGAGCACCAGAGACAGAAGAAACAAAGGCCTTTTATTCTTTCCTGACCAGGATGATTGGGCAGAAATGAAAGAAACCCGCAGACTTACACAGGAAATGAACACTGTGGACAGAGCAGATTTTGATAAAATCCGTTCAATAGTAAACAAACTTTTAGGTAAGTCTGACGAAACCACATTTATAAATCCCCCTTTTTGTTGTGACTATGGTTCAAATATATTTGTAGGTAAAAATTTCTTTGCAAACTACAACTGTGTTATTTTAGATAATGCGAAAGTTACATTTGGTGACAACTGTATGCTTGGACCAAATGTTTCCCTTTATACTGCAGGTCACCCACTTCATCCTGATATAAGAAATACAGGTTACGAATACGGTATGGAAATCACAATTGGTAATAACGTATGGATTGGCGGAAATGTAGTAATATGTCCCGGGGTTCACATTGGAGACAATTCAGTAATCGGGGCCGGCAGTGTTGTTACAAAAGATATACCAGAGTGGTCCCTGGCTTTAGGAAATCCTTGTAAAGTTATCCGTAGAATAACTGAGGAAGATAAAAAATATTATTACAGAAACAAAACATTAGAAGAAGGTAGATTTAATCAATAAATATTTTAATTTGCGGTAATTTGGATCATGGCAAAACAACTCTTAACAAAGCAATTTCAGTTGTACTTAACAAAAGATTGGGACTTGATTCGGAAACCATACGGGTTAACGAGCCTATGGAAGGCACTTCTTTAACTACCCTTAGCTTAAAGGGTAAAATGCTTAATTTTTTTGATTTTTCAGGGGACTATCAATACGAAGATTTCTTTGAAAATTACAAATGTGATATTGATGTTGTAGTTTTGGTATGCCCACAGGCAGAAGGTGCCATGGGAGGTACCAGACAACAAATAAAGCTGTGCCTTGAAAATGGTATAAATAAAATTGTAATGTACTTAAGCAAATATGATATATTTCAGGAAGATTTTTATGAGGATGAATTTTTATACGATGCCATTCCTGAAGATGTGCAAAACCTGTTGGAAGAATACGGCTATACCGGCAAAGCTCCAATAGTCCGTGGTTCTGCAGAAAAAGCCATCTCATTCCCTGATGAAAACTGGGGAGATTCAATTGAAGAATTAGTTAATGTAATTTTAGAAAAATAATATCAGTATTTAGGGAACCCAAAACAAAAAAAGCACCACATTTGGGTTCCTTTTTACCGAAAAAACGCCTAAAAGCTCAAAAAAAGAGGAACCCAACGAAGTAAAACTTTACAACTTTGGGTTCCTTTTTGTCTTAAAATCACACCCAAATCATATTTTTATCGGTTTTGGGTGTCCCTTATTTTATCTGCAAACAAATCCACAATATTAAGCAATCTCTCATCCAGATATGAAAGGGCTGCTTCTTCAAGATCTTCGTCAATGCCGTAAAATGCCTCTGCTATAGATCCTGTAATAGCAGCTATAGTGTCACTGTCACCACCTATAGAAATTGCATTTCTTATGGCATCCTCAAATGATTCACTTTCAAAAAAAGCTACTAATGCCTGAGGTACACTTTCCTGACAAGTTTCCACAAAATAATATGTGGGTCTGATTTCATCTAAAGTAAAATCAAGATTATAGAACTTTTTACAATATTCATAGATTTCCTTTTTACCGACCCCTGTTCTTGCAAGATAAATAGCTCCTGCCACTGAAACGGCACCCTTAATTCCTTCAGGATGATTATGAGTAACTTCTGCAGAGGCTGTAGCAAGGGCTTCTGCCTCTTCTAAACTTTCAGCATACCAGCCAACAGGAGAAACTCTCATAGCAGAGCCGTTACCACAGCTGTTATACGGTTCCTTGTTTCCTGTTTCCAGCCAATTCATAAATCTTCCCCCAAAACCTGCATCAGGATATTCATGTCCTAAAAGATGCATATTATAAACCAACCTCTTCTTAAAATCTTCAATATCCTTATGAGCATCAGTCTCACACAAAGACTTGGCTACTGCCAATGTAAGAACTGTATCATCAGTGAACATACAATACTTGCCAAACAAAGGAAACTCTTTTGTTTTAATGTTATCAAATTCATACACAGATCCTACAACATCTCCTAAAATTTCACCTGCTAATTTTGTTTTCTTCATTATTTCTTCCCTCTCTTTTTGTAATCATTATCAATGTCCATACTCCAGCTGTCATCTAACGGTGCAGAACATCTTACCTGGCCCACTGCCTTAGAAACAGTCTGATACAAAACCTTGGTGCCTTCTTTATCTGCGTTGTAATTAACAGCTCGTTCAGGTGCTATTCCATACCTGGCTGCTGTTTCCACAGCGTCAATGTTTGCACCTATGAATATAAACTCCCAGCCATACTTTTCTTTCTGTCTTTCTATCATTGCCTTAACTTTTCTTGAAGAATATTTGTGACTGGCATTCTCCATTCCGTCTGTGGTGATTACAAACATTGTGTGCTCAGGCACATCTTCAGGGCGGGCATATTTGTGAATATTTCCTATATGGTGAATGGCACCGCCAATGGCATCAAGAAGTGCGGTACATCCTCTGGTAAAATATTCGTCTTCCGTCATAGGCTTAATATCCCTAAGTTCCACTCTGTCGTGAAGCACTTCACTAACACTGTCAAAAAGCACCGTTGATACATAACACTTATCATCAAGTTTCTTCTGCTTTTCAATCATTGAGTTAAATCCACCGATAGTGTCAGCTTCCAATCCTGCCATAGAACCGCTTCTGTCCAAAATAAATACTAATTCAGTAATGTTGTTTTTCATAATATAACCTCCGATAAAATAAAAATGTGATTGCAGGTTTAATAACCTTACAATCACATTTTACAGGTTATATTAATACAAAAGGTCGCTTCACAGGAGACATTTCCACTCTGCTTCCTTAAAGCCTATAAGAACAAAATCATCTCCTATGACCAAAGGCCTTTTAACCAACATTCCGTCTGAAGCCAGAAGTTTAAGCATTTCCTCATCACTCATAGAAGGAAGTTTATCTTTAATGGCCATGGACTTGTATAAAAGACCGCTGGTATTATAAAACTTCTTTAATGGTTGTCCGCTTAATTTATACCAATGCTCCAATTCTTTAAGAGAAGGATTATCAAGCTTTATATCTCTTAATTCATATTCAACACTATTATCATCCAGCCATTTTTTAGCTTTCTGACAAGTAGTACATTTGGGATAACAAATAAATTTAACCATATTTTCACGCTCCTAACAAACTTTGGTCAAAGGCAAATAAAGTCTCGTTTATTTCAAAAATATCATATTTGCCGTTAGTTATAAAGAATTCAATTATAATATCAAACTTATTGCTGTGAGAAAGGGCAAAACCAGCCTTTTTAAGCATTTCTTCTGTTTCCTCAAGTGTTAACTCCAGAGAAACAGCAAAAGCAATTACGGTAGGTTTGCTGGGCTTATAGTTTACATCGCTTCTGATTTTCGAAAAAAGTTTTCTGTTGATATTTGCTTTTTTATAGCACTGTACATCCGTCATGCCCTTTTCATCTATTTTGCGAAGCAACATCTGAGAAAAACTTTCATCTAAGTTGTCAAGCATGGAATCTAAATCTGCCTTTTTTTCTACGCTGCAACAGTCAACCGGAGAAGGACAACTATAAGCCATTCCAACTGAAGGCATACTATAAGTTCTTGCAAAACAATCCGAATGTTCATCCACATAGTTATCATCAATGTATGAAGTAACATCCTTAAAAAGTTTCTCACTAAGCTGATAAGCAGTTTTATCAAACACAACTATATATACATCAATCTCATTTTCAAACAAAAACTGACCTATAACTTGTATAGCTATTTTAAGCACACTGTCTTTAGGAAAACCATACAACCCCGAAGATATTAATGGAAAAGCAATGCTTTCTAATTTATATTCAGCAGCTAAATTAAGACATTCTCTATAGCAAGATTCCAAAATTTCCTTTTCACCACACTGCCCGTCTCTCCACACCGGACCTGCAGTATGTATAACGTATTTACTTGGGAGATTATAGCCTTTTGTTATTCGAGCCTCTCCTTCAGGACATTCGCCTAAAGAAATACATTCCATCATAAGTTTCTTGCCGGCAGCTTTATGAATGGCAGCATCAGTTCCCCCACCGGGCCTCATATACTTGTTGGTGGGGTTTACTATGGCATCTGCCTTTATTTTAGTTATATCCTGTCTGATTATTTTTAATGGCATTTATTCTTCCTCTTTTAATTCAGCAAACTTAGCAGCCATTGTAGGATTATTTCTTGTAAGCTTTTTAATAGTCAAATCCTCAGCTTTGTTGTTAGCTAATCTTAAATTATTTTCTGATGACAATAAAGCCTCTTTTGTTTTCTGTAAATGGTCAATAGTCTTATCAATCTCGTCTATAGCCTTTTTAAACTTATCACTGGCAAGTCTGTAGTTGTATGCAAATTTTGTTTTGAAATCATTTATTTCATTTTCAAAATTAGATATGTCTATATTCTGATTCTGCACTGTTACCAATTCCTGTTTGTATTCCAAAGAATTAAGTGCCGCATTACGAAGCAGTGTAATCATAGGAATAAAGAACTGGGGACGGATAACATACATTTTTTCATAGCGATGAGACATATCAACAATACCGGAATTGTACAGCTCACTGTCTGCTTCCAGTAAGGAAACCAAAACAGCATATTCACAGTTTTTCTCTCTACGGTCCTTATCAAGCTCTTTAAGAAAATCTTCGTTTTTATGTTTTGTGGCAGTTTCATCCATTTCATTTTTCATTTCAAACATAATTGAGATAAACTCCATTCTGTTATCATCAAAATCCCTGAAAATGTAGTCACCTTTACTACCACTTCTGGCATCGTTATCTTTTTCAAAATAGGCATTCTTAAAGCCGGTAGCTCTTAACCTGTTAAATTCAATTTCACAATGTTGTTCAAGAGTTTCCCCCACCATCTTAGTGGATTGCTTTGCTTTAAGATCTTTGTAAAATGCCACTTCCTCGTCTTTACTCTTAAGCTTAAGCTCATAACTTTCTTTAAGATTCTGTTCTTTAAGTTTTGCTTCTTGTTCACTGGTATGAATCTTACTGTTAAGGGTTATAATCTCCTGATCTTTATAAGCTACAGCTTCAGTAACTGCCAGTTTCTTTTCAGTTTCACTGGCCAGAAGCTTAGCCTTAAGCTCAGCAATTTCCTTTTCTTTTTCACTTAATTTCTCATTAAGTTTTTCTGCAGTTTCTGCCTGGGCAAGTTTAACCGCAGTCTGCTGACGCTCTTTAAGTAAGCCTTCTCTTTCTGAAAGCTCTTTATTAAATTCAGTATCCCTTACTTGCTTTACAATAGCTGCATAGCCAGCCTGGTCTACCTGAAACACTTCTCCGCATTTAGGACATTTAATTTCCTGCATATAACACCTCTTAATGTAAGTAGTGTTTTCATTATATCAAAATTTTTCAAATTTGAATATTATTTGAAGTACAACACATACTACTTCCATGTGTACAGCAATTTTTCTTAAAAACAAAAACTCATATTTCGGCCGTACCCTGGACCTTGAGTACGGTTATGACGAACAGGTGGTTATAACACCTAAAAACTACAAGTTTACATTTCGTCACGAAAAAACACCCCGTAGACTTTTTCCTGTTATAGGGATGGCAACTGTTGTTAATGGTTATCCTCTCTACTATGATGCAATGAACAACCATGGGGTTGCTATGGCTGCATTAAATTTTCCGGGAAATGCAGAGTATTTTGCTGAAAAAAAGGATTTTACCAACATAGCGCCTTTTGAGTTTATTCCCTGGATTTTACGCCGGTGTAAAAACATGACCGATGTCCGTGAACAGTTGAAAAATATTAACATTACAGATACACCTTTTAGTGCCAGATATCCAAACACACCACTTCATTGGATAATTGCTGACAAAAAAGAAGCTATTACCGTAGAATCCACAGCAGGCGGTCTTATGATTTATGATAACTCTATAGGAGTCCTTGCTAACAATCCGCCATTTTACTTACAGCAACTTAATGTTACAGACAATATTTCCACTCTTCCCGGAGATTTTGAATCACCTTCCAGATTTACCCGGGCTGCATATATTAAATCAAAGTCTGTCCCCGGTAAAAATGAAACTGACAGTGTAACACAGTTTTTTCACATTATGGATACAGTTTCTCAGGTGGAAGGGATTAATGTAAAGAATGGAAAATACGTAACCACAAGATATACTTCCTGCATGAATCAGCATAAAGGAATCTATTATTACACCACTTACGAAAACCGACAAATTTCCGCTGTTGATATTAACAAAACAAAACCGGACAGCAAAACTCTTATTACTTTTCCTTTGGTAAATAAACAGCAAATTTTCTTGCATTGTGTCAACAAATAGTATAAAATAACTCCAGCTTTTGGCGTTTCTGTATCAAACGCCTTAAGCTCTTTTTATTTTTGGGAGGATGTATGAAAAAAGCATTTTACAGTGAAATTGCATATTTTACCGGGCTTATTGTACTTGCCATAGGCACAACCCTTATGGAAAAAGCCGACTTAGGACTTTCCATGGTGGTTGCACCCGCATACATATTACACCTTAAAATTTCAGAGTTTCTGCCGTTTTTTACATTCGGTATGGCTGGTTATACATTTCAAGCCTTGTTGTTAATTCTCACATGTATGGTCTTAAGGAAATTTAAGATCTCATATCTTTTTTCTTTTATAACCGCGGTTATTTACGGTTGCATACTGGACTGCGTCATGTTCCTGCTATCTCCCATCGAAGCAAACAACATAGCAGCCAGAATTATACTTTTTACAGTGGGTATGATTTTAGGAGCAGCCGGGATTGCATTCATGTTCCGCACCTACATTTCACCTGAGGTTTACGAACTTATAGTTAAAGAAGTTTCCGACAATTTCGGTTTTTCTATTCCGAAAACAAAGACAACTTACGACGTATCAAGTTGCCTTTTAGCAATTGTTCTTTCATTTTTATTTTTTGGTTTCGGACATTTTGAAGGAGTTAAAGCAGGAACCGTTGTCTGCGCCCTTCTTAATGGTACGTTGATAGGTCTTCTGGGTAAAACATATGACAAACTTTGGGATTTCAAAGATGGACTTAAAATCAAGAAATATTTTTCTTAAGCAAACTCTATTAAATAACAAGTAAAATAGTTGTTATTATCTCACAATTCGGGTAAAATACACTTATTAAGTCTAAAAAGAAAAGGAGACAAACTTATGAACATAACTAATGATATTAAGTATATAGGCGTAAATGACCATGAAGTTGATTTGTTTGAAGGTCAGTATGTAGTTCCTAATGGAATGTCATATAACTCATATGCCATCATAGACGAAAAAATTGCAATAATGGATACAGTAGACGCTCGTTTTACCCATCAGTGGCTGGACAACATACAGAATGCTTTAGGTGACAGAAAACCTGACTACCTGGTAGTTCAGCACATGGAGCCTGACCATTCTGCAAATATATTTAATTTTACCAAAGCATATCCGGATGCAAAAATTGTATCTTCAGTTAAAGCATTCAACATGATGAAAAATTTCTTCGGCACAGATTTTGCAGATAAGCAGGTCGTTGTTTGTGAAGGCGACACGCTCTCCTTAGGTAAACACACTCTGGCTTTTGTTACTGCTCCAATGGTACACTGGCCTGAAGTTATTGTAACTTATGATGTAACAGACAAAGTGCTCTTTTCTGCTGACGGTTTCGGTAAATTCGGTGCTTTAGATGTAGAAGAAGACTGGGCTTGTGAAGCTAGAAGATACTATATTGGTATTGTTGGTAAATATGGTGCACAGACACAGGCACTCCTTAAAAAGGCAGCTACTCTTGACATTCAGACAATCTGTCCTCTCCATGGTCCTGTGCTTAAAGAAAATTTAGGTTACTACCTTAATCTCTATAACATCTGGTCTTCTTATGAAGTTGAATCTGATGGTATTGTAATCGCCTACACTTCTGTCTACGGCAACACAAAGAAAGCAGTTGAAAAATTAGCTGAAATGTTGAAATCCAAAGGTTGTCCTAAAGTTGTAGTTAACGACCTGGCTCGCTGTGATATGGCAGAAGCAGTAGAAGATGCATTCCGTTACGGTAAAATGGTTCTGGCTACTACAACATACAATTCAGAAATTTTCCCATTCATGAGAGAGTTTATAAATCACCTTACAGAGCGTAACTACAGAAACCGTACTATCGGTTTAATAGAAAACGGAAGCTGGGCACCAACTGCTGCTAAGGTTATGAAAGGAATGTTGGAAGGTTGTAAGAACATTCATTTTACCGATACAACAGTAAAAATCATGTCTGCACTTAGTGAAGACAGCTCTGCACAGCTTGAAAATTTAGCTGATGAACTTTGTAAGGAATATCTGGCTCAGCAAGATGCTACCGCTGATAAGAATGACCTTTCTGCTCTCTTTAATATTGGTTACGGACTTTATGTAGTTACTTCCAACGATGGCAAGAAAGACAACGGACTTATTGTAAACACTGTAACTCAGGTTACAAATACCCCGAATCGTATTGCTGTTACCATTAATAAGGAAAACTACTCTCACCATGTAATTAAGCAAACCGGTAAAATGAATCTTAACTGCTTGTCCACTGATGCACCATTTAGCGTATTTGAGACGTTTGGTTTCCATAGTGGTCGTAACACTGACAAGTTTGCAGGTACTGAAGTACTTCGTTCTGATAATGGTCTTGTATTCCTTAACAGATACATTAACGCATTTATGTCATTAAATGTAGAAAGTTATGTAGACTTAGATACCCACGGAATGTTTATCTGTACAATAAGCGAGGCTCGTGTTATCTCTGATACAGAAACCATGTCATATAACTACTATTACAACAATGTAAAACCAAAGCCTGAAACAGAAGGCAAGAAAGGCTTTGTATGTAAAATCTGTGGTTATGTTTACGAAGGTGACACCTTACCGGATGACTATATCTGTCCTTTATGTAAACACGGGGCTTCAGATTTTGAGCCTATAGAATAAAAACTATATTTAAACAGACAGGGGTTGTACTGTAATAACAGACAGCCCCTTTAATTATGTTTTTGTTTATTCCCTGATATTCATTGACATACCCTGTTTTCAAATGATAAAATTTTTCTGTTATTGTTAAAAAGGAGTACAATTTTATGCTGTTTGTCTGGTTTGTAAAATACACAGCTGCGGTTTTGTTTTATCCGTTTTTCAAACAACGCTGGACAAAAGAATATAAAAAGAAAAAATTACCGAAACCTGCTATTCTTGTATGTAATCATCCATCAAATACAGATTCCGTTTTATTGACGTACATTTTTAGAACCCGTCGCCTTATCTTCTCCGCTGACCCTAAAGTGTTGTCCGGTGGTAGTCTTGCAACCTGGTTTGTTAAAAAGATGGGGATTGTTGTAGTAGACAGAAAAAGGCCCGGTGTCAAAGCCATAAATGATATGATGAAAGTAGTTAATAACGGAGAGATTCTTACTGTTTATGCGGAAGGCAGAATTTCCCATAATGGTGAACTTCTTCCTTTTAAACCTGGTGCAGCTACAGTATCTATGTTAACAGGTGTACCGGTAGTACCTTTCTACACTGACGGAAATTACGGTTTTTTCAAGAGAATAGGGCTTGCCATGGGAGATCCTATTTATCCTAAACATAACCCCCATGCTACTACAGAAGAAATTGAAGAATTTAATAAAAAGATATTTGAAGCAATAAAAAAAATGAAGGAGGCAACCGATGCAAGGTAACACCTACAAAATGGTTCTTGCCGCAATATTTGCCTCTCTTGGTACTGCTGTAATCACTCTGGGATATTTCTTAGGTTTCGGGCAGTTTTTCTGGATGTTTGTGGGTGTAATGTGTGTTATGTCTACAATTTCAACCGCAGGGGTAAAATATGGGCTTCTTTGTTACGCAACAATTTCTCTATTATGTTTAATACTGCAACCTTCTCAGTTTTTCTACATGCTGGGATTTATTATATTCATGGGCCCTCAGCCTGTTGTAACCTATTTTATTCGAAAATCCGGAAAGAAATCTCTGCAAATTTTGATTTATTTATGGTATATTGGCAGTCTTTTTGCCGTATACAAGTTCTCTGAATTTATGTTTACTGATTTTTCTTTTGACCCCTTCTGGGAACTGGTTGCTGTTGGTGTTGCCGGCGTAGGAACCTGTTGGCTTTATGGGTATGGTACTGAAAACTGCCAGGCTAATCTAGATGTAATACTTAAGAAAATTTCAGCAAAAAAATGATTTGATTTTAAAAAATAACAACTTGCAAAACACAATTCTATAGTATAAAATACACGAGTCAATAAAATTACTCGGGGCATTAGCGCAGCTGGGAGCGCATCACACTGGCAGTGTGGGGGTCAGGGGTTCGAATCCCCTATGCTCCACCAAAAAGCAGAGAATACCATCAGGTAATCTCTGTTTTTTTCATGTTATGTTTGTTTATGTGGATTACGGTGTTAAAAAATCTACACCCAAAACTTTTTCAAATGGCTTAATGGGTGTAAAAAGCAAAAATTTTCACACCCAAAACGCAAGAAAAGATTTGCCTGGGTGTAGAAAAATCAATAAAAATTGCAAAAAACGCATGACAAACCTGAAAATATACACCCAATAATCGATTCTTAACAGTTATGGGTGTATTCTTTTACGCTCTATAAGTCAAACCAGTAACCTCGAAGTCTCTTGAAAACCACTTCCCCATAATCTATAATTATCACATCACAAAGTAAAGGAATGTTTTTACATGAAAGTAGTTTTACAAAACCTTACAAAAAAGTTTCCTAACCGAAATAAGAAAGAAAAAAAAGATGTAATTGCAGTAAACGATTTTACATTTGAAATACCTGACGGCAAGCTTATAGGCCTCTTAGGTCCTTCCGGTTGCGGTAAGTCCACACTTCTCAATTTACTTTCAGGTCTCCTTTCACCTACAGAAGGTAAAATATACTTCGGCGAAGAAGATGTAACAGATATAGCACCTGAAAACCGAGGTGTTGGTTTAGTGTTCCAGAACTATGCACTTTACCCCCACCTTACCGTAAAACAAAATATAACATTTCCATTAGAAAATCTTAAAGGTAAAGACAAGCTTACAAAACAGCAAAGAGAAGAAAAGGCTTTGGAAGTGGCAAAGCTTGTACAGATTGATGAACTTATGGAAAGAAAACCAAACGAATTATCAGGTGGTCAGCAGCAGCGTGTTGCCATAGCAAGAGCTTTGGTAAAAATGCCTCGTATACTCCTGTTGGACGAGCCTCTTTCCAACTTAGATGCAAGACTGAGACTTCAGACAAGAGAAGAAATTCGTCGCATTCAAAAATCAACAGGAATTACAACTATCTTCGTAACCCATGATCAGGACGAAGCCATGTCCATTTCAGACCTTATTGTGGTAATGAAAGACGGTGTGTTACAGCAGATTGGAAAGCCTCAGGAAGTTTACGACAACCCTGTAAATCTTTTTGTAGCTAAATTCTTAGGCACTCCACCTATCAATGTTTTTGATGGAAAAATTAAAGATCAAAAACTTTACATAGGTGACGAAGCTGTTTTGGACACAGAAGGTCTGGAAAACGCAGAAGTTTACGTGGCAGTCCGTCCTGAAGGCTTTATCCTTTCCGAGGAAGGTAAACTTACCTGTGATTTATCACGAGTTGAAGTTATGGGACGTGATATTAGCGTAGTATCAACTCACCCTGAGTGCCACAACGAAAGCATACGCTCAATTATCAGCTCAGAAAACAGCGTAAACGTATCAAGCGCTACTGTAAAATTTGACCTTAAGTCCGGTAAAATATTCTTATTTAAAAAAGAATCAGAAGAAAGGATATATTATGGAAAATAACAATAAAAAAGCCTGGCTTTATTTGTTGCCTGCAATATTGTTTCTTGGTGTATTCTTGGTATATCCTCTGATAGATGTACTTATATATTCCTTTGAAGAAGGATATAACTTTGCATCCCAGACATTTTTTGACGTAGGTACATATAATTTTTCTTATGTGCTGCACGACCCATACTTTTTACAGGCATTGAAAAACACTTTTATACTGGTATTTATAACAGTTCCCCTTTCAACAGGGATTGCCCTTTTAATTTCTCTGGGCCTAAGTTCCATAAATAAAGTTAAGGAACTGTACCAGACAATATACTTTTTACCATATGTAACAAACACTTTGGCAGTAGGTATGGTATTTATGATTTTGTTTAAGCAAACGGCCTACTCCGATGGTTTTGCCAACATGATTCTTGGTTGGTTCGGTGCAGGTCCTGTAGACTTTATTGATGGTCCTTACTGGGCAAAAATGTTTGTACTGTGTTTCTATACAATATGGGTAGTAATGCCATTTAAGGTGCTTATATTAACCAGCGCCCTGGCTTCTGTAGACGAAACATATTACAACGCTGCAAAAATAGATGGTACTTCAAAAACAAGAATGTTTACAAAGATTACTCTGCCTATGATTTCCCCTACTGTATTTTACCTGGTGATAACAGGCTTTATAGGAGCCTTCAAGGCTTATTCAGACGCTGTGGCCTTATTCGGCACAGATCTTAACTCAAAAGAAATGAATACCATTGTGGGCTATATATATGATATGCTGTATGGTGATTCGGGAGGCTATCCTTCCTATGCATCAGCAGCAGCCATTATTCTATTTGTCATTGTGCTGACCATTACTTGTATTAACTTGCTGGTAAGTAAAAAGCACGTTCACTACTAAAGGAGGTGGGATTATGAAAAAAATAAGCATTTCAAAAATCATCACCTATGCACTGTTAAGCGTCTGGGCCTTAATGGTATTGTTCCCTTTTTACTGGATGATACTTACATCAGTAAAAAGTTACAGTGCTTATAACAGCGAATGGATCCCTAAGCTTTACACCTTTTCTCCTACACTAAAAAACTACCTGGATGCTTTCACTCAGGTACCATTAGCAAATTACTTTGTAAATACAATTATTTTTACCATTGCAACCACGGCTATTATGTTGGTGGTAACTGTGTTGGCAGCATTTGCATTTTCCCGACTTAACTTCCGTGGTAAAAATATTGTTTTTACCATATTCCTGTCTTTAATGATGATTCCGGCAGAATTGGTGGTTATAACTAATTTTGTAACAATTACCGACATGAATCTTCGCAATACATTTTTAGGTCTTATACTGCCTTCGGTAACATCTGTTTTCTACATTTATCTTCTTAAAGAAAATTTTTCACAGATTCCCGATGAACTGTATTACGCAGCTAAGGTAGACGGAACTTCAGACCTTAAGTATCTTTTCAAGGTTATGATTCCAATATGTAAACCAACCATAATAACAATTACAATCCTTAAGGTAATTGAGTGTTGGAATTCATATGTTTGGCCAAGATTAATTACTGACGACCAGGCTTACTATTTGGTGTCTAACGGTATTCAGGAAATTCGAGAAAACGGTTTTGGTCGTGAAAACATACCTGCTATGATGGCAGCTGTTTGTGTTATCTCAGCACCTTTAATCGTGATTTTCCTTATCTTCCGTAAAAAGATAATGTCCGGTGTTTCACGAGGAGGTATAAAAGGATGAAAAAGATTATATCCCTACTTCTTATTATTGCTCTCGTATTGACTTTTACCGGTTGCCACGGTGCTAAAGAAGAAAAAGTTTTTACCATTCCGGAAGAATTTGATACATCCCGTAATTACGAAATATCTTTCTGGGCAAAAAATGACACAAACCTTACACAGGTAGAAATATATAAAAAGGCTATTGCTGATTTTGAGGCACTGTATCCTAACGTTAAAGTTTCCCTGAAACTTTATACAGATTACGGAAGGATATATAACGATGTTATTACTAACATTTCAACAGATACTACTCCTAATGTTTGTATAACATATCCGGACCATATTGCAACTTACTTAACAGGTAAAGATACTGTTGTACCCTTGAATGAACTTATGGTTGATGAAAAGTATGGTTTGGGTGGCAGCGAAGTCCTTTTCGACTCTCCTACAAAGGATGAAATCATATCGAAGTTTTTAGAAGAATGTGAGTTTTCAGGGTCCTATTATGCCCTTCCATATATGCGTTCTACAGAAGCTTGTTATGTAAATAAGACCTTTGTGGAGAAGTTGGGCTATGAGCTTCCTGAAGCATTAACCTGGGATTTTATATGGGAAGTATCTGAGGCTGCAACTAAAAAAGATAAAGACGGAAATTTCATTGTTAACGGTCAGAAAACCATGATTCCTTTTATATACAAATCCACCGATAATATGATGATCTCCATGTTGAAACAACAAAACGCAGGATACTCTTCTAATATGGGTGAAATAGCAATCTTTAACGACACCACAAAAGAAATACTTGCTGAAATTGCAAAACACGGCGAAACAAAGGCCTTTTCCACATTTAAGATTTCCAGCTATCCCGCCAACTTTTTAAATGCAGGACAATGCATTTTTGCCATTGACTCAACAGCAGGCGCTACCTGGATGGGTTCCGATGCACCCCTTTTAGACATCAGTGAAGACAAGCTTGTACAGTTTGAAACTAAGGTTATGACTATTCCTCAATATGATCTTGATAATCCCAAAATGATTTCCCAGGGACCATCACTTTGTGTATTTAACAAAGCAGATTCACAGGAAGTTTTGGCATCCTGGCTGTTTGCACAATTTATGCTTACAAACAATGTGCAGATTTCATATTCCCAGACGGAAGGTTATGTTCCTGTAACAAATAAAGCACAAAATAGCAATGAATATCAGGATTACTTAAGTCGTATTGGTGAAGATAATGATTTCTACTACCCCATTAAAATTCAAGCAGCCAAGCTTCTTATGGATAATACAGAAAACACTTTTGTAACACCTGTTTTTAACGGTTCTGCTTCTTTAAGAAACGCAGCAGGCCAGTTGGTGGAGGAAGTAACAAAATCAGTAAGAAGACATGAAACAGTAAACAATGAGTATCTGGATAATCTTTTTACCGAAATAACATCACTCTACCGACTTGACCAAATTAACCTTGCTACAGGTAAAATAAACCTTGGGAAATTACCTTCCGGTGCCGTTATTCTCATGGTTTCATTAGGTGTCTGCTGGCTTGGTATTATAGCTTTTTGGATAAAAAATCAAATAAAAAAGAAAAAAAGTTGATTTTTTAGTTTAAAGTTGTATAATATGGTTTGTTAATTATTAATCAAAAGGAGTTTTTGAAATGAAAAAAATTATTTCTTTGTTATTGATTTTTGTTATGGTATTCTGCTTTGCAGCTTGCGGTAACGATGAAGTAAAGCCAACTGCTGAACCTACACCTGCAGTTACACCAGACCCTAGTGTTATCACTCACGAAGCATATGTTAACGCAGAGCTCGAAACAGAAGTAACTGTTGAAACTTACGTTCAGGCTACACAGTCTTGGTGGGACAACAAAATTACAGTTTATGCTCAGAGCAAAGACGGTGCTTACTTCATTTATGAAATGGCTTGTGCAGAAGCAGATGCAGCTAAATTGGTTCCAGGAACTAAGATTAAAGTTAAAGGCTTCAAGGGTGCATGGGCAGGCGAAGTTGAAATCATGGATGCTACATTCGAAATTATTGAAGGCGATACATACATTGCAGAAGCAATTGATCTTACTTCCCTTTTAGGAAAAGATGAACTTATTGATCATCAAAACGAGTTAGCTGCTTTCAAGGGCTTAACATTGAAGTCTATTGAATATAAAAACGGTGAACCAGGTGATGGCAATGATATCTACGTAACATTTACTAAAGACGGTGCAGACTACAACTTCTGTGTTGAAGCTTATCTGACAGGTCCTGACAGTGATGTTTACAAGACTGTAGGTACTCTTAAAGCCGGTGATGTTGTAGACGTTGAAGGTTTCGTTTACTGGTATGATGGTGTTAACCCACATATCACATCAATTGCTTTAGCAAAATAATATAAGCTGATAAGAATTATCAAAAGGCCGCGGTTTCGCGGCTTTTTGTTTTTACAAAAATACTGATATTATTGTAAACTCGCCGACAGATAAGGTAAAATCAAACTTTTCCGGCGACTTTTTTCAGAACTCGCCGACATTTTACCAAAACATATATGTTCGTCGATGACTTTTTCTCAACCCCACCACAAACTCCGTTTTTCTCACTGTTGCGAACTTTCTCATCGTAATTAATAATCCATCCTCACCTACATATACATATTAACAGACAGGAGGTTTAATATGTACGAGACACCCTACAACCGTTATTCAGCTGTTGCTTATGCCCGTAGGTGGGCTCTGGACAGAAACTCAAAATATTATGATTTCGAAAAAATTGGCGGAGACTGCACAAATTTTGCTTCACAATGCATTTATGCAGGTGCAGGTGTAATGAATTACACAAAAATAACCGGTTGGTATTATCGTAATACAGAAGACCGTACCGCAGCCTGGACAGGAGTAAATTATCTTTATGAGTTTCTTACAAAAAACAAAGGGCCGGGACCCTTCGGTCATGTTGTAAGCAGAAATCAAGTTCAGCCCGGAGACATAGTACAACTTGGCACAGGAAGCGGAACATTCTACCATACTTCCGTTATAACTGAAACCACGCCTAAAACACTGGTCACCGCACATAGTTTTGATGCCTTAGACAGACCATTGTCCTCTTATACATACGGAAATATCAGATATATTCATATTGATGGTGTGTATAATTAATTATCCTCAATCAATAATATTGGTTATTTTCTCCCGAATCATATCGCAAGAAGAGCCCCTCCCAGAAAACTTATTGTCCTTATATTTATTCCAGACGTGATACTCTTACAAAAGGTAACAATAAAAGAATCCGGAAAGATTTTTAAAATCTCTCCGGACAACTTTTATTTTTATCCTCTTAAATACTCGGCTGCACTTAATGCTGCCACAGTACCATCAGCCGCCGCTGTGGAAAGTTGCCTTATGGCCTTGGTTCTGCAGTCTCCTGCACACCACACACCTTCACAGGTAGTCTTACAGTCCTCTCCTGCCACTACAAAACCTGTGCTGTCCAAAGATACAAGATCTTTAAAAACTTCGTTATCAGGCTGCTGACCAACGGAAATAAAGGCACCGTTTACAACCACGTCAGAAACACTACCGGAAATCAGACATTTTACCTTTAACGTATCCAACTTTCCGTCTTCCCCTGCTACAAATTCTTCAACGACAGAAGAAAGTAAAAACTCCACATTTTCTTTCGTTTTAAGGCGCTCTGCCAAAGCAGTTTCACCTCGAAATTCGTCACGCCGATGAATAAGGTAAACCTTTTCACAGTAGCCTGCCATAAGCTCAGCACTTTGTAAAGCACTGCTGCCACCACCTATAACAGCTACAATTTTCCCCCGATAAAATGCACCGTCGCACACAGCACAATAGGAAACGCCTTTGCCGGAAAGCTCTTCTTCCCCGGGGACTCCCAAATGTCTGTGTTTGGCCCCTGTAGCAATTATAAGACTCTTACCTTCATATTCGCCATACTCACCGGTAAGCTTAAAACCTTCATTAAGTTTTTCAGCTTTCTGTATCGTGTCAAATTCAAGAGTTACACCTAAGTTCATAGCCTGCTCATACAAGCGGTCTGAAAATTCCATACCGCTTATTTCCATAAAGCCCGGATAATTTTCCACCTTTGGTGATGAACTGATCTGTCCACCTATGGAGCTTCCCTCTATAACCAAAACTTTCATACCGGCTCTCGCACCGTATATGGAGGCTGTCAATCCTGCACAGCCTCCACCAACAATTAAAATATCATACATCATTTTATTAACCGCAATTCTCCGTAAATCTCTTAATGTTAGAAGCATTTACATACTTATCATAGTTTTCCCCTTCTGCTACAATTAATGTAGGCGCCTGGGTAATTCCAAACTGCTTAACCAATTCAGGTTCTTCTTCGGCATCAACGACTTTGTAGTTTACGCCTGCTTTATCCAGGAAGGATTTAGCCATTTTACAGTTAGGACAAGTCTTGGTGGTAAAAAGAAGTGTTACACTTTCATTGCAGTTACAAGCGGGAGTTACATCAATTTTCTCTACAGGTCTGCCCTCTCTCTTTAATTTGGAGTTGGCAATATCGTAAAGCTTTCTGTGCTTGAACTCCTGAGTCTTACCATCATTCCAGTTCTGAACAGGACGATAGTAACCTGTAATACGGCTATAAACTTCTGTTTTTTCTCCACATTCAGGACACTCATATACTTCCCCGGTTATGTAACCATGATTCTTACACACTGAATATGTTGGCGATAATGTATAGTAAGGAAGCTTATAGTTCTCTGCAATTTTACGGATCAATGTCGCAGCAGCCTGCCACGTAGGAAGCTTTTCACCCAAGAATGCATGGAATACTGTACCCGATGTGTAAAGAGTCTGTAATTCATCCTGAATATCAAGAGCTTCAAAAATATCCTCAGTATAGCCAACTGGTAAGTGTGAGCTGTTGGTATAGTAAGGTGTATCATCTCCTTCAGAAGCTGTAATAATGTCAGGGTACTTCTTAACATCATGTTTTGCAAGACGATAAGATGTGGACTCTGCAGGTGTTGCTTCCAAGTTGTAGAGGTCACCGTACATTTCCTGATAGTCAGAAAGTCTTTCTCTCATATGGTTAAGAACATCCTGAGTAAATTTCTGAGCCTTTTCGTTTGTTAAATCCTGACCTATCCACTTAGCATTTAAACAAGCTTCGTTCATACCTACCAGACCGATTGTGGAGAAGTGGCTGTCAAAGTTTCCAAGATAACGCTTTGTATATGGATACAGACCTTCATCTAAAAGCTTGGATATAATTGTTCTCTTTGTCTTAAGAGATCTTGCAGCTATATCCATCATTTTATCAAGTCTCTTGTAAAATGCTTCTTCGTTTTCAGCCAGGTAAGCAATTCTAGGCATATTAATAGTTACAACACCAACACTACCCGTGCTCTCACCACTACCAAAGAAGCCACCGGATTTCTTTCGAAGTTCTCTTAAGTCAAGACGTAGACGGCAACACATACTTCTTACATCACTTGGCTCCATATCACTGTTAATGTAGTTAGAGAAGTAAGGTGTACCATACTTTGATGTCATCTCAAAGAGAAGCTTGTTGTTCTCTGTTTCAGACCAATCAAAGTTACTTGTAATTGAGTATGTAGGGATAGGATACTGGAAGCCTCTGCCGTTAGCATCACCTTCAATCATAACCTCAATAAAGGCCTTGTTGATCATATCCATTTCTTTCTTACAATCTTTGTACTTAAAGTCCATTTCCTTTCCGCCCACAATAGCATTAAGTTCTGCCAAGTCTGCAGGAACTGTCCAGTCTAATGTGATGTTGGAGAATGGAGCCTGTGTACCCCAACGACTGGGAGTATTTACACCGTAAATAAAGGATTCTATGCATTTTTTAACCTGCGTATATGATAGATTATCTACCTTAACAAAAGGTGCCAGATATGTATCAAAAGAAGAGAATGCCTGTGCTCCTGCCCATTCATTCTGCATAATACCCAGGAAGTTAACCATTTGATTACAAAGGGTTGCCAGATGACTAGCAGGTGCAGATGTAATCTTACCTGAAATACCACCTAAACCTTCCTGAATAAGCTGTTTAAGAGACCATCCTGCACAATAACCTGTAAGCATGGACAAGTCATGTATATGAATATCAGCTTCTTTGTGGGCCTTTCCTATTTCTTCATCATAAATCTGAGAAAGCCAGTAGTTGGCAGTTATTGCACCTGAGTTAGATAAAATAAGTCCACCAACTGAATATGTAACTGTAGAATTTTCCTTAACCCTCCAGTCAGTAAGATGCACATAGCTATCTACCAATTCCTTGTAGTCAAGAATTGTAGACTTCATGTTTCTTATTTTTTCTCTCTGTTTTCTGTAAAGGATATAACATTTTGCTACATCTGCATAACCTGCCTGTACCAATACATCCTCTACGCTGTCCTGAATTGCTTCCACAGATACTAAACCGTCCTGAACTTTCTTTTCGTAGTCGGAGGTAACTTTAAGAGCCAATAAATCAATAATGTCCTGATTGTATTGCTTGTCAATTGCTTCAAAAGCCTTTGTAATAGCTTCGCTGATTTTTGACAGGTTAAAGTCCACAACTTTACCGTCACGTTTGATAACTTTGTACATAACCGTTTTCTCCTCTTGTAAATATTTATTTTCACATTCAAGGCGGCACAGACATCAGCCACCAGTTTAATACTTAAGTACTTTGAAGTATAACACCCTGAAACAAGGCTGTCAACAGTTCGTGCACAAAATATTGATTATTTATTTTTTCACAAACACAATATATTGTGTTTCTTTCTTTTATTTTATATCATTTTAACCTCTGTATAAACAAAAAAGCCACGGCAAATACCGTGGTGTTAACTAATGATATAAACTAAAATTCAAAAATATATCCTGTGGCAATACCTATTGCCGCAGAAATACATATTATAACAATAGGATGAACCTTCTTAAATGCCATGACTAATGATCCTGCTGATATACACAAAGAAACATAAAGAAGCGGCGAAGCAAATATTGCCAAGGAAAAACCGGTCGGCACAAACACAGTCTGAGCAACAGAAACAATAGCTGCTCCGATAAGACCAATGACAGCAGGTTTAAGACCGGTCATGCATCCTTTCACAATTTTGCTTTTCTTAAACATATCATATATTTTTGCAACTATAAGAATAATTACAAAAGACGGAAGCACAACCCCTAAAGTTGCACAAAAAGAACCAAAAACAGTTCCTAAAAGGCCATAATCCCCACCAACTTCAGAACCTACATAAGTAGCCATATTTATAGCAAAAGGGCCCGGTGTGCTTTCACTTACAGCAATAAAATTAATAAGAGAAGTTTCATCAATCCAGCCACGCGCTAAAACCGCTTCCTGAATTAGAGGAAGCATTGCATAACCACCACCAAATGTAAAAGCTCCTATTTTTAAGAACGTAAGAAACAATTCTAGGAATATCATGTCCTGCTCCTCCTTTCTGCAACAAGAGAAGTAACAAGACCGAATGCAGCACAGCCTATAATCACATAAAGAACATTAATCTTTAAGAAAGCTACCACTACAAAAGCTGTACCAATTATCACATAAGAAACCCAGCCTTTAGGACATTTTTTGTACATACCCCACAAAGCCTTAATAAGAAGTGCCAACACACCTGCCCTTATACCATTAAAAGCATATTTTACGGCCTTTAAGTTCTGGAACTCTCTCAAAACAAAAGAAATCAGTAAGATAACCACAAAAGACGGAAGCACAACACCTAATGTAGCAAAAAATGCTCCAAAAAAGCCACAGGTTCTGTAACCTACAAAAGTTGCAGAGTTAATAGCAATAGGCCCCGGTGTGCTTTCCGCAATAGCAATAATTTCCAAAATATCATCATCTGTTATCCACTTTTTATTATCTACAACTTCTTTTTGTATAAGAGGAATCATAGCATAACCACCACCGAATGTGAAAGCACCGATTTTAAAAAACACTAAAAAAAGTTGCAGAACTTTTCTCATCTTATCTTTCATTTCACCCTCTTAATCAAAAACCTTATTTGCTATTTCTACAGCAGCCTTGGCATCTTTGCCGTAGAAGTCCGCACCAATGGCGCTGGCGTATTCAGGAGTCAACACCGCTCCACCTACCATTACTTTCACATCCGACTTGTTACATTTGAGTAAATTAATTGTATCCGCCATGCTTTTTACAGTTGTGGTCATAAGAGCACTTAAACCAACTAATCGTACATCTTCCATTTCAGCTTTCTGCAAAATTGCTTCAGCAGGTACGTCTTTTCCCATATCAATTACAGTATATCCGTAATTCTCCAGAATAATTTTAACTATATTTTTACCTATATCGTGAATATCCCCTTTCACTGTAGCCATTATAATTGTGCCCTTGCTAATGGATGTGTCCGCCGGTAATCTGCTTTTTATTATTGAAAAAGCTTCCTGTACGGTTTCGGCAGCCAGTAACAGTTGTGGTAAAAATATTTTACCTTTATCATAATCTTCTCCTACTTTATTGAGTGTGGGAATTATAACCTCATCCACAATTTGAAGTTCTTTCATTGTCTCAAGTAAGGTTTCAGTAGCAGTCGATGCTTTATCTTTAAGACCCTTTAATATACAAGCCTCCAGGTCAGGTGTTTTGTCAACAGCCACAACCTTGGAAAGTGTGCTGTCTGAATATTTTTCCACATATTTTACACAACCTGCATCCTGCGCCCACAAAACCCTGTGTGCATCTATTCTGCTCATCATGCCCTCTGCATTAGGATTAATTATAGGTAAATCAAGACCAGCAACTAAAGCTTCAGCTAAAAATGTTTCATTTACAATATCACGTCTTGGCAGACCAAAAGAAATATTAGAAACACCCAAAACAGTTTTAAGTCCTAACTGTGATTTTACCATCGAAACTGCTTTTAAGGTTTCCGCTGCATCTTTTTGCTGTGCACTAACAGTTAAAGTAAGGCAATCAATAAACACATCTTCTCTCGGTATTCCAAAACTTTCTGCTTTAGCCACAATACGCTTTGCAATTTCCAGGCGTTCCTCTGCACTTTGGGGAATTCCCTTTTCGTCTAAAGTAAGTCCGACCACGCAAGCACCGTACTTTTTCACTAACGGTAAAATATTCTCCATTACCTTAGTCTCACCGTTAACTGAGTTTACTATAGCCCGCCCGTTGTATATACGAAGAGCTGCTTCTATGGCCACAGGGTCAGAAGAGTCAATCTGTAAAGGTAAATCAGTTACTGCCTGCAAATTTGAAACAACTGCCTTCATCATGGCCGGCTCATCAATTTCAGGAAGCCCTACATTTACATCTAAAATATCGCTTCCTGCTTCAACCTGAGAAACGGCCTGCTGTAAAATGTATGCCATATCATTGTTACGAAGTGCCTCTTTAAAGAGCTTTTTACCGGTAGGGTTTATTCTTTCACCTATAACGCGGACGCCATCTATGTCCACAACTTTTGTGGCAGAACAAAGGCTTAATTTTCTGTCGCTATCCGCCCTTTTGCCTCTCTCTAAATCTTTTATAGCAGCTATGAAATCAGGAGTTGTACCACAGCAACCACCCAACATTTCCACGCCAAGAGCTGCAATTTTTTTCATGCTTTCCTTAAATTCTTCAGGTGTTACATGATAGTGTGTGCAACCATTTTCGAAACAAGGAAGACCTGCATTAGGCTGTATTAAAATTGGCTTATTTGTTACTTTAACCAGGCGCTCTACCATTGGCAACATCTCATTTGGTCCTAAGGAGCAGTTAATTCCCACGGCGTCTGCTAATGGTGAAATGGTAAGGGCCATAACCTCAATGGAACAACCGGTAAATGTTCGTCCACCTTCTTCAAAGCTCATTGTACCTATTACCGGAAGTGCTGTGTTTTCCTTACAAGCTAAAAGAGCTGCACGCATCTGCCCTAAGTCAGTCATAGTTTCTACCAACAAAATATCAGCTCCGGCTTTTTCTGCAGCCACAGCCTGCTCTTTAAAAGCTTCATAAGCTTCGTCAAAAGTCAGATCTCCTAAAGGTTCTAAAAGCTTTCCGATAGGTCCTATATCTGCTGCCACAAGAGAGGCACCGGCGTCTGATGCCAGCTTTACACCTTCAGCAATTACCTGACAAGGAGTATAGCCTGTACCTGCTAACTTAAAGGAATTAGCCCCAAAAGTGTTTGTAGTAATCACATCTGCCCCTGCGGCTATATATTTCCTATGTATTTCAATTATTATCTCCGGATGGGTAAAATTAAGAAGTTCAGGATTCTCTCCCATCTCCACTCCGCTTTGTTGGATCATGGTGCCCATAGCACCATCAAAAATCAAGTTTTTGTTAATTAACACTATTATTATACCTCTAAAAATTTTCTTTTAATTATAAGGCAATCGTAAAATGAAATGCAACCATCATTGTCAGCGTCTGCAGCATATTTTCCCCATGGTTTAAAATCACCCACCTTATTATAAACGGCGCGTTTTACAGCAAAATAATCTTTCGTGGTAATTATACCATTGCCATCCACATCGCCATCTATAATGGCAATTATACTCCTTTTTCTTTTTTTGTTAAACAGTTTATCCCCTGTGCCAATAAAATTATCCGAAACCTCACACACCAAAGATTCTGCATAACTGAAATTTGAAAGAAATTCCTTAACGTTTGTTTTTGATTTTACCCCCACTACATAACTGCCTCTGGGGCGATAGTCAGATGTTTCTTTAAGAGCAAATTCTTCATAAACAGGCCTATTCAGTGCTACTACAATATCAAAATGATCTAACCAGACACCCTTTCCAAAATCCCGGGCTCTGAATACAACTTTGTCTTTATAAACCTCCGTATAGTACATTACAGAATCTGCTTCATAACCGTAATCAGCACCTATAACAGGAGGAATGTTGACAAATGCACCTTTTTCTTCGTTTATATATTGGGACAAATATCCAAAACCATTATGTACATGCCCGCTCATGAATATTACCTGAGGATATTTTTCAATCAATGCTTTAATTTGATCGCTCTGTGGTCCAATATTTTCATTATCTTTGTGCGTTCTTGTAAAAGTATTTTTTAAAGGATTATGACTGATTACAAAAATTGGTTTGTACAGCTCAGCATTTTCTGCCAATCGTGCTTCAAACCATTTCAGTTGTGTTTCTGAAATATACGCCTTGTCCGGTGTGTCATCCTCGGTACATAAAAATATAAAATGATACCCTTTTATCCATGTATCATAATAAGGAACCCGGGCATCTGAATCTATACCATATCCACTACAATATTTTTTAAATTTATCAAAAGCTTCTTCATAGCCTCCGGTAAGATCTCGACCGGCATCGTGGTTTCCCATAACAAGATAAATCTCATCTATTGGTGAGCCTGAAAGCACTCTTCTAAAATTTTCATACTCTGATGCTTTACCTTTGTCGGTTAAATCTCCCGCAATAATAAGAGCATCCGTACTTCCCTCATATGACCTTATATCTTCAAGTCCACGCTTTAATATTAAACTATTATTGTCTATATGCTTTTCTCCTCCAATATGGGTATCACTCATTATGGCAAAAGTCATCAAAGGACTTTTGGCCATAACAGGAGTTTCAAAAGAAATACTTAAGAGGAGCAGTAAACTTAAGCCAAAGCATACAAAGCGTTTCATACTGTTATACTTACTCCATCAAATTTTCAATTAAAAGTGTTATTTTTCTTGCCACTGCAGGATTGTTCATTGTGTAAAGATGTATTCCCTTCACCCCATTGGCTATCAAATCTGAAATCTGCTGGGCAGCATATACGATTCCAGCATCTCGCATAGAAATAGGATTATCACCATACTTATCAATGATTTTCATTAAATCCGTAGGAATCGTAGCACCACACATGTTCACCATTCTGTTTATCTGGTTTTTGCTGGTTACAGGCATAATTCCCGCTGTAACAGGCACATTAATTCCTGCACCTGCCACCTTCTCCATAAAATTATAGAAAACAGTGTTGTCAAAGAAAAGCTGAGTTACCAAATGACCAACACCTGCGTCAACTTTTTCTTTAAGATGTAAAATATCTTCGTCAAGAGTTAAAGCTTCTGTATGCTTTTCAGGATAGCAAGCACCCACTACATTAAAATCACCTTTTTCTTTGATATAGGCAACCAAATCTGTAGCATACTTAAAAGCTCTTTCTTCCAGAGGTTTTACAGCTATACCGGACTTAGGCGGATCACCTCTTAAGGCCAGTACGTTTGAGACATGCCTGTTTTTCAAATCCTCCAGAATGCTGTCTATATTTTCTTTGGAAGCTGTAATACAGGAAAGATGGGCCATAGGTTCAATCTTGAGCTTTGATTTTACCAAAGAAGAAAGTTCAGCAGTTCTGTTCTCTGTAACGCTTCCGCCTGCACCATATGTTACACTTATGTAATCAGGAGACAAATCTCCTAAAGCCTCAATTGTATTATATACAGTATCTACTCCCGAATCTGCTTTAGGCGGAAAGATTTCAAAGGAATATACAACTTTTTTTGTTTCAAATAATTTGCTTATATTCATAAATCAAACCTTCTTATCTCAGAGCAACATTTAGTACTTGCTCCATATTCTTTGCGTATACTATTTTAATTTTATCTTTAACAGCCTCCGGAATTTCTTCAGCATCTCTGCGGTTTGCCTCCGGAATAATTATTGTGGTAACGCCTTTTCGAAGAGCTGCCAAAGATTTCTCTTTAAGACCACCTATAGGGAGTACATTACCTCTTAAAGTAACCTCCCCCGTCATTGCCACATCATGTCTTACCGGTTTGCCTGTGAAAGCTGAAACCAAAGCAGTAGCCATTGTGATTCCTGCGGAAGGACCGTCTTTGGGAGTTGCACCTTCAGGTACATGAATATGAATGTCAGTATCTTTGTAAAATGTCTCAGATACTCCCAACTCCTTAGCACGAGATCTTATGTAACTGAGGGCTGTCTTTGCAGACTCTTTCATTACATCTCCAAGGCTGCCTGTAAGTTCCATTTTACCGGTTCCCGGAAAAATATTAACTTCGATGGACATTGTAACACCACCCACCTGGGTCCAGGCAAGACCTCCGGCTACACCTACTTTATCAACTTTGTCATAATCTTCATCATAACGTTTTGAAGGTCCCATAAATTCTTCCAGCAATTTTCCTGTAATGGTTATGGATTTCTTCTCTTCTTTAGTTATTTTAAGAAGTGACTTTCTTACAATTGCACCAATTGCACGTTCTAACTGTCTTACACCACTTTCTGCAGTATAGTTCCAGATAAGACTCTTAATCACCTTATCACTTATTTTAAACGATGCCGGTTTCATACCGTTTTCTTTAAGCTGTTTAGGAATCAGATGTCTCTTTGCAATTTCAAGTTTCTCTTCCTCCGTATATCCGTTAATTTCAATAATTTCCATACGATCTCTTAATGGACCTGGAACTGCTTCAAGATCATTAGCTGTGGTTATAAATGTTACATTTGATAAATCAAAAGGAATCTCTAAATAGTGGTCCCTGAAACTGAAATTTTGTTCTCCGTCCAGCACTTCCAGAAGGGCTGCTCCCGGATCTCCTCTCATATCTTTACCTAACTTGTCTATTTCATCCAGAAGAATTATAGGATTACAGCTGCCTGCCTGTTTAATAGCAGATATGATTCTACCCGGCATAGCACCTACATATGTTTTTCTGTGGCCTCTGATTTCTGCTTCATCATGTACCCCACCCAAAGACATACGTACATATTTTTTATTCATAGCTTCTGCCATACTTCTTACCACAGATGTCTTACCTGTTCCCGGAGGTCCGTAAAGACACAAAATAGGGTCTTTGCCGCCTTCACGGTGACATTTCACAGCCAGATATTCAAGTATTCTTTCTTTGACCTTTTTAAGGCCGAAATGATCTCTTTCAAGAACTTCTTCTGCTTTGACAATATCTTTGGAATCCTCGGTAAATACACTCCAAGGTAAATCAAATACCAAATCCAGATAATTTTTTGTTACCTGGGTGTCTGCCATCATAGGATTCATGCCTTCAAGGCGTGAAATATCTTTTTCTATTTTTCTGCGACTTTCTTCCGGAAGATTGCAAGCTTCCAACATTTCGCGATATCTGTCGATTTCGTCCTGCTCGCCTTCACCCAGCTCTTCTTTAAGCAC
This sequence comes from Oscillospiraceae bacterium, assembly GCA_015069135.1. Lineage (GTDB taxonomy): Bacteria > Bacillota > Clostridia > UBA1212 > SIG427 > SIG427. Next base: position 17,319 of record SVJE01000006.1, on the reverse strand, counting down.
TTTGATTTCCTCTCTTATAAGAGCTTCTCTTTGTTGCTTATTAAAGTTGTCCTGAACCTTCATATTTACTTCATTCATAGTAACAGTCAGATCAAATTGTAGTTTTACATATTCAAGTAATAGGTCAATTCTTTTTTCAAGTTCAGTTTCTTCCAACAACTGTTGCTTTTTGTTTTGTGGAATTTCCACCAGGTTACAAGCATTGAAGCAAAACTCCTGACCATCTGTGTACGAAGACAATCTCCTGGCAGAAGTATCACCATTATGTACCATGGCTCTGAAACCTGTTACATCGTCAATTATAAGTTGCCTTTTAGCCTGAAATTCCATAGTTGAAGCATACTCGCTACCGGTTACAGGCATAGGCGTTACAAACACAGTATAGCAAGGAAGTTCGCTTGTAACACCTACTCTACGTGCTCTGTAAAGACCTTTTGCCACCAATCTGATGCGACCATTTGAAAATGATATACATTCAGAAATACGACACACTGTACCTATCTGGTATATTTCATTAGATGCAGGACTATCCTGTCCATAATTCTTTTGCATGGCCAGGAAAATAAGTTTATCATTTTTTTGCTCCGCTATACGGATTGCTGCCACTGAAGCAGGTCTTTCCACTTCAATAGCCAACAAGGTTTCAGGAAATGCACAAATCCCCCTTAAAACCAGCATGGGCATTTCAATTTTTTCTGTTTCATCTCTATAAATTTCTGTTTTTATCTCTTCCATTTATAATTAAATCCTCTTGTGACATTTTTATTAAATTTGTTTTTTGAACACTAAAGAGTATATCAAAAAAGCCGTGCTTGGGCAAATAACAATTGTTGACATCACTGGTCAGCAATAGAAATTATCCGTTTTACCACTTCACTTATACTGATTTGCCCTATATCTGCCACAGTTGATTTGATTGTGTCATTTAAAGGTGTGTACCAACGAGGGGCTATAGCGTCTATTCCCACTGCAGCACCTACAATACTGCCAACAGTACCTGCGTTACAATCAGTATCCATGCCTGCGCACACAGCAGAAGTAATTGTTTTTTCATAATCAAGTTTACCATGCAAGAGAGAAAGTACCACAATCGCCATATTGTTAATTGTGGCAGCAAAAGGAAGATGGTCCCATGTCTCATATATTTTACCACAGACAAAATCAAAGTCTCCGGTTTCTTTATACCACAACCACACTTTTTTCACAGCCTCTGCCAGCCTGCTTTTTACCGGTATAACACTAAGTCCGCTTTGCAATATTTTTTCTATAGTTGGATTTTCTGACAACGCCCCCGCTATACACCCTGCCACAAACATACCACCATAGATTCCGTTTTTAACCAGGCTGAATGAACAATCTTTATATGCTCTCCATGCAGCAGTTCTTATATCTCCCGGGGCAATGTATCCCCATAAGTCTGTTCTTATCTGTCCGTCAATACACTCTCTCCATGGATTCTGAGTTGTGGGAATTAACTCCACAGGTAGTCCGGTTACAGTGTGGTAGTATGCCTGACGTGAGGCACACCAGCACCAGTAATATGGTATATTGTTAATCCAGTTATAACCCACATGTTCCGGGGTGAAATCAAGTCCGTGCTTTTCAGCCATAACCAATGCCAGTAAAGTATAATTAATATCATCATCCGGCTGTGCACAGTTAATGTTTCCTTTTGTACTTGGAAAACAATCTTTTCTGGCTTCAATTCCGGTGCCTTCTGAATAAGCAGGAACAAAATCATCAAGAGGCCATGCGTTGGCACCTTCCAGATACTCTCTTACCTGCTTCTGGTTAAAGCCCATTTCCAAGGGCTTTCCTAAAACCACAGCAGCAATTCTGCCGTATACGGCACCTTTTATACGTTCTCCATACACTTCGCCTTTTACAGGTTCAAGTACCGGCATGGCTTCCGCCTCAGTCAATATCTCTTCAAAACCATTGGGTTCATAATAGGGATAATCAGCTCTTAATGGTCCTTTCAGTATTTCTTCTAATATATGATAAGCTTCCTCCCAGACCGCCTCATCATCGCCTTTCACAGCTTCACACCCCGGAAAAGGCAATAACTGCTCTCCATCCGTATCAAGGACAGGAGCCTTTGACAAATCGTATCCCTCCTCTTTCATCTGCAGGAGTTCTTCAATATATAACTGTTTCCAACTTACGTATCCGGGCATGACGTTTACCCCTTTCGGTAAAATATATCTTTCATTTAGAGAATTATACTATTTTTGATATGCTGTGTCTATGAAAAGACCTACTGATTTCTGATATGTCGACACATTCAGTAGGACATTTATGTCATTTATCCTACTGTTTGTTTAAGAAGTACATATCAAAGGTTGGACAAAAGCTCCTTTTTTCTTGTTTTTGTCCTACCTATACAGCAAGCAATGATATGAAACAGTAGGATTATAGGCCTTTTTATCCAACCTTTTTTATCATATACTAACATAATCAGTTGGTCAGACAAATTCCAAATAAACAAATCAGGGCCACCCCGTAAGAGGCAGCCCTGTTATTCTAGTTATAAAGTCGTATATTAGTACGCTACACCATGTGCATACATACTTCTTGCAACCTTTTCACAACCTGCGATGTTTGCACCAACAACCAAGTTACCTTCGTGGCCGTAATCCTTAGCAGCCTTGCTTGCATTCTTGTAGATATTTTCCATAATACCCTTAAGTTTAGCATCAACTTCTTCGAAGGACCATGAATATCTCATGCTGTTCTGGCTCATTTCAAGAGCAGAAGTAGCAACACCGCCTGCGTTAGCAGCCTTAGCAGGTCCGAAGAGGATGCCTGCATCTAAGAATGCGTTGATAGCATCAATTGTTGAAGGCATGTTAGCACCTTCACCTACTGCCATAACACCGTTTGCAATCAATGTCTTTGCAGAGTTAACATCAATTTCGTTCTGAGTAGCACATGGAAGAGCAATATCACATTTGATTTTCCAGATACCGCTGCAACCTTCTGTGTAAGTAGCATTTGGTCTGTATTCAAGATATTCTTTGATTCTGCCTCTCTTAACAAGCTTGATTTCCTTAACAGCTGCAAGGTCAATTCCCTCAGGATCATAGATGTAGCCGTTGGAATCACTTAAAGCAACAACCTTAGCACCAAGCTCTGTAGCTTTCTCTGTGGCAAAGATAGCAACGTTACCAGAACCGGAAACAACTACTGTCTTACCCTGGAATGTTTCGCCCTTATCTTTAAGGTATGCATCCATAAAGTAGCAAAGACCGTAACCTGTAGCTTCTGTTCTTGCCAAGCTTCCGCCCCAATCAAGACCCTTACCTGTAAGAACACCTGTATATTCGTTAGCCAATCTCTTGTACTGACCAAACATATATCCGATTTCTCTTGCGCCAGTACCGATGTCACCTGCAGGAACATCAGTATCAGGACCAATGTGTTTTGCAAGCTCTGTCATAAAGCTTTGGCAGAAACGCATAACTTCTCCGTCGCTCTTTCCTTTAGGATCAAAGTCAGAACCACCCTTAGCGCCACCGATAGGAAGACCTGTCAAAGCATTTTTGAATACCTGCTCAAAACCTAAGAACTTCATAATGCTGAAGTTAACAGATGGGTGTAAACGAATGCCACCCTTGTAAGGTCCGATAGCACTGTTAAACTGTACTCTGTAACCTCTGTTTACTCTTACCTTGCCTGCATCGTCAACCCATGAAACACGGAAAACAATCTGTCTCTCAGGCTCAACTATTCTATCAAAAATACCTGCTTCAACCCACTCAGGATGTGCCTTTGCAACAGGCTCCAAGGATTCCAAAACCTCAGTTACTGCCTGGTGGAACTCAGGCTCATTAGGATTTCTCTTGATTACATCTTCAAGAACACTCTTTAATATCTCCATTTCTACACTCTCCTTCGAAATTTATTTTCAACAATAAATACAAAAAGTACTGTAATAATATAATACAATTTACCCTCTTAAATCAATAGTAAAATGTTAATTTTTATATTTTTCTTTACTTGTTTCCCTCATTATGATAATCTTATACCTGTCAGTTCGAAATCCATCCTGACGTAAAACAAACACTAGGAGATGCATATTATATGAAGAAAACAATTAATTTCACAGTTACGGCAGCTATGATTGCTGCTATCTACGCAGTCCTCACATTGGCAATCGCACCAATTTCTTTTGGACAAATTCAACTTCGCATTTCAGAAGCAATGATTATGTTTGCTTGTATTACTCCGGCAGCAATCCCGGGACTTACCATAGGTTGTGTACTTTCCAATCTCGCCAGCCCTTACGGAATCATTGACATTATATTAGGCTCCACTGCTACCCTGCTGGCTGCCGCTTTTGCATATTCAACCCGTAAAATTCAGATAAAAAAACTCCCATGGCTTTCACCTTTGGGAGCTGTAATATTTAACGCATTTTTAGTTTCATTATCTATAAAGATAGTTTCAGGTTCTGAGGTTCTTTACCTGCTTACTACCTTTCAGATAGGTGTAGGTCAGGTTTTGGCCTGCTATGGACTTGGCTTTCCTCTCTGGTTTATTTTGCAAAAAACAAACCTTATGAAATAATTCCTCCGCCAAAAACATAATCACCATCATAAAACACAACAGACTGACCCTTAGCCACTGCTCTTACCGGCTCATCAAATACCACATGGGCAGTGGTTTTGCCTGTCATAGTAACTGTTGCCCACTGTTCCTTATGCTTGTATCGTATTCGAGCCTTAAGTCTTATATCACCTTCAAAACTATCACAAGCTATAAGATTCACATCACGAGCGTCTAACTCTTGGCTAAAAAGTTCCGCATCTTCAGAAATAACTACTTCGTTTGTGACAGGATCTTTTGATTTTACATACATGGGTTTACAAAGTGCCAATCCCAAACCTTTTCTTTGGCCTATAGTGTAGTTAATAATTCCTTTGTGAGGACCTAATATCTTTCCGGAAGTATCTACAAAATTGCCCGCTTCAGGCATTTTACCGGTAAAATGTTTAATAAATCCGCTGTAGTCTCCATCAGGCACAAAACAAATATCCTGGCTGTCTTTTTTGTGAGCATTAACAAAGCCTTGTGCTTCTGCGATTGCACGAACTTGGGGTTTGCTTAAGCCACCTAAAGGCAGAAGTGTCATAGCCAGCTGTTCCTGGGTTAGATTGTAAAGCACATAGCTTTGATCCTTTTCAGCATTTGCCCCCTTTTTCAACAGCCAGCGCTGCTTTTCTTCACTGTATTCAATTTGAGCATAATGCCCGGTAGCCACGTGAGTAAAGCCCAATTTTTTTGCTTCCTCACAAAGCTTGCCAAATTTTATATATTTGTTACACTCAATACAAGGATTTGGTGTTTTACCATTAAAATATGAATTCACAAATCTACAAACTACGTTTTCGTTAAAAGCTTCTCTGTAGTCCAGAGTAAAATGATCCATCCCCATTAATGTAGCCACTTTTCTGGCATCTTCAGCTTCACACATAGGGCACTCTTCGTTGGATTTTTCATATAATCTTAATGTTACACCTGTAGCATCAAAACCTGCTTCTTTAACAAGCCATGCTGCTACCGAACTGTCTACGCCGCCACTCATGGCAACTGCTACTTTGCCTTGGGACATATAGAGACTCCTTTACATCTGACCGACCATTTTACCGATTATGTTTTCTCTGGGAACAAGACCAATTACACGGCTGTCAGAGCTGTGATTTCTATTATCTCCCATTACATAAACATAACCTGCCGGAACTTCTATTGATACTCCGTTTGGATAGGATACGATAGCTTCTTCAGAAATATATGTTTCTTCCAAAAGTATACCGTTTCTGTATAAACAGTTATCTTTAAATTCAATCACATCTCCAGGTACGCCAATTACTCTCTTAATCCAAAAATAATCAGGTTCTTTGGCTCCGCAAAGTTTTGTAATTATGTTGTGCTGCAGTGCTTCCGAAAACAGAGTCAACACAGTTCTTTTATCTTTGTTGCTTTCAGGAATACGGCTATCTATTACTATAATATCCTCTCTTTTAGGTTCTGAGAAGAAATATGGAACTCTTGACAATATTACTGTTTCGCCATGCTGTAATGTAGGTTTCATTGACTCTCCCGAAACTTCACTTGGTCGAACGATGAATATATTCACAACAATAGCAATAAAGAATGCTACTACAATAGTGAGCACCCAACTTAAAACAACGGTAAATACTTTTGGTTTTTTCTCTGTATTTTTCTTTAACTCTGGTTTTCTCTCATCATCTTCGTAGTTTAAATAGAAAGATTCAAATTCGTTTTCTTTTAGTGCAACATTATCCGCTAATTTCAGATCCCCAAAATGATTATAGAAATCATCGTCAGCTGCACCTTCAATTATGGCAGGTATTTCAGTTTCATCTGTTTCTTTTTCTTCGGATAAAATCACAGTCTCTTCTGTATTTTTTTCTTCTGATCTATCTTTCTGCTCTAAATCTTCTTCAACCGCTGGCTCCTCAGCTATTTCAGCATCATAAATTTTTTCAGTCGCATCTGTTTCCTCTATTTCTTTAACATCAAAAGAAAACTCAACGATTTCTTCAGACTCATTTTTTTCATCTTCTGTAAAAATGTTAATTTCTTTTTCTTCAAATTTATCATCAGAAGTTCCGGAATCATCCCAGAATAAGGAGTCTTCCACAGAAGTTATATCAGAAAAAGCCTCAACTTCTTCAGTTGCAGGTTCATTTTCTACTTTGGGCTCTTCAACCTCCTGAGACAATTCTTTCTCTTCAACAGGTTCTGTATCCATTTTATTCACAAGCCAGCCTGACTCCGTTAAATCTTCTTCTATTTCATCAGCAAAAGAAGCCAGACTCTCATCTTCCATCATGGAAAAGTCAGGTAAATCATTTTCTATTTCAAAAACACGGAATTTATTACTCATATATGCATCTTTTCTCTTTTATATAATCGCGTATTAAACACACATTATTAGTATATATTCATCTGATTTTATTGTCAATTAGAGTTTTATTCGAGAATTTCCCATTCATAATAAAACTATTATTTCCTACAATAAAAATTTTTAAGCAGATTTTTCATTTTTGGTATTGACAACTAAAAACTTGCGTGGTATGATAGTCGAGCTGTCAAGGACAGTGGCCCACTATAACGTGTGCACCTTTAGCTCAGCTGGTAGAGCAACTGACTCTTAATCAGTGGGCCCAGGGTTCGAGTCCCTGAAGGTGCACCAACCTGAAAAGCCCCGAAACCACCGTGTTTTCGGGGCTTTCATCATTCTCATTTCTTTATTTTTTTTACTGTATTCAAAAATATAAAATCGGTATAAATCGACATGAATCGGTGTAAAATGTCCTCAAATTGTCCTCAGTTTGTCATCATTTTTTGAATTGTTTACTCTTACATAAAAACAAAAAAACCTTTAATCATATTTTTTTGTAGTGTTTATCACAATGCTTTTCATTTTGCATTTTGCCAATATAATGTGGAAGCAAAACAAGAAAAGTTACAATACTCATTCATATATTTATACTACCGTAACTATTGCACCAACAGACCAGACTATGGAATATATCGAAACGGCTTTTAGCATAAATACTAAATGTGCGTAAGTCCTGAAAAAACAACTACGAAAAGTATACATGCTCATTCATTCCTGATCCAGATAAATCCACAATATATACTTTAGATTTTGTTCTTGAAAACGATGAGTATAAATATAAAGAGTCTCCCTTTGCTGGTTTATTAGTAATGACAGCAGCATTGCAATACGCATTAGATAAAAAGAGGTCCCATCCAATTGAGGCACACCCTTTTTTATGTAATATCAGTATAGAACATGAACCTATTACCCCTTGATAGAAAACCTTTTTTTTAATATTATCAGGGGAAATACCCTTGATAATATTGTTGGCGGAAACAAAAGTATAGGGGTTTTATGGTTTTTTCTATCTTTTTTACACATTTCCCCCTGATATATAGCCTTGTAAGGGATTTTGTCGAGGGTATTTCCCCTGATATTTGATTGATTTTGGTAGGCCTATCGAGGGAGAACTTTGAATCATATATGTTTCATGTGGCTGAGACGCGAACGGAACTACGAACTCATTTTGTGCCATAAAAGCAAACTTAAATTTTCATTGTGTTTAAGTAAAATTTATTGACAATTCTGCCCTGCTTCACATTGACACACCCCCTCTCTTTGTGATACAATTAGTCGATTTAAGTAATAATCACTTTTACACAAGAAAAAATGCTCCGAATTGAGCACACATAATAAGCAATAACAACAATGGAGGAGAACTTTATGCCAAAGAACTTATTGACACTTGATCAGCTTAGCTTAGATGAAGTAAATGACCTTTTATCAAAAGCCCAATATTATCGTGATGGAGGCTTTGTTCCCAATCTCCAAGGCAAAATTGCTTGTAATTTGTTTTTTGAATCTTCGACTCGCACACAGTATAGTTTTCAGGTTGCTGAAGAACGACTGGGGATGCGGGTCATTTCTTTTGATCCGGAGGTTTCTTCCCTTAACAAGCAGGAAACATTTTACGACACAGTTAAAGCCTTTGACAGTTTTGGTGTAGATGCTCTTGTAATTAGACACAAGCAAAATGAATATTACAAAGAATTAGAAGGAAAAATTGACGCTGCTATTTTAAACGGCGGCGATGGTACAGGAAATCACCCTACACAGAGTTTGTTAGATCTTCTTACAATCAAACAGGAATTTGGCAGATTTGAAGGTCTTAAAGTTGCCATTATCGGTGATGTAACTCATTCAAGAGTTGCACATACCAACTATGACATCATGAGAAAACTTGGCATGGAAGTAGTTGTAAGTGGGCCTGACTTCTATATGGACAAGGGATATGTAACCGAAAACTTTGAAAAAGCAATTACAACCTCTGATGTTGTAATGTTACTCCGTATTCAGTTTGAAAGAGATGCAACATTAGGTGATATGACGAAAGAACAGTATCACGAAAGATATGGTCTCAATGCACATAATGTTTCAAAGCTTAAAGATAATGCAATCATAATGCATCCTGCTCCTGTAAACAGAGGTTATGAAATCTCCGACGAGGTAATGGAATGTGATAAATCCAGAATTTTCAAGCAAATGCAGAATGGTGTATATGTAAGGATGGCAGCTTTAGCACGCTCATTGGATATTGACTAAAAGGACAAGCATGAACAAGATTGAAATTAAAAACGCAAAAGTGTATGAGGACGGACATTTTACCCTGAAGGATGTAGTTATTCCTACTCAGGGTGATTCCGTATCCATTGACGGTACCGGCAAGTATCTACTTCCCGGTTTTGTGGATTTGCACGTACATTTTCGTCAGCCCGGTTTTGAGCAGAAAGAAACTATCAAAACAGGTTCCCTGGCTGCAGCAGCAGGTGGATACACTACAGTATGTACCATGCCTAACTTAAAGCCTGTTCCTGATAGTGTGGAACACATTAATATTCAGTTAGAAGCTATAAAGAAAGATGCCCTTGTAAGAACTCTGCCCTTTGCTTCTATTACCATGGAAGAAAAAGGCGAAAAGCTTTCAGATATAGAAGGGCTGGCACCATTGGCTGTGGGTTTTTCAGATGATGGTCGTGGCGTACAGTCAGAAGAAATGATGCTCTCTGCCATGAAAAAAATTAGAGATGCTGGCAGTTTCATTTCCGCTCATTGCGAAGATAATGAGTTGGTAAAAGGAGGCGCCATGCACCAAGGAGAAAGAGCAAAAGAGCTGGGTGTCCCAGGTATATGTTCAGAATCCGAGTGGAAACCTGTAAAAAGAGACATAGCTTTAGCAACGACTAACAATGTGAAATATCACATTTGTCACATATCAGCTAAAGAGTCTTTAGAAGCTGTAAGACAGGCAAAAGCTCAGGGTTTTAACAATATAAGCTGTGAAGTTACACCACATCAGATTAATTTATGTGATGAAGACATTACAGAAAACATTGGAAGATTCAAAATGAATCCTCCGCTTAGAACAAAAGAAGACCGTCAGGCAATTATTGATGCCATTAAAGACGGCACCATTGATTGTATAGCAACAGACCATGCTCCACACACAAAAGAAGAAAAGCAAGGTGATTTTACCCATACACTTTTCGGTATTGTAGGTCTTGAAACAGCATTTTCAGTTTGCTACACCACATTGGTTAAAAGCGGAATAATCAGCATGGAAGACTTAGTTAAATTAATGAGTCTCCGCCCTGCTGAAATTATAGGTCTTAAACCGGAAGAAACAGCAAAGGACTGGGCTTTGGTTGATACTGAAGCTTTGGTTACCGTAAACCCTGAAGAGTTTAAGACAAAAGGAAGAAGTACACCCTTTGAAGGTATGACTTTTTCCGGCAAAGTGGTAGCCACAATTGCTCAAGGCAATCTGGTATATCACTCATAAATAGTAAATTAAGAATTTTAACATAAAGGAAGGGAAACGAAGAATGGAAACAAAGTTCAAAAAAGTGATTTTTGAAAACGGCCGTGTTTTTCACGGTAAAGGATTTGGTTCCGATAACGAAAAAGTATGCGAAGTGGTTTTTAACACTTCCATGGTAGGTTATCAGGAAATCTTATCAGACTCCTCTAACTGTGATCAGATTATATGTATGACATATCCTCTGATTGGTAACTATGGTCTTACAGATGAAGACTACGAATCAAAGATGCCTACAGTCGGCGGATTTATTGTAAGAGAATATAACGACAATCCTTCAAACTACAGATACACAAGAACCCTTGCTGATGTAATGGCAGAAGACGGTGTAGTTGGTATCGAAATTACAGACACAAGAGAGATTACAAGAATGCTTCGTAACGAAGGCACAATGAGAGCCATTATTGTTGATGAAAACAAAGATGAAAAGGAAGCTCTTGAAACACTTAAAAACACACCGATTAAGCACAATCACGTGGAAGAAGTAAGCTGTAAGAAATTATGGTACTCAAGAACAACAAACTATAAATACAACATTATTGCCGTTGACTGTGGTATTAAGCGTAGCATGGTTCGCCAGTTAAACGCAAAGAACTGTAATGTAATTGTTGTTCCCTACTCCATTACTGCTGAAGAAGTTTTAGAACTTCGCCCTGATGGTATGTTTATATCCAACGGACCGGGAAATCCTGAGGACGTTCCTTGTGTTGTTGAGTTGGTTAAAGCTCTTAAGGGTAAAATACCTATGTTCGGTGTTGGTCTCGGACATGAGATTATCGCTCTTGCATATGGTGCTAAAGTTTCCAAAATGAAGTTCGGCCACAGAGGTGTAAATCATCCTGTAAAAAACTTAGCTGACGGTACAATTGAAATTGTTTCCTATAACCATTCCTATGTAGTAGATAAAGACAGTGTAAAAGGTATAGATCTTGAAATCACACAGGAAAATGTTCTTGACGGTACAGTTGCAGGACTTAAGTGTGAAAAAGACAAGGTATTCTCTGTACAGCATCATCCGGAAATTGCACCCGGACCAAAGGACAACCATCCTTTGTATGATACATTTATTAAAAATGTAGAAGATTTCAAGAACGAAAGAGGTGACTTAAATGCCTAAGCGTGAAGATATAAAGAAAATCTTGGTAATAGGTTCAGGACCTATAATCATTGGACAGGCTGCTGAGTTTGACTACTCCGGTACACAGGCTTGTCTGGCACTTAAAGAAGCAGGTTACGAAGTTGTATTGGTAAACTCCAACCCTGCCACAATTATGACAGATACACATATTGCCCACAAGGTATATATGGAACCACTTACCCTTCAGTATGTGGCAAAGATTATAAGACAGGAAAGACCTGACGCCCTTCTCCCGACATTAGGTGGTCAGACAGGTCTTAACCTTGCTATGCAGTTGGCTAAGAAAGGCATTTTACAAGAAAACGGTGTTGAGCTTTTAGGTACCAGCTTCGATTCTATTGAAAGAGCTGAAGACAGAGAGCTTTTCAAAGAAATGTGCGAGAAAATCGGCGAACCTATTATCGAGTCCGATATTGCAAATACTATAGAAGAAGCTTTAGAGGTTGCCAACAGAATCGGTTATCCTGTAGTACTTCGTCCTGCATTTACATTAGGCGGTACAGGCGGAGGTTTTGCTGACAACGACGATGAAGTAACTGAAATTGCTAAAAATGCACTTCGTCTCTCCCCTGTTAGCCAGGTATTGGTAGAGAAATCTGTAAAAGGCTATAAAGAAATTGAGTACGAGGTAATGCGTGACGGAAACGACACAGCAATTGCTATCTGTAACATGGAGAATATGGACCCTGTTGGTGTTCATACAGGTGACTCCATTGTTGTATGCCCTTCACAGACTCTTACAAAGAAAGAGTGCGGAATGCTTAAAGATGCAGCTCTTCGTTTGATTAAAGAATTAAAGATTTCAGGTGGTTGTAACATTCAGTTTGCTCTTGATCCTAACTCCGCTAAGTACTATGTTATCGAAGTTAACCCAAGAGTATCTCGTTCTTCTGCTTTGGCATCTAAGGCCAGCGGTTACCCTATTGCAAGAATAAGTGCTTTGATTGCGGTAGGATTAAGACTTGATGAAATCAATATTGCAAACACACCTGCAAGCTTTGAGCCTTCCCTTGACTATGTAGTTTCAAAGATTGCAAGATTCCCATTTGATAAATTTGACACAGCTTCAAGATTACTTTCTACACAGATGAAGGCTACCGGTGAAGTTATGTCCATCGGTCGTAACTTAGAAGAAAGCTTATTAAAAGCTGTACGAAGCTTAGAGTCCGGTGTAACACATATCTGGCTTAAGAAATTCGACACAATGCCTGAAGAAGAATTAATTGAATTCGTTAAAAATCCTACTGACGAAAGACTTTACGCTATTGCTGAACTTTTGCGTCGTGGTGTTAAGCCAGCAGTTATCTGCGCTATGACAAAGATTGATATGTTGTTCATAGACAAACTTAACAACATCGTAAGCTACGAAAAAGTTGTAAAAGAAAACCCGGGCAATGTAGAAGTTATTAAAGAAGCAAAACGCATGGGCTTCTCCGATAAGTTCATCGGTATGTGCTGGAATATGAATGAAATAGAAATGTTCAAGTTCCGTCGTGAAAACGGTGTAATGCCTGTTTACAAAATGATTGATACCTGTGCAGGCGAATTTGACTCCTACACACCTTACTTCTACTCCACCTACGAAAAAGAAAACGAGTCTATCGTTACAAATAACAAGAAAGTTATTGTATTAGGTGCTGGTCCTATCAGAATCGGCCAGGGTGTTGAATTTGACTACTCTACAGTTCATTCTATCTGGGCACTTAAAGAAGCTGGTTACGAGGCTATTATCATTAACAATAACCCTGAAACAGTTTCTACTGACTATACAATCAGTGATAAGCTGTACTTCGAACCACTTTGTGTAGAAGATGTAATGAACATTATTGAATACGAGAAACCTTATGGTGTTATTGTTTCATTAGGTGGTCAGACAGCTATTAACTTAGCTGACAGTCTTGATAAATTAGGTGCTCCTATCATCGGTACAGATGTTGCTGCTATTGAAAGAGCTGAAAACAGAGACAGCTTTGAAAAGACAATGGAAGCTTTGAAAATTCCACAGCCTGAAGGCCAGGCAGTAACCAACATAGAAGATGGTGTTAAGGTTGCCAACAGAATTGGTTATCCTGTACTGGTAAGACCTTCCTACGTATTAGGTGGTCGTGCTATGCAGATTGTATACAATGACGAAGCACTCAGAAGATATCTTAACACAGCGGTATTGGTTAACGATGACCAGCCTGTATTGGTTGATAAATACGTACTTGGTAAAGAGTTAGAGGTTGACGCAGTATGTGACGGTGAGGATGTATATATCCCGGGTATCATGCAGCACGTTGAAAAGACAGGTGTTCACTCAGGTGACTCCATCAGCGTATATCCGCCATTTAGCATTGACCAGAAGGCAAAAGATACAATTATTGACTACACTGTAAAGCTTGGTAAAGGTATCGGTATCAAGGGACCTTTCAACATCCAGTTTATTTTAGATGAAAACAACGATGTATATGTAATTGAAGTTAACCCAAGATCTTCAAGAACAGTACCTTTCCTTTCAAAAGTAACAGGTGTAAACATTGCCAACATTGCTACAAAGGTTGCTTTAGGACAGACCCTTAAAATGCAGGGCTATACAGATGTAATTGCTCCTGAAAAGAATCGTTGGTATGTAAAGGCTCCTGTGTTCTCCTTCTCTAAGATAAGAGGTGTAGACACTTACCTTTCTCCTGAAATGAAATCTACCGGTGAAGCAATCGGTTACGATGACAGATTTACAAGAGCTGTTCACAAGGCTCTTCAGGCAGCTAATATGAAGGTTGCTAACTATGGTACAGCCTTTGTAACAATAGCTGACAGTGATAAAGAAAGAGCATTACCTCTTATCAAGAGATTTTCCGCATTGGGCTTCAACATCGAAGCTACTTCCGGTACAGCAGCCTTTCTTGAGAAACACGGTGTTCGTGCAAAAGTTCTTCAGAAAATCAGCGAAGGTTCAACAGCAATTATGGATTCTATCAAGTGCGGTCACGTAACTTATGTAATCAACACATTAAGCGGAACCAGTGATTCAAACAACAGGCAGGACGGCTTCTTAATCAGAAGATATGCTGCAGAGAACAATGTAACAACATTTACTTCTCTTGACACTGTGGAAATCTTATTAGAAGTTCTGGAAGAAATCACAATTGGTATTTCTACAATTGACAGGTGAGGAAATCATGTACAAAAACGATATTTATACAATTAAAAGCAATATAAAGCTTACAAATGATATTTACAAAATGGTACTGGAGGGCGATACATCTTTTATTACCGCCCCCGGCCAGTTTGTAAACATTCAGTTAGACGGTTTTTACCTTAGAAGGCCAATCAGTATAAGTAGCTGGAATGACAAGGATTTTACCATTATATACAAAGTAGTTGGTAGCGGTACTAAAGCTATGGCTACATACGAAGCCGGTAAAAAGCTGGATATTTTAACAGGTCTTGGTAACGGATTTGATGTTTCTGATATGGCAGGTCGTAAGCCGGTGTTAATTGGTGGCGGTGTTGGTGTGCCTCCAATGTATGGTGTAGCTGAAACTATGGTTAAAAACGGTGTTAAACCTTTAATAGTATTGGGCTTTAACGATGAAGCCGGTGCATTTTACCAGGATGAATTTAAGGCTTTGGGACTGGATGTTTACGTTACTACAGTAGACGGAAGCCTGGGAATTAAGGGCTTTGTAACAGACGCTCTTAAGGACATGGACTACGACACTTACCTTTGCTGCGGACCTAAGCCAATGCTTAAGGCTGTGTATGATATGGGTAAAATAAAGGGTGCAGAAGGCCAGCTTTCTTTTGAGGAACACATGGGTTGCGGTTTTGGTGCTTGTATGGGTTGTAGCTGTAAAACTATTACCGGAAACAAGAGAATCTGCACAGATGGTCCTGTATTTAAGAGTTCGGAGGTGATTCTGTGAAAGATTTATCTGTAAAATTAGGTAATGTTGAGCTAAAAAACCCTGTTATTCCTGCCAGCGGAACTTTTGGTTTTGGTTATGAAATGGCAAAGTTCTACGATATTAACAAATTGGGTGCTATTTCTCTTAAGGGAACTACAAAGGACGCCCGTTTCGGTAACCCTACTCCACGAATTGCTGACTGCAGAGAAGGTGTACTTAATGCAATCGGACTTCAGAATCCCGGTGTAGAAAAAGTAATTGCCAATGAACTTCCTAAACTTAAAGAAGTTTACAACGGTGTACGTATTGCCAATATTTCAGGTTTCTCTATTGAAGAATATGTTTATACAGCAAATGAATTTGATAAGAAAACTGATGTGGATATATTAGAAATCAACATTTCCTGCCCTAATGTAAAACATGGCGGTATGGCCTTTGGTACTAACCCTGACCAGGCTGCAGCTGTTTGTAAGGCAGTTAAGGATGCTTGTGATAAACCTGTATATATGAAGCTTTCACCAAATGTAACTGACATAGTTGCTATTGCAAAAGCATGCGCTGATGCAGGTGCTGACGGATTGGTTTTAATTAACACAATGCTTGGTATGGTGGTAAATCCCCGTACAGGTCGCCCTGCCGTAAGTACAGTAACAGCAGGTTTTTCAGGTCCTGCAGTAAAACCTGTGGCACTTCGTATGGTTTATCAGGTAGCAGGTGCAGTTGATTTGCCTATTATTGGTGTTGGCGGTGTTGCTACAGCAGATGATGTTATTGAGATGATGTCAGTTGGTGCTACAGCTGTTCAGGTAGGTGCCCAGAACTTGGTAGACCCTTATGCTTGTTCAAAGATTATTGATGACCTTCCTGTTAAAATGGAAGAGTACGGCATTGATAAATTAAGTGATATTATAGGAAGGACGAGGAGTTTTATATGAAAAGAGATGTAATTGTTGCTTGTGATTTTAAGGACAGACAGGACACTATGGAGTTCTTAAAGAAGTTTAATGATGTTAAGCCTTATCTTAAGATAGGAATGGAACTTTTCTATGGATGTGGCCCTGATATTGTAAGAGAAGCTAAGGCTATGGGACATAAGGTATTTTTAGATCTTAAGCTCCATGATATTCCTAATACTGTTAAAAAGGCTATGAAAAACTTAGCTGTACTGGGAGCTGACATGGTTAACCTTCATGCAGCAGGTACTATTGAAATGATGACTGCAGCTTTGGAAGGACTTGAAGCAGGTACTGCTGCAGGTAAAGAAAGACCACTTCTTATTGCTGTTACACAGCTTACAAGTACAAGCCAGGAAAGAATGCAGAATCAGTTACTTATTAATGCTACTATTGAGGAATGTGTTGCTCAGTATGCTAAGAATGCTAAAATTGCAGGTCTTGATGGTGTTGTTTGTTCTCCATTGGAGGCAGGTCTTGTTAAGACAGCTTGCGGCAAGGAGTTCTTAACTGTTACTCCGGGAATCCGTTTTGCTGATGACAGCAAGGATGATCAGGTTCGTATTACAACTCCTGCTAAAGCTAAGGATATAGGAACTGACTACATTGTTGTTGGTCGTTCCATTACAGCAGCTGAAGATCCTGTTGCTGCTTATAACAGAGCTGTTGGAGATTTTGTTTGATAAGGTGATTTGAAATTATTAAAGCCCTTTCCCTGATATGGGAGAGGGCTTTTTTATGTAGGTGACTACTCTGCCAAGGTGGTCTCCACGTGTCAAGTATTCACCAAGAGTTTTAAAAATCCTTTATTTTACAGGGTTTTTGGGGCTTTTTGACTTTTTCGAAAAAGGTATAGAATGAGGTATAAAAACACCAAGAAACCAAAAAAT
>SVJE01000001.1 GCA_015069135.1 Oscillospiraceae bacterium | reverse complement strand
CAGCTAGGAGCTATTCTTCAAGACACAAACATTTAACATTTATAAAAACAAAAAAAGGGCAGACTTTACGAAATTAATCGTAAAATCTGCCCTTGATATCTGTTGAATTTAGTTCAAGTCCTCCCCGAAAGCCGTTTTTGGCTTAGGATATCTATTGAGTTTCACTTGAAAAAATAGGATAAAAAAATCCAGTAACCGTTGTGGTTACTGGATTTCTTGCGCCGACATCTAAATCGGTTCGCATTTTTGGTTGCGGGAGAAGGACTTGAACCAACGACCTTCGGGTTATGAGCCCGACGAGCTACCAACTGCTCCATCCCGCGATATATTATATTTTTGGAACGGCGATAGTATACCACACAAAAAATATAAATGCAAGTATAAATTTATTCATGATCTTTATCAGCCGGATTCATTGCACCTAAAGTCGCTACTATTATATCCAATTGATGTTCATCACATTCACGTAACATAAGTTGTGCTTTCTGAAAATTAATAGAAGGTAATGTTTTTTCAGGAAAAACCAGATCATCAAAAGAAAACTGTAATATTCGCATTAACTTAAATAAAACACTTATTGATGGATTTCTGTGACCGCTTTCAATATGCTTTAAATGTGTAGGTGTAATGTCTACAAGCTCTGCTAGTTTTTCTTGTGAAATTTGTTTGTTGATACGAGCTATTTTAATGGCTCTTCCCAACATGATTTCTGCATTTTCCATGTCTTTACCTCCTTCTAATGTTAGCATACAGCTAACTGAAATCAGATAAAATTAGCTTAATGAGATTTGAGGGTTAGCAATAAGAGAACCGAAGGTGTTCTCTATGGTTACTTAACTGTGAACTTGCATATTATTTGTTAGTTGTTGTATTATTATTAAAAATTATTGAATGTAAACAAGAGGTATTAGAAAATGAAAAATAACCGGGAGATTAGTGTATTAGTTTTAATGTCAATATATTTAATTTTATTAGGTGCAATAAATTTTTACAGAGATTTTCCTTTATATAAATTAATAGGTGACTGCATTGCTGTAGGCATACTGATTATTTTCACGTTCCTTACTGTAGTTATCAATAAACAAAAAATTAGAAAAAGACTGTTATCTTCAGCTATCATATTATTTACATTTGTTTGCATTCCGCTGTGTTTTTTTGTAATTGCAGAATTTGAAGGCCATAAATTACTTATGTTGATTCCGCCTGTGCTTTTGGTAGCTGCTAATTTTAAAGGCAACATGAAAATTAATTTGTTGTGCTTCACATTGATTTACTACATTATATTAGCCACTGCTTCTGTTTCTTTACCGTTTTTTATAGAGGTAGAATTTATTGATCCCGGATTTTCAGTTCAATTATGGACATTTGCACTAACTTTTGTTCTCATAGCTGTTCTTACAATAATTTATTCATCGTCTCGTATTTCATATGCGGACCCTGAAAAGACACTTGAGAGTTTTAAAGAATTAGTTACTGATTCAGAAGATAATATCAGTCTGGATTTTGTTATTGAAAATTCAGCTGAAATAATGGAAAAATACGGACATGAAAGATACCATGAAATTTATCTCTTAATTACTAAATTTATGGAGAAGTTTTCAGATGAAACAATTACAGTTGTTCCATACTGTGGTAATCGTTTTATGTTTATATTTAAAAATTTAAGTGAATCTTTCATTAAAGAGTTTGCTGAAAGTGTTGCTAGCTCTGTAAAAGAAGAAACAGATATTGATGAAGAAGTAATTATAGGTTTCAATATACATGAAAAATCTGATATTTCTCAATGATTATTTCCAAAAAGAATATGGTCATAAGGTGTATAAATTATCTCTTAACGGTGGCATGACTTGTCCGAACCGGGATGGCACTAAAGGAACCGGTGGATGTATCTTTTGCAGTAGCGGAGGAAGTGGAGAATTTGCCGGAGATAAGAACCTGTCTATAAGAGAACAGATAGAGGGTCAGAAAAATCTTCTTAAGAATAAGATTAAGAATTTTGAAAGCATAAAATTCATTTCATATTTTCAGGCATTTACAAATACTTATGCACCTGTTGATAAGCTTGAAACTCTTTACAGAGAGTCATTAGCGCCGTCTGATGTGGTCGGACTTTCAATTGCTACAAGACCGGATGTTCTTCCTGATGAAGTTTTGGAGTTGTTAAAAAAACTTAAAAAAGAAACAGGTAAAGAAATCTGGGTTGAGCTTGGTTTACAGACAATTCATGAAAAAACAGCAGAGTATATTCGTCGTGGTTACAGACTTGAGTGTTTCAACAAAGCTGTTGAAGAACTTCATAAGAGAGATATTAAAGTAATTGTTCATATCATATTTGGTTTACCGGGAGAAACTGAAAAAGATATGTTGGCTACAGTTTCTCATGTAGGTAAAATGTCTGTTTTTGGAGTAAAGTTCCAAAATTTACAGATTCTTAAAGGAACAGACCTTGCAAAAGAATATGTTAAGGGTTTAGTTAAACCTATTACATTTGATGAGTATGGTAAAATATTGATTAAAGCAGTTAGCATTTTACCGGAAGGAACTGTAATTCACAGAATAACCGGGGATCCTCCCAAGTCTCTTATTATAGAGCCTGAATGGTGTACGGATAAACGGCTGGTTATGGACAGGCTTAAGAAAATGTTATATAATTCATAAGATATTATACTTAGAAGAAAGCAGAAACGAGAAATGTATTTAAAAAGTCTTGAAATGCAAGGATTTAAGTCCTTTGTAGACAAAACTGTATTAGAGTTTGGTCAGGGAATTACTGCTATTGTAGGCCCGAATGGAAGCGGAAAGAGTAATATATCTGATGCAGTTCGTTGGGTATTAGGTGAGCAGAGTCCTAAAATCTTACGAGGCAGTAAAATGGAAGATATGATTTTCTCAGGTACTGAAGCAAGACGTAGTGTAGGTTTTGCTGAGGTTTCTCTTGTTATGGACAACAGTGATGGTGTCCTTAATATAGAATACGAGGAAGTCAAGATAACCAGAAGATTGTTCAGATCCGGTGAAAGTGAATATCTTATAAATGGTTCTTCCTGCAGACTTAAAGATATACATCTTTTGTTTGCTGACACAGGTATAGGTAAAGACGGATACTCAATTATCAGTCAGGGTCGTGTTGATGAAATTCTCAGCAATAAATCTGAGGATAGAAGAAGTATATTTGAAGATGCTTCCGGTATTATGAAATACCGTATGCGTAAGCAGGAAAGCGAAAGAAAACTAAATTCCACAGAGCAGAATCTTTTAAGAATAAATGATATTATTCGTGAACTGGAGAACCAGTTGGAGCCATTGGAAGCTCAGGCAGAGACAGCTAAACAGTATTTACAGCTTAAATATGAGCTTCGTGACATCGAAGTAGGTGTTCTTGTTGATGGTATTTCAAGAGCTACAGAAAGACTTACTGAGATTAACAAAAAAGCAGAAGATGTGGGAAATCAGATTGTTGAGAATGAAACTGCACTTGAAAAAGAAAAGAATGACAATGAAAGTAAAAATGAAGTTTCAAGACAGCTTGATACACAACTTTCAGAATTAAGAGAAAAAGGTTTTGAAATAGAGAAAAATATAGAGAGATTTTACTCTGAAATTAAGCTTAATGAAGAAAAAATTTCATCTATAAATGACAACAATACAAGACTAAATAACGAAAGTTTTGAATATACAGGCAGAAAGGCTGAACTTAATAACCGTATCTCTGAAACAGAAAAAGAGATTGAAAAAGCTGAACAGGAAATGGATGTTGTTGTAGGTCAGCTTCAGGAATCTCAGAATAAATATGATAGCATCATGTCTTTGTTAAGTGATGATGCTTCTAAAGCAGAAAGCATTAAAGATACTCTTGTTGAAACAAAACTTAAAAATGAGCAGAGAAAAGGTGAGATTCTTACATTAGAAAGTAATATTTCACTTTATAAACAAGAACGTGAAAATGCAGAAATACAGCTTGCTGAACTTAAAGAACAGCAGAAAGTAATTGCTGCTGACAACACTGTTGCTTTAGATAAGCTTACAGATATTGCCGGTAAAATGGAAACTCAGAAATCCCAGCATGAAGATGTTGTGAATGCACTTTCAAAACTTAAAAAAGATACTGAAGAATTAACTTCAGAGATGAATACAGTAAATACTGAACTTCAGCGAAAGAGTGCACAGCTTAAACTTCTCAAAGAGATGGAAGAAAATTATGAAGGTTACGCAAAAAGTGTAAAAGAAATTCTTACACTTTGCAAAGATAATCGTGACTTTGGACAGGGAATTTACGGTGCTGTTGCTCAGCTTATAAATGTACCTAAAAAGTATGAACTAGCTGTGGAAGCAGCCTTAGGTGCATCTTATCAGAATATTGTAACTGCTTCTGAACATGAAGCTAAAATGGCTATTGAATACTTGAAGGAAAAACGCCTTGGTCGAGCAACCTTTATGCCTGTAACCGCAGTTGTACCTCGTCAGATGGATAACCAGACAGAGAATAAGCTTAGGTCTATGGGTGGATATTGTGGTGTTGCTGCAAATCTAATTGAATTTGAGCCACATGTTGCGCAGGTAATAAATAACCTTTTAGGCAAGGTTGCTGTATTTGAAAATCTTGACAGTGCAATTGCTGCTGCCAAATACTTTAAGTATGACTTTATATGTGTTACTGTTGAAGGTGATATTTTACGTACAACAGGTGCTATTACCGGTGGTAGCCCTGAAAACACAAAACGTTCAGGTGCACTTTCCAGAACCAGAGAGATTCCGGCTATGGAAAAAGAGGTTAAGGCTCTTAAAGAAAAATACGATGCTTTGTGGGATAAAATCGGTAGCAATAAAGCATCTCTTGTAGAACAGGAGCTTGCTCAGGGTGATATGCTTAACTGCTTAAGATCCTTGGAAGTTGAGTTTGCAAGGGTAAAATCAGAAGCTACTAATACACAGGCTCGTCTTGAAGAAAGTAATCAGAGAATTGAAACTTTGGAAAATGATATTCTCACAAAGAGTAATTCTGAACAAGAGTCTCTTGATTCTATTGTAAGAATTAAGGCTGAAATTGAAATAGCTCTTAAAGAGATGGAACAGCTTAGCAAAGAACTTGTTTTTTATGAAGAAAAAGCTAAGACAGGCAGCCAGGTAAGAGCGGCTCTTAATGATGAAATTACTGAATTAAGACTTAAGGCACAGAACGTAAACAGCCGTATTGAGAAATACAAAGAAGATAAGCAGAGATTTATTGATGAAATTTCCGGTATGGATATTAAATTTGAGTATATGACAACCCAAATGCAGGAAGGTACTTCTCAGATTGATGTTCTTACTAAAGAAAATGAAGAAATTAGTAAGAAGATTCAGGAATACCTTGTTGAAAAGACAGGAAGTCAGGATGTTGTTACAAAACTTGCTGAGCAAAAGAAAGCCATTGATGAAGATTTAGCCGGTATGATTGAAAGAATCACATCAATTACAGACTCATTAAGTCTTCTTAAAGAAGAGATGGGTCGTCTTGACATAAGAAGAGTAAAGGCAGAAAGTGAAGTAGAATACAACACAACAAGACTTTGGGAAGAATATGAACTTACAGTAACTGCAGCCATTGAGCTTACCGGAGGAAAACCTGTTGAAAATTATGGTGCTTGTCAGAAACATATAAATAAACTTAAAAATCAGATTAAGGATTTAGGTTCAGTAAATGTAAGTGCTATTGAGGAACTTGAAAGCACAAAAACAAGATATACATTTATGTCAACCCAGCGTGATGATATGGAAGACGCTAAAAAGAAGCTTCAGAAAATTATCACAGAAGTAGATCACCTTATGAAAGAGCAGTTTACATCTAAATTTAAGGTTATAAGGGAGAACTTCCAGGATGTATTTAAGGATCTTTTCGGTGGTGGTAAAGCTGATATTGTACTTACAGATGAAGCAAACGTCTTGGAAAGCGGAATTGAAATTCAGGTTCAGCCTCCCGGCAAAAAGCTTCAAAACATGATGCTTCTTTCTGGTGGTGAACGTGCACTGACTGCCATTGCGTTATTGTTTGGTATTTTACGTATGCATCCGTCGCCATTCTGTTTACTTGACGAGATAGAAGCAGCTCTTGACGAGGCTAATGTATACAGATTCTCCAGATTCCTGGACAGAATAACAGATAATACTCAGTTTATTCTTGTTACTCACAGAAAAGGTACAATGGAAGCTGCAAATTCACTTTATGGTGTTACCATGGAAGAAAAGGGTGTATCAAGAGTTCTTTCTATGAAACTTGATAAATAAGAGGAGTTTAAAAAATGGGATTTTTTGATAAATTAAAATCAGGATTGGCAAAAACAAGAGACAGTTTTATCGGTAAAATAGATACTGTACTTGCAGGTTTTGGTAAAGTAGATGAAGATTTATTTGAAGAGTTGGAAGATATTTTGATAACATCTGACTTTGGCATACAGACCACTGAAAAAGTAATGGAAGGTCTTCGTAAACGTGTTAAAGAAAACAGAGCTACAGATCCTGAACAAGTTAAAGAGTTACTGAAAAAAGAAATTGAGGAACTTTTGACTGCTGGTGGTCAGAGCGAACTTGATTTTAACGATACTCCTGTAGTTATCACAGTTATTGGTGTAAACGGTGTAGGAAAGACCACGTCTATCGGTAAAATGGCTAATCTTTATAAAAAAGCCGGTAAAAAGGTTCTCCTGGCAGCAGGTGATACATTCAGAGCAGCTGCTATTGATCAGCTTGATATATGGGCTCAGCGTGCAGGTGTTGATATTATAAAGCAGAATGAGGGTTCTGATCCTGCGGCTGTTTTATATGATGCCTGTCATGCAGCTAAAGCAAGAAATTGTGATGTTCTTATTTGTGATACAGCGGGAAGACTTCATAATAAGAAAAATCTGATGGATGAGCTTTCAAAAATGTCCAGAGTAGTTGACAGAGAACTTCCGGGATATAAAAGGGAAACACTTATGGTTCTTGATTCTACTACAGGACAAAATGCTGTTAATCAGGCAAAAGCTTTTTCGGAAGTTACTGACTTAACCGGAATAATATTAACAAAACTTGACGGAACATCTAAAGGAGGTATCATTGTTTCAATATGCAGTGATATGGAAATTCCCGTTAGATTGGTAGGTGTAGGTGAAGGTATGGAAGATATGCAGTCATTTACAGCTAAAGACTATGTTAAGGCTTTATTTGAATAATATTTACTGTGTTTACGGTCATGTAACATTTTTTTATAGTATAATTATGCTATCGTGTAATTAAAAAAATTATTTGGAGGCCGTAAAATGAGTTTTACAAATCAGCAAACCATTATAGAGGTTAAACTTTATAACCTTCTTGAAAAACTCACTGACAGATCAACTGCTAAGTTCTTGTGTGAATGTCTGGAACCATCTATGACAATTGAGCAAGTTAATGAGCGCCAGGCGATGTTCAGGAAATTAGAAGACAAAGAAGTTTATGAATCATACAAGGTTCGTTATGACCATCTTTGTAAAATGCAGAAGGAATATGAGATTTATGTGGACAAGGATGACCCTATGTACCGTTCTCTTACATTTTTCCAGATGCTTAATGAATATTACTATTTCACAGAAGATTTACAGCTTAAAAAAGATATTGAAGAAGTGCGTGAGCTTTATGCTGTAAGAAAATTCTTTAAATGTCATATGTTCAGTAAATATGACAATCAGAGATATTCTGTTGACCTTGCCGTTATTAATGATAAATATTCTGATCCGTTACAGGAACTTTTTGATTATCTTGAACTTAAGGAAGATATTCATACTGAAACATATCGTATTTATGGCTCTCTCTACGACATGATTAGTGCTACTGACACAAGACCATATACAGTTATAAATAATTTCTACAATAAATACAAAGACTCTGTTCTTTCATTAATTGAAGAAGTGTTGAAGGAAATCCCTACATTAAGATTTTATCTTGATATGAAGAGATTTTATAATGCTTTAGATGAAAGAAATATTCCTTATTCTATGCCAACCTTTACTGATGAAAAGAAAATTGAAGTAAGGGGAGCGCGAGATATAACACTTATAACTTCTGATGTTAAAAATATTGTTTGTAATGATTTCTATTTTAACAATGAAAAGAGATTCTGGTTTATTACCGGTGCTAACGGTGGTGGTAAGACCAGCTTCTTAAGATCTGTTGGTCTTTGTATGTTACTTGGCAGCCAGGGATGTTATATGCCGGCAATATCTGGATGCATTCAGCGTCCCGGTAAGCTTACTACTTTCTTCCCAATGGAAGAAGATCTTGAAAAGGGTCGTTTTAATGCTGAAAAAGAAAGATTGGCAGTTATGCTTTCTGAGTCTGATGGTGACACAATGATTCTTATGAATGAGGTGTTTACTTCAACTGATGAAATGAAAGCTAAACAGGAAAGTGAAGATGTTCTTGGTAAGATTCTTGAAATGGGTAGCTTTGGTGTATTTGTTACTCATAATTTCCCGCTTATTCAGGCTATGGAAGATAAAATGCCTGTTCTTGAAGCTATTACTGAAGGTGACGAACATAACAGACTCTTTAAGATTGTTGAGAAGAAGCAGGGTGGGTCTTCTTTTGCAACTGATGTTTTAAGAAAATACGGCTTGGATACTGCTTCCTTGCGTAAAAAATATGGGGAGGCTATCTGATTATGAAAAGTTTATTATTTTTAGAAGATACAAGTAAGATTGCACAGGTTTTTGAAATTGACGAGCTTAAGCTTAAGGAGTTCATTGTTGGTGTAAGTTATATGGATTCCGAAGCCCGTGAATATGTATATAACGTTTTATCAAAACCACTTAATGATCTTACTCTTATTGAAAAGAGACAAAAACTTGTTAAGGATTTTTGTGAGAACCAGATTCCTTTTGATAAAATGTACCGAGCATTTAAAAACTTCTTACAGTTAAGACGTGAGGTTACTGAAAAGAGAAGACGTTTTGGTAACTTAACCCGTGAAAGAGGTGTATATCTTTTCAACCTGAAGATAGATCGTGTTAAATGTGAAATTGACTATTTTACCAAGATATATGAGTCTCTGAATGAGATTGAAAAATTGTTTACCTTCTCGATTACTTCACCCGATTTACAGGAGTTTATTGACAATATCCGTAATATTAACGGCTATATGAGAACTTTCATCAATAACATAGGTCGCGACTTAATGGATAGTATTACTGAAGAGTTTAATCCTGATGTTTTTGTTGAAGTTAATCATATTTATGATATTACAGGTGCTGAAATCTGTGGAATGAATAAGCAGAAATTATCCGGCTTTAAGGCTGCTGATTCTTCCGCCGGTGAAATGATTGGTCTTGGTATTGACAGAATGTACAAGAAACTTTATAACATTAACAATCATCTTACTACTGTTTTCATGGATGTAAGTAAAGAACTTCAGTTCTATAATTTTGCAATTGAGTATTACAGATGTTTTACTTCCTTTAATGTTGAATGTACTTTCCCGGAATTTGTTGATGGTCCTATTAGTGCCAGAAGATTGCATGATCCTTTGCTTGCTTCAAATCTCATAAGACGTTCAATTGATGCCCAAATTGAGGTTATACAGATTACAAGTAATAATATTTCTGAACTTTCTTCAGCAATTATTACCGGAGATAATAATAATGGTAAGTCTACTTTCCAGCGTTCTATTGTTCTTTCTAATCTGCTTGCACAGTGTGGTCTTCATGTTCCGGGACTTTCTGTTAAGTTTAATGTTAATGATAGCTTTGTACTTTGCTTTGCCGGTTGGGATAAAGAGGATTCTTTCGGTAGATTTGAAAATGAAGTTATTAAGACTGCTGAAGCCTTTAAATATGCAGGTCCTAAGTCTTTGATTGTGTTTAATGAAATATTCCAGTCAACTTCTTATGATGAGGCTACAGAGGCTTTAGACAGTATTCTCAAAGCTTTAATTTGTGAGAAATGTACATTCTTGTGTGTTACACATTTACTTAAACTTACTGATATATTTAAAGAGTATGATGAAGTTGCTCATATTGGTGTAACTCCTGATCATATTGCAACTGTGCTTTAATTAAATCAGGATTGCAGAAAGTTTTCTTTTGTGATATTATTTACTAAGTAAAAACCTTTGGAGGCATATTATGGCAGATAATGATAATAAAGATTTAAACAACACTGTAGAGATTAATCCGGATGATTTTAATTTCGGAGAGAAGAAAGTTGATAAGCTTGTTCTTAGTAAGAATGTTATCAAATATTCTTTAGCAGCAATTTTCTTTATCCTTTTTGTTGTTAACGGTGTTTTGATGCAGTTGGAAGTTAAATACGAGCAGTTTCCTAATCTTGCTTTTGAATATGTCGACAAAATTCCGGCTATTGTGCAAATTCTTCTTATGATTGGTAGTTTGTTTACCGTTTCTGTTATTGCGAATTTATTTGGTGGCAAGGAAGAGAAAGAGTATCACGTTAAGGAAGATACAAAGATTAAGAAATAGTTAAGATTTAAGATACCGGCGTTTTTTCGCCGGTTTTTCTATATTATTTAATTTTTTAACTTTTTCACATTGATGTAAAATATTATTTATAGTTAATTTATTTTATCTATTGACAACCTTTGTATTGTTATGTATAATCTGTCAAGTAAAAATACTTTGCAGATAACGGTGGCTTATGAGTAAAGATGATTTAACCATATACAGACTTAGTATGCTGCTGGATTTTTACGGACAGTTGCTTACTGAAAATCAATACAATTGTTTGGATTTACATTGTAATCAGGATCTTAGCATGGCAGAAATTGCTGAGGAACTTGATATAAGCAGACAGGGTGTTTATGACTTTATTAAAAAAGGTCGTGAAAGACTTCTGGAATATGAAGAGAAACTTGGGTTGCTTAAAAGATTCACGGTAAACAACACAGAACTTAAGAGTATAAGGAATTTATTAACTCTTGGTGATACAGAGAAAGCTTTACAAAAGCTTGATGAGGTTATAAAAGATGGCATTTGAAAACTTGTCTGCAAAACTGCAGGCTACAATGAAAAAGTTAAGAGGTCAGACCAGAGTAACGGAGAAGGACGTTAAGGAATTTATGCGTGAAATCCGTATGGCACTTCTGGAGGCTGACGTAAACTACAAAGTTGCCAAGGATTTTGTAGCTTCAGTTTCTGAAAAGGCTGTTGGCCAGTCTGTTATGGAAAGCCTTACTCCCGGTCAACAGATTGTAAAGATTGTTTATGATGAACTGACTGAACTTCTGGGAAGTAAAGAGGCTAAACTTGATTTTTCCAGATCAGCACCTCATGTAATCATGATGGTAGGTCTTCAAGGTGCAGGTAAGACAACCGGTACAGGTAAACTTGCATTACACTTAAGGAAAGACGGAAAGAAACCTTTGATGGTTGCTTGTGATGTTTACAGACCTGCCGCTGTTAAGCAATTACAGGTGTTGGGTGGTCAGATAGATATTCCTGTTTACGCAGGAGAGTCTGGTCAGGATCCTGTAAAAATTGCAAAGGATGCCAAAGAAAGAGCTTTAAGAAACTTAAATGATGTTGTTATCGTGGATACTGCAGGTAGACTTCAGATTAATGAAGAACTTATGGATGAACTTGTTCGTATCAAGGATGCTGTAAAGCCGGCAGAAATTCTTTTGGTTGTCGATGCTATGACTGGTCAGGAAGCTGCCAATGTAGCACAGGCATTCAATGAAAAGCTTGATATTACCGGCGTTATTCTTTCTAAGCTTGATAGTGATACCAGAGGCGGTAGTGCACTTTCAGTAAGAGCAATAACCGGTAAACCGGTTAAGTTTGCATCTTCCGGTGAAAAGATGAGTGACTTAGAGGTATTTCATCCTGACAGAATGGCAAACAGAATACTTGGAATGGGTGATGTCCTTTCATTGATAGACAAAGCTCAGGAAATATTCGATGAAAAAGAAGCCATTGAGTTAGAGAAAAAAATCAGAAGTCAGACATTTACCTTGGATGACTATATGCAGCAGATGCGTCAGGTAAAGAAAATGGGCGGTTTAGGGAAGATAATGCAGATGATTCCCGGTGTTGCAGGTCAGATTACTGATGATGATGTGGATAAGGGTGAAGTTAAACTTAAAAGAACAGAAGCAATTATTTGTTCTATGACAATGAAAGAAAGAAATAAACCTGAAATCCTTAATGCCAGCAGAAGAAAACGTATCGCAGCCGGTAGCGGTACTACTGTGCAGGAAATAAACACCTTAATCCGTGAGTTTGAACAGGTTAAGGCTATGATGAAACAGATGACCGGTGGTAAAAAAGGCGGCAAAATGGGCAAAATGAAACTCCCGTTTTGACATAGATTTTAATTTTATTTAATTTTTGGAGGTAAAAAAATGGTAAAGATCAGATTGAGAAGAATGGGTGCTAAGAAGGCTCCTTTCTACAGAGTAGTTGTTGCAGATTCAAGATACCCAAGAGACGGTAGATTTATTGAGGAGCTTGGTTACTACAACCCAACAACAAATCCTGCTGAAGTTAAGATTGATATGGACAAGGCTAACGACTGGATTAAGAAGGGTGCTCAGCCTACAGATACTGTAAAGGCTCTCTTAAAGAAAGCTGAAGCTTAATCAGTATTACGAAAAGAGGTAATTCTATGACAGATTTATTGTTGTATATTGCTCGTGCATTGGTTAGCAATCCTGACCAGGTAACAGTAGATGTACAGGAAAAAGAAACATCTATTACATTGGTTCTGCATGTAGCTGAAGAAGATATGGGTAAGGTTATCGGAAAAGAAGGTAAGATTGCAAAAGCAATCAGAACTATTATTAAATCCACAACAAGAAATGAACCTAAGCCTGTATATGTAGAAATTGCTTAATTTTCATAGTAATTCAGGGACGGACTTTAATGTTTGTCCCTGTTTTATACTGTAACAGGAGTAGTTAAATGTTAGAATATTTTACAATAGGTAAGATAGTTAATACCCACGGTGTCAGAGGTGAACTTAAGGTGATTCCGGAAACAGATGATCCCGGTCGTTTTTCCAAGCTTAAGACTGTCAGGGTGAAATTAAGAAATAACGTTACTGAATATGAGGTGGAACGTGCCAGAGGTCAGGGTACCTTTATTCTTCTTAAACTTAAAGGTATTGATACACCGGAGCAAGGTATGCTTCTTAAGAATTCTCTCTTAGAAGTGCACAGAAAGGATGCAATAAAGCTTCCTGAAGGTATGTGGTTTATAGGTGACTTGATTGGCTGTTCTGTTTTTGAAGATGACGGTAACTGTTTGGGCAAGGTAATAAATGTTCTCCAGACAGGTAGTAATGACGTTTATGAAGTAACAGATGACCAGGGAAGAACTATACTGATTCCGGCCCTTAAAACTGTAGTTTTGGATGTTAATATAGAGGAAGCTGTTATTAAAGTAAAATTGCTTCCGGGATTAAAGGAAATTTATTATGAAAATTGATTTTATGACATTGTTTCCGGATATGATAAAGGCTGCTTTTTCTGAAAGCATTATAGCCCGTGGTGTTGATGCCGGATACATTGATATAAAATATCATCAGATAAGAGATTATTCAGAGAATAAGCAAAGAAAAGTGGACGACTATCCTTATGGTGGTGGGCCCGGCTTAATTATGGCTTATCAGCCTATAGTAGACACATATAAACATATTGTAAGTGAGCTTCCTGAGGGGAAAAAGCCATATTGCATATATATGTCCCCGCAGGGTACGGTACTTACTCAGAAAGTTGCTAAAAGGCTTAGCAAGCAGGAAAATCTTGTTATTCTTTGTGGTCACTATGAAGGCGTGGATGAAAGAGTAATAGAGGAAATTGTTGATGAAGAAATATCCATCGGAGACTATGTAATGACCGGTGGGGAACTTCCTGCCTGTGTTTTAGCAGATTGTGTAGCCAGGTTGGTTCCCGGCGTTCTTGCAAGTGAAGAGGCTACTGATTCAGAGTCTCATTCAGATGGGCTTTTGGAATATCCACAGTATACAAGACCTGCTGAAATTAATGGCCGTAAGGTTCCCGATGTGCTTCTTTCAGGAAATCATCAGGATATTGAAAAGTGGAGACTTCAGGAATCCAGAAAACGTACAAAATCAAAGCGTCCTGACTTGATTACCGATATTTATTTAGACAACAGTGCTACCACAAGACAGCTTCCTTTTGTAACTGAAGAAATGCAGAGAGTTTCCCACTATTTATATGGAAATCCTTCATCATTGCACAATTTGGGCATGAACAGTGAAAAGGAACTTCGGGGAGCACGTAAGTCATTTGCTGAAATAATCGGAGCAGATGAAAAAGAAATATATTTTACTTCAGGTGGTTCAGAGTCAAATAACTGGGCTATTAGAGGAGTTTTGGAAGCTTACCCAAGATTTAAGGGTAAAATTATTGTTTCTGCCGGAGAACACGCCTCTGTTTTAGAAACTGTGGCTTATCTTAAAAAGCAGGGCAGACAGGTGGATCTTTTACCTCTTACTAAGAGCGGTACGCCTGACTTGGAAGCTTTGAGCAAATTAGTGGATTCTGACACTGCTTTGGTGTCTGTGCTTCATGTTAATAGTGAAACCGGAGCTATTTCTGACATTGCAGAGATTGCAAAAATATGTAAGGCTGCCAATCCTGAAGTTATACTTCACGCCGACTGTGTTCAAAGCTTCGGTAAAATACCTGTGGAGCCAAAAAAATGGGGCATAGATATGATTTCTGTAAGCGGCCATAAAATTCATGGCCCAAGAGGAACCGGTTTTCTATACGTGAGAAAAGGTCTTAAAATCAATCCTTTGATTTATGGTGGAGGTCAGGAATCAGGACTCAGATCAGGAACTGAAAATGTACCTGCTATATGCGGTATGAAAAAAGCTGCTGAGTTTATGTCTTCAAAGATGGAAGAAAACTACAGCCATGTTTCTGAACTTAATGCATATGTAAGAAACTATATTTCAGAAAATATTCCTAAAGGAGTTATTGTTTCTGATGAAAAAGTTTCTTCGCCTTATGTTCTTAATGTTGCTTTCCCGGGAATTGGTGCCGAAGTATTACTTCACAGTTTAGAAACTCAGGAAGTTTATGTTTCCGTAGGTTCTGCTTGTTCTTCTCATAAAAAGAACAGAAGCCATGTGCTTATGGCAATGGGCTATCCAATTCAGACAATTGATGGAGCAATCAGAATCAGTTTTAGCTGTACTAATACTATGATTGAAGTAAAAAGAGGCTGTGAGGCTTTACAGGAATGTGTAAGAGTTCTTTATAAAAGAAAAAGACACTAACTTAAAGGAGTTAAATACATGAGTAAGAGAAATGTTATTATAGGAAGAATTGGTGAAATTGCATTAAAGGGTCTTAACAGATCAACATTTGAAGCTCAGCTTGCTAAAAATATGAAGCATGCTATATCTGATTGCGGTAATTTTAAAGTTAACTGGTCTCAGTCAAGATTCTTCGTTGAAGGTGTGGATGATACTTTTAAGATTGATTATGCTGCTGAATGTTTGACAAAGGTGTTTGGCCTTGTTTCAGTAAGTCCTGCATGGTCTATGAATACTGATTATGAGGAAATAAAAAAGACAGCTGTTGAAGTTACAGAACTTAAGCTTTCAACAATGACACCTGATAAAGGAGGTAAGATTTC
The DNA here is from genome assembly GCA_015069135.1 of Oscillospiraceae bacterium. GTDB lineage: Bacteria > Bacillota > Clostridia > UBA1212 > SIG427 > SIG427. The sequence goes on along the minus strand of SVJE01000001.1, from coordinate 364,038 downwards.
TTTCAAGGTTGAAACCCGACGTGCTGATAAAAAGTTTCCTATGAACTCACAGGAAATTTCTGCAGATATAGGCGGTATGCTTTTAGAGAAGTTTGATGTTCTGACTGTTGATGTAAAGAATCCTGATTTTATTCTTTATGTGGAAGTAAGAGAGAATTCTTATGTATATACTGATATTTTACCGGCGCAGGGTGGTATGCCTGTAGGTTGCAACGGTAAGGCTTGTTTGCTTTTATCAGGTGGTATTGATAGCCCTGTGGCGGGTTATATGATTGCGAAACGTGGTGTAAGCCTTATGGCGGTGCACTTCTTCAGCTATCCTTATACATCTGAAAGAGCTAAAGAAAAAGTATTGGAACTTGCCGGTATTGTTTCTAAATATTCAGGTCCTATTAAAGTTTATGTGGTTCCTTACACAGATACTCAGCTTGCTATAAATGATAACTGCAGAGCTGAACTTTCTACAGTAATCATGAGACGTTCTATGATGCGAATTGCTGAGAGAATTGCCCGCAAAAACGGCTGTAGTGCTTTGATTACAGGTGAAAGCTTAGGTCAGGTTGCCAGCCAGACTATGCATGCAATTTACTGTACCAATGAAGCTGCCAATATGCCTGTGTTCAGACCTTTGATTGGTATGGATAAGATGGAAACTGTTGATATAGCAAGAAAGATAGGTACTTTTGAAACAAGTATTCTTCCTTATGAAGATTGTTGTACTGTGTTTACACCGAAACATCCTAAGACTAAGCCTTCTCTTAATGAACTTCTGGAAGAAGAGAAGAAGTTTGACTACAAGGAACTTGAGGATATCGCTTTTAATAATTGTGAAATTATAAGGTGCTGATAAATTGTAATATTTAGTTTATTCAGAAGTTGATTCGATGTTTAAATCGGGTCGACTTCTTTTTCTGTTTAAAGTGATAAATTTATTGACATTAATTTATCAGAGGTATATAATACACACCATTATTACTGACGATAAAAATTTATGAGAATTATATATTTTAGGAGAGAGATTATGTTCAAACGAGTTATTACTTTTGTGTTGGCTTTGTCAATTATTTTGTCAATGTTTTATGTACCTGTGGTTTCTTCAGCAGATGTTATATTACCTGAGGGTGACTTTTACACATTGGTGGCTGATGATGCAGAAACTTTTGAAGCAGGCGATAAGGTTGAAATTGTTGTTACAGTAACAGGTGTACCTGAGACAACAATGTTTGTGGCGATGGACATGTCTTTTGCTTATAATGCATATGCATTGGAGCCTGTAAAAGACGAATTCACTTCAAACTGTGATGAAATAAATGCTTCCACACCACAAGAGGATATATGGGAGATGTATTCACGAGTTGAATCAAGTACAAGTGAAATCGTACTTGGTTTTGTTGAAGACGGTTACGCAATGGAGGGTTCAAATACAAATGGTTTAAAAATAACATTAGTATTTACTGCGTTAAGAGGTTCAGTAGAAGGTGAGAACTTGATATGGTCCACATGCTGTGAAGCATTAGATGCTGAGTCATTTGATGATGTATATGGTAATGGTGTTTTGGTTAAAGCAAAAGCTAGTGCTTTGTTTCCAAATCCAACAGCAGCTCCAACAGCGACCCCAACAGCAGCTCCAACAGCGACCCCAACAGCAGCTCCAACAGCGACCCCAACAGCAGCTCCAACAGCAGCTCCAACAGCGACTCCAACAGCAGCTCCAACAGCAGCTCCAACTGCTTCCCCTGTTCCAACACCACTTTATGAACCCGTGTTTGCTGATAAATTAAATTCCGAACATGAAGAGTTTAATAAACTTAAATTTTTTAGTGTTGATTATAGAACTGGGTTGTATGAGGATAGAATAACAAAAAATAGTCCGATTTTTCCTCAGGTTCCTACCAAATATGATGAATATGGTAATGGAGTATTTGTTGAAGATGTAGTATATGTTAATGATGAAACATTACAATCAAGAGTAGCTCATTTTGATGGTACTTATTCTGTTGGATATCCAATTGATCATAGCAAATTAGTAAAAGATTTTACAGTCGAGGCTTATATTATGTTAGGTCAGGGACAGAGTCGTTGGAGTCTGATTTGTGGTACAACCTGGATGCAGGGACAGATTGCTGTAAATGGTTTCGGACTTTGTACTTCAAAGTTATTTCTTGATGGTATTGATAGCGAGATGTTCAATGATGATTTAAATAATAAGAGTAACTACATTGGACATCCCCAAAAATATCTTTATTCTTGGAATATCGGTAATGGTGCGGATGGGTGTATTAATTATGGTTTTCCAGGTGATGGTAAATCAGCTTCTATGAGTGCTGCCAGGGATACATGGGTACACATGGTTTATACACATGATGGTAATACAGAACAATTGTATGTTGATGGTGTAAAGATTATTGATCAGGAGGCAAGAATTCCTGAAATTATGCATGATACAAGTAGTGAAATGTCTAAACTTTTCCGTATTGGTGGATATAACTGGGCAAATAACTGGGATTTAGATGATGGTTATATCGCCTACATAAACTGTTACGAAACTGCTGCATCCCCAAGTGTAGTGAAAGATTTATATGATTCAAGAAATTATGTTATTGAGGTTAATGATGAAGCACAGAAATCGAAAATTTTAGAAGGAGAATTAAAAGAGATTTCAGGGAAATCAAATAACACATTTCTTTTTACACCTGAAAAAGATGGTTATTATGCTTATTATACACCTGAAATGTATTATGATGGATATAGTGCTCGTATTACTGATTTAAATGGTAAAACATTAGCCAGTCGATATGAATTTTCAAATGGCTTTGAATTTATAGTTTATCTAAAAGCAGGTCAAACATATGAGATATATGCGGGTGGAGATTTTTGGTATAATTCAGGATATAATATATGTATTAAGAATGTATATGATTATTATTCAAATCTAAAACTTGATGTTCCAAATACTGCAAATATTCCTTATCAGGGCTATAAAGATTTTATATTTGTACCAGAATATAGTGGAGAATATGTTTTTTATTCACAATCTACATTAGATACGATTGGTTATTTGTATGATGTTAATTTTAATCAATTGTCATATGATGATGACTCGGGCGATAATACAAATTTTAAAATTACATATAATTTAGAAGCAGGTCAAGTATATATTTACAGAGCAAAGTTTTATTCAGAATATCGAACTGGTAGTTTTGATGTTTACTTGAATAAAGTTGGTTTCAAATATAAAAGTTATGGCACTTATTGTGAAATAACTGGATATGTTGGTGATACAACTAATTTAACAATACCTTCTGAAATTGATGGTTTACCTGTTGAAGGCATAGGTGCAGCAGCCTTTTGTTATGATGAAAATTTGTATAGTATAGAAATTCCTGAAAGTTTAAAATATATTTCTCAAAATGCTTTTTACGATTGTTATAATCTTTTTAAGGTATATTACGATGGAAATTATCAACAATGGACAGAGTTGGATATTTCCTACATAGGAAATACATATTTAATGGATTCAGATGTATTGTTTTTAGATGATTCAGAATTTTTGTATACAATAAAAAATGATTGCTGTGTAATAAAAGGGTATAATGGTAATCAAAGCGAAATTTTTATTCCATCTGAAATTGAAGGCTATCCTGTTACATCTATTGATAACAATGTTTTCCAGCGCAATAGTAATTTGATTAAGATTCACTTTGGAAAGAATGTTTCACATATAGGTGATTATGCATTTAGTGGTTGTTCGTCTTTAACAGAAGTTGTAATTCCTGAAAGTGTAACCTTCATGGGAATTAATGTTTTTAGTGGTTGTTGTAATCTTGAGTATATTGAGTTACCATCAACAATTGAGACAATTGGTTATGGCTTTTTTAGTGGATGTTCATCCTTAAAATTCATTTCAATACCTGATTCTGTAAAAACTATAGGACAGAATGCTTTCAGTAATTGTACTGGACTTACTAGTGTTGATATTCCTGATAGTGTTACAAGCATTAGATATAATGCTTTTTGGGGATGTAGTGGTATGTATGGAATACAACTTTCAGAGAATTTGACTGATATAGGTGAAGGTGTATTTTACGGATGTACAAGTCTTAAGAAAATAAAAATTCCTGCAAGTCTTTTACGTATCAGTGATAAAGCATTTCAGCGCTGTTCGTCTTTAAATGAAATTTCACTGCCGGAGACATTGAAAAGTATTGGTGACTATGCTTTTAGTGGTTGTTCTTCTTTAATAGAGACTGTAATTCCTTCTGGAGTATCATATATTGGCGAATGTGCTTTTGCTGGATGTACTTCTTTAATGAAAGTTACATTACCTGATTATATTTCAGAAATAAGATATCAGACTTTCACCGGATGTATAAGTTTGACTGATATCGTAATTCCTGACAGTGTTACAACTATTGGTCAAAATGCTTTTGCTAACTGTGAGTCTATTGAATCAATATCAATTTCAGGAAAAGTGACAAACATTAGATACTATGCATTTAGTGGTTGTAGTGCTTTGAAAGAAATTATAATTTCAAGTTATGTGAATGATATTGGGGAAGGTGCATTTAACGGTTGTCGTGCTCTTGAAAGTGTATACTACAATAGTGCTGTTGAGAAGTGGAACAAAATAAACATAGAAAAGAAGAATGAGTGTTTATTGCGAGCAAATATTATATTTCCTAGTGAATGTTCTGATTTTGAATATATAATTAATGGATCAGAATGTTATATTACTGGATATAAAGGATTGGAAACAGAACTGATTATACCTTCTTTGATTGGTGATTTTAAAGTAACAGGTATATCTGGCGATGCATTTTATAATAATTTATATCTTAAAAAGATAGTTATTCCGTCCACAATAACTAATATTAATGACAGTGCATTTTATGGTTGTTCATCTCTAGAAAATATTGTTGTTGTTCCTGAAAATGAAGTATACAGCAGTTCTGGCAATTGCTTGATTGAAACAAAGACAGGAACTATAAAACTTGGGTGTAATACGAGTGTGATTCCAAATGACGGAAGTATAAAATATATAGGAAACGAAGCTTTTTATAATTGTCAAAAGTTTGAATATATTACTATACCAGAAGGTGTTTTAGGTATAGGTAACGGTGCGTTTCGTTCTTGTAAGAATCTAAAAGGAGTAGAACTTCCAAATACTATTTTATATGTAGGTGCTTATGCATTTTCTGGGTGTAGTTCTATTACTAATATTGATTTTCCTGATAGTGTAATTGAGATTGGTGATAATGCTTTCAGTGGCTGTAAGAATCTTACTTTTGTTAAGTTGCCAATAGGTATTGATGAAATAAAATATTACACATTCAGTGGATGTACAAAGTTATCGAATATAAACATACCTGATGGTGTAAAATCTATTGGTTATGGTGCATTTTCAAATTGCTCTAGTCTTACAAGTATTATTCTTCCTGATACTTTAACAGAAATAAGATATTATGCATTTACAGGATGTAATGGATTACGTTATATTATTATGAATGATAACGTGAACGATATTGGTAGAAGTGCTTTTGCTGGATGTAATAACTTGTATGATGTTTACTATATTGGAACTGAAAGTCAATGGGATAGTATATATATAAGTTACAATGGTAATGATCAGATAAAATATTATGCTCAGATCCATTTTGTTGATTCTCTGTTTAGTAAACCAGAAGATTTCGACTATACAATTTATGATGGTTATTGTAATATAAGTGGTTATGCAGGTGATTCTTTGTTTATAGAAATACCAAAAGAATTTGCAGGGTTATCTGTTACTGGTATTGAAGAGGGTGCATTTGAAAATTGTTATATACTTGGTGCAATTTTACCAAATACTGTAAAGACAATTGGTAAGAATGCATTTAAAGGTTCAGCATTAACTAATATAGTTTTATCAGATGGACTGGAAGTTATAGATGAAGGTGCATTTTCCGATTGTTTTAATTTAACTAATATTGTTATACCTGATTCGGTTACATTAATTGGTGAAAATTCTTTTAGCTTTTGTTCTGCTTTAAAAGATGTTAAGTTGTCAAAACATCTGGTTATAATTGGAAGTGGTGCTTTTTCTTCTTGCTTGAGCCTTAAAAATATTGAATTACCTGATTATTTAAAGATTTTGTCAGACAATGTATTTTATAATTGTAAAAACCTTACTGATATTACAATTCCTGCTTCTGTAAAAAGTATCGGTGATCAAATTTTTAGTGGTTGTTCAAGTTTGGAATCAATAAATGTTGATTCAGGAAACAAAAAATACCACAGTGCAGGCAATTGTCTTATTGAAACTAAATCCGGAACATTGCTTTATGGTTGTAAGAATAGTATTATCCCATCAGACGGAAGTATTAAATCAATATATGATTATGCTTTTGCAGGTCTTGACAGTATTTCATATATGGAAATGCCTGATTCTATAACCAGTGTTGGAAGTTATGCATTTGCAGGATGCACCGGACTTAAAGATATAAAACTGTCATCTAATCTGAAGAACATATCTTCTAATATGTTTGATGGTTGTATAATGCTTGTTGAAGTTACTATACCTTCTTCAGTTGAAACAATTGGTGAAAGTGCATTTGCCGGATGTAAGAGTCTTGAAAAAGTTATAATATCTGATAATGTATCAACAATAGGAAGTAATGCCTTTGATGGATGTAATGTTTTGACTGATATTACTTTACCGAGTAAGCTTACGTATATTTCTTCAGCTTTGTTCTATAATTGTTCTTCATTGGAGTCTGTTGAAATTCCGGAATATGTAACAGGTATTGGTTCGTCTGCATTTTATGGATGTACAAGCCTTGAAGGTGTGAAGATTCCTTTCAGTGTAAAACACATAGATTCAAACGCATTTGGTAATTGTGTAAGTCTTGATACAGTAACATATGTTGGTACAGAAGAATTGTTTGAAAGTATCAATGTTGACAATTATGGAAATGTGCTCTTTGAAATAGCTGATAAAGTATATCTCAATGGTACATTACCAACTCCAAAACCAGAAATTAGTGTACCAACAGGTGGAGATTATAAAGTTAAATCAGAACCTGTATTTGAGTTTAAAGCAGGGGATACAGTTAAGATTAAACTTAACATTGCAGACATTGCCGATGGTGTTAACGTTCTTGGTTATGACCTTGAAATGTTATTCAATTCAGAAATCTTAAGACCTGAACTTGATTTGTGGTCATCTTCTTGTGATGAGATTAATGCCAATAATCCTGGTGCTTCTTGGAAACTTCTTGCTGTAATGAGAGAAGCAGATACTGATTCACCTTATATAGCGATTACATTATTGGATGATGGCAAAGAGTTTATTGGTATGACAAATTCAGACAATCTTTGGATTGAAGCAGTATTTACTGCTCTGGAAGACGGTAATGCCGGAGATTTACTTGCATGGTTAAGATTGGCTGATGGTACATCAAATAGCGGTAATTTTGAAGTGATTAAAGGATCGGGTACAAAAGTTAGTTGTTTAGCTGAACCTGAAGAAGTTATATTCAAAGATAGGACAAACTTTAATGAATATATTAATTCATTAGGTGATGATATTGAATATACTGTATACAAAAATGGAGTAGAGTCAAATGCTAATGAATATCTTGGAACTGGTATGATGTTGGCAATAACTGATAATACCACCGGTGAATCATACACAGTGGATGTTGTTGTGTATGGAGATATTAATGGTGATGGTAGGGTTGCTACTGCAGACTATATGGCTATAAAGAATGCCATCCTGAATAAAGACTCATTAAGTGGATCTTTGTTTACCGCAGCAGATGTAAATAAAGATGGTAGACTTACTGCTGTTGATTACATGAAGGTTAATGCGTACTTTAAAGGAGCGTATGATCTTTATGGAGATATTTAATTAATTTCAATTATCGAAAGAGTGGCTGATCTAGAATCAGTCACTCTTTAAATATGTAGGATAAATATCAATTTTATGGAAACAATGATTAACACAAAGGGGTATATTTTACTGTAAAAATTTATATTAAAAATAAAATAAAAAAATTACAGAAAAATTTTCCAAAAGTACTTGACATCCCTTTGTTATTGGTGTAATATAGGCAAGCACGCGAAAGTGAAACAAACATTATCGCGTATGATCCATTAGCTCAGTCGGTAGAGCACCTGGCTTTTAATCAGGGTGTCCGGAGTTCGAGCCTCCGATGGATCACCAGAAGAGCTCCTTGGATTAAATCCTTGGAGCTTTTTGTTTAACAATCACTTCTGAAAAGGAAAGAGAGATTCTTATGAGCGAAAAAAACGAAGCAAGACGAATTGTTGAACCGTCAATACTTTCAGGATTTATGGAATTATTGCCAAAAGATCAGGTTGCTTTCAATGGTATGATTGATAAAATCCGTGGAACTTTTGAAAGCTACGGATTTATTCCATTAGATACACCTGTACTTGAAAAATCTGAAGTATTACTTGCAAAAAGTGGCGGAGATACAGCAAAACAGGTTTACAGATTCACAAAAGGCGACACAGATATGGCTATGAGATTTGATCTTACTGTACCTTTGGCAAGATTTGTGGCACAACACTATGGCGAGTTGGCTTTTCCTTTCAGAAGATATCATATAGGTAAGGTTTATAGAGGCGAAAGACCTCAGAAAGGTCGTTTCAGAGAGTTCTATCAGTGTGATATAGATATTATCGGTAATGGTTCCTTAAGCATAAATAATGACGCAGAAATTGTAAGCATCATTTATTCTGTTTTCAAGAAACTTGATATCGGAGCTTTCACAATTATGATTAACAACAGAAAGCTTCTCAATGGATTCTTTGAATCTGTTGGAGTTCAGGATAAGACAGAAGTATTAAGAACTGTTGATAAACTGGATAAAATCGGTGCAGAAGCCGTTAAAGAAGAACTTGTTAAACTTGGTGTATCTGAAAAAGGTGCAGAAGATATATTACATTTTACCTCAATATCCGGTAATCCACAGGAAATTATTGAAGCATTAGAGAAACTTGATGTGGATAACGAAGAGTTTAAGACAGGTCTTAACGAACTTTCTCAGGTATGTAAATATATTGCTGCTTACAAAGTATCACCGGAGAACTTTACAATCAATCTTAAGATTGCCCGTGGTCTTGATTACTACACTGGTACAGTTTATGAAACAATGCTTAACGACTATCCTTCACTCGGAAGTATTTGTTCCGGTGGTCGTTATGATGAACTTGCCTCAAACTATACAAAGCAGAGTCTTCCCGGTGTAGGTATATCAATTGGTTTATCAAGACTTTTCTATCAGCTTCGTGAAGCAGGAATTCTTAAAGATGCCGACTCAAGTACTCCAACAAAAGTTCTGGTTATTCCTATGTCAGATACAGTTGAGTATTCAATGGAAGCTGCTGCAAAACTTCGTGATGCGGGAATAAACACAGAAGTTTATCTTAACGAGGGTAAAATGGGTAAAAAGTTCTCCTATGCAGATAAGCTTGGAATCCGTTATGTTTCTGTTATCGGAAGTGAAGAAGTTGAGTCCGGTGTACTTAAAGTTAAAGACATGGTTACAGGTGAACAAAAAGACTATACAATTGACCAGTTGATAAGCTTTTTGAATTGACAAAGTATGTAAAAATAGATATATTAATATATATGTTTTATATACATTTATGGAGGTAAACAAATGAAAAACAGAAATTTGTTTAATAATATTTTTACAATACTTATTATGGCTTCGCTGGTATGCTTCCTGCTTACTTATTTTGAAGTTTTCGGAAATGAAACAATATGGGGTTGGACACAGAAAATTGCTTTGCCTGTTGCAATGATTTCTGCCATATGTATGGAAATTGTACTTCCTGTGCTTGATAATAAAGAGTTATTTAAGACAAATAAGAGAATGAAGATTTTACTTATAGTAAAATCAATTCTTGTAATTGCTGCTATTATTCCTTTAGTACTTAATGTATCCGGTGCATTAGATCAGAATACAAGTGCAGAATTTGGTGTTCTTGCAGCATTCGTAATACTTTATATGGCTCAGTTCTTTATTAATCTTGATCCTAAGCCTGAAACATCTGAGGAAGATGAAGAAGATGATGAGGATTATGACGACGAAGAAGATGCAGATGAAGATGTTGAAACTGATGACAGTGAAGATGTAGTTGATGAATCAGAAGAAACTGAAGACCGGGAAGAATACGAAGAATAATATGTTATTAAAGGCTCTGCCGGTGGGCGGGGCTTTTTTGAAAAGAAAGAAGGAAAGAATTTAATGCAAATATATAATTCAGCAACACATAAAAAAGAGGAATTTATTCCAAATAATCCTGACTTGGTTAAAATGTACACCTGTGGTCCTACCGTGTATCATTTTGCACATATAGGTAATCTTCGTTCATATCTTATGGAAGATGTATTGGAAAAATATTTAAGATATTCCGGTTACAATGTTAAGCGTGTAATGAATATTACAGACGTAGGACACCTGGCATCAGATGCTGATGAAGGTGAAGACAAGATGCTTAAAGGAGCAAAAAGAGAGAATAAATCAGTTATGGAAATAGCACAATTCTATACTGATGCTTTCTTTAAAGACTGTGAAAAGCTTAATATTAAGCGCCCTGATGTAGTTGAACCTGCTACAAACTGTATTGATGAATACATCAAGATTATTTCCGGACTTATGGAAAAAGGTTATGCGTACTTTGCCGGTGGTAATGTGTATTTTGATACATCTAAACTTCCTAAATACTATATATTTAATGAACACAAAGAAGAAAATCTTGCAGTAGGTGTTCGTGAAGGTGTAGAGGAAGATACCAATAAAAAGAATAAAAACGACTTTGTACTCTGGTTTACAAAATCTAAGTTTGAAAATCAGGCTTTAAAATGGGATTCACCCTGGGGTGTAGGTTATCCGGGATGGCACATTGAGTGTTCCGGTATATCTATGAAGCACTTAGGTGAAGATATGGACATACATTGTGGTGGCATAGATAATGCATTTCCCCATCATACAAACGAAATTGCTCAGTCTGAAGCGTATGTTGGCCATAAGTGGTGTAACTATTGGTTCCATGTGTTCCATCTTAACGCTAATAATGGTAAAATGAGTAAATCTAAAGGTGAGTTTTTAACTGTGTCTTTGCTTGAGGAAAAGGGATATGATCCAATTACCTACAGATGGTTCTGTTTACAGTCTCATTACAGAAAAGTTTTGGTATTTACTTATGAAAATCTTGATAATGCTAAAATTGCATTTGAAAAATTGCTTGCCAAAGTTGCCGGCCTTAAGATTAACTCAGATGAAGAAATTGATAAAGCTTCATTTGATGAATTAAAAGGTAAATTTGTGGCAGCAATGGATAATGACCTTAATACAGCACAGGCAGTAACAGTTATATATGATGTTCTTAAACACAAGACAAATGATGCTACAAAATTAGCTCTTTTAGACGATTTTGATAAGGTGTTGGGTCTTGACTTAACTAAGAAAGCTGCTGCTTTAAGAAAGGCTCAGGAGGCTTCAAAAGCTAATTCAGCACAAAGCTTATCTGATTATGTAATAGAGGGTGAAGGAGATCCCGAAGTTGATGCCCTTGTTTTAAAACGATATGAGGCAAAGAAAGCTAAAGATTTTACCGAAGCAGACAGAATAAGGGATGAACTTTCAGCTATGGGTATTGAGGTTCGCGACGTGAGAGGCGGCGCTGTTTGGAAGAAATTATGAGAAAATATTTTCTCATAAAAATATCATCTTGCTTAATGGTTTTAGCACTGGCAATTTTGTCAGTGCTACTTCCATTTATTACATTTGAAAATAAAATTAAGGAAGAAAACTTTCCGGAAAGCTATATACCATATTTGAGAACTCTCAGCAAAAAGTACCCTTACTGGGATTTTGAAGCATATCATACAGGGTTGCAATGGTCTGAAGTAATTGTGGAAGAAATGACATTAGGTCGTAATCTTGTTGAAAATAATCATCCAAATGTTCCAAATTCATGGAAATCTATACAGGAAGGTGCCTATGACTGGGAGAAAAACAACTGGATTTCTTTAAGCGGAGATAAATATGTGCAGGCATCAAGGGAAGTAATCAGATACTTTATTGATCCGAGAAATTTCCTTAATGAAGAAAATATATTTCAGTTTGAATCACTGTCATATACAGATACTCAATCAATAAATGTAATTGAAACTATATTGCAAGGTTCGTTTATGGACGGTAAAGAAATAGAAAATGGGATTACATATGCAAAAGCTTTTCTTGAGATAGGTAAAAAGAATAATATAAGTCCGTATTTGCTTGTAAACAGAGTACTTCAGGAGCAAAGCCACGCCGGAACATCACCGCTTATTTCAGGGAATTATTCTGGTTATGAAGGATATTATAATTATTTTAATATAAAAGCTTCAGGGGAAACTCAAAATGAAGTTATAGAAAATGGTCTTATTAAAGCAAAAGAAGAAGGATGGAATACTATATATAAATCTCTTGAAGGTGGCGCTGTATTTTTAGCTGAAAACTATATCAGTAAAGGACAGGATACACTTTATCTTCAGAAATTTGATGTGGAAAGCGATAATCACGGCCTTTATTGGCATCAATATATGCAAGCTTTATATGGAGCTTACAACGAAGGTAATACCGCAGGCAGAGCTTATGATGAACTTAATATTAAAAACAGAAGATTTAAATTTAAAATACCTGTTTATGAAAATATGCCTGAATTTGCCTGTGAGAAGCCAGTTTGATTTTGTTGAATAATACAGTCTTGTATGTTAAAATTTAATTTGTATTTTTGTTTTGATTTAAGGAGTTTTATCTGATGAGAAAATTCTATACATGGGTAGTAAATAATCCTAAAAAAATACTTATTACTTTTGTTCTTTTAGCACTAATAGGTGCTGTCCTTCAGTCATTTGTTAAAGTTAATTATGACATGACAAAATATCTTCCTGATGAAACAAGTTCCACAGTTTCTATTGAAATAATGAAAGAGGAGTTTACCGGAGGTATTCCTAATGCCAGGCTTATGGTAAAAAATACAACTATAGCTGAAGCCTTAGAGTTTAAGGAAAAAATAAAAGCTTGTCAGGGTGTAGTATCTGTTCTTTGGCTTGATGATTCCGTTAATGTATATCAGCCTCTGGAAATGTTGGATCAGAAAACTGTTGAAACATATTATAAAGAAAATAATGCTTTGTTTACTGTAACTATAGATGAGGATGATTTGGTTTCAACAGTAGAGAGGCTAAGAGACATAATCGGGGAAGAAAATGCCATGAGCGGTGATGCTGTATCTACTTCAATGGCTACAACCGGTAGTGAGAAAGAAATTAAAATAATTACTGTATTATCAATTTTAATTGTTCTTATTATTCTCCTTATAACAACAACTTCCTGGGCAGAACCTTTTGTGGTATTACTGGGTATCGGAGTCGCAGTTGTAATTAATAACGGCAGCAATATTCTTTTTGACGAAGTTTCTTTTGTAACTAATGCTTCCGGTTCTATCTTGCAGCTTGCTGTTTCTTTGGATTATTCCGTATTTCTTATTCACAGATATACTGAGTGTCTTAAATTAAATCCGGACCGTAAAGAAGCTTTGATTGATGCTCTTTGTAAGTCAACTTCTTCTATTGCTTCCAGTGGTTTAACAACGGTAATCGGATTTTTAGCTTTGGTATTTATGCGTTTCGGCATTGGTTCTAATTTAGGAATTGCTTTGGCAAAAGGTGTAGGCATCAGCCTTATAAATATATTTGTATTTATGCCTGCATTTATTCTTTTTGTTTATCCTTTAATTGAAAAAACAACCCATAGAAAGTTTATGCCGGAGTTTAGATTTTTCGGAAGATTGATTACTAAAGTTATGATTCCGGTTGCATTGGTATTTATATTAATAGCTGTTCCTTCATTTGCTGCTTCTAACTCGAATTCTTTTTATTATGGTTCCGCTCATATTTACGGTGAAGAAACGGACTATGGCATTGATACAAAAGCTATTGAAGATGTGTTTGGTAAGAGTGATACATATGTTGTAATTGTGCCTAATGGAGATGTTGATTCTGAAATTGAACTTTCTCAATCATTACACGAAATCCCTCAGGTTAAAAATATTCTTTCATATGTTGATACTGTAGGCGCAGAGATTCCTAAAGAATACCTTGATGAAGGTACACTTTCTCAACTTGTGTCTGACAATTATAACAGATTTGTTTTAACTGTTGATGCAGAATTTGAAGGTAAAGAAACATTTGCTTTGGTAGAGAATATAAGAAATACTGTAAACAGATATTATCCTGATAGCTATTATTTGGCTGGTGAAGGTGTAAGTACATATGATTTAATGGATACAATAACAAAGGACAATCTTATTGTTAATATTATTGCTATTGTGGCAGTGTTTGTTATTCTTCTTATAACAACTAAATCATTGATTATACCGATTGTTCTTGTGTTTGCTATAGAAGCTGCAATTTGGGTGAATATTGGAATTCCGTATTTTACGGACTCATCTGTACATTATCTTGCCTATCTGATTATATCTTCTATTCAGTTGGGAGCAACTGTAGACTATGCAATACTTTTTGCAGATAGATATATTGAAAAAAGAAAAGAGATGTATAAAAAAGAAGCTATTAGATCAACTGTTTCTGCAGTTACTACTTCCATTCTCACTTCAGGAATTGCCATGGCTGTTGTAGGTTTTGCTCTTAGTATTCTTTCAACCCATGGAATACTTTCACAGTTTGGTTTGTTTTTAGGCAGAGGAACACTTCTTTCTATGATAAGTGTATTTTTTGTATTGCCGGGTCTTTTGTATATTTTTGATGGTTTAATACAAAAAGGAACATATAGACTTGATTTATATAATCCGGAAAAGGAGAACAATTAAAATGAAATATTTAAAAAGAATTTTACCCGTAATTTTAGCTATTATTATGGTTTTAACATGGTCCTTAAGTGCTGTTGCTATAGAGACACCTTCTTCTAAGGAAGAGGTGATTTATATTAATTTAAGTGCTGAAGGTGTTGTGGATTCTGTTTATGCAGTTAATATTTTTGGTAAAGGTAATGTGTTGGATTATGGTGATTATTCTTCTATAGAGCTTCTGAATTCAACTGAACAAATTTCTAAGGATGGGGATGTAATCAGATTTGAAACAGAAAAAGACAGAGTATATTACAAGGGTAAAATGAATAATATTACTATTCCATGGAATGTATCAATTAAATTTTTTATGGATGGTACTGAATATTCTGCAAAGGATATAGCAGGCAAAAGTGGTAAAGTAGAAATTCATTTTACAGTAACGAAAAATGAAAATTATAAAGGAAATTTCTTTGAAACATATGCACTTCAGAGTTCTTTTTCTCTTGATACAAAGAAGTGTAGTAATATTGTGGCTGAGGGAGCAACTCTTGCTAACGTGGGAAGTAAGAAACAGATTTCTTACACAATGTTACCGGGTAAAGGTGTTGATGCTGTAATTACTGCTAATGTTGTAGAGTTTGAAATGTCTGCGGTTTCAATTAATGGTATTCCACTGTCTATGAATATTCAGGTTGATGATGAAGCATTAATGAGTCAGGTTAATCAATTGCTTGATGCTATACATAAACTTGATGATGGTGCAGGTGAGCTTAAAAATGGTGCTGAAGAGCTTAAAGATGCTGCCGGTGGAAAGCTTAAGACAGGTATAAATGATCTTGTGGCAGGTTCTGATAAAATGAACTCCGGTGTTAAAGCTCTTAATGACGGTATTTTATTACTTGAGAATGGACTAAATACATTGAATAATAAATCCGATGTGCTTGTTAATGGATCGGCTGAAGTTAAAAATGCTTTGAAAACAATAAAAGATGGTTTATCCTTTGTTTCATCTTCAAATGATAAACTTGATGAACTTGTTGAAGGTTCTTCTCAGATTAAAGACGGTATTGAAACTTTGTATGAAGGTGTAAAAACACTGGATAAAAATGTGACGTATGAAAAATTTAAGGAAATTATGCTGGAAAATGGCTTGGATATTGATTACCTTAAATCATCAAATGACACAGCAATTGTTGCTTTAAATGAGCAGATTAAGACCTTTAAAAAGAATATTCAGGTTATGGAGTCCTTTGGTGCAGATGCTTCTGAACTTAAAAAGTCAGTTGAACAGTTTGAAAACCTTATTCTTCTTCTAAAAGGAAGTAATGGTACTATTACGGGAGTTGAGGCTTATCTTACAGAAGCAGACAAAGGTGTTGATCAGCTTGTAGACGGTATTGAATTATTAAAAGAAAAGTATGTTTTACTTGATGAAGGTATTTCCGAATTAGTAACTGTTGTCAAGGATATGTTGCCTGGAATGGCAGAACTTAAATCGGGAATTGATACTTTAGTTACTGAATATGAAAAACTTGATTCAGGTATTAATGAATATACAAATGGTGTTGCAAGCATTGTAGCAGGTTATTCTGAGGTATCAAAAGGTACCAAGGAACTTCTTTCAGGAAGCAGTACGTTGAAAGATGGTACTTCTAAGTTTGCAGATGGTGTTAATGATCTTATAAACGGTGTTGATGCTTTATATGGTGGCACATCTGAACTTAAAGATGGCACATCAGAAATGAGAAATGAAACAGAAGGTATAGATGATAAGATTTCTGATCAGATTGATGAAATGATTGCCGGTGTTACAGGTGGCCATGCTGAAGTTGTTTCTTTTGTAAGTGAAAAGAATACTGATGTTAAAGCTGTACAGTTTGTAATTCAAACAGATGCTGTAGAAATTTCTGTTGAGAGTTTGAATGAGCCTGTTGTAGAAGTTAAACTTACTTTCTGGCAGAAAATATTGAGATTGTTTGGATTATATTGATTTAACTGTAAAAAATTGTTATTGACCTTTTTCTTCTTTTGGTTGAAAAAGGTCTTTTTTATTGATATAATTCAAGCAGTATATTATTCGATTTTTTTACTTGTGTGAAAGGTGTAATTTAATGAAAATTACTAAGTTTGTTATTTCTTTAGTTATTGTTTTGTCTGTTGTTTTCAGTATGGTTCCTATGTCTCTGGCTACACAGCAAGGAACCATTACTGCCAGTACTCTGACTGTTCGTTCAGGTCCCGGTACAGAGTATGATCCTGTAGGATATGTTTATCAAGGCAATGTTGTTACTATTCTGGGATCTGCCACGGCAACTACAGGTAAAGTTTGGTACAATATTTCATATAACGGTTTAACCGGTTATGCAAGTTCCAGCTATATAACTCTTTTAGCAGATGATACAGAAGAGGAATTTACAGGAACTTTTGAAGAATATCTTGATTATCAAGGATTTCCGGAAAGCTATAAACCGTATTTAAGAGACTTACATGAAACATATCCTGAATGGAAGTTTGTGGCTTTTCATACCAATCTTGATTGGGCTACAGCTTTAAAAAATGAATGTGTTTTAGAAAGAAACCTGGTTGTTGACAACAGCTCTACACCTTCTTCGTGGAAATCAACTGTTGATGGAGCTTTTGACTGGGTAAATAATAAATATATTGTTCTTAATGGTAGTAACTTTATTCAGGCTTCCGAAGACGCTATTAAGTACCATATGGATCCAAGAAACTTCCTTAATGATCAGAATATATTCCAGTTTGAACTTCTTACATATTCTTCTTCACAGGATATTGAAGGTGTAAATGCTATTCTTAAGAATACTTTTATGTATAACACTACAATTGAGAATGGCATGACATATGCTGAAGCTTTTGTTCAGATAGGTAAAGAGCTTAATGTCAGTCCTTATCATCTTGCTAACCGTGTTAGACAGGAGCAGGGAACTGCAGGCACTTCGGACTTGATTTCCGGTACATATTTAGGATATGAAAATTATTATAACTATTTTAATGTTAAAGCTACCGGATCTACAGCTACTGCTGTTATTGTAAATGGTCTTGCCCATGCAAAAAGTCAAGGTTGGAATACAAGATATAAGTCTTTATATGGTGGTGCCCAAGTTTTAATAAAAACTTATATTTCTCAAGGACAGGATACGTTATATCTTGAAAAATTTGATGTTGAATCTCAGTATAATGGTCTTTATTGGCATCAGTATATGCAGGCATTATACGCTGCTAAAAGTGAAGGTAATACAGCCCGAAAAGCTTATTATAACATGGGTATATTGGCACAGAATTTTACATTTAAGATTCCTGTATATTTAAATATGCCTGAAGAAGTATGTGCTGAACCAACAAAGGATGGTAATCCTAATAATAAATTAAAGTCTTTGTCTGTAAGCGGACATTCTATTTCTCCTGCATTTAACAGGGATACTACTTCTTATAGCCTTTCTGTTGGTGAGTCTGTATCTTCTATTAGTGTTTCTGCAACTAAATATGCATCAACAACAACTTTAACAGGTACAGGATCACGTTCTTTACAGTATGGTAACAATAAAATAGATGTTATTGCAACAGCTCAGAACGGAGATGAAAGAATATATACCATTAATGTTTACAGAGAACCGGGAGATAACTGTATTTCTCATACAGATGCCAACGGAACATGGGAAACGGATGGCACATATCACTGGCACACATGTTCTTGTGGTGAAATATTTGATAAAACAACTCACTCTGATGCAAACAATATTTGGGAAACAGATGGTTTAAATCACTGGCATACCTGTACTTGCGGTGTGATTTTAGATAAGACAGTTCATACTGATGAAGATGGTAAATGGGAATATGATAATAACAGTCATTGGCACACTTGTATGTGTGGTGTAACCTTTGATTCTTGTTCACACAGTGGTGGTATTGCTACTTGTTCTGAATTAAAGTTGTGTTCAGATTGTGGTATTTCTTATGGTTCTTTAGATTCAGATAATCACGGTGAAACCGAGATAAGAGATGCATGGGATCCTACTGACACGGAGGAAGGGTATACAGGTGATATGTATTGTGTTGATTGTAATACTTTAATTAAGGAAGGTTCAATTATTCCTCCAACCGGTGTATATCTTGAATTGATTGACAATAGTAGTTATTACATTGAAAACGGTTATTTATTTGGTGTTAAGGATTATACATCTGTAGATACATTAAAAGCATCTTTCAAAAAATCAGATAAGGTTTTTGTATCAGATGATGGATCTTTGATTTCAGGTTCTTCTTTAGTTTGCACAGGAAATTTAATATATACACTTGGTGCTGATGGAAAAGTTCTTGATTCTTTAACCCTTGTCATTCTTGGTGATGTCACCGGTGATGGTAAGATTGGTGCATCTGATTACATGAAAATAAAAAAAGCAATTGCTAATTCTTCTTTAATTTCAGGTGCCTTTGTTGAAGCTGCTGATGTAAACAAAGATGGTAAAATCGGAGCTGCTGACTATATGATGGTTAAGAAATATATAGCGGGTGCTTTCAATATGTTTGGATAGTATAAGGGTGTGATTGGTTTGAAGTGTTTATTATGTATTATAATAATTTCTATGTTGATGCTATCTGGTTGTTCTGTGAGTATGCCGGAAAACACTATATTGCCTACAAAGCAACCATTGATTACTGTTGTACCTACTGTTACTCCTAAACCTCATAATCATATCCCCATAGAAAATTGTGATTTAAAATATTCAAAAGATATATCTATTATTGAAAGTAATGGTTATAGCTATTATGTAGAGGATAATAAGATTTTTTCAGAGAATATTACTTCCGGTGAGAAAAAGGTCATTGCTGAAGTTAGCAATGAAGGATGGTGGATAATAACAAATCTATATATTGAGGATAATTATTTGTATTATTTTGAAGGAGAGTATTACAGATTAACTTCTCACTTTTTTGAATTAAGGAGAATTAATCTTGATACCTTGATTTCAGAAAAACTTACAGATTGTTGCGAAGTTTGGGGAGATAAAACCGATTCTGATTTAAGGGAAGTTGTTCTTTATAATGGCAAAATATATCTCCGTTGTAACTATGAATTTTATTGTTATGATATAGAAACTAATACCAGTAAAATGATACATAATGACGTTTATCTGTTCCATATTTTTGACGATTATATATTTTACATAGAGAAAGCTAAAAAAAGTTTTACCATATTTAAAATGAGTATTGATACCTATGAAAAAGAGATTGTCAGAGGAACAGGTGATATATATGATAAATATAAAGATGGCATGTATGGACAGGTTCTATATAGTAATTTTTGTTTTTTGGATGATTCTATGTTTTTTACCACAAGAAATCCTGATTCTATTTGTAAAGTTTTTTATTTGGAGCAAGAGAATTTTCCTGGATATGGATATTACGAAACCGATATTGTTTATTCCGAAAATGAATTTTATGATGAGTATTTAGAGTCTTATAATGGTAAATTGTATTTTATTTGTAAGGAAAATAATTCTTATTATTTATATACATATGATGAAATTGACGAAATAAAAAAGGGGATTAAGCTTAACGATATGTCGTCTCCTTATAGATCATTTATCAAAGGGGATTACATTTACTACAGTAGTGAATCTTCTGGGCTTGTAAGAAGTAAATTGTAATGTTTTTCTACACAAATACTTATTTTAATTACAACGTTGTTGGTATAAAATAGCATGAAATATAAAAAAGCCCCATCAAAACAGTATTATATTATCTGCTTTGATGGGGTGTATTTAATTATTCTTTTCTTTAATATCCAGTAGCTCCAGATCCTTATTCTTATCTTTTGTCCATTCAATTCCCCATTCATTTTCGAAGAGAAGAACGAATTCGTTTTCCTGGTCTGTGGCAATCATAGTGGAACTTGTGATTGTAAGTTTTGTAGGATCAATGTTTTTATTTCCAATCCATCTTGCATAGTGATGGGGAAGTTGTTGCATTTTAATTCCAACACCATACTCATTCTTAAGTCTATGTTCCAAAACTTCAAACTGGAGGACACCAACAGCACCGATAACTAAAGATTCAACACCGATACCATGCTGCTTAAATACCTGAATGGCACCTTCTTCAGCAAGTTCCTGAATACCTTTCTGGAACTGCTTTCTCTTCATGGAGTCAGCAAAAGTAACTCTTGCAAAATGTTCAGAAGGGAATACAGGGATTCCGTCGAACTTCATTGATGATGATCCTAAACAAAGAGTATCACCAATATTAAAAAATCCGGGGTCAAAAAGACCGATAATATCTCCTGCATATGCTTCCTCAATAACAGTTCTTTCCTGAGCCATAAACTGAGTAGGCTGAGCAAGACGAACTTTTCTTCCTGTTCTCGTGTGCCAGGTTTCCATGCCTTTTTCAAATTTACCTGAACAAATGCGTAAGAAAGCCAGTCTGTCTCTGTGAGCCGGGTTCATATTAGCCTGAATTTTAAATATAAAGCCGGAGAATTGGTCTTCTTCAGGTGAAACAATCTTTTCTCCTGCAATTCTTGCCTGTGGTTCCGGAGCCATTTTAATAAATTCAATAAGGAAAGGCTCAACACCAAAGTTTGTCATGGCAGAACCGAAAAATACAGGTGTAAGTTCACCTTTAAGAACAGATTCGAGGCTAAATTCCTCTCCCGCCATATCTAAAAGTTCAATTTCTTCCTTCAATCTATCATGGTGAAATTGTCCCAGTTTTTCAGTAAAAATCGGGTCATCAACACTACCTGTTTCAGAGTTAACAAAAGACTGACCATGGTTACCACCGTCAAAAAGCTCTATTTTTTTACTGGCTCTGTCGTAAACACCTTTAAAGTCACCATCAATACCGATAGGCCAGTTCATAGGATAAGAACGCATACCGAGAACATCCTCGATTTCCTGCATGAGATCAAAAGGATTTTTAGCAGCTCGGTCCATTTTATTAACAAATGTAAATACAGGAATGCCACGCATTTTACAAACATGGAATAATTTAATTGTTTGAGCTTCCACGCCTTTGGCACCGTCAATAAGCATTACAGCAGCGTCAGCAGCCATAAGTGTACGGTAAGTATCCTCAGAGAAGTCCTGATGTCCCGGAGTGTCCAGAATATTAATGCAATAGTTGTTATATTCAAACTGTAATACAGAAGAGGTTACTGAAATACCACGTTCCTTTTCAATATCCATCCAGTCTGATACAGCATGTTTTGAGGTCTTTCTTGCTTTGACAGAGCCGGCAAGTCTGATTGCTCCTCCGTAAAGTAATAATTTTTCTGTCATAGTAGTCTTACCTGCGTCAGGATGAGAAATAATGGCAAAAGTTCGTCTTCTTTTTATCTGTGCGGAAGTTTCCGGACATACACTCATGGTAAAATGCTCCTTTTCTTTTGAATAAATATATTCTAACCGGAATAGTATATCATAATAATCAAAAATATGGTATAATTTTATCATAAAATTTCAGGAGGAAACACCTATGAAATATTGGGCGGACAGAATAAACAAAATAGTTGTCAATAACAGATATGATGACCTTATTACAGCATCAGAATCAAGGCATACAATGCAATTCGAAAATCTGGTAAGATTGATAGTTGAATCCCATAAATATAGTCTGAACAAAAATATTACAGATGCAGTGCTGGTTACAGGACCATCCTCCTCGGGAAAAACAACAACATCTAAACTGTTATCTGCTTATCTAAAAGACGAAGGCTTTAATGTAATAATAATTTCTTTTGATGATTTTTATCATGATCTGAATACTGTCTGTAGGTTACAGAATAAGCCTGAAGGCACATCTGCAGAGAAATTGGATCTTGAATGTCCGGAAGCTTTTGATATTGAATATTTTAAAATACTTATGAATAAGTTTTTGTCCGGTGAAGAGATTACACTTCCTAAATATGACTTTTTACAAAAGAAGAGAGTTCCCGGAACTAAAATTTCACCAACAGACAGAGATGTAATTATAGTTGAAGGTATTCATGCATTAAATCCTGTACTAACTGATGGTGTTAATTTTTCAAAAACATTCAAAGTATATATCTGTCCATTTGATTTTTATGGAGCCGAAGGTTTAAACGAAGTTTTGAGACCGGAAAATATAAGGTTTATGCGAAGAAGTGTCCGTGACAGAGTAGACAGAGGTTCAGATCTTTCAAAAACTATGTCAATGTGGGCTTCTGTAAGGGATGGGGAAGAAAAATATATAAAACCAATGAAGCAATATGCAGATTTTTTCTTTAATTCTTCATTGGAATATGAAATTTGTCTTCTTAAAACCAGATTTATAAAAATGGTTGAGGAATTGGATAAAGGAGATCTTATAGAATTAAAAAAAGGTTTTCCGTTAGGAGTTCTTATGGAATATATGGATGTAAATCATGCAGATATACCGAAGATTTCAATTTTTCGTGAATTTTATAAATAGCTCATTGACATTTTATTATCTAAGGGCTAGTATATAGCTTGTGAATTAGAAAAAAGGAGGAAATGAAAATGACTATGAAAATTGTTCTCAAGTCAATTGACGATGTAAAGGTATTCGTCAGTGAAGTAAGTAAGGTTTCTTTTGATGTTGACCTCTCATCAGGTCGCTATGTTGTGGATGCAAAATCAATTATGGGTATTTTTTCTTTGGATTTAACAAGTCCTATTACAATGGAAATCCACAATAAAGAAAAAGGTGAAGCTGATGAATTCCTTAAAGCTGTTGAGAGATTCAAAGCTTAAATCGGTATCTTACAGCTCCGTTTTATCCGGGGCTTATTTTTTTTGACACAGAAACAGAAAGGACAATACCTTAAAATGCAGAAAACATTTGCTATATACACATTAGGTTGTAAAGTAAATCAATATGAAACAGAGGCTGTGGCTGAACTTCTTGAAAATGCTGGTTACAGACAGATTCCCTTTGAGTATAAGGCTGACGTATATCTTATTAATACCTGTAGTGTAACCGGAGAATCTGACAGGAAAAATCGTCAGGTAATAAGACGGGCACATCGTCAGAATCCTGAAAGTGTTATTGCGGTTATGGGTTGCTATGCTCAGGTAGCTGAAGAAGAAGTACGTGCTATAGAAGGTGTTGATATTGTAGTTGGTACTCAAGGAAGAAGTCAGCTTCCTGAATTAATCAATCAGGTATTGTCCGGTCGTTTTGCTGAAAATGAAATTCCTCAGGATATTGTTAAACATGCAGAATATGAGAGACTTTCGGTAAAAGGAATGACAGAACATCAGCGTGCTTTTGTTAAAATTCAGGACGGATGCGACAGATTTTGTACATATTGTATAATTCCTTATTCGAGAGGGCATATAAGAAGCAGACTTCCTGAAGATATCATTGAAGAAATTGAGGATTTGGCTGAAGCAGGCTATAAAGAAGTTGTACTTACAGGTATTCATCTTGCTTCATATGGTCGGGATCTTGATATAGATGAGGACTTAATTTCTATTGCCGCTAAAATAGAAAAAATTTATGGTATAGAAAGAATACGTTTAGGTTCATTAGAACCTGTTTTTATGACTGAAGAAAAAATTAAAACATTAAGCGAAAATAAAAAACTTTGTAGACAATTCCATGTGGCTTTACAAAGTGGTTCTGATACGGTTCTTAAGCGTATGAACAGAAGGTATACCAGTGGAGAATATATGGATATAATAAATATGTTAAAAAAATATATGCCTGACAGTACTTTTACCACTGATATAATGGTCGGTTTCCCGGGAGAAACTCAGCAGGAATTTGAAGAAAGTAAGGTATTTGCTGAAAAAGTTGGTTTTTCTAAAATGCATGTATTCCCATATTCTCCAAGAAAAGGCACAAAGGCTGCTGACATGGATTGCAAGATTTCAAATGAAGTAAAAACTTTTAGAGCTCAGGAAATGACTAAAACAGCGGAAAAATGCCGCACAGAGTATTTGAAAACCATTGATGGTACAATTGAACAGGTTCTAATAGAAGAAAAAGAAGAGATAAATGGTGAGATTTTCTATACAGGTCATGGAAAGAACTATATTAAAGTGTATATTTCTGAAATGGAACTGATGATGGAAGACGAAATAATTAATTCTATAAAGAATGTAAGATTACAATTGCAAAATGACAGGCTTTATGGTACGATATAACAAATGTTGAAAGGATAAGAGGGTGAGACGGATGGAAAATAAAAATACACTTTTTTTCAAGCCAATGCCTGAGAAAGGAAATGAGACCAGACAAATTATCTGTGAAGTATACAGCGCCCTGAAAGAAAAAGGATATAATCCTATCAGTCAGTTGGTTGGTTATGTTGTTTCAGGTGATCCTACCTATATTACAAACCATAAGAATGCCAGGGTTCTTATTACAAAACTTGACAGAGATGATTTGTTGGAGGAAATTTTTAAGAATTATTTAGAGTCCCTTGAAAATGAATAATAAATTAAAAAGAGTCTTAAGTTTAATAATTGTTTTCGTTATTATGGCAGCAAATTTAACAGGAATTGTTTCTGTTTTTGCTGCCGATAATGTTGTACGGGAAAAAGTGTTTGTTGATTTTGAAAAAGAAACAAAATTTTCAGACTTTGTTTCCGATGATTCAAATTATAAGTTTTCGTCTGTTGACCCTATAAGCGGTAGTCAGTCCCTGGATGTGTTCAAGTGTGATTTTTCATGGAATAATCTATCTATGAATGCATTTAATATGTCTGTTGAATTTAAATTTAATTGTTCACCTGATTTTGCCGGAAAATTTGATTTATATCTGAGTACAAATGGCACTTCTAATAATTCACAACATGTTTTTTCTATTATTCATCAGAATAATGTCTTATCATTAGTTGATAGTACAGGTAAGACAATACATACATTTTCTTATAATACTGTTTATAAAATCAAAGCAGAATTGCAACGAGGCAAGGATACTTACAGTGTTTATGTAAATGATGCAAGGCTTGATTCTGATCCGTTACTTACAAATAAAATTTTTTCAGTTGAAGCTGTTCGTGTTTTAATGAATCAGTCTGGATCAAATTCATATGTAACAATTGATGATTTTAATATTTTTACATCATCGAAAATGTACCCTCAAAAATATTCTTCGCAGAAACCTGGTAAATTAGATACACCCAAAATAGATTATAAAGATGAAAATAAAATTTCATTGTTTATAAATGATACTAAGATATATTTCGCTGATGAATTGTTTTCAGAGGGAAACACTGTATATGTTCCGGCTGAACGGTTGTTTGATAGTGTAGGAATGAAGTATTCTGAAAATAGTAATTCAGTTACTGTTATTAATGAAAAATTAAACCTGGTTTTTTCTGCAGAAAGTAATATTTCTACTTTAAATGGAAAAAATATAGTTTTAAATCAAACTCCTGTAATTAAAAATGGAATTATGTATATTCCGCTTAATTTAATAAACGAAGCTCTTAATGCGGATGTATGGTGGGATGAAGAGGCAAATCTGGTTGTGGTAACAACAGGTACTTCTAAAACTGATAATATTCTTAAAAATATTGGTGGCAAGTTCTATATGAACGGAAAACCATATTACGAAATAAGTTTTCTTTATGAAAGTTTATTCAGAGAAATCTGGGCTTCATACAAAAGAAATCCTGAGGGTATTTACAATTCACCGGAATATAAAAATGCCGATGAAGTTTTATCTGATATGGAAGCATTAGGTTTTAATTCAATAAGAAGTTATTTCTGGAATGATAATAATTATAGTGTTTTAAAATCTTCTACAGATCGTGAAATATTCTTTAATGCATCAGATATCGTTTTTAGTTTATGTGAAAAACATAATATAAGAATTATCCCTTGTCTTGGTCTTAACAGTTCCATGTATATTGCCTCTGACTATATTGAAGGATATGGTTGGGCAACAGTAAATGAAACTGTTGTTGATCTTATTTCTGATCCAAATTCTCAGTCAAGAATTTATATGTATGATTTTCTTGATGGTTTCATTGGAAGATATAAAAATAACAAGACTATTTTGATGTGGGAACTTTGTAATGGGGCAAACTTATCTGCAGACTGCGGTTCTACAAATGGTGATGTTGCGTATTCACTGTTACAATTAAGTGAATTTTATAAAGATTGTACAGAAAGAGTAAAGGAAATAGATGATTCTCATCTTATAAGCAGTGGTGACGGTCTTTTAAGAACTGCTCAGTGGCATCTTCTTTCAGCTACTATGAATGGAGAAAACGAAGACTGGAATTATGACAACGGAACAGAGCGACAATATGCTTTAAGTCTTTTGTCTGAATGTTTTGATGTTATTAGCGTTCATGGATTTAATGTTGGAGTTGCTACTAATGCCGAATCATTTTACACAGATGAGAATAATGTTAAAGTTCCATTGACATTTCAATATCTCAAAAAAGAAGCAAAATCCTTGGGTAAAATTCTTTACAATGGTGCAACCAATGGGATTATTGATTTTAATAATTCAAATGTAATTGAAGGTCAGATAAAGTATCTTGAGTCAATTGTAGAAAGTGGTGTTCAACTTTCACATTGGCAGCTTAATAATGGTGAGGAACTTAACGCAACTTTCTTTGATAGAAATTCTTTGTCTAAAGCTATTTCTGATGCAAACATTGTTCTGACACAAAGATATGTAATAAATAAAGCCGGAAAAGATAATACAAATCAAACCTGGGATGATCCTGAAATGGATATTTTTAATTCTGATAAAATAAATCCGGGTAGTACCACTGCTTTTGATACTGTTTTCTTTATTGGAATTCTTAAGATTATTTCTGCTGTGACAATATCTGTTTTGTTTATTATTCTTATTATATTTATGATGCAGAAACGGAGCAACAAAAAGAATGGATAATTTTACAATAGATAATATGAATTTTACGCCTGGGGAAGTCTTAAGTATGCAACCTTTGGCATTGGCTTTTATAGGTGATGCGGTTTATGAAATTTATATAAGAAATTATGTTATGAAAAAAGGTTTCAGGACTATTAACAGTATGCATGTTGAAGCTATTAAATATGTTAAGGCAGCTTCACAGAGTAAAGCTGTTAAAATCCTTTTAAATGAACTTGAACCGGAAGAAGCAAATGTTGTAAGAAGGGGCAGAAACGCAAATCCTCATACAGTTCCTAAAAATGCAGATGTAGGTGATTATCGTTATGCAACAGGATTTGAAAGTTTGTGTGGATACCTGTATCTTATGAAAAAACAGGAGAGGCTTGAATACCTGATTGGAAGAGTGATTGGAATAATTAACGGGGAGATTTAACCAGATGTATGAATTTAAAAATGAAAATAATGAAATCATATACGGAAGAAATGGTGTACTTGAAGCATTAAAATCAGGTAGACCTATTAATAAGATTCTATTTTGCGGTGAAATGAAGGGATCTATGTCTCAGATTACAGCTTTGGCTAAAGAGTGTAAAGTTATAATGACACAGGTTTCCAGAGGTAAAATGGATGAAATCACAGGTTCACAGAATCATCAAGGGGTACTTGCTTATGTTTCACCAAAGGAATATTCAACAGTTGATGACATTTTACAGGTTGCAAAAGATAAGAATCAACCACCTTTTATAATTGTTCTTGATGAGATTCAGGATCCTCATAACTTAGGAGCCATTATCCGTACCTGTGATGCTGTTGGTGCTCATGGTGTGATTATTCCTAAAAGAAGAAGTGTGCAGCTTACAGGTGTTGTTTCTAAAGCCTCTGCCGGTGCAGTTGAGCATGTGCCTGTTGCAAGAGTAACAAATATTCCTGCTACCCTTAAAGAATTAAAAGAAGAAGGATTATGGGTTTACGGTACTGATTTATCAGGAGAAACTCCATTTTACGGAACCGATATGAAAGGTCCTGTCGCCCTTGTTATCGGAAGTGAAGGTTTCGGCATGGGAAGACTTACAAAGGAGCAGTGTGACTTTGTGTTGACTATTCCCATGGAAGGTAAAGTATCGTCTCTTAATGCGTCAGTTGCTGCCGGTGTAGTCATGTATGAGATATTTAAACAGAGAAAGGGTAAATAAGATGGATTATAAATCATTGTTGAATGGTCCCCAATATGAGGCTGTTACTCAGAAGGATGGACCAGTACTTATTCTTGCCGGTGCAGGTAGTGGTAAAACAAGAGTAATTACATATAGAATTTGTTATTTAATCAAAGAATGTGGCATAGACCCTTATAATATTTTGGCGATTACTTTTACCAACAAAGCAGCCAGAGAAATGTTAGAAAGAACACAAGGACTTATTGAAGAAAGAACAAACGGAATGTGGATTAACACTTTCCATGCTTGTTGTGGTAAGATTTTGCGTTCTCACGGGCCACTTCTTGGTTATACTAAGAATTTTATAATCTATGATGAATCTGAGAGTAAGACGGTTATTAAGGACTGTCTTAAACGACTTAATCTTGATGAGAAGCGTTATCCTGTAAATTTAATCAAAAGTGTAATTTCAAAGGCTAAGGATGAGATGCTTTGGCCGTCAGACTACAGAGCAAGCATACCTTACGGAGACAGAAACGGTAAAATAATTGCAGATATTTATGAAATGTATCAGCAGACTCTAGAGCAGAATAATGCAATGGATTTTGATGATATGATTTTAAAAACACTTGAGATTTTTAAAAGATATCCTGATGTTCTTGAAATGTACCAGAACCGATTCAGATATATAATGGTAGATGAATATCAGGATACTAATAAAGCTCAGTTTGAATTTGTAAATTTATTGGCTTCTAAATATGGGAATCTTTGTGTTGTTGGTGACGATGACCAAAGTATTTACAGTTTCAGAGGTGCTGATATTACTAATATTCTTAATTTTGAGAAGAATTATAAAAACTGTAAGGTTGTGCGTCTTGAAGAAAATTACAGATCAACATCAACAATTCTTGATGCTGCTAATAATGTTATAAAAAATAACCCATCAAGAAAATCAAAGAAATTATGGACATCAGGTGAAAAAGGTAATAAGATTATCAGATATGAAGGTACAGATCAGAATGAAGAAGCATTATATATATCAAATATAATTACTTCTTCTGTTAAATCAGGTGAAAGAAAGTATTCTGATTTTACTATTCTTTACAGAATCAATGCTTTATCCCAGAGCCTTGAAAGTGCTTTCAGCAGAAGAAGTATTCCTTATCGTGTGTTTGGTGGATTAAGATTCTTCGACAGAAAAGAAATTAAGGATATTGTTGCTTATTTAAGACTTATTGCTAATCCTGATGATGACCTTGCCTTAAGACGAATCATAAATGTTCCGGCAAGGGGTATTGGTAAGACTACTCTTGGTTATGTAGAAGAATTGGCGTTGTCAAATCAGTGTTCTATGTTCGAGATTTGTGCAAGAGCGAATATGTATCCCGGTGAATTATCGAGAGCCGCAGGAAAGCTGGTTACATTTGCGGCTAAGATTTATCAGTTATCAGAAAAAACCGATAAAATGTCTGTGGCTCAATTTGTTGAATACATGATTGAAGATCTTGGTATTATAGACGAACTTAAAGCTGAAAATACAGAAGAAGCAGAATCAAGAATTGAAAACATTAAAGAGTTCTATACAGTTGCCCAGGAATTTGAAAATGATCAGTTAGAGCTTGAAGATGGTGATATAAGTTTTTCTGCCTTCTTACAGAATGTAACTTTGAGCAGTGATATGGATAATTCAGACGATACTGAAGATAAAGTTACAATGATGACGGTTCATAATGCTAAAGGTCTTGAATTTCCTGTGGTTTTTATGGTTGGTATGGAAGAAGGAATATTTCCTTCTGCACGTTCTTTTGAAGAAAAGTACGGTGTTGAAGAAGAGAGAAGACTTTGTTATGTGGCAATAACAAGAGCAAAACAGCAGTTGTACATAACGTCTGCAAGTAACCGTATGCTTTATGGAAGAACTTCTTATGGTATACCTTCCAGATTTTTAAAAGAAATTCCCGATGAACTGATAGAAGGAACAACGAAGAAAAAGACGACGTCATTTGATACATATAGTTATACCGGAAGTTCAAGAACAACAGGCTTTGGTAAACCGGGTCCGGTAGTTTCAAAAACAACACAAACTTCAGTAAGTTTCAGTAGTAATTCAAAAGGTCCGTCTCTTTCTTCTTACGGAATATTCAAGCCATCAGCGACACCTTCAAAGCCTGCTAATAAAACTGTTTCTTTTGATTTTAAACCGGGAGATATGGTTACTCATAAGAAGTATGGTACAGGTACGGTTGTTAAGTTGGAAGGTTCAGGCGATAACACTAAGATTGAGGTCTCTTTTGATGATGCCGGAGTTAAGCGTTTTATGCTTAGTTTTGCAAATTTAGAAAAGTGTTGACATATTTAAAAAAGATGATTATAATATACAACACTTTAGTAATTTAATTTGCTAAAGTAATAATTTTTGTGAGGTTAATTATGTTTCCTAAAGTTTATACACCTGACGGGGTTCAGGATATATTATTTGAACAGTGTGAAAAGAAGCGTGTTATGGAGCAAAAAATCCGTGAACATTTTAAAAGTAACGGTTATCGTGAAATAGAAACTCCATCTATAGAGTATTATGATACATTTTCAACAGGTGTAGGGAAAATTTCACAGGAGAATATGTTTAAATTTGAGGGAAATGACGGTAAAATGTTGGTTCTTCGTCCTGATCTTACTATTCCTGCTGTCCGTACTTATGCTACTAAACTTAAAAGCGATGATAGTGAAGTTCGATTATTTTACATAGGAAATACATTTAATCCTTCTGTCGGTGGCGGCGGTAAAATGAAAGAATATACTCAGGCCGGTGGTGAAATTATTGGTGGCCAGGGTGTTTATGTGGATGCTGAAATTATTTCCCGGGCAATAATGCTTGCTAAGGGACTTGGTTTAACTGATTTTTTAATTGATATATGTCAGGTTCAGTTCTTTAAGGGAATAATCGAAGAAGCCGGTTTTTCTAATGTGGAAGGCGAAGAAATCCGTAAAATGGTTGACGGAAAACAGATTGGTAACCTTGAAAAGTTCTTAAAAGATAAAAATATAAATGAAGAGCTTAAAAATCTTATTGTAAGTCTTCCTAATATGTTTGGCGGAGTTGAGATTCTTGATGTGGCAGAAAAATGTACCAACAACTCAACTTCAAAAGAAGCGATTGCTTACTTGAGAAAAGTTATGAATATTATTGAAGAACAAGGTCTCGGAAAATATGTTTCCATAGATCTTGGTATGGTCAGCAGTCTGAGTTACTATACAGGAATTATATTTAAAGGTTTTACAAATGGTGTCGGTTTCCCTGTTATCAGCGGTGGAAGATATGATACTTTAACAGAGAACTATGGTGTATCTGCACCGGCTACAGGCTTTAGTATCGGAATTAATCTTCTTATGCAGGCTTTGGAAAATCAAAGTACAAAAGGTGATGATGATGGTTACCTTACGGTTGCTTTACCTAAAGGTCGTCTTGGTGAATTAGCTCTTGATTTGTTTAAAAATGCAGGGGTTGACTCTTCTGAATTAGAATCAGGCACAAGAAAACTTATTATTACCGATGAAAAGAGTAAGGTTCGATTCTTCCTGGTTAAACCTGCAGATGTTCCTACTTATGTGGACTATGGTGCAGCTGATATTGGTGTTGTAGGAAGAGATACAATATTAGAGGAAGATAGAAATCTTTATGAAGTTCTGGATTTAGGTTATGGTAAATGCAGAATGTGTGTAGCCGGACCTAAGGATTTAATTGGAAAGTTAGATACAATTCCAAATAAGACAGTTGCTACAAAATATCCTCATGTTGCAAGAACATATTTTGAACATACAAAACATGAATCTGTTGAAATTATTAAATTAAACGGTTCTATTGAGCTTGCTCCATTAGTAGGTCTTTCTCATGTAATCGTTGATATTGTAGAAAGTGGAAGAACACTTAAAGAAAATGGACTAGATGTGCTTGAAACAATTTTTGAGGCAAGCGCAAGAATGATAGTTAACCGTGTAAGTATGAAGATTAAAAGAGAAAGAATCAAAGCAATTATTGAAAATATTAAGGAGCAACTTAAGGAAAATGAAAATATATAATCAGCCAGATGAAAGCTTTTATAAAGAATTTGAAGAAAGAAGAGCCGGAAGTAAGCGAGATGTTACCTCTATTGTCGAAGGTATTATAGATGACGTTCGCCAAAATAGTGACGAAGCTCTTTTAAGATTAACACAGAAATTTGATGGTGTTGATCTTTCTGTAGTTGGTATTGAAACAGAGTGTAAGCCTGTGGACATTGGTGAACTTGATGGTGTTATAAGAAGGGCAGCAACTAATATAAAAGAATTCCATGAAAAGGAAATAGAACAATCATGGCAGATGGAAAGAGAAGGTCTTAAATTAGGGGTGAAAATTACACCTATGGAAAGAGTTGGTGTCTATGTGCCCGGAGGTAGTGCCAGTCTTCCGTCTTCGGTTCTTATGAATGTTATTCCTGCAAAAGTGGCCGGTGTAAAAGAAATAATTATGTGTACACCTCCTGATAAAAATGGAAACATTCCGGAAGTTATTATGCAGGCAGCTTATATCGCAGGTGTTGATCGTATATTTAAGATTGGTGGTGCTCAGGCTGTTGCAGCCATGGCTTATGGTACTGAATCTGTTCCACAGGTTGATAAAATTACAGGTCCGGGAAATGCTTTTGTAGCTACAGCAAAAAGATGTGTATTTGGAAAATGTGGTATAGATATGATTGCAGGTCCTAGCGAGATTCTTATTGTGGCTGATGACACCGCTAATCCTGCGTATGTTGCAGCAGATATGTTATCACAGGCTGAGCATGATCCTATGGCTGCTTCTGTGCTTATAACAACAAGTAAGAAATTAGCTGAAGAGACTCAAAAACAGCTTGAAATTCAGCTTGACGAACTTTCCCGTAAAGAAATAGCTGAAAAATCACTTGAAGACTATGGCGCTATTATTTTGGTTAAAGACATGTCTCAGGCTATGGAAATTTGTAATTTTATTGCAGCTGAACATTTAGAACTGTGTGTTGAAAATCCTGAAGAGTTACTTAATGAAGTTAAAAATGCCGGTGCAGTATTTTTGGGAAATTATAGTCCTGAACCAATGGGCGATTATTACTGTGGTACAAATCATATTTTACCAACAGGAGGAAGTGCTAAGTTTTCATCACCTTTAGGTGTATGGGATTTTCTAAAGCGTACCAGTGTTATAAACTATAACAAAGATGCTTTTATGAGAGATGCTCTGGATGCAGCTGACTTTGCTGCTTCAGAAAAACTTACTGCACATGAAAATTCAATAAGGATAAGATTAAAATGAGTAAATTCTGGAATAGTAAAACTCTTAATATTGACCCTTATGTACCTGGTGAACAGCCGAAGGGTATAGAGAGACTTATAAAAATTAATACAAATGAAAATCCTTATGGACCATCACCAAAGGTTATTGAAGCTATTAAAAATGCTTCTGATGATGCACTAAGACTTTACCCTGATCCAAACGGAACTAAAGTAAGAGAAGCTTTTGCAAAGATAAACGGAATTTCAATAGAAAATGTTTTTGTTGGCAATGGTTCTGATGAGGTTTTGGGTTTTGCTTTTGCAGCCTTCTTTGATAAAGACAAAAAGATAAATTTTGCTGATATTACATATAGCTTTTACCCTGTGTACTGTAAAATGTTTGATGTTACATATAACATTTTACCACTTAAAGACGATTTGTCTATTGATGTGGAAGATTTCTGTCACTGTGAAGGCGGTGTTTGTATAGCAAACCCTAATGCTCCCACATCTCTTGCAATTTCACTTTCTGATATTGAGAGAATTTTACAGTCACATATTGACGATGTAGTAATTGTTGATGAAGCTTATGTTGATTTTGGAGCTGAAAGTGCAGTTAAACTAATTAATAAGTATCCTAATCTTCTGGTAACTCAGACTTTGTCAAAATCAAGAGGATTAGCAGGGCTTCGCGTTGGTTTTGCTGCGGGTAGTACTGAATTAATTGAGGGACTTGACAGAGTTAAAAATTCTTTTAATTCATATACAATGGATAAACTTGCTATGGCCGGAGCTGAAGCTGCTTTGTATGACACAGAGTATTTTACTGAAATAACCCGTAAAATTTCAGCTACCCGTGATAGAGTAAGTGCTAAACTTAAATATTTAGGTTTTGATGTACCGGAGTCTAAAGCAAACTTTGTGTTTATTGAGCATAAAACTTTTAAGGCACAGGATCTTTTCCCGTATTTACGAAGTAAAGGAATTTTGGTAAGATATTTTAATAAAGAAAAAATAGATAACAGACTGAGAGTTACAATCGGTACTGACGAAGAAATGGATTGTTTTTTGTCTGTGTTGGAGGAATATGTAAATGAGAGAAGCTGAAATTACTAGAAATACAAATGAAACTCAGATTACAGCTAAATGGAATCTTGATAAAGTCGCTAAAGGTAATATTTCTACAGGTGTTGGTTTTCTGAATCACATGCTTACATTACTTGAAGCTCACTCAGGAACTTGTCTTTCTTTAGAAGCTAAAGGTGATACTTATGTGGATTGTCACCACACTGTTGAGGATGTTGGTATTGTTTTAGGCAATTTGCTTAAGAACGCAGCCGGTGATAAGAAAGGTATAAAGCGTTATGGTAGCTTTACACTTCCTATGGATGAGGCGCTTGTTCAGGTGAATCTTGACTTTGGCGGAAGACCGTACATTGTTTTCAATGTTGATATGCCAAAAGTGCGTTTAGGTGATTACGATACTGAAATGACTGAGGAGCTTTTCAGGGCTGTTGCTTTTAATGCAGGAATGACACTTCATGTTAATTTAGTATATGGTTCTAATTGTCATCATATAATTGAAGGTATATTTAAAGCTTTTGCCCATGCACTTAAAGAGGCAATTTCTGTTGATGAAAAGATAAGTGGTGTGCTTTCTACTAAGGGGGTTATGTAATTGATGGAGTATCTTAAAAATATTAAATTTAATAGTGATGGTCTTGTTCCTTGCATAGCTCAGGATTATTTAACCAGAGAAGTTCTTATGATGGCCTGGATGAATGAAGAGTCTTTAAAGCTTACTATTGAGACAGGTTATTGCACATATTACAGCCGTAGCAGACAGAAATTGTGGAAAAAGGGCGAGGAAAGCGGTCATGTACAAAAGCTGATTTCTTTGTCATATGATTGTGATGGAGATACATTACTTGCTTTGGTTGAACAGACAGGAGCAGCTTGCCATACAGGAAATCGTACTTGTTTCTACAGACCCGAACCTTTGGAGATTCAAAAAGCTATGATTCTTAATCATGATCTGGATGTTATTTATGACAGGAAGATTCATCCTGTTGAAGATTCATATACAAATTATCTATTTGAAAAAGGTATAGATAAGATTTGTAAAAAGGTTGGTGAAGAAAGTGCAGAAATTATTATTGCTGCTAAAAATGGTGAACCAAAAGCTTTAGCTGGTGAGATTTCTGACTTTTTGTATCACCTTATGGTACTTATGGCTGATGTTGGTGTTGAATGGGAAGATGTGTTTGACGAACTTATTGATAGACAAGGCATGAAGTCACAGAAACTTCCTAAATGGAGAGCCCAGGAAAAAGCTGAAAAAGAAAAGTCAGAACAGGAAAATAATTAATAATTTTATTTGCATTTTTTGGTAAAGTGGAGTATATTATATAAGAACGAATTAGCACTCAAGCGTTTTGAGTGCTAATTGTATAAATTGTATATTATTTTTTTATTATAGGAGGATGTAAAATGAATATTAAACCTTTAGGTGACAGAGTAGTTATTAAAATGGTTGAAGCTGAAGAAAAGACTAAAAGCGGAATCATTTTAACAGGTGCTGCAAAGGAAAAGCCTGAAGTTGCACAGGTTGTAGCTGTAGGTCCGGGTGCTGTTGTAGACGGTAAGATTGTTCCTATGGAAGTTAAAGTAGGAGATAAAGTTCTCACAAGCAAATATGCTGGTACAGAGGTTAAATTTGATGGTGAGGAATATATTATTCTTAAGCAGGGCGATATCCTTGCTGTAGTTGAATAATCAGGAGGTAAACTTAAAATGGCAAAAGAATTGAAATTTGGTGAAGATTCAAGAAAGGCTCTTATTAAGGGTGTTGATCAGTTGGCAAATACAGTTAAGATTACTTTAGGACCTAAGGGCCGTAATGTAATTCTTGATAAGAAGTTCGGCGCACCGTTAATTACAAATGATGGTGTTACAATTGCTAAGGAAATTGAGTTTGAAGACAGATTTGAGAATATGGGTGCTCAGATAGTTAAAGAAGTTGCTACTAAGACTAATGACGTAGCAGGTGATGGTACAACAACAGCTACTGTTCTTGCACAGGCTATCATAAATGAGGGTGTAAGAAACATTGCTGCCGGTGCTAATCCAATGGTTCTTAAGAGAGGTATTGCTAAGGCCGTTGAAGCAACTGTTGAATGTATTAAAGCTGACAGCCAGAAGGTAAGAGGTAAAGAGGATATTGCTCGTGTTGCTTCTATTTCTGCTAATGATGATGTTATCGGTAACCTGATTGCTGATGCTATGGAAAAAGTTTCTAATGACGGTGTTATTACTGTTGAAGAATCAAAAACAATGGGAACAAGCCTTGAAGTTGTTGAGGGTATGCAGTTCGACAGAGGCTACCTCTCTGCTTATATGGCAACTGATACAGATAAGATGGTTGCTGAACTGGATGATCCATATATCCTTATCACTGACAAGAAGATTTCTAATATTCAGGAAGTCCTTCCTTTGTTAGAGCAGATTGTTCAGCAGGGCAAGAAGCTTCTTATAATCGCTGAAGATGTTGAGGGTGAGGCCCTTGCAACTTTGGTTGTTAACAAACTCCGTGGCACATTTACTTGTGTTGCTGTTAAGGCTCCTGGTTTTGGTGACAGAAGAAAAGCTATGCTTCAGGATATTGCTATTTTAACAGGCGGTGAAGTTATTACTGAAGAACTTGGTCTTGATCTTAAGGAAACTCAGTTGTTCCAGCTTGGTCGTGCAAGACAGGTTAAGGTTCAGAAAGAAAATACAATCATTGTTGACGGTGCAGGTTCTAAGGAAGAAATTCAAAAGAGAATTCAATCTATCAAAGCTCAGATTGAAGAAACAACTTCTGACTTTGACAGAGAAAAACTTCAGGAAAGACTTGCTAAATTGTCAGGCGGTGTAGCTGTAATCCAGGTTGGTGCTGCTACCGAAACTGAAATGAAAGAAAAGAAACTTCGTATTGAAGATGCTTTGGCAGCTACCCGTGCAGCCGTTGAAGAAGGTATTGTCGCTGGTGGCGGAACTTGCTTTATCCATGCTATTCCACGTGTCGAAAAGTTACTTGCTGAAACAGAAGGTGATATGAGAACAGGTGTTCAGATTGTATTAAAAGCTCTTGAAGCTCCTGTTAAGCAGATTGCTGTAAATGCAGGTATTGAAGGTGCTGTAATTGTTGATACTGTTAAGAAAGCTGATGCAGGTATCGGTTTTAACGTTATGACAGAGAAGTATGTTGATATGATTTCTGAAGGTATTGTAGACCCTGCAAAGGTTTCAAGATCTGCACTTCAGAATGCAGCGTCTGTTGCAGCTACACTTTTAACCACTGAAGCTGCTGTTGCTGATATCCCTGAGCCTGAGCCAGCTATGCCTGCCGGAGGCGGAATGGGTGGAATGTATTAATTGTATATAAATTGTTACAATTAAAAAAATTAGAGCCGTTTTATGCAGAAATGTGTAAAACGGCTTAATTTACTCTTGAAGATAAATGTTTTTTTGTGTATAATTCATACAATGTATTTTCATTATTAGGAGGTTTCAGTATGTCAGAAGGAAACAGAGCAGGTGTTGGTGTAAGTTTAATAGTTAGAAAACAAAAAGATTTTCTTGCCAGATTATATATCTTAGGTGTATTTGCTATTTGGATAGCATTTATTCTTGTTGTTTATAAACTTGCCGGTTTTATTGGTATTTTCGTTGGTGTATTCCTTGTTATTCCGGTTGCACTGATTGTAAGATATATTACAGTTAAATTTATAAAAGTTGAACATGAGTATGTATTTTCTTCAGGTATTTTTGAAATAACTAAGATAGAAAATCAGGCAGTAAGGGTTCCTGTTGTTCGTGTACCTGTTGATGACATTATTGAATTTGGCAGAGTTGCTGATACCGGTGCAGAAGAAAAGCGTAAAGCTTGTAAAAAGTGTTATTTTGCTGGTGTAAGTGACGAACAGGAAACTTCATATTATTTTACATGTGATGTTAATAACACTGGAGAGGAAATGTATGTTTTTGATCCGGATGATAGAATCCTTAATGCATTAAAGCGTTACAGCCCAATGATTGAAAAGGCAGCAAGAAGATAATTAGCAAGAAATAGGAGGATATTTTCATGGCCTTTATTTACAGTGAACCTTCACGTACTTTTAATGAATATTTACTTTTACCGGGTTTAACAACAAAGGATTGCATTCCCGAGAATGTATCTTTACGTACTCCTTTGGTAAGATTTAAAAAGGGTGAGGAATCATCTATTTACCTTAATTCACCTATGGTATCTGCTATTATGCAGGCTGTTTCAGATGATGGAATGGCTATTGCTTTAGCAAAAAATGGTGGTCTTTCATTTATTTTTGTATCTCAGCCAATTGATGCACAGGCAGAAATGGTTTCTAAGGTAAAGAAATATAAATCAGGTTTTGTTGTAAGTGATTCAAACCTTACACCTGACAATACTTTAGCTGATATTATTGATTTAAAGTCGGCTAAAGGTCATTCAACAGTTGCAATTACTGATAATGGTAAATCAGATGGTAAACTTTTAGGTCTTGTTACCAGTAGAGATTACAGAATTAGTAGAATGTCTGTTGATACAAAAATCAGTGAGTTTATGACTCCTTTTGAAAAACTTATTTACGGAACTGAGTCAACAACACTTAAAGAGGCTAATGATATTATCTGGGACAATAAGCTTAACAGTTTACCTATAATTGATTCTAAGACCGGTGCTCTT
Organism: Oscillospiraceae bacterium; assembly: GCA_015069135.1. GTDB lineage: Bacteria > Bacillota > Clostridia > UBA1212 > SIG427 > SIG427. The sequence continues at coordinate 324,134 of SVJE01000001.1, read as the reverse complement.
AAATATTTTGTATTCCGTAAAGACTATGAACAGCATAAAGAGCATCCATATGAACTTCTTGATTCTGAGAAGAGATATATGGTTGGTGCCGGTATCAACACAAGAGACTATAAAGAGCGTGTTCCTGAACTTGTTAAAGCAGGTGTTGATGTTCTATGTATTGATTCATCTGAAGGATATTCTGAATGGCAGAAAGAAACTCTTGAATTTATTCATAATGAATACAATGGTAAAGTTAAAGTTGGTGCAGGTAATGTGGTAGATGCTGAGTCATTTAAGTATCTTGCTGATGCCGGTGCAGATTTTATTAAAATTGGTATTGGTGGCGGTTCTATCTGTATTACAAGAGAGCAGAAAGGTATTGGCCGTGGCCAGGCAAGTTCTGTTATTGAAGTTGCTGCTGCCAGAGATGAATATTTCAAGAAAAACGGCATATATATTCCATTGTGTTCTGATGGTGGTATCGTCCATGACCATCATATGACTTTAGCTTTAGCTATGGGTGCAGACTTTATTATGCTTGGCAGATATTTTGCCCGCTTTGATGAGAGCCCGACAAATAAAGTTGTAATCAATGGCAGCTATATGAAAGAATACTGGGGCGAAGGTTCCAGCAGAGCAAGAAACTGGCAGAGATATGATCTTGGTGGTAAGGGTACAGGTATGAAGTTTGAAGAGGGTGTTGACTCTTATGTACCTTATGCAGGTTCCTTACGTGACAATATGGATATTACTCTTGCTAAAATTCGTTCAACTATGAGCAACTGTGGTGTACTTTCTATTCCAGAGTTCCATGAGAAAGCTCGTCTTACAATTGTATCTTCAACAAGTATTATTGAAGGCGGCGCACACGACGTATTGCTTAAGGATAGTAACTATAATATTAAATAAAGGATGTGTAGACATGTCTGAAAAAGAGACATTTTTGACCGAAGCCGGACTTTTAAAACTTCAGAAGGAACTTGAATATCTTAATGGTGAAAAATCTATTGAGATTGCCAGAAGATTAGAAGAAGCAAGAAGTCATGGTGATTTATCTGAAAATTCTGAATATGATGAAGCTAAACGTGATCAGGCAGAAAATGCTATGAAAATTGAGCTTCTTAAACAGAAATTAAAGAATGTAGTAATCATCGACGAAAAGGATCTTAAAACAGATGTTGTTTCTTTAGGCGTTGTTGTAGTATTACATGACGTAGAATTTGATGAAGATGTTGAGTACCATATTGTTGGTTCAACAGAAGCTAATCCTATGAAGAATATGATTTCAAATGAATCTCCTGTAGGTGCAGCTATTATCGGACATAAAGTAGGAGATGTTGTTGATGTACAGACTCCTGCGGGCGCTTGTCCATATGAAATTAAGGAGATAAAATTACCTAACTGATTTTGGTGATTTTATAAAGAAAGAGGTAAGAGTTTTGAGCGAAGAAGTAAGAAATAATGCTGAAGTTCAGGAACCTGAGCTTGATTTAAATGAATTATTGCAGATAAGAAGAAATAAGCTTACAGCTTTAAAAGATGCAGGTAAGAATCCTTATCTAATTACAAATTACGATAAGACACATGATTCTGTTGATATTCTTAATAACTATGAAAAGTACGAGAATCAGGAAGTAAGTATTGCCGGACGTATTATGTTTAAGAGAATTATGGGTAAAGCAAGTTTTGCTCATGTTTTAGACGGACAAGGTCAGATTCAGATTTATGTTCGTATTGATGCTATCGGTGAAGATGCTTACAATGATTTTAAGACTTATGATATTGGTGATATTGTAGGTGTAAAGGGTACTGTATTTACAACAAGAACCGGTGAGATTTCTGTTAAAGCAGATTCTGTTGTTCTTCTTTCAAAATCTCTTCGTCCATTACCTGAAAAACGACATGGACTTAAAGATCCTGATCTTCGTTACAGACAGAGATATGTTGATTTAATCGCAAATCCTGGTGTTAAAGAGACTTTCTATGCTAGAAGCAGAATTTTAAAAGAAATCAGAGATTATCTTGATTCTAAGGGCTTTATGGAAGTGGATACACCAGTTCTTCATACTGTAGCTGCTGGTTCTGCTGCAAAGCCATTTATAACTCACCACAATGCTCTTGATATTCCTATGTACTTAAGAATTGAAACAGAGCTTCACCTAAAGAGACTTATTGTTGGTGGCTTTGAAAAGGTATTTGAAGTAGGTCGAATCTTTAGAAATGAAGGTATGGATGCTTTCCATAATCCTGAATTTACAACCATTGAGCTTTATCAGGCCTATGCTGACTATCACGATATGATGGAGCTTATTGAAAATCTTTATGACTATGTTGCAAGAAAGGTTCTCGGTACAACTGAGATTAACTATCAGGGTGAAATCATTAATGTAGCTGCTCCTTGGAAGAGAATGACTATGGTTGAAGCTGTTAAGGAATATTCCGGCGTAGATTTCAATGAAGTTAAAACTGATGAAGAAGCAAGAACACTTGCTAAAGAACATCATGTTGAAATTGAAGATAATTTTACAAAGGGTAAGATTATAGCAGAGTTCTTTGATGCATTTGTTGAGGACAAGCTTGTTCAGCCAACGTTTATTATTGATTATCCGATTGAGATTTCACCTTTGGCTAAAAAGAGAACTGATGATCCTATGATGACTGAAAGATTTGAGTTCTTTATTGCTCGTCACGAATATGGTAATGCATTCTCAGAGCTTAATGATCCAATTGATCAGAGAGAACGTTTCATGGAACAGGCCAGAAGCAAAATGGCAGGTGAAGGCGAAGCTCAGATTGATGAAGATTTCGTAAATGCTCTTGAAATCGGTATGCCTCCAACGGGTGGTATCGGATTCGGTATTGATAGAATGATTATGCTGTTTACAGACAGTCCATCAATCAGAGATGTTTTGTTGTTCCCGACAATGAAGCCATTAGATTAATTTTTAGCTATAACCCAAGATATCTGGAGATGTCTTGGGTTAAATAAATTTTATGAAAAGAGTAAATTATGAAAGAAAAGCAGAATATTTTAAACAACTGGGATAAATCTATTTTTGATAAATTTATTAAATTTAACAGCAAAACTGAAGCTACTCCTATTAATAATCAGATTCCACCTCAAGCATCTACTTTTATTTTGTTTGAAAATGAGGGTGTTATTGTTGTTATAGATCAAAATGAAGGTTTTTTTGAATTTTACACAACTGATGAACAATTAATTACATATGGAAGTTTACCAACTGTTGAAGAAGGTAGAAAGTCGTATCTTGATATATGTTACTCAGTTGATAAAGATAACATAGTACTTAAATTTCCTGTTTACCAATGGATTGATAACTATCCTAATTGTGATGGAGAAAGTGACAGATGGGATACAAAAACGATTGGTTTTCATATTATAAAGTTTGATTTTGTCAACAAATCTGTTAAGTTAAATTTGTTTAAATAAATTTATCTGTATTGATTATGTTTTTTAGAAAAGGAGTAGCATTTTTTGTTATGAATTTTAAACGTAATAAAAAATATTTTCAGGGAAAGAAAAAAGGCTGGCCTGTATTTATGATTATTATTGCAGGTTTACTTTCTTTATTTGCTCTATTTGTTTTCTCTCAGGTTTGGAATACCTGCTATTGGTATATACCGATTTTTATTTTGTTATTCTCGCAGTTATTAATCCATGGTGCAATAGTTATTCTTATTGTTGAATCAATTAAAGTAATGAGAGACACGGCTTATGATGAAATGATAGAGAAAGAGCTTATTGATTTTCAGTCTGAAGCTTTGTATAACCTTGAAATTCCAAAAACGGGATTGTTTGTAGAAGGAGCAACTGTAATTGAAGGTTATTGCTATGGTGATAATGTTGTTGCTGTAAAAAAAGGTAAAGATGGTTTATTTAGAACAAACCTTTATGAAAAGACATTACTTGTGTTTGCAAAAGACTGGATGTGGGTGTATGCTACTTGTATTGATACATTAACAGGTAGTAAAAATAACAGAGTTAAATTTTACAGATATGAAGACATAATTTCGGTGTGTTCTGATATAGAAAACGGAAAAGCTGTATTCAGAATTATTTCAGGAAATGATAATTGTTTCAGATGTAATGTTAAGAGTTCAGAATTCAGCTGTCAGGTGGCAGCCAGAGTTCAGAATATAATTAATAAAAGGAGTGCATAATTATGGGTCTTATTAAAGCAGGAATAGGTGCTATAGGCGGTGTGTTAGCAGATCAGTGGAAAGAGTTTTTCTATTGTGATGCAATGGATAAAGAAGTAATGGTAAAGAAGGGCCAGAAAAGAGTAAGTGATCGTTCTTCCAATACAAAGGGTAGTGATAATGTAATCTCAAATGGTTCCGGTATTGCTGTTGCTGATGGACAGTGTATGATTATTGTTGAGCAGGGTAAAGTTGTTGAAGTTTGTGCTGAACCTGGTCAGTTTACATATGATACCTCAAGTGAACCATCTATTTTCGCCGGTTCACTTGGTCAGAGTATTATAGATACATTTAAGAATATCGGTAAACGTTTCACTATGGGTGGAGATGCCGGTAAAGATCAGCGAGTTTACTATTTTAACACAAAAGAACTTATTGATAATAAATTTGGAACACCTAATCCGATTCCATTCCGTGTGGTTGATAAGAAGATTGGTCTTGATATAGATGTATCAGTCAGATGTTCCGGAGTTTATTCGTATAAAATTGTAAACCCATTACTTTTCTACACAAATGTATGCGGAAATGTTGAATTCGAATACACAAGAGATGAACTTGACAGTCAGCTTAAAACAGAATTTATAAGTGCATTACAGCCTGCTTTTGGTAAAATGTCTGATCTTGAATTAAGACCTAATCAGATTGTTACCCATACTACAGAACTTGAAAGTGCAATGAATGCAGCATTATCTTCAAAGTGGGAAGAATTAAGAGGTCTTAAAATTGTAAGCATTGCTTTAGGTTCAGTAACATTGCCTGAAGAAGATGCAGAAATGATTAAAGAGGCACAACGAGTTGCTATACTTCGTGATCCAACAATGGCAGCTGCTACATTAACAGGTGCTCAGGCAGATGCAATGAAAGCTGCAGCTAATAACGAAAATGGTGCTATGACAGGTTTTATGGGAATGGGTATGGCTATGAATGCCGGTGGTACTAATGCACAAAATCTTTACGCTATGGGACAGCAGAATAATAAACAGAGTTCTGTTGATTTAGATAGCTGGAAATGTTCCTGTGGAACTTTAGCAAAAGGTAATTTTTGTCCTGAATGTGGAGCAAAGAAACCCGTAGAAGGCTGGAATTGTGATTGCGGTTTGGTAAATAAAGGCAAATTCTGCGAAAATTGTGGCAAAAAGAGACCTGCTGGTGCACTTGTATACATTTGCGACAAATGTGGATGGCAACCTGAAAATCCTGCTAATCCACCAAAATTCTGCCCTGAATGCGGAGACCCTTTTACTGAGGATGATATAAATGGCTGAGATATTTGAATATAAATGCCCATGTTGTGGTGGTGCAATTGGTTTTGACAGTTCATTACAGAAAATGAAATGTCCTTATTGTGATACTGAATTTGAAATTGATGTTCTAAAAGAATATGATGAGCAGTTAAAATCTGAAGTTGAAGAAACAATATCTTGGAACAAATCATCAGAAACAAAGTGGCAAGAAGATGAAGAAGATAATATTTGTTCTTACATATGTAAATCATGTGGTGGAGAAATTGTTGGTGACCATAATACAGTTGCCACGTCTTGTCCTTTTTGCGGGAATCCGGTTGTTATCAGTGGTAAGATATCAGGAAGTTTAAAACCTGATTTAGTTATCCCTTTCAAGTTGGATAAAAAGGCTGCTAAAGAAGCTCTGAAGAAACATTATGAGGGAAAAAAACTCCTTCCTAAATCATTTAAGGAAGAAAATCGTCTGGACGAAATAAAGGGAATATATGTTCCGTTTTGGATCTTTGATGCAGATGCTGATGTTAACATCAGATACAAGGCCTCTAAGGTTAGAATGTGGAGTGACAGCAATTATAATTATACTGAAACAAGTTATTTTGCAGTTGCCAGAGAAGGTGGTATTGGATTTAATTCTGTGCCGGTTGATGGTTCTTCTAAACTTGCAAATGATTTGATGGAATCCATTGAACCATTTGATATTTCAGAGGCAGTTGATTTTAAGACTGCTTATCTTGCAGGTTATTTTGCTGATAAATATGATGTTGATTCTAATGATAGTGAAAAAATCGCAAATGACAGAATTAGACAAAGTTCTCAGGAAGCCTTTGCATCAACAATTGAAGGATATTCTTCGTTAGTGCCTGAATTTATAGGCATAAAGTTACACAATAACAGTGTTAAATATGCTCTTTATCCGGTATGGCTTTTAAATACAACATGGGAGGGCAAGAAATATACTTTTGCTATGAATGGGCAAACAGGAAAGTTTGTAGGTGAACTTCCGATGGATAAGAAGGCCTATAGAAAATGGCTTTGGGGCTTAACCGGTGCAATTACTGCCGGTGTCTTTGCTTTACTGACATTAATATGGCTTATTTAGGAGGTAAAAAGAATGAAACGTAAGATTTTTTCTTTATTATTTGTAATTGTATTTTCATTCCTTTTTATTGTACCTGTTTTTTCTTCCGATCTAGATGATCTATCTGTTGATACTCCTCTTCTGATAGATAGTGCGAATTTACTTGACGATTTTGAAGAATCTGATATTCTTTCTCAGCTTGAGGAAATCAGTGAACGACAGGGCATGGATGTTGTAATTATTACAACAAACAGCCTTGAAGGATATTCTCCCATGGAATACGCTGATGATTTCTATGATTATCATGGGTATAGGGATGATGGTATTCTTTTGCTAATAAGTATGGAAGCACGGGATTGGTGGATTTCAACCAGCGGATTTGGAATTACAGCATTTACCGATGCAGGAATTGAATACATATCTGAAGAGCTTTTAAATTTTTTAAGTGATGATATGTTTTATTTTGCCTTTGATTCATATGCTTCACTATGTGATGATTTTATAACTCAGGCAAAAACCGGAGAACCATATGACTACAACAATCTTCCTAAAGATGTATTTGATTTAGTGATTTACTTCCTGATTTCATTAGTAATTGGCTTTATTGTTGCATTTATAGCAACTGCAGTAATGAAGCATAAACTTAAATCTGTCTATTCGAAAACAGAGGCTCATGAGTACATAAAAGACGGAAGCATGAATATTACACGTTCCAGAGATATTTTCCTTTATAGAAATATACGGCGAACTTCTAAACCTAAAAATACATCATCAAGTACCCATACATCTTCTTCCGGAAGAAGTCATGGGGGTAGTGGAGGAAAATTCTGATGTCAATTATTAAAAGAGCAAATTGGATAAGACCTAAATATGATATGAAAGAGGAAGTTGTTCCTCTGTTCAGAAGAGAATTTGTAATAAAAAAGCCTGTAAAAAAGGCGATTATGTATATTACGGCTATGGGTGTTTATGAAGCTACTCTTAATGGTAAAAGGGTAGGCAACTTCATTATGGCTCCCGGTTGGACTCAGTATGATAAAAGACACCAGTACCAGGAATATGATATTACTTCTTTGCTTAAAGAGAGTAATGTTATTGATGTAACTGTGGGAAAAGGTTGGTATAGAGGTCAACTGGTAGGTTGGAGATACAAAAATATTTATGGAAGACAAACTGCTTTTATTGCTGCAATAGATTTTGAATATGAAGATGGCACAAAAGAAATTTTAATTACTGACAATGAGTGGAAATATTGTTGGAGTAATATTAGATTCAGCGAAATTTATGATGGTGAAGAGTATGTGGCAGATTATGAACCTTTGCCCGTAGAAAATTGTGAAATACTCTATTCTAACAAAGAAAATCTTATACCTCAGGAAGGTCCTTTTGTAATTGAACATGAAACCATTTTACCAAACGATATTTTTTATACTCCCAAAGGTGAATTGGTTGTAGATTTTGGTCAGAATATGACCGGATATGTATCTTTTACCATTAACGGATGTAAAGAAGATAAGATTGTATATACTCATGCTGAAGTTCTTGATAAAGACGGTAATTTCTACACTGATAACTTAAGAAGTGCAAAACAGAAAATTGAATATTATTGTAAAGACGGTATCCAAACATATAAGCCTCATCATACATTTATGGGATTCAGATATATCCGTGTTGAAGATGGTCAGAAATATGTAACTAAAGAGAATTTTAAAGCAATCGTAGTACATTCTGATATCAAAAGAACAGGGTACTTTAAATGTTCTGATGAAAAAGTGAATAAACTTTATGAAAATTCCATCTGGAGTCAGAAAGGTAATTTCCTTGATATTCCCACAGACTGTCCTCAGAGAGATGAAAGACTTGGTTGGACAGGTGATGCGCAGGTTTTTGTAAAGACTGCTGCATATAATTTTGATGTTCGTACATTCTTTAAAAAATGGCTTAAAGATTTAGCAGCAGGCCAGGATTATTCAGGTGCAGTACCTAATGTAATTCCTGTAGTAATTACTCACCAGCAAATGGCTACAGGCGCAGCATGGGGTGATGCGGCTGTTGTTTGTCCCTGGTATATTTATCTTACATATAACGATAAAGAAGTTTTAAGTGAGCAACTTGATAGTATGAAGGCTTGGGTTGAATATATGCATCAAAGCGGACCTGAAGAATATTTGTGGCTTGGACATATTCAGTTTGGCGATTGGCTTGGTATGGACGGAGCTGAAGGAAGTTTACAGAGCGCATCAAATCATGATTTGGTGGCATCGGCTTTTTACGCATATTCAACTGGATTATTAGCTAAAATTCTTGATGTTTTAGACGAAGATTCTACATATTACAAAGAACTTAACAAGAAAATTGTCGGAGCTTTTAAGAGGAAATTTGACGGAAATTTCAACACACAAACTGAATGTGTGTTAGCATTACATTTTAACCTGACAGATCATCCTCAAAAAACAGCAGATAAACTTGCTGAACTGGTTAAAAATAACGGAAACAGATTAACTACGGGTTTTGTAGGAACACCATATTTGTTATTTGCATTGTCAGACAATGGATACACAGATCTTGCGTATACGTTATTGTTACAGGAGGAATATCCATCATGGTTATTTTCGGTTAATATGGGTGCTACAACAATTTGGGAACATTGGGATAGTCTTAAAGCAGACGGATCCATGTGGAGTGTTGATATGAACTCTTTTAATCATTATGCTTATGGTTCTGTAGCATCATGGATGTATGAAACTGTTTGTGGTATTAAAATTGATGAAAAGAAACCAGGTTTTGAAAATGTAATTCTCTGCCCGAAACCTGATTCAAGATTAACATACGCTGAATCAGGAATCGAAACAGCATATGGTGTTGTTAAGTCACGTTGGGATATTTCTGACGGTAAAATTACATATAGATTTACAGTTCCGAATGAGGCAACACTTATACTTGATGGTGATGAAATGAAACTTACAAGAGGAGAATATGAGTTTGATAAGATATATAAAAAATAAGGACAAAGTTTTAGTCCTGGAGATGATGAGAGAGTTTTATTCTTCTCCTGCAGTTTTTACTAATGGTTCTGAAGAGATATTTTTAAGTGATATTGAAAATTGTATAAATGATAATCCATATCTTGAAGGTTATATTTTTGAAGATAAAAATGAAATTCAAGGTTACGGAATGGTTGCTAAAAGCTTTTCTACTGAGTTTGGGAAACCTTGTATATGGATTGAGGATATTTATATAAAAGAACAATTCAGAGGCATTGGAATCGGAAGTGAATTCATTAAGTTTATTTCGGATAAATATCCGGAAGCCATTATTCGTTTGGAAGTTGAAGAAGAAAACGAAATAGCAGTTAATGTTTATAAAAAGAACGGTTTTGAGGTTCTTCCGTATATGGAAATGAAAAAAGAGTAACTATATGTTTCTTGTTATACTTGTTTAAATCGGGTATAATGTGTTATACAATTTTTTAGGAGATTTTACATGAAATCAGATTACGAAATACTTGGATTGCCGGAAAATGCACCAAAGGATGTTGTTGATAGAAAATATGGTGTACTTATAAAACAGTATAAAGCCAGAACAGATGAACATGGTGTTATGGATGAAGATGCTAAATATTACCAGACCATTACTGAAGCATATTATAGAATTAAAGGAATAGATCCTAAAAATATGGATGATAATCCTACTTCTGTTATTCCTTATTCTGTAAGAAGATTTTTTGGTAAAATAGCCACGTTGTTTGAACAATACAGACTGGTATGGATTATAGTTGTAGTTGTAGTTGGTCTTGGTATTATGACAATTGTTCAGATGAATACTGTTACTGTATATGATTTGAATATTAAGTTCATAGGTTCTTTTGATACTTTAAATGAAGCAGATTTCAGCATGAAAATTTCAGATAAATCAGAAGTTTCTGATTCTGCTGCAGCTTCTTTTTTTACAATTACAACTCAAAGTGGATATACACCACAGAATTTAACAGCTGCAACGCAGTTTGAAACTCAATTAATTGCAGGTGCAATTGATGTTATTTTCATGGATGAAGAAGGTTGGAATTCATATAAAAATGATAAAGCATTTTATAAGCTTGATGATCTTCTTAAAGAAGAAAAATTCCTAAAACTTAAGGATAAAATCAAAGTTATTGATTATGAAGTCACTTATGATAAAGAGGGTAGACCAAACGGTCCACCAAGTGGTATTTATGCTATAGATATTACTGAGACGAAATACTTTGATGATTTTAAAGATTCATGTAAGCTTGAATGGCTTTATGATGAGGAGGCAGGTCAGCCTAAAACTCTATATGTAGCTATTTGCGGAACTGCTAATAATCTTGAAACTGCTAAAGAATTTTTATATGAAATTCTAACTTATGAACCAACAGAGACTCCAATACCTGAATCAACTTCTGAAGCAACAACTGAACCAACTTCAACTGAAGACTAATTTAATTCCTTAAGAAGAGGTTCAAATACTAAACCATATTTAGTTTCCTGACCGGATTCTTTGGTTTTAATAATTGCTTTATATGTAAAATCTACAGCAAAACGGGTAGCATCTTCTATGGTGTTGCCCGTTAAGTATTTTCCAAGTAATACAGAAGCTAATGTATCACCGGCTCCATAGTAACAACCGTCTACATGAGGGTTTAAGAAATATGAAATTCTGCCATTTGCCGTATCAAAACAAGCGGCGCCATAACCTGAGGATATATTTACTCCGGTTAATATTATGTAAGAAACACCAAGTGATTTAAGGGTATTTAATAACTGTTCAATAAAATCTTTGGTCTGAATGCCTACAGGGTAGTCAATTTCAGCCAATAGGCAGGCTTCAGTTATATTAGGGATAATAACATCGGCTTTTTGACAGAATTTTTTCATCTCTCCAACATAAGTTTTGTCGAAATTTGTATATAGTTCACCGTTGTCTGCCATTACAGGATCTACAAACTTAAGTGTGTTTTTATCTGCTAAAAGAGAAAAAACTTCTTCAGCAATTTTTAATTGACTGATGTTTCCGAAATAACCTGTATAAAAAGCGTCAAAATGCCTGTTTAAAGACTTCCAATGCCTTGCGATAGGAAGAATGTCATCGGTCAAGTCTCTGAATGTATAACCGGTAAATTCGCCTGTATGAGTAGAAAGAACTGCTGTTGGAATTACATTTGTTTCTATTCCCATACTTGAAATAACAGGAAGTGCCACTGTAAGTGAACATCTTCCGATACAGGATATATCGTGAATTGCTGCTATTCTTAAGTTTTCATTGAATGTTCTTTTTTCCATAACGTGGTCATTATACTACATGAGAAAATTTTCGGCAAACATATATAGACTGCTTGCTTTAATTGAAGATGAAAAAGTAATTATACTTATAGTGAATGTAGGACATAGAAAAGATATTTATGATTAAAAAATGTTGTTGACACAAATAAGCTTTTAGGGTAAAATATACAACGTTGTCGCTGGTGTGGCGAAATCGGCAGACGCAAGGGACTTAAAATCCCTCGGAGGTTTACTCCGTACCGGTTCAAGTCCGGTCACCAGCACCAAAAAATCCTTGAGAAATTCTCAAGGATTTTTTATTTATTTTCTATATTCAATTAGCACCTCACAATAGGAATTTGGTGTTGGCGGTTCAATTGCACCATTATTCTGCATATAATCAATCACCACACTAAGTAAACCTAGGTATATTTCTCTGCAGCTAAAGTTAATGTCGTTACTTAAATGTTTTGGAAACATTTTCTTGTAACCTGATATATACTTCATAACTAAAGATTGATATTCATCCATTAATGGAACAATATGTTTCTCGAATATATTCTTTAATTCTGTCTTAATTTTATAAGTAATAAATGGAATTGGAACAAACAATTCATCATTATCCCGCTTTATAATATAACCATCTTTTATAGCATTAGCTAATTCATATTTATCGTTAGACGTACCTGTTGTAATAACATCTATGCAGGTATTTATGTATGTGTCATACATCATTTGTCTATAAGGATGTCCTTTTAAAAAATAGTATGTACTATGACTGTATTTTTCAATTGAACTTCTTTGTCCGCCGGTACTTGCTCTGAAATGATTACCTGTTTCGATTGTCCCACAATACGAAAAACAATTACCGTCATATTTCTCTGGTATTTTTATTTCAGGAAGAGTACAATATTTGTTTTTACAATAAGAAAAAGCTAGAATTGCATATAAATAAAATAAATCCTTTTCGCTTTTTTCTGCTTTATAGAAATCTATTTTATTTATATCTTCAGAAATATTTTTAAGTGCCTCTGAAAGTTTATCCATAATTGGCATTAAAATTTTTTCTGCATTTTCTTCATGATATATTCCGTGTTTATCTGAAAATATAATAAAGTTAGTCTGATATTTATTTTTTACTGGTTCAATTATTGCTTCACGTTTTATCAGATTATCAATTCGATCTTCAATGTAGTATGCGGGAACACCGGAAATTTTAGCTAAATCTTCAACAGATTTCGGTTCTTCATAACAGTTAAATAAGATATTTTGTGATAGAGCATCCTCAATATATGTAGTTGGGAATGGTCTGTCTTTACCATTATAATTTCCGTTCCCGTTTATATGTAATTTTAATTTTACGGGTCTAAGTGCAGTTTCTGTCATTTTTAAACACTCCTTTTTTAATTTATTCCGAGCTTCCGATAATCTCCAGGTTATAGTTCCCTCAGGAATATTCAGTTTTTCGGAAATTTCTTTAATTGAAAGGCCATCATAATAGTAAAAAATAATGATGTTACGGTATTTTTCAGAAAACATTGAAATTTTTGTTCGTAAAGAATCATATATCTCTTCTGTTTCTTGAGAATATGTATCTTCATAGAATAAATCATCGGATATTTGGTAGACATACATAGCTTTTTGTTTGCTTATAACTCTCCTGTAATTGTTTGAAACATTATTTGCAATACTCCATATCCAAGGTTCAAGTTTACTCTTATCTTTCAAGGTGGGAAGTTGTTTGACTATGGTAAAAAGTATTTCCTGAGAAAGTTCATCAGCTTCTTCATGAGAATACGTACGATTAACAGAAAAACCGTATATTTTTCAATGTAATTTTCAATTAAACTGTAATCTATCATTTTTTACCTCCTTTCATATATAAAGTGTTAATTAAACGAATTTCATTGGGTAGTTTTATAAAAAAATTTGTATTATAATATCATCCTAATATTAAAACATATAAAGGATAAAATTAACATGGAAATTAAAAACATCTATGGTGAAACATACCTTAAAGTACATACGAAATTCCGTGAAGGTTGTAGAGGCATTATTGTCTGTGACAATAAGATTCTTTTATCCCATGAAGAAACCACAGATTTCTGGTCCACACCCGGTGGTGGATTAGAACCTGGAGAAACACTTGAAGAATGTTTAATTAGGGAAATAGAGGAAGAAACAGGCTATATTATTAAACCTCAGGATTATTATCTTATACTTAATGAGTACTATGATGAATGGAAGTATGTAAATAACTTTTTTACCTGTGAAATAACAGGGCAGGGGAAAGTTAATTTAACTGAAACAGAAAAAGCAAGAAACCTTGTTTTTAAGTGGATATCAGTAGATGTTGCTTTAGAAATATTCTCTAAACATGAATCATACAAAGATATATTTAAGAATAAGCAAGGGTCATATTTGAGAGATTATGTCGCACTATTGAACTTACATTATTAATTTGATAATATTGAGCTATAGAATAGAACAAGAGGTAAATTATGAAAAAAGCATATATATTTAAAAAAATTACAAATAACACAGACAATTGTCTCATAATCGAAGACAACAAAATAATTGACACATGTCAAAGTGATTATGTAGATTTTCTTATGGACTGTGAAATTGTATCTGATTACGAGAACTATATTGCAATGCCCGGCTTTATTGATTGTCATATGCACGGTGCATTAGGCATTGATGTTTCAACTTGCACAGCTGAAGAATTAGTTGAGCTTGCCAAAGGACTTTATAAACATGGCGTTGCAGCTTTTATGCCTACAATTCCTGCAGCAATGCCTGAACAGAATAAAAATACATTAAAAGAAATTAAAAAAGCAATGGAACTGACAAAAGATGGTGATAATATGTCACTTATTATCGGTTGCCATATGGAAGGACCTTTCATGTGTCCAAAATATAAAGGTGCATTGGATGAAAATGCCTTTTGTGATGCAACTGTTGAAAATTGGAATGAGCTTACAGGAGAATATGCAGATGTTGTGAAAAGAATTACTGCAGACCCTTTGTGTGATGGTCTTATTGATATGATACCGTATTTTACAGAGCATAATATTCAGGTTTCTTTAGGTCATACTGATGCAACAGCTGATGTTATTTATGAAGCCTTTGAAAAAGGTGCTACATCTGTAACTCATTTATATAATGCCATGTCACCATTACATCATAGAGAACCGGGAACAGTTGGGGCAGCTCTTTCTTCAGATGAAACATATGCTGAAATTATAACTGACTTTCTACATGTAAATCCAAAGGCTGTAAAATTAGCAATTAAAGCAAAAACGCCTTCTAAAATAGCTGTAATTACAGACTCTTGTCAGGCTGCCGGAATGCCTGATGGGGAATATGTATTAGGAGGACGTTTAATGTATGTAATTAATGGTGAAGCCAGAATGCCGGAAGGTCAACTTGCCAGCAGTACAGTATTTATGGATAAAGAGTTAAAAAATCTTTTATACCTTGGTTTCAACTTAGATGATTGCGCTTTAATGCTTAGCACAAACCCTGCATATTTATCAGGTATAGAGTGTTTAGGAACACTTGAACCGGGTAAAATGGCTGTTATTTCTGTAGTTGATAATAATGGTGATCTGATTACCGTTCTATAGGAAACTCAAACCAGAATACACTACCTTTACCCACTGTACTTCTCAGTCCGTAACGGGCATTATGCAATTCTAATATATTCCGGACTATTGTTAACCCCAAACCGGTACCAACTGTGCCGCGTTTGTGGGTTTTATCAATTTTATAGTATCTGTCCCAGATATTATGAAACTGATCTTTTGCAATACCTTCACCAAAGTCCTCAAATTCAATTCTTACAATATTATCATCGTTATTTATAAGCTGTCTTACAATAACTTTTTTATTATCGCCGGTATAGTTTATTGAATTTGTTAAAAGATTATATATAACTTGAGATATTTTAATTTCATCAGCTTTTATTTTTATGTCGTCATAGTAATCAAAAGAAATTGAATAGCCATTATGAGCAACCATTTTTCGGTATCTTTCAACAACTGTGTTAACACTTTCGGTAAGTGAATACACAGATAATTCCATAGTTGATTCACCGGATTGTAATTTTGACATATCCAGTGCATCATTTACCAGAGTAGACAGTCTGTTAGCTTCATCAATTATTATCTGTATGTTTTCTGAATTGTTTTCGCCCGGGATATCACGCATTACTTCACCATATCCGGTAATCATTGTAAGTGGTGTTCTCATATCATGAGAAATATTTGCTAACAAATCCTTTCTATATTGTTCTACCTTGGATAACTCAGAAGCCGTATAGTTTAATGTTTCTCCCAGTTGTGAAATTTCATAATCTCCATCAGAACTAAAAATAACATTATAGTTTCCTTTTGAAAGTTCTTTAGCAGCTTCATTCATTTTTGATATTGGTTTTGAAATAGAACGTGAAATAATTAATGCAAGAACTGAAGCCAAAATTAACATTATTAAGGTGATAAATAACAATTGAATATTAAGTGTTTCTACAGTAGATGTCAGTGGGGCAACAGTAGAGTTCGATATAATGCAGAGGGGAGTCCCATCGTTTGTATAAATTACTCTGGAAGAAACCATGTTACTTTGTAAATTTTCTTCATTTGTAATTTCCTGCTGTGGATCTGAAAATGGATTATATGGTGTACCATAATTCACTGAAAAGCTTGTATCAATCTTAAAAGACTCAAAATATGAACCACCATTATTTTGTGTCATTTTAAATATTTTTACAAGATTGTCTTTGTTGTTTGCCAGTTTGTGAATAACACAATCTCTTACTGAATGACAATTATAGAGAGCACCGCCATTTTCAGTTATAACCATGATACAGACATCTTCTTTAGTTGCAATTTTACTTATAAAGTCTGTCATATCAATGTTTTCATTGAAACTTTCTGCAACAGTTTCAGTTGATTTTTTTATACCATGATTTTTAATCAGCCTATAAATATCATCAAGAAAAACAACCTGAAAAAGCCATAATAAACATATTATTATAGCTGTAAAAAAAGCCATAGAGGAAAAAATTCTCCATTTTATTTTAATTTTACCGTTTTTAGCCTTCAAATCTGTATCCTAATCCTCTCAATGTTATGATTAAATCTGCGTATTGTCCTAATTCTTTTCTTAACAATTTAATATGCGTGTCTAACGTACGGTCATCTCCGTAAAAGTCATAACCCCATACGTGACTTAAAATCTGTTCTCTTGTTAAAGCTATGTTTTTGTTTTTTACAAGATACACAAGTAAATCATATATTTTAGGAGCTATAGATAGTTTTTTTCCATCGATGGTTACAATATGTGCTGTAAAATCAATATTCAATCCATTTTTTTCATATACTTCGTGAGCTTCTGCATCTTTTAGACCGGAATATCTTCTGATAACTGCATTAATTCTCATCATAAGTTCTTTAGGTGAAAAGGGTTTGACTACATAATCATCTATACCAAGTTCAAATCCATGGATTTTATCATATTCTTCACCACGGGCAGAAAGCATAATAATTGGTTTATCAGAAAATTTTCTAATTTCTTTGCATGCAGAAAAACCATCTAATTCAGGCATCATAATATCCATAATAATACAATCAACATCCTGCATTTTACAGATTTCTATTGCTTCTATACCATCACATGCTTCAATAACGCTGAGTTTTTCAAATTCAGCATACTTTTTTATCATTGATCTAATTTTTTCTTCATCATCCACAACAAGAAGTCTGTACATGGTTTACCTCACATAAAATATAACAAAATTCTACACTAGTTTTACAGTTCATTCAAGCTTGAGATTTAGGGATATATTCGTCAAGTTTCAATTTGAGTGTCAGGGTAGAGCGACCTCTATATATTTTAAATTCAACATTGTCACTTACATTCATGTTTTCGATAATTGAATTAATTTCTGCTGCAGTATCAACTGATTTTCCGTTAACGCTTAAAATTAAATCTCCTGACTGGAATCCTGCTTCCAAAGCAGAATCTCCATATACTTTCAAAACATATACACCAAATTCGTTAACACGATATTGCATAGCTGTATAATAATCATTTATATCAATAAATGTCATACCTGTATCAACATAACCTTTAACATAACCATATTTAATTATCTGATTTACAACATCGGACATTTTATTTGAAGGAATTGCAAAACCAAGACCCTCAATTCCTGTACCGGATGATTTTGCATCCACAATGGCAATAAGATTTCCAAGGCCATTAAACAAACCACCGCCGGAGTTTCCGGGGTTAATTGCTGCATTTGTCTGTAACAAGGTAAGTTTCTGGCCTTCAATAGTCATTTCTCTGTCTAATGCACTTATAATACCATCTGTAACTGTTCCGCCTAATTCTCCTAAAGGATTTCCAATGGCAACTGCTTTTTCACCTACAACAAGTTTATCTGAATCACCAATAACTGCCGGAATAAGGTCTGTTGCTTCAATTTTAACAACTGCCAGGTCTGATTTTTCATCAAATCCGATTAGTTTAGCTTCATATTCTTTACTTGAATTTAATGTAACAAAAATTGCATTTGTTTCGGCAATTACATGATAATTTGTAACGATGTAACCATCTTTAGTAATAATAACTCCGCTTCCGGCACCTTCAGTGACAAATTCCTGAAAAAATGAACCTGTAGTTACGGTTTCTGTTCTTATTTCAACAACAGAGGGAAGACATTTTGCTGCAATTTCAGCAGTGGAAAGGGCAGAGGCATCATTTTCTTCTGTAGCATATATTAAAAAACCTTCTTCATTTACAATAGAATTATCAGTTTCTGCGGATTGATTATTATCCGAATCCGAAGAAGGCTTTTTCTGACTATATGACCAATTCTTAATATATTCTTTAATCGGACCACTTATTAAAGTTCCAATTGCAATACCACCGACTAAGGCTATAGATATAAAAGCAAAAATAACAGTTTTAGAAAACTTTGTTACATTTTTAACATTTTTGTTATTTTCAATATTTGTAACAAAATATGGTTGAGTATATTCCTCTGACATATTATCATCATCTGTATTAATTTCTGAATAATAATTTGTAGAATAGCCTGAACCGGAAGAGTTATTTACCGGAGATGAATCAGCATAAAATGTTTCTGATGAACTGTTGGTTAATTCTGGTTTATTATAATCAGATATTTTACCTGTAAAATTTTCATTTTCATTATAATTCTTTTCAATGGAATTTTTTTCATCGATGTCTGGATCATTTAAAGAATTTCCATTAAAAAACTTTTCATTGGAATTTTCTTCAACGACCCAAGTATCGTCGGAAGAATTTCTATTAAAAAAGTTTTCATTGGATTTTTCGTTAATGAAGCAGGTATCGTCAGAAATTTTTCCATCAGAAAGATTTTCAATAGAATCATTGCTATTATTGTAATTTTTTTCAGAAGATGTATTTTTATCATCAAACATAATTATTAAATTCCTTTCTAATATTTATATAGATTATAATTTACATTTTGTAGTATAATAAACAATACAAATTGAATGTGCTTATTAATACAAGTATATATTAACTTATTTAGGTGAAGATTGTATGAACTTGTATTGAAATCAGCCAAAATTCTAAAAATATTTTTTTTAATTTTATACTCCTCTTTTAATACAAAATTATTATTTTGTCTAATTAGAAATCTTTCCGGAAAGTCTTTAATTTCTCCCCCCATTATGTTAAAATTATGCCATTATAATTTTTAACGAGGAATATTAATTATGTATTACGATATGCACACTCATAGCCATTTTTCCACGGACAGTCATATGGAAATGGAAAAAGGAATTTTATCTGCAATTAATAAAAATCTTTCCGGTATTGCTTTTACTGATCATATAGATATTGATTTTACAAATCGAGAAGATGAATATTTGTTTGATTTAGATGAATATTTTGTTTTTATAGATAAAATGATTGATAAATATAAGGACAAAATTAAAATTTTACGAGCTGTTGAAGTAGGAATCCAGGATCACGTACTTGAAGAAACTAAAAAGAAAGTTCAGGGATATCCTCATGACTTTGTATTAGGCTCTACTCACCTATTCCATCGTTTAGATCCTTACGAAAAAGAATTCTGGGATGATGGAAGGGATAAAAAAGCAGTTTACCTGGACTGTTTAGAGTGTATATATAAAAATATACAGATTTACAATGATTTTGATGTTTTATCCCATCTTGATTATCAGGTACGAAATGCAGTTTATGAAGATAATAGATTCTTTTACAACGATTATTCTGATCTTGTAGACAGTATTTTTAAATTTATTATAGAAAAAGGTATTGGCTTTGAAATAAACACATCAACATATAGTAAAGTACCACTGGATACAGATCTTGTAAAGCGCTATTTAGAGCTTGGCGGCGAAATAATTACAATCGGAAGTGATGCTCACTACCCTGAAAACGTTGGTAAAATATTCCCTGAAATTATAGAAATTCTTAAAAATTCAGGTGTTAAGTACATTGCTCACTATATTGAGCGTAAACCTGTATTTGACAAATTGGTTTAATATGAAAGGTCGGTTTATTTATGGATAGTAAATTCAAAATTAATTGTACAGAAGGGTTTAGGGCCGAATATGAAATAAAAGAAGAAAATGATAAGACGTTTATTGAGATTTCTGCTTTTTCTGAAAAAGCAGATAAATTGAATTTGTGGCTTACATGGTTTGAAGAAGCTACAGCTACAGGTGCCACATTCTCTCCTACCGGTCACATTGGAAGGACCATTGTTCCTGATTGGGGTGGCTGGAATTACCATCATGCCTGCGGAAGCGCGCCATTTTACAGTAGTGTTGATTATAACGATAAAAACAACCTGGCAATAGCCTGTCAGGATGCTCTTAACTATGTTGGTATACAGTTAGGTCTTGAAGAAGAAACCTGCAGATTTAAATGTGGTGTACATGTGCGTATTGATTATGATATTAAGGAATATAAAACAGTAGTATTAATTGATAAAAGACCACTTCCCTTTTACCAGGTTGCTCAGGAAGTTAGTAAGTGGTGGGAAATGACACCGGGATATGAACCTACCAACGTTCCTGAAGATACAAGAGAACCCTTCTACTCTACCTGGTATTCTTTTCATCAGCATACAGATGCCGAGGAAATTCTTAAAGAACTGGAAAAAGCAAAAAACTACGGTTGTAAAGGTGTTATTGTAGATGATGGTTGGCAGACAGACTCCAATAGCCGTGGTTATGATTACTGTGGTGACTGGGAACCTTTTACCGGTAAAATACCTGACATGAAAGCCTTTGTTGATGGTGTACATAAACTTGGAATGAAGATTTTACTTTGGTACGGCGTACCTATGATGGGTAAAAAAGCTAAGAATATTAAAAAGTTTGAGGGGAAATTTATAGCAGGAAATGTTGAAAGTGGCGGTACTTTTGACCCACGTTATCCTGAAGTTAGAGAATATCTTAAAAATATTTATGTAAAAGCTCAGAAAGAATGGGGACTTGATGGTTTTAAACTTGATTTTGTAGATAGTTTTCATTCAAATTATCCTAATATCGAAAAAGCCAGCTTTGCTCCCGGTAAAGATTGTGATTCTATATATGTTGGTGTTGATAAGCTTCTTAAAGATGTTTTAACCACATTAAAAGAAGTAAATCCAGACATTATGATTGAATTCAGACAGAGTTATATCGGACCTTTAATGCGTACATATGGTAATATTTTCAGAGCTGCCGACTGCCCTGCTGACTCGAGAGTTAACAGACTTGATATTCTTACATTAAGAATTTTCAGCGGAAAAACAACAATTCAGTCTGATATGATAATGTGGAATGTAAATGATACAGCAGAAAATGCTGCTTTTCAGTTTACAAATATTCTTTTTGCAGTACCTCAGATTTCAATGAGATGGGATGCCCTTCCTGAATCACATCAGAAAATGCTTAAATTCTATGTGGATTTCTGGAAGAAACATAAG
This sequence comes from Oscillospiraceae bacterium, assembly GCA_015069135.1. Classification (GTDB taxonomy): domain Bacteria; phylum Bacillota; class Clostridia; order UBA1212; family SIG427; genus SIG427. The sequence goes on along the minus strand of SVJE01000001.1, from coordinate 302,327 downwards.
ACTACCCTTTTAGATGGTGAAATGTTCTATAAAGATTATCATGCAGGGTTTAACTTTGCTTCTGCCTGGGATGAAAATTGTCAGGTAGGTGCTATTTATGGTTCTGAACTTGGATATATTAACAAGAAATCTAAAGAAATAAACATTGTGAATGCCACAATGAATGAAGAAATATATGTTAAAAATTGTGCCGGTGAAATTAAAGGAACATATAAAATATTAAATTGTATGGGTGATACTGTTGAAGACGGTAATATAATCCTGAAAAACGGCATTAATTCTTTTAATATCCCTGTAAATGGTATTCTTGTAATAAGTGGTGATAATTAATGATTAAACGCTTTTTGAACTTAATTTTAATACTTATTCTTTTATCTGTTTCTATATCAGGTTGCAATATCAAACCAAGAGATATTTCTGCTGACACTCCCTTAGCTGAAACAGTTATTTATGCGAATAAAATGTCTGATAAAGTTCAGGGTTTTTACAATGGTGAATCAAGATCCGAATATACTCTTGAAAACTCAGAAACTATCCTGGTTAATGATCTTGGTGATTCAAAGCTTACTACCCTATCAAACAAAAAAGGAAAAGCATATTTTGAAGATACACTTGATTATTTTATTAAAGATAAAGACGGTAACATATATTACAGTTCAAAAAGTAATCACTCCGGTCGTATTAACACTTTAAGACTTGGTTATTACTATTATGAATCTCATGTTTATGATATGAGTTTTAATTCAGACGGTGCTTATAAGGTTACTAAAAGTTGTGATATAGGATCCTTTGAAAAGGGTGATTTTGTAGTTTCTGATAATGTTGAGTTTAAAGTTGATAACAAAGAACTGGTATTCAGTTATGAAGAGAATTCACTTACAGAATTATTTGTTGAAAAAACAGGTTTGTCTGTTGATATAGAAAAATTCCCATGCCTTAATTTTGTAATTGGTGGCGGTGCAGAAAATTTTACATTTATACCCTTTTTTGATGGAATAAAGTCAAATAATATTATTGAAATTCAATCAGGGACTCCATTTAATCTTAAAAATTTTTCTGAAGAAGGAAAGCTTTTAACCGGATATATATTAAGTTTTACTCCCAAAGGTACTTATACCACAATTTCAGCAAAAGCTTCTGAAAACAGAGCTCAACCAAGAGCAATTGCTCTTGATAAAGCAGCTCATTTTTTCTCTGATAAATATCACCAGGAAATGCATATCGTTACGCATGAAGCAATGAATAATCTTGATTCAATGGGAATTGAAATATCTATTTCAAAATCTAAGGTTAAAAAACAGATTTCGGAAAAAGGTTACATTGGTTTTGATATTAAAAAAGTGGGAATATTAGGGTTTATTATTCCATCTGACAATAGTATAGATAAATTGGAAATGATTGAAGGACCTGATGCTTACACATTAATTATCAGTAAAGTTCTGCCGGAAAACGTACCAAATAACTTTCATGAAAAGTTTGGTATAAGAATTTATACTGATGATACACATTCTTTCAATGGATTGATTAATACAGCAAATCAGGAAAGAAATCCTGTTACGTCAATTGAAATTAAAGGTGAAAATAAGGATAATGCTGAATATTTAGGTTATGATTATATCCGAGGTATGTATCGTTTTAATATGGATGGATCTGATTTTAACGAAGCATATTATGAAACACCAAACAAATATTATGAAGGGTATGTTTCATTTTTAAATAATGATCTTCCTCGCAATGCATATGTATGGTTTAATACAGATAATGTATGCCTTGAAAGTGCAGTAATTACTGATGAAAATAACATTTTACAGCCTGTTCCTTTGCAGGTGGGTAAAAATTTTACAGGTGAAGGTGAAGAAGCATTTTACCTTGGTGGAGATCCCGGTTATGGCGATACCATCTTCCCTATTAAATTGGATTCAAACCAGCAAATATCTTTTAAACTTCTTAATCTTTATCAGAACTGGGGGCTTACTCCTCTTAAACAAGTTTCCTGGATTCAGTTTGTTTGTTCATATTATCACCTTTCAACCGGTGCAACTGAAAGTAATTGTATTGCACCTTATTATTTTAACGGAACAATAAATACTTTACCTGATTTCAGATGCAGAAGCGGACACATGTGGGGTAATCAACCTCAATTTAATTCTGTAGGTGTCCCCTCTTTTGTTACCAGTGAAACGTATACAGGCAGTAAAATAAATTCCTATGGTCCTACTTATGCTGATATTGAATATTCATATAGGGATATTGAAGATGGGCTTTATCAATATAGTTTAAGACATGTTGAATTTCCTCAGACAGATGAAAATCGAACTTATTATACTATAACTTTGGATTTTCTTAAAAACGGTGAACTGGACGAGCTTCCATTGGCAATTTTTGATAGTTCTGATACATTTTATGATAATTTCTCATATTTAGATAGTGAAAATAATGAAATTGAATATGACCTTAAGGATTTAATAAGTAAAGACGGATTTACTGATTCTCTTAGTAACGAAGGTGGATTTGTTAGTTTGTATAACATAAATTATCCGGAAACTGGTACCAGAGGTTGCAATGTTTCATATATTGTAAAGAATATCAGTGGTAAACTTAATGGTAAAAATTATACTGAAGGTGTAAAATTTCATGTTAGACTTAATAACAACGATGGTTCTGCAACATTTAAAATTCTACCTGATATAGATATTATTAAATTTAAAAAAGGAGATAAACTTATTCTTGATATAGTTCTTCTTCCCTGGGGAGCCCCTGATACTGAGGGAAATGCAAATACATTAAAAGTAAGAACTGATTCTGTCATCAAACCTGCCGATGTTGAAGCTCATAAAGGCAATGTTTTAGCTGACACATGGTTACCAACTGTTAAGTGTATAGAAAATTCTGCGGAATTTACCCTTTTTGGAAGCGATAATAACAATGCTGTATCCATAAATGGTTTTACCAAACTAGGTTGTTTAAAAGTGGAAATTAAGGGTGAAAACGGACAATGGAATAAATATGAAATCGGTACAAATGAATTTGATGGTTATTCTGTAAAATATAACTCAGAAACAGGAAATTACAATTACTCATTCATTTGGAGAGAACCGGGAACTTATAGAGTATCTGTTATTTGAATTTTAACATAAATTAAGACCTGACACATTCTTTCTTTGCGTCAGGTCTTTTGATTTTTTATTACATATTAATCATAAATTCGTAATACGCTTTGTATGTCCAATAAAGGTCGGCTTTTGAAGTAACTTCGAATGGGGCATGCATTGAAAGTACGGGAACACCACAGTCTATAATGTTAATACCTAAGTCAGCCATAAACTGAGCTATTGTTCCACCTCCACCTAAGTCCATACGTCCCATTTCACTAATCTGCCATGGAACACCTGCTTTGTTAAAAATATTTACAACTTTTGCAATAAACTCAGGATTAGCATCACTGGCGCCGGACTTACCTCTTGAACCTGTGTATTTTTCCATGGCAACGCCTCTGCTAATATATGCACAATTAGTCTTATCAAATGCTTCAGCAAAGTTAGGATCAAATCCTGCTGAAACATCTGCAGAGAGCATATTTGAAGAAGCTAATGCCCTTCTTGTTCTGATTTCACTATCTTTATTATCATATGCATAGCAAAGTTCTGCTATAAAATTATTGAAAGCAACACTTCTTGCACCTGTATTACCCATGCTTCCGACTTCCTCTTTATCAGAGAAATAGCAGATTGCGGTTTTCTTTAAAGGCTCATTAATATCAAGAATACCCATTAATGATGCATAGGCACAAACTCTGTCATCCTGACCGTAGCCACCTGTAAAACTCTTATCAAAACCAATTGAGCAAGCTTTGAATGCAGGAACTACTTCGATTTCAGCTGTAGCCATATCTCTTTGAACTATACCATATTTTTCATAAAGATAATTTATTATATATGCTTTAATTGAACCATTTCCTTCCTCATCGTTTAAAGGCATTGAACCAAGTAAAATGTTAAGATTTTCAGCCGGAATAAACTCAGAAGCACCCTTTTTCATCTGATCGGCTGCCAAATGTGGCAATAAATCAGTAATAGTAAACATAGGATCTTCAGGTTTATCTCCAATTGATATATCAATCTTTTTACCGTCGTTTGTAAATACAACACCTTTAAGCATTAAAGGGATAGCTGTCCACTGATATTTTTTAATTCCACCATAATAGTGTGTTTTTGCATATCCGAAACCATTATCTTCATAAAATGGATTTGGTTTAAAATCAAGTCTTGGGGCATCAATATGTGAACCAACAATATTAACTCCATTTGCAGGATCTTCAGAACCTGTTGCAGCTAATATAACTGATTTTCCATGAATACAATAATAATATTTGTTACCGGGAACAAATTTAATTTTACCTGTAATTACGTCATTAAAATCATCATAGCCTGACTCTTTCGCTTTTGTAATAATAAAATCTGCAGACTGACGTTCTGTATGAACCTGGTTAAGGAAGTCAATATAACCTTCACCAAAGTTAAGAACATCTTTTGTTTTTGTTTCATCCATTGTCTCCCATGCGGAAACCGGATTAAACTGGATTTCATTTAAATTCTTATCTGCCATACTAATTCTCTCCTTACTTAATAAGTTTTTCTAAAGAAGCAATCTTTATACATACACAAAGAATTTCCATAGCCTTTTCTAATTGGTCAATTGTAGGAAAACTTGGTGCAAGTCTAATGTTTTTATTGTCAGGATCTTTTTTATAAGGATATGTTGATCCGGCAGGTGTTAATGCAACACCACATTCTTTAGCAAGTTCAACAACTCTTGAAGCACAACCTTCCATTGTATCAATACTGATAAAATAACCACCTTCAGGCTTTGTCCATTCCAGAATTCCGAATTCTTTAATATCTCTTTCAAAGATATCAAGACAAATTTGGAATTTTGGTCTTAAGAGTTCAGCATGTTTTTTCATCTGAGCTAAAACACCATCATAATTTTTTAAGAAGTTAACATGTCTTAACTGATTTAGTTTATCAGAACCAATTGTCTGAAGATTAATAAGCTTTGTTAAGTATTTTACCGTTTTAACACTTGAAGCAAAAGCAGAAATACCAGCTCCGGGAAAAGTAATTTTTGATGTTGATGTAAACATCAAAGCTCTGTCAGGATTACCGGCATCTGTACAAGCAGTAATAAGATTCAACTGTTTAGCCGGTGCATCCTTTAAATAATGAACAGTGTATGCATCATCACAAAAGATTCTGAAATCATCTGAAGCTGTTTTCATTGATGCAAGTCTTCTGATTACATCATCAGAAAAAACTGTTCCTGTTGGATTACTGTATTTAGGAATACACCACATACCTTTAATTGAGCTGTCATTTGCAACTAAATTTTCAATTAAATCCATATCAGGACCATCTTCTAATATTGGAATATTAATCATTTCAAATCCAAATAATTCAGTTATTGCAAAATGTCTGTCATAACCGGGAACAGGACACAAGAATTTTAATTTACCTTGGTCCTTCCAAGGTGTTGAGTCCTCAGATGTACCTAATAAAATAAACCTTACAAGGATATCATGCATAATATTTAAGCTAGAGTTACCACTTACAAAAATTTGTTCACAAGGCAAATTTAAAATTTCACCAAAAAATTTCTTTGCTTCCGGGATTCCGTCTACAATACCGTAATTTTTATAATCTACTCCTGTACTGCTCTTTCCGTCCCCTATATATTTATCATGTAACATATCCATTGAAAGCTGTAACTGATCCGGAGCAGGTTTACCCCTTGTCATATCAAGTTTATAGTTTTTAGATTTATATTCATCATATATTTTCTTTTCTGTAATTAACTTACTCTTTAATTCTTCCTGAGTCATCTGACAATACAGCATATTTGTCCTCCAAAATTTCGTAATCATCTAATTATACTATTCAATTTATCATGTTTCAAGTCAATAGAAAGCATTTTCAATAATATTGATTAAATAATGATTGTTATTTTCAATAACTTCAGCCACATCGAATCTTACCAACGTTTTTTCATATAAATTATGATTAACAAGATAGTATTTAGCTACATTTATAATTTTCTTCTGCTTATTTTTTGTTACAGCTTCAGCAGGAATATAATTTTTATTAAATTTTCTGGTTTTAACTTCACAAAAAACAATAATTAATTCATTGTTATATTTTTTACTTAAAATAATATCGATTTCACCTATATTTTTAAATCGATAGTTTTTTTCCAGTAATTTATACCCTTCTCTTATATATTTTTTTATTGTGAGTTCTTCTCCCAATTTACCTTTTTCTTGTTTATTCATAAATAAAAAATAATCCGGTAACCAATGTAATGATTACCGGATTTCAAACTAAATTTCATTACCTGTATTTATTTGTATAATACGAAAGTTCCTTTTATGTAAGCTTTAACCTTCATATAGTCTGTAACAGCTACTGCACCATTATTGTCACAGTCTGCCGCTGCTGCTTGAGCAGCAGTAAGTGTAACTGAACCTGTGAGTGATTTTTTAATCATCATATAATCTGCTGCAGCAATTTTTCCATCTCCGTTTATATCTCCATATTGAACAAGTATGTAAGATTTTGATCCATCAGTTACAATACAACCGGTGCCAACATAATTGGAACCAGAAATTACAGTACTGTTTTTCTTTACAGTTAAACTTGAACCATATGTAAAATTAGCAAGGAAGTTATCAACAGTTGTTAACTCAGACACTCCAGATATAAGACCTGTGGTTTCATCAATTTCATAAGCAGAACTTGTTTTAGTTACAAAAAGATTAGTTGGAACCGCTGTTGGAGCTGCCGTAGGTTTAGCAGTTGGTGCAGGAGTTGTAGTTACAATTTGATATTGCTTGTATTCACTTGCAACTTCTTCTGCTGTTGCTGCGGCGTTAAATAATCTGAATCTGATTAAATGTGAAGCTGCCATGCCATTTCCGCCAATATGAATAGCATCACCAATAAAAGTTGTAGATTCTAATGTTAAATCTTTTGTAGCAGCAAGAACACCATCTACATACAGAGATAATTTATTTACATTTCCAACTAACATAATATGATGAGCTTTACTAAGATCATATGCTGTTGTAGAAACAACATATGAACTTCCACCTGCTGGAAAATACCAAGCTCCAATTGTTCCGTTTGCATTTACTTCCATTGGATAGTAGTTACCATTAAGAATTTCACCTGCATTAAACACACCATATAATTCAATAGTAAAATCAGTATCCAATGTAAGTGAACCTGTATATTTCATTGTACTACCAGTTGCTGAAACATTAAGAGCTGTTTCACCAGTACCATACTTAGACATATCAGTAACATATACAGGTGTTAAATCTCTGGCAAAAGTAAGTTTTCCGTAAGAATCTTCAACTGATTTATTTGAATAATTTATATCAATTAAAGCGGATTCTGTAAAATCAACTTCAGTAGCTGAAATACTTCCCTTTGTTAAATAACTTGTAGAACACCAACCTTTAGTACCATTGTAGTCTATATACGCCCAACTACCACTCAGACTCAATACCTGAACGGGAGTACCATTTGCTAATGCTGTAATTACACTATATGATGTACCGGCTCCTGAACGAACGTTAAGTGTGCCCCCATTTGTTGTTACAGTAAATGTAAAGGTAGGCTGTGATTGTGAAGATGAACCAACTTTAAATGGTTGCATTAAAAGCATTTTATAAAAACCTGCTGAATCTTCAGCTTCAATTACATAAACGTACGTACCCTGAGCAAGTGAACCAAACTTAAGAGCACTATCAATCGCTGTGTTTATGTTATATGAATATGCACTTGTTGAATTTTTTGAATCAAGTACAATATTTCCTGCACTGTTATATACTGATCCTCTTACATAAGACAAAGTGTTTGCTGATGTAATTGTTCCTTCAAGATTGAAGGATGAACCAACATTAATTGTCGATGGATATGTAGCATTAGAAAGACTAATTGAGGAAGCTACAACAACAGGGTCACCCGAAGAACTACTTCCGCTTGTATATTTAGGCTTACCATATCCATAGATATAGTCATCATTTAATGAATAAGATCTATAAGCACACACTTGTTTTGTATTACCCTCGATTGTATAAACCTTTGTACTATCAACGGCATAAACAATACCAACGTGAGTTGAGTCATTTAAATTTCCATTACCAAAGTAAATAATGTCGCCTCTTTTTGGTGTATAAACTGTATAACCTTTGTTATTGGCCCAATATTTACCCCAACCCCAGGTTCCCTGGTTTTTAAAGTAGTTCATACCAACATCACAGCTGGCATGTTTTGGAATAATAGACGAAGAAATGCCAGCTTGGTTTGCGCACCAACTTACAAACATCGCACACCATGCACCCGGATTAATTCCGTACCATTTACCATATTTTGTGTAGTTACCACTACCGGCAACGGTACCTGATAACTGAGAACTACTGTTACCCTCTTTGTATCCGATCTGAGTTGTTGCAACAGCAATTAAATCCTCAATTTGATTTCCTGTATTAGCATGTGTATTCTCGTATGCAGCAACTGTTGGTAAAACAAGAACAACAGTTGAAAAAATAGCAACTGCTAATACTAATGAAATTAACTTTTTCATTGAATTTCCTCCTATGTACTCACTGACAAAATCTGTAACAAATTATATACTGTAGAAATAGTTTTGTCAAATTTTGTTAACATAAAAGTGAAAATATTTACATTAGTGAATTTTCTTTAAAAAACTTTTTCTGTGTATTGGACTAATCCCCAATTCTCTTATTGCATCATAGTGTGCTCTTGTACCATATCCCTTGTGTTTTTCAAATCCATAACCGGGATATTCTTTTGCTAATTCAATCATCATTCTGTCTCTTGTAACTTTAGCTATAATTGATCCACAACCAATTGAAACACTTAATGCATCCCCATGAGTTAAAGGAAATTGTTCACCCTCGTACCCTTTTATAGTTAAATGATCAACCATTGCAATATCCGGTTTAATATCACAAGCTTCAATGGCTTTTCTCATTGCAAGATGAGTTGCTTCTAAAATATTTATTTCATCGATAGTATTATTATCAACTATACCAACACCCCAAGCTAAAGCCATAGATGTAATTTCGTCAAATAACTTTTCTCTTGCCTTTTCACTTAATTTTTTTGAGTCATTTGCTTTAGGGAATGGACCTTCTGAAGGGAAAATAACACATCCTGCAACAACAGGACCTGCTAAAGGACCTCTACCTGCTTCATCAACACCTGCAATAATTTTATAACCTTTTTCAGCCAATTCTCTTTCATATTTCAGAAGTTCAAAAAATTTTTCATCAGTCATTATTTTCATCCTCCACAATGGTATTTGGATCCGGTTCTAAAGCTTCAGGTGTATCTAAAGAAATCCGACCCATTTTACCACCTCTGAATTCATCAAGAACAATTGTAGCGGCTCTTACTAAGTCTACTTCTCCTCCCTTAACGATACATCCCCTCTTTTTACCACACATTGTAACCAACTGTAATCTATCAAGATCCTCTAAATCATCTGGATTAAGCTTAAAACGTGTACACAAAGCATCGACGTATGATTCTCTCATAAACTCAAGTAAAAAGCCTGCAATATCTGTATTGTCAAGAATATCATCTTTAATCGCTCCTGTACACGCAAGACGATAACCGCATCTCTGATCTTCAATTTTAGGCCATAAAAGCCCCGGAGTATCCAAAAGATAAATGTTAGATCCCATCTTAAGCCACTGCTTACTTCTTGTAACACCGGGTTTATCTCCTGTTACAGCCACAGCTTTACCTGCAACACGATTAATAAATGAAGATTTGCCAACGTTTGGAACACCTACAATCATTGCCCTTATATGAGGATTAAGTCTACCTTTTTCTTCTTGATTTTTTATTTTTTCTGCCATGGTTTTTTTGATGGCTTCAGTTACTTTTTTTATACCATCACCCTTTTTACTGTCAGTAAAAACAATCTGAATTCCTTTATCATTATAATAGTTCTTCCAGAAATCACACATTTTAGGATCAGCTAAATCAGCTTTGTTAAACACTAAAACAGAAGGCTTATTACCTATAACCTTAACTATTTCAGGATTTCTGCTACTGAAAGGAATTCTGGCATCGCACAATTCCACAACAACATCAACCTCAGACAGGTTTTCACTTAATATTCTTCTAGCTTTGGCCATGTGACCGGGAAACCATTGTATAACTGCCATAATTAAACTCCTGTATAATAATATCCAAAATAAATTGTAAGTAGTGCTGTTTCTATAATAAGAATCAGTGGTAATCCTATTGTAAATTTCTTATGTTTTGTTTTATGTCTGAATGTATATACAGCTACTAAGGCTCCAACACTGCCGCCCAATACTGCAAGTCCAATCAAAAAACTTTCGGAATATCTATATTTTCTTTTTTTCGCTTTTCTCTTATCAAGTCCGTAAATTATAAATGTTATAACATTGATTAAACCTAAGAGAATCAAGAAATAATAATCCATATAAAACCACCTTCAAAAGTATATCATAAAATGAAAGGAAGGAAAAGAAATGAAAATTAAAGGTGTTTACAGCAGAGAAATTCTGGACTCCAGAGGCAATCCTACGGTAGAAGCAACCGTTGTTCTTGATAATGGTCTTCGGGAAAGTGCAATTGCCCCTAGCGGAGCTTCGACAGGTAAATTTGAAGCATTAGAATTAAGGGATAACCAAAAAGAAAGATTTAAAGGAAAAGGTGTAATTAAAGCCTGTGAAAATATAAACACAACAATTAACAGAGCAATAACCGGTATGGATATCTGCAATCAAAATTGTATTGATAATAAAATGCTTGAAGCGGATGGTACAGAAAATAAACAAAATTTAGGTGCCAATGCAACAATTGCAGTTTCACTTGCCGTAGCTAAAACCGCGGCTCTTTATCTGAAACAACCTCTTTACAGATATCTGGGTGGAATCTGTTGCGGTGCTGCTCCTTACTCCAATAAAGGAGCCGTCGATGTTGTTACTTTAGGTAAAATAATGCCAGTTCCTATGATGAATATATTAAACGGCGGTGTTCATGCCGATAATAATATTGATATTCAAGAATTTATGATTATGCCTGTAGGGGCAAAAACCTTTAAAGAGGCCGTAAGATGGTGTGCAGAAATTTATCATTGCTTAAAAGAAATTCTCAGGAACAAATCATATTCAACATCAGTTGGTGATGAAGGTGGTTTTGCCCCTCTTTTGGAAGATGATATGGAAGCTTTTTCTTTGTTGGTAAAAGCAATTGAATCAGCAGGATATAAAGCAGGAACACAGGTGAAACTTGCATTAGATGCAGCATCATCAGAATGGATTAAAGAAAACAAATATACACTTCCAAAGAAACAAAAAAATTACACATCTCAAGAACTTATAAATTACTGGAAAGATATTTGTGAAGCCTTCCCTTTATATTCCTTAGAAGATCCTTTGGGAGAAGAAGATGAAAACGGTTGGAAAGTTATCACTACAGAATTAGGTAGCAACCATCTACTTGTTGGTGATGATTTATTTGTTACAAATCCTGAAAGATTAAAATCCGGTATAAAAGACGGAATTGCAAATACAATTTTAATTAAACCTAATCAGATAGGCACTCTTACAGAAACACTAGAAACAATTAATATAGCAAAAAAGAACGGATATGGTGTTATATTATCACATAGATCAGGTGAATCTGAAGACACATCTATAAGTGATATAGCAGTTGCTGTTTCTGCAGGATATATTAAAAGCGGTGCACCGGCCCGTAGCGAACGGATTGCCAAATACAACCGCTTATTAAGAATCGAAGACGAAATATTATCACATAATTCGTTTTAATATGTCCGCGTCTCCTAAAACAATGTGTATATAACCTTCATCATCAACAGTATATACCTTATTAGTTTTAATGGAGACATACATAAATCCGGGTATAAATCCACTTAATTTAACCGTTTTTTCAGCGTATTCTCTATTAATTACAGTAACAATACTGTCACTTTCAGAATCTTTTAACTGAACATTTTCACTAAATGCATTTATTCCATTGTTAAAATGTCTTTCAAAAGCAAATATATTACGCTCTAAATTCTCATCTTCCTTAATTGGGGATATAATACGTAATAATCCTTTGTGAAGAACAGGTTCATCCTTTCTTAGTTGTCCGAAAATACGGAAAAGCTCTAACATACGGGGATGTTTTACATTATTCCAAGGATATGGACGGCGATTATCAGGATCGTTTCTACCCTCCATACAAACCTCATCGCCATAATACACCAAAGGAATTCCGGTAAATGTAAACAAAACAGCAGCATATGCTACATGTAGTTTAAATGCATAGTCTTCATTACCATCAGTAAAATCTTTAAGAATAGTAAAAAGTCTTGTTACATCATGTGTTCCTGTCATGTTAACAACGGAATAGAAATTATGAACCGGATAATTTTCTTTTAAAGATAAAAACTTAGACCACAAGTCTCTGGCCGGAATTTCACCGATTAAAAAGCTTAGTAAACTATCTCTGAAAACATAATTGGTTACACTGTGTAATTCTTTTTTCGTAAAATACTGTCTTCTTACATTGTAGCTAATTTTATTTGATGCATCTTCCCATACTTCACCCAGTAAAAATTTTTCACCAGATGCAGAATTATCTAATTCATTACGAAGAGCAGCAATAAATTGATCAGGAAGTTCATCTGCAACATCAAGTCTGAATCCATATACACCTTTATTTAGCCAGTGTTTTATTACACTATCTTCTCCGGTTATAATATAATCCATATAAGATGGGTCAGTTTCATTAACATTTGGTAATGCTTTACAATTCCACCAACATTCATAATCATCATCATTATGTTTGAATCTGAACCAACTCCTGTATGGAGAATTGTTATTAAGATAAGCACCATTCTGGTTATAATGACCAAAATGATCAAAATATATACTATCTTCGCCTGTATGACTGAAAACACCATCTAAAATTAAGTCTATATTTCTTTCCTTACATGATTTAATCAGAAAATCAAATGCCTCTTCACCACCTAAAATCGGATCAACAGACTTATAGTTGGCTGTATCATATCTATGATTGCTGGCAGCTTCAAAAATAGGATTTAAATAAATTTTGTCAACGCCTAATTCATTAATGTAATCCAATTTTTCCTCAACACCATAAAGGTCTCCGCCGAAGAAATCCCACTGGACAATATCACCCTTTTCATTCTTATTGTATTGAGGTTTATCATTCCAGTTTTCATAAACTCTGATATCTCCGTTAACTCTACCACAGTTATAAATATCAACTTTACCACTTCTGTAAAATCTATCAGGAAATATCTGATAAATAACAGAGGAAAGTATATCATGTGGAACATCATTCCCTTTTTCATATACAGTAACCTGATAAGAGTTTGGATTTTCGTAATATATTTTACCAAGTCCGCCGGAACCAAGTTTGTTATTGCCATAATATACACGTTGAACGGGAGCATCAAATCGCTCAGATTCCTTAATATTAATAACAAAATAATAAAAATATACACCAGGACTGTCAAAAGAATCAATTTCTGCTGTAAAATCACCTTGAATTCTTCCTTTGTTTATCCGTACCTGTTTTTTCATGGGAACATCAAAGGAAAGGTTTCCAAAGGTAGTATCGGCAGTAAAATGTATATTAACTGATATCTCACCTGTAAATCCATAACCGGCCAAAGCCAGCAGTCTCAATTTAATGTTACTGCCGGCCTCAATAGCACCGTATGGCTCTCTGTTAGTTAATTCTCTTGTATCATGAAAAAATTCAATTTCATTTATCATAAGTTACATTCCAGATTTCGTTTGCATATTTTCTGATTGTATTATCACTTGAGAATATCCCTGATCCTGCAATATTCTCAGCAGACATCTTGTTCCATTTATCTCTGTCTCTGAACAAAGTATCAATTTTACCTTGAGCAGTTTTGTAGGACTCAAAATCGGCAAGTGCAAGATATGGGTCATTCTCATAAGTTAAGTGTCTTGTTATAAGTTCAAATTCAGAAGATTTAACAACACCATTAAAACCTGAATAAAGTTGGTTCATAATTCTCTTTATTGAAGCATTTCTTTCTGTGTAATCAGAAGCTCTGTAAGAACCTGATTTATAGAGGTTTATAACCTCATCAGCAGTCATACCAAAGAGAATAATGTTGTCATCCCCTACTGACTCATGAATTTCTACATTTGCACCATCCAGCGTTGCACATGTAACAGCACCATTCATCATAAATTTCATATTACCAGTACCTGAGGCTTCTTTTGAAGCTGTAGAAATCTGTTCACTTACATCTCCCGCAGGTGTCATGATTTCAGCAAGACTTACACTGTAGTTTGGTAAAAAAGCAACTTTAAGCTTATCATCAAGACTCTTATCATTATTTACAATATCAGCCATAGTGTTAATAAGCTTAATTACGCTCTTGGCAATGTGATAGCTTGGGAAAGCTTTTGCAGCAAAAATATATGTGTGTGGAACAATATCAAGGTTAGGATTATCTTTAAGTCTGTTATAAAGATCAATTACATGTAAAATATTAAGTAATTGTCTCTTATACATGTGTAATCTCTTAACCTGAATATCAAAAATTGAAGTTGGATCTACTACTATACCACAATTTTTACTCATATATTCAGCAAGTCTCTTTTTATTCTGTAGCTTTACATCAGAAAGTTCGTCTAAAAACACCTTTCTTTCTACATGTTTCTTTACAAGAGAAAGCTGTGAAGCATCTTTTCTCCAACCTGTTCCGATTGTATCATCCAATAATGATGTAAGCCAAGGATTTGCTTTTATAAGCCATCTTCTATGGGTAATTCCATTTGTTTTGTTATTAAATTTACCGGGATAAAACTCATGGAAGTTCTTAAGTTCCTGATTTTTAAGTATTTCAGTATGAAGAGCTGCAACACCGTTTACAGAATGGCTACCTACAATTGCAAGATGGGCCATCTTTACAACTCCATCCTGAATAATAGACATTTCCTTAAGTTTATTCCAATCATTCTTATATTTATCAGCAACTTCAACACAGAATCTTCTGTTGATTTCTTCAACAATCATATAAATTCTTGGTAATAGTGATTTAAACATATCAATATTCCACTTTTCCAAAGCTTCTGCTAAGATCGTATGATTTGTATAACCCATAGTCTGTGTAGTTACATTCCATGCAGTATCCCAGTCAATGTTTTCTTCGTCAATGAGAATACGCATAAGTTCAGCTACAGCTAGAGCCGGATGAGTGTCATTAATATGAATTGCTACATAATTATGAAACTCTGTTAAAGGCAGACCTTTTCTCTTATGTTTTCTTACAATACTCTGAATTCCGGCACTTGTAAAGAAATATTCCTGCTTGAGACGAAGCATTTTACCTCTTGGTGTAGAATCATCAGGATAAAGAACATTTGTTATTGCACCAACACTGTACTGACCTTCTATAGCCTTTTCGTAGTCACCTCTTGAAAAACTGGAAAAATCAAAACCGCTACCATGAGTTTCCGCACTCCAGAGCCTTAATGTATTTACTGTACCATTTTCATAACCCGGAACCGGCATGTCATATGGAACAGCTAAAATTGGTTCATAGTCACGCTGAGTAACATAAAGCTTATTATCAATCCACTGAACGTCACATACGCCTCCAAATTTAACAATACATGCTTCATCATCATGTCTGGTCTCCCATACATTACGAATCTTAAGCCAGTTATCAGGACTTTCAATCTGATAACCATTTTGTATCTGCTGCTGGAAAAGGCCGTATTTATAACGGATACCGTTACCATGACCTGCAATTCCTAAAGATGCCATAGAATCCAGAAAACAAGCAGCAAGTCTACCAAGACCACCGTTGCCTAATCCTGCGTCAGGTTCTACTTCTTCCATATTTTTAAGTGAAATTCCTAATTCTTTCAGACCTTCTTCACAAACATCTCTGATACCTAAGTTAATAAGGTTTGCATCCATAAGTCTTCCAATTAAAAATTCAAGAGAAAAATAGTAAACCTGTTTTCTATTTTCCTGAGAGTTTTTCTTCTGAGTGTTATACCAATCTTTACTCATGTATTCAGTAACAAGAGTACCAAAAGCAATATATTTATCAAGCTCTGATGCTTCGGACACTTCTTCTCTGAACATGAGCATAAGTTTATCTTTGAAATTTTGCTTAAACGTTTCTTTATCCAATATCATTTTAATTACATTTCCTCATACAATTTAATATATTCCAGTGCTTTTGATTTCCAATCACTGTTTGTTTTCATAGCATTTTTAATAATATTCTGCCATACATCTTTATTCTTATACTGCTTAAGAGCATATCTGATTATATCAAGCATCTCATGGGCGTTGTAATTTGCAAATGAGAAACCATTGCCTTCATCAGTATATTCATTAAAAGGAGTTACTGTGTCTTTAAGACCTCCGGTTTCTCTTACCACAGGAATAGTTCCGTATCTCATAGAAATCATCTGACTGATTCCGCAAGGTTCAAAATGAGATGGCATAAGGAATATATCACTACCCGCATAGATTTTTGATGCTAACGCACCATCAAAACCAATATAGCAAGCAACTTTTCCTGGATAACTTGATGCATAATACTCAAAGAAATCCTGATAATCTCTATCACCACTACCTAAAAGTACAAGCTGTACATCTTCTTTAAGAAGTTCTTCAATTACACAGGTAATAAGATCTATGCCCTTTTGTCTTACAAGTCTTGAAATAAGACCAATTACAGGTACATCAGGGTTTACAGGCAAATTCACTGTAGCTTGTAAATCAGTTTTATTTTCAACTTTTCGTTTTATAGATCTTGAAGTATAATTTACTGCAATATCAGGATCTGTCTGAGGATTACAAATATCATAGTCAATACCATTTGTAATACCTGAAAGCTTATATGACTTTTCTCTTAACAGTCCATCAAGACCTTCACCGAATTCAGGTGTCTGAATTTCTTTAGCATAAGTATCGCTTACAGTAGTTACCCTGTCTGCAAATACGATACCACCCTTCATAAAGGAAATTGCATCATTATATTTAAGCTTATCCTCTGTGTAATAATGCATTGTAAGTCCGCAAAGATCTTCTAAAATTGCAGGTGAGAACAAACCCTGATATTTTAAGTTGTGAATTGTAAATACAGTTTTTGTATTAGTTAATTCAGGACTTCTATAGTATGAATCTCTGAACATTACAGGAATCATACCTGTATGCCAGTCATTACAATGAATAACATCAGGTCTGAAATCATCCATTCTGAATATTGATTCCAAAACAGCACGACAGAAATATGCAAAACGTTCACCGTCATCATAGTATCCATAACATCCGCCACGTTTGAAATAATATTCATTGTCAATAAAGTAATATGTTACGCCTTCATAAACCAATGAATAAAGACCACAATACTGACTTCTCCAACCAACGTATACATTAAAACTTGCTACCAATGACATTTTACCGGCAAAATCCTGTGGAATATCACTATATTTAGGCATAATTACTCTTACATCAAGCCCCTGTTGACATAAGGATTTTGGTAAAGCATACGCAACATCTGCAAGGCCACCGGTTTTTAAAAACGGATGAACTTCTGCAGAAACAAATAATACTTTCATTTTATTTTCCTCCGTAACTATTTGTAATCAGAAACCATTCATAAAGTTTCTTTTTTCAACTACTAATGGGTATTGTGTACTGCCTTTAAGCTCTGTACCTGGTTCAATTGTTGCGTTTTTATCTATAATTACATTTGAAAGCTTTGAACCGGCTTTAATTGTACAGTTCTGTAAAATTATGCAATTATCAAGTTCAACATCATTTTCTACAGTTACATATCTTGCAAGCAAACTATTATTCACTTTACCCTTAATAATACATCCGTCAGCAATAAGTGAATTGCACACTTTACAACCATCAACATAAAGTGTCGGATGTTCATCTTTAATTTTGGTGTAAATAGGTCTGTTTCCTGCCATGAATAATTCATTTCTTAAATTGAAATCCAACATATCCATACTTGCTTCATAATAAGATTTTATTGAATTAATACAAGCAAGATAACCGGTAAATTCATATGCATTAACATTGAAATTATTTATCTCACCAAATATAACATTATACAATGTTCCTTTAGTAGAATTTGTTGCGGATTTGTAAAGAAAATCTACAAAAAGTTCTTTTTTCATAACAAATATTTCCATACATACGTCAGCACTCTTTGTGAACCCTATATTTTTACCGGCACCGGTAACTTTATTGTTAGTCTTATCAACCGCAAGCGTGTAACAATTTTGGAAATCAATATTTGCATTTTCCGAGTGTTTATATGCAACTGTTATGTCACAACCGGACTGTTCGTGAGAATCAATAAGATCAGCTATATCAATATTGCAGACCATATATGAAGATGAAATAATCACACTATCATTTTTACTTCTGTATATATATTCCATATTATTTTTTAACAATTTTGAATCATGATTAACAAGATCATCTAGTCCGTGATGGAATATAAACATACCGTCGTTTTTTCGGTTTAAATCCCATGGTTTACCTGTACCAACGTGGTCAACAAGAGATCTGGAATTTGACGGTGAAAAAATACCAACATTTTTTATACCGCTGTTAACGATGTTTGAAAGCATAAAGTCAATTACTCTATATCGGGACGCAAAAGGTATAGAAGCAATTGGTCTGTTTGTTGTTAAGCTTCTGATATCATTTTCATTTTCACCTAAATTGAAGATTGCCATATAATCTTTAATCATTTTTTTGCACCTCCGTAGTAATTTGGTTCTACAATTGAATTTGCATCAACCAAAACTATTTCTTCACCATCGCCAACAATATTGTTTGACTTTATTAATGAATTTTCTAATACAATTGACTTGTTAACAATTACCTGATTTTCAATTGTACAGTTTTCCATAATAATTGAATTAACAATTCTGGCTTTCTCAGCAATTTTAACACCGGGGAATATAATAGAGTTCTCTACCTCACCATATATTTCACACCCTTCGGACACCAGACAGTTTTTTAGTTTTGCATTTTCACCAATATGCTGTGCAGGCCATATACCTGTTTCTGTATAAAGTTTCCATGAATTATCAAAAAGTCTAACTGCATTATTTTCAGAAAGAAGATCCATATTGGCTTCCCAATAACTTTCTACGGTTCCTACATCCTTCCAATAACCCTCAAATTTATATGCGATAAGTTTGTTTCCGTCATTAATCATTTTCGGAATAATATTTTTACCAAAATCATATTGTGAATCAGGATCATTTGCATCATCAATAAGATATTTCTTTAATTTATCATATGAGAAAATATAAATACCCATAGAAGCTAAAGTGCTTTTAGGATTCTTTGGTTTTTCTTCAAACTCAATAATTGTTCCCTCTTCGTTTGTATTCATTATTCCAAAACGACTGGCTTCTTTAAGTGGTACATCAATTACAGCAATTGTAGCATCTGCACCTTTCTTAATATGTTCCTTTAACATTTTACGATAATTCATTTTATAAATATGATCACCTGATAGTAAAAGAACATAATTTGGATCATATTGTTCCATGAAACTTAAATTCTGATAAACTGCATTGGCTGTACCTTTATACCAGTCACCACCCTGTTCTGTCATATACGGAGGCAACATGGCTACACCACCATGTACTCTGTCCAAATCCCATGGGGAACCTATACCAATATGAGAGTTAAGCATCTGTGGTTTGTATTGAGTTAAAATACCTACTGCATCAATACCTGAGTTGGAGCAATTACTTAGTACAAAATCAATTATTCTGTATTTTGCACCAAATGGAACAGCTGGTTTTGCCATATTTTTAGTCATAATCCCTAATCGGCTACCCTGTCCACCTGCAAGAATCATAGCAATCATATTTTTTTTACTCATTGATCTTCACCTGATTTCTATATATTTTTATACGTAACTGTAAGATTATATACAAAATATTATGAATTAATTACCGGAAAAGAATTTCTGTTCCGGTAAAAGTGCTACGTACATATTATGTATAATCCAATTCCGTTTAATAAATTTTAACACTTTATTAAAATAAAATCAACCCTGTATATACACAAAAAGAGCCGATTTTGAAGGTAAAATCGACTCTTTACACACTATATATTGTTTTTTATCCCAACATATTTATAAGTACACCAGCTGCAATTGCACTACCGATTACACCGGCAACATTTGGACCCATTGCATGCATAAGTAAGTAATTGTTTGGATTCTCTTCCTGACCAACTTTCTGAGCAACTCTGGCAGCCATAGGAACAGCTGATACACCTGCAGAACCAATAAGCGGATTAACCTTACCTTTAGTAACAACATACATAATTTTACCAAACAAAATACCTGTCGCTGTACCCATACCAAAAGCAATAACACCAAGTGCTATAATACCAAGTGTCTGACCTTTAAGGAATGTTGTACCTGTAGCTGTAGCACCAACAGATATTCCAAGGAATATAGTAACTATATTCATAAGTTCATTTTGAACAGTCTTGCAAAGTCTGTCACATACACCACTTTCTTTGATAAGATTACCCAACATAAGACAACCAACCAATGTTGCTGCATCCGGAAGAATCAAAGCAATAAAAATCGTAACAAAAATCGGGAAAATAATTTTCTCTGTTTTACTTACAGCTCTTGTCTGTTTCATAACAACAGCACGTTCTTTTTTTGTTGTAAGAGCTTTCATAATAGGTGGCTGAATTACCGGAACTAATGCCATATAAGAATAAGCAGCCACTGCAATTGCTGGTAATAACTCAGGAGCTAATTTGCTGGCTGTAAAAATTGCTGTAGGTCCATCAGCTCCACCAATTATACCAATAGCACCTGCGTCTGCCTGTGAAAATGCAATTAAACCGGTAGAATCAAGTATTCTAGCGCCAAGATATGTTACAAAAATACCAACCTGTGCTGCTGCTCCTAAAAGTAAACTCTTTGGATTTGAAATCAATGGTCCAAAGTCTGTCATTGCGCCAATACCAATAAAAATAAGTGGCGGATAAATACCAAAGTCTACACCTTTATAAAGATAATAGATAAGACCTTCTTTCCAACCTGTGTTTTTTAACGCACCCATTAATTCAAGTTTCTGAGCAGATTCTGAAAGGTTTTCCCATCCCCCAACAACAGACGCCTTAACGGCCTCCAATGACTCTGGTGATAACAATTCAGATAAACCTTCAACAGTATATTTACTTGTAAGATTAGCTAAAGGTAAATTTGCTAATAACATGCCAAAGGCAATAGGCAATAATAATAATGGTTCATATTTTTTAACAATAGCTAAATATAGTAAAACACATGCAACAACAATCATTACTACATTCTGCCATCCACCGTCCCAGAAGTTATTAATTATATAACCTAATCCGGAAGCTTCAGCAATACTTACAATTGTATCAATAAATCCTCCCATTTTACATTTCCTCCTTATTCTGAAAGATTTTCCAGTCTGGAAGTTTTGCTCCATGCAGAGGTATTATCTCCCACTCTTCTAAAAGATTTTACTCTAAATTTAATACCTGAATCGCTACCTAAATAAGCCGATATTGCAGCACTAATTACAGCTATTAATTCTTTATCATCATTTTTGACTATTTTTTCTGTTACATTTGAATCTGTAACAACATTTTCAACTTTCTCTTCTTTTTTTGAATTTTTATTTATCTTATTCTTTTTGTCATTTCCAAAGAATAATGGAAATAGATAAAGAACCAATGTGATTAAGATCATGCAGATAAACACAATTGAAATACCTACTAATACAACACTACCGTCACTCATAAAATACCTCCGTAAATTGCTACAATATATTGTGCAACATTGAAAAAAATTATAGCATAACTGTTATTTATCGTCAATGAAAGTTATCTTTTAAAATTAATATATAAATTAAACAAAAAAGGTAGTTTTAAAATCAGTTTTAACTTAGTTGGAATTTTTCCTGATTCTTTCATTAACCTGAACATAGAAAGATTTTCTATTTCGTTTAAAATTATTTTTTTTGCTTTTAAATCAAGCTCTGATTTAAACAATAAAACTAAATATGACAACATTTTAGTTGAAAATGAATTATATAGTCCATCTATCATTTCCTGTGTAATATTATATTCTTTACCAAATTCAAGAATTTCACAACAAACTGCATTTATATCAAAATGTTTTGAACTTATAAACTGTCTGGTTATATTTTCACCATGAATTAGATAGTTATAAAATGCTTCATTTGTAAATACAATTTTATTTGCATTTTTGATCAGAGAAATAGCTTGTAAAACATCTTCTCCCTGTCTTAATTCGGTATATTTTGAGGTGTCTATTATAGATTTTTTTGCCAAATCTGTTTTAACAGCTTTATTTGTAACAGCATTTAGATGACAAGATTCAAAAATCAGTTTAATTAAAGGTAATTTATCATCGGTAAATACAGTGCCCTCAGGAAAAATTTCCGGAGAACATTTATTGTATTTTTCGTTAAATTCATAAATGGTTTTAATTCTGAAACAGAAAATATCTGCATCATATTCCTGACACTTTAAAGATAATTTATTAAATGTATCAGCTTCAAACCAATCGTCGGAATCAAGAAATAAGCAATAATCACCTGTTGCAAGAGAAACCCCTTTCAGTCTTGTAGGAAGTTGTCCTTGGTTTTCCTGTGAATAAACAAAAACTTTGTCACAAAAATTTTTTATTTCATTACAATAATCAAGACTATCATCTGTTGAACCATCATTGATTATTATTATTTCATAATTATCATAATTTTGATTTATAATTGAATCAACACATTTTTTTAAATATTTACCGGAGTTATAAACCGGAATAATAACACTGAATTTAACCATTTTAATCACCTTAAATCTACCTTTGTCAGATTTGTTTTTAAAATCAATAAAGAACATACATAAACACAAACACATATAACTGTATTTACTATTATTGATATAAGATTATTATCAATAGCAATAAATCTATGGGTTAAAATCATTATAATAAATGTAATAATGAAACTTATAAAATTTTTTACGGATTCTCTTATTACCCAGGGAACATTTTGAGGTTTACCGAAATTTTTAACAAAGCGAACAGTTATTGTTGTTAATGAAAGTAATGAAGTAAGAACTGTACCCAATGCTATTCCGTAAATACCAATAAAGAAAGAAAGGATGATGCTTATTACAATATTAAAAATACTGGCTACAATACTGTTTGCAAATGTAATTTTTGTAAGACCTTTTGCATAAAAATATTTATATATAATATCCCTCATTACATTAATTGGTAATCCTAATGAATAAACAACCGTACACAAATAAACTTTTGATGTAATATCAGCTGTAAACTCACCTCTTTCATAAAGGAACGCAATTCCTTCCCTACCAATGCCAAAGAAACCAACCGTAATTAACAACATTATTCCGGTAAAAAATACAAAATACTGAAACAATTTCTCTTTACCATTTTCTTTATCAGCACTTGCTGCGATTTTAGGATACAAATAAAGTAATAAATTACTGGTTAACAAGGTTGCTATCAAACTCATAATAGTATTTGAATATGTAAGAATTGATATATTACCTTCACCTAATTTTTGGGATATCATACTATCTGCCAATAAAGATATCTGATATAATCCGGAACTAAAAACAGTTGGCAGAAAAATTTTAAACATATGTCTGACACCTGAATCTTTAAAATCAAAACATGGTGTATAAATAAATTTCTCTCTATAAACTAAAATAAAGTGAATAATTCCATTAAACGCATTTGTAGCCATTACATAAACAGCATATCTGTATATATCAAGATTATTATCAAGTATAACCAAAGCCATTAATATAAGGGCTGTTATTAAATTCAGTATTTTAGGTAAATTATATTTTCCTCTACACTGGAAAACTGCAATAGCTACACCTAGTATTGTATGCATAAATTGAGTAGCCATTGTAATAACTAATAATATTGAAGCTACTGAAGTAAATTCAGTTGAACCATTTGCAAAAAGACTAATAATAACCTTTCTGAACAAAATCAACAAAATAACTATAAGTATCGAAAATGAATATATTATACTAATAAAAGAATTTATCTGTTTTCTCGGCTTTTTTTGAATAATTGCAGGTATTAAAACAGTAGAAACACCTGTAGATATAAAACTAAAAATAAATGTACCTATACTATTTGAAAAATTAAAGGCGTCCATTTCTACAGATGTTCCGAAATTTTCTGCAACAACCGACATTCGAATCATGGCAACAATCTGGGTTACTAAACTTATTAAAATCATAAAAAAAAGCTGACTATATGCTTTTTTGTTATTCATTAAGAATCCCCCCTATTGTCTCAAAATGTGTTTTTGATTTAACTTTAATTTCTGAAATATCGGTCGGAAAACTACCTTCAAAAATTTCATCTATGGATAATTGTTTAATATTTTCAAGTGTACAATACTTTTGTTCAGGATGTAAGTCTTCTATAACAGTTAACATTTTATTACTGTAAATGCATGGATAAACTTTCTTTTCAAATCCCCAACCTAAAACCATCGAATGGAATCTTGTGGCAAAAATTAAATCAGCTTTAGCTAAAATAGAAAGTGTATCATCAATATCAGAGGAATACATGTGTTTTTCACATGTATGTTCCATTAATTCTTCAACTTTATTAACAGCAATTAAATCACCTTCAAATCGAGAAAAACCAATTAAAATAATTCTATAGCCTTTTTCAACAAAGTCATCTGCTAGTTGGGCAATTTTGTTCAGATATATTTCACCTTTATTCATAACAGAAAAAGCAACGGTTTTTTCCGAAGACTTTTTTTTATAAAAATCAAATCCATAAGAAAAAAGTATATCCGGAGCATAGTTAACTTGTTCCAAATCACTAAATAATTTATAAGAATATTTATCTCGGAAACAAATACCATCAAATTCTGAAAAAAACTCTTTATATGAATTTAAATAATTTATATCAGTGTATGGACCAAAATTTGCTCCGACAATAAATTTCTTTTTACATGAATTAAATAACCTTTTATAGTTTTTGAATTTATCAGCCCAATTATTACCCTGAATAAATACGCTTCCACCAATATGTACAATTGTATCACATGTTTTTGCAATTCGTTCTCTGAAAAACCATCTCTTAAAAAGTTTATCAAAAATTCTATCAAAAAAACTAAACCTATGAATTATTAGGTTTTCTATTGATGCAAAGGCTTGTCCAAAATCGCCTTCAATTACAATATGAAATTCAACATCAGGATATAATGTACATATGTGTCTGACAAAAAGATCATCACCTAAATTATCACAGAAATATCCATGGAGAAAAACTTTTTTCAAAACTTATTTCAGCCTCTCTTCAATAGTTTCAAGAACAATTTTTTCAATAATTTCCGGTGGAAGCATACCTTCATCTCCCATACAGTTAATTAAAGCTACATTAGGAAAAATTTTCTCCGATTTCAGGTAACCGTCTCTAACTTTAGACATGAAATTATCATTTGCTTCATAAACATCAGCCTTTTCACCTACATAGTCGCGATGACCTTTTTTTGCTACATTTAATTTTGACTGAAATGGCGGAATATCAAAAACAATATATAAATCAGGTCTTGGAATATTAAGATGATTAAACTCTAACTCATCAATCCATTTTATAAAATCTGCTCTGGTTTCTTCAGAACAGCGTGCACCTTGATAAACTGCATTAGAAAGTGTTGATCTGTTTAAAAGAATATAATCATAGGATTCAATCTCTACTCTACTAAATGATTGCATTCTATCCATTGCATACCAAAGAGCCATTGACTTAATATCCATATTGGCAGCATTTGCTTTTTCGTCACCTGAAAGCAAACGGCCAATTTCTTTACCAAAAAACTCATCATAAGAAGGGAAATCCATTTTACCAATTTTATAACCTTTTTTCTCAAGGTTATAACAAAGTCTTTTATATTGAAGCCCTTTACCACTTCCGTCAATACCTTCAATCGCAATTATTTTAGCTTTGTTTTTCATGGTTTCTTCTCCTTAAAACAGATGTCAATAACTATGGTAATTTTATCATTTTACAATGCACTTTTCAACCATACAATAAAATATCCTGCGTAGTATATCCTGAGGTATAGTCTCAAAATCTTCCTTTAAAAATAAATCTATATAATAATCAGAATTCTTTTTTTCCTTTTTATTTTTCTGTATTATTTCATTATAAACAGCTTCTTCTTTTCTTTTAATTTCAAGAAAAAAATCTTCAGAGATAATTCCATTTATTCTGTCAGAATAAAGTATCTCTATTTTTCGTTTATAATTTTTTTCAGCTAAATCTAATAATTTTCTTTGATTACTTGTTTTTGTTTCAAAACTAAAATTTGCTTTTCTAATTTTAATCAATATTTCTTTAAAAATTAGTCGGGATATATTTTCTGTAAAATGAAAATTTCTCCTACAACTTTCCGCTCCTTGTTTCACATAACGGCTACAAATATATCCATTTCCTTTTGAATACATCTTTTCCCCACAATAACCACAAAATAGAATATTTTTCAAAATTGGTATTTTTCCCTTATTATTTCCGGCACCATGCATTCTTTTCTTGATTTCAAATTGTACTTTTTCAAAATCAGATCTATCAATTATAGCCTCATGCGTATTTTCTGTTATAACCCACTCTTTTTCAGGAAGTCTTATTGTTTTCTTTGATTTAAAACTTTGTTTTTTACTTGTACCCTGAACTGTAGTTCCAATGTAAACGGGTGAATTCAAAATTCTTTTTATTGTTTGTGGTGTCCAATTTGTTTTCGGGGCAGAAATCCCTTTCTGATTTAAATTAATTGCTATTTTTTCATAACCTAAGCCGGAAATATACAGATTATATATTTCTTTTACCACCAGTGCTTCCTCAGGTTTTGGAGTAAGCTTACCAGGAGATTTTTTACAATATCCATATGGTGAACTTCCGATATATTCACCGGCATTAATTTTCATTTTTAAAGATGCTCTTATTTTACGGGAAATGTCAGCTGCATATCTTTCATTAAACCATGTATCAATTCCGGCAAGTTCTGTATTACATGAGCTGTCATATCTACCGTCAGAAGTAATTATCTGAATGCCTTTTTCCTCTGCCCAATCAAGAAACAATAAAGTCTGAGCATTGTTTCTACCTAACCTTGATAGGTCTTTAACTAAAATTATATCAATTTTATTATTTTCCGCATCTTTTATCAGTCTGCTGAGTTCCGGTCTTTGAAATGTAGTTCCTGAAACATTATCATCTTTATAGACATCATAAAGTAGCCATTCCGGATTTTTATTTATAAAATCTTTTAAAATTTCTATCTGATTTTCAAGTGTTCTGATATTTTTTTGGTGTTCATCTCTGCTTTCTCTTACATAAGCGGCTACTTTACTTTTTCTGGTCATAATATTCCTGTAAAATATGAATCAGTTCTTTTTGAATTTCCGGTAAATTTATATCTTTAAATTTTATTTCTAAAGTCATGTTTCCCTCTTGTTAAAGAAATTGATTTAGTATAATATTGATATGAAAGGAAGTATTAGTTTATGAATGGTAAAGTTTCAGCAATAATATGTGAATTTAACCCTTTTCATACAGGTCATAAATACATTATTGATTATGCAAAAAAAGAAAATAACGGGCCATTAATTTGTATTATGAGCGGAAACTTTGTTCAAAGGGGTGAACCTGCCTGTTTTACTAAATGGTCAAGAGCTAGAGCTGCCCTATCTTGTGGAGCTGATCTTGTTATTGAGTTACCAACAATTTACTCAGCTTCTTCAGCTGAATATTTTGCGACAGGTGCTGTTAACACTCTTGATGCACTGGGAATTGTAGATAAATTAGTTTTCGGCGTTGAGTCAGAACATTATGATGAAATTAAAAAATATGTTGAATACAGAACGTCCGATGAAAAAAGTTTTATAGAGAATATTAAAGAAGGCATGAATAACGGTTCTTCATTTTGTAGTCAGCTTTTTTCAGATGGTTTTATAGGATCAAATAATATTCTGGCCGGAGAATATCTTTGTGCTTTGACACGAATCAATAGCAAAATTGAGCCAATGGCCGTTTCGAGAATAGGAAATGAATCTCATAATACAACAGCAGGCAACTTAAGAAGGATGATTAAAAACGGAGAAAATTTCTCAGGATACATGCCTGAGCCATCCGTAAAAGTTTTTAATGAAGAATTTAATTCAGGAAGAGGTCCTGTGTCTGCATCAGCGTGTGAAAATTATATTTTGTCAAGGTTAAGACAAATGAAGACTCATGAAGTTGCAATGCTTCCTTTTATAAATGAAGGACTTGAAAATAAAATTGTAAAAGAGGCTGTTAATAATGGTACTTATTCAGCTTTAAGAGATGCCTGTGTTTCAAAAAGATACACAAGAAGTCGTATCAGCAGAATTCTGATGTCTGTTGTCACAGGAGTAACAGGTGAATTATTAGAAGAATTCAAATATACTCCTCCTTATGTAAAGATATTGGGTTTTAACAACATTGGAAGAAAATTAATATCAGAAATAAGCGAGAAATGTACCCTTCCATTATTTGCTCAACCATCCCAAGGTCTGTTCATTTTAACCGGAAACAATAAATTGATTTTAGAAAATGAAATTAACGCAACATCTTTATATATGCTTGGTTGTCCATCACCTGATGCCAGAAATGGTGATGCGGAATTAACCGAAAAAGTTATTAAATTAGAGGTTGACACCGAATAATCATTATTGTATAATTAGCAAGGTTTTTGAAGGGGCATCGTATATCGGTAGTATAACGGTCTCCAAAACCGCTGGGCTAGGTTCGATTCCTAGTGCCCCTGCCATAAGAACTGATTTAAGTAATTTACTTGAATCGGTTCTTTTTTTCTGCTAGACTGTAATAGTTAGTTTTTAGGAGGTTTCAGTTTGAACAATTTATCCAGACACAGGAATTTAATAACTACAATATTAGTTTTTGTTTTATGTACAGCTGTAAATATCTGTTTGGCTTATGCAACTGATCATGGAACTGTAGATATGGAAGTCCGTAAAATTTCTTCAGTTTTTTCAGTTGTTTTATCTTTTGGTTATATAGTTATTTACTTTTTCATTTGTCTCATATTACGTCTAAAAAAACAAAAAGCTATTTTATCCGGATTGTTATTATATCAATTATTAGGTCTGATTTCATTTGTTATACACCTTATTCTTCTTATGGCTGGTGAAGAAAGTTTTTTGTCTATAATATCCACAAAAATATTTTATTGGTGGTCTCTTCCATACTATGAAGCTACTGTATGGTTTATGAATATGCTTCATTTCCATATCAGATATGTTATGATGATATTCGTTGGCATGAATTGTTACGTAACAGCAAAATGTCTTTATGGTATTAATATAGATAAACAGTTTGAAAAGAAAATTCAGGAGAAAAAAGAATCCGAAGCAAAAGCTGAAGAAGAAAGCAAAAAGCATCGTATAACATCAGCTAAAGAAGTTGAAGAATACAATGCTAACTTTAACAAATAATTATTTTACTGATTTTACTATATCGTTTGGATTATCCCACTCTCCATAAAATATTCCGGATTCATCAATACGCTCATAACCATTTTCTGCAATACAGTCTTTAATTATCTGAATTATAGGCGTTGCTAATCTTCTGCTTCGATAACAATCTATGTATTCAATTGTGCTTAATAAAGCAGGTAACGGCCAACCTTTTTCAATAATTTTAACAACAGTGCTTCTGACAACAGGACAATACTCATTAATTATTCTGCTAAAATAATCATTAACAAGAATATTTTCCGTTTTAGATCCATCTTTGAAAGCATCCATTACTCTGTACATGATTTCTGAATGAACAAAGGTACCACCTTGTAAAGCGCATGCAATCTTATACAGGTCCAGGTTCCAGTTGTATTGCTCAGACGCTTTTTTCATTAAAGAAAAAACCTGAGCCACACAACAAATCATTCCTGTATATAACGTTTTACGGCAAGCTTCAATAAATTCTTTTTCTTCAGACGCTTTTATTTTATCTGCTTCAGGAATTTCAATAAGTTGTGATGCTGATATTCTTTCACTAATAAAACCTGAAAGTAACCTGATATTTGAAGCAGCAGTTACTGTAGGAATAGGACATCCCAAATCATATGCATATTTAGCAATCCAAATATCACGTTTTGATTGAACAATTCGGTCTAAAGCAACATCAACCATAAATTTATCGGTTTTTGCATCTTTTTTACATATAATATCTGCTGCAGTATCAAGTAAAAAAGATGATGCTTCACTTGAAGAAAAATCAATCAAAATATCTTTAATTTCATATGGCGATAAATTAAGTGTATATCTTATTAAAAAAATAGTTTCAGCAATTAATTCCAAAAATGTATTATAAAGTGAAGTACATACCATTTTAACAAACTGACCTGAACCATCAGGCCCAATATATGACGCACAACTTACTCCATCTATATATGATGAAATTTCTGAAAATGCAGAAAATACTGTATTATATGCATCAATATTACCACTGAACATAAACGCAGGTGATGTAAATAAATTTTCAGTAGCAAAAACATAACCTGTTCCTAAATAATTAATACCGTTTCTTAATAATTGTTTTGAAATCATTGCTGATTCCTTATAATTTACATCACAACAGTCAATTATAATATCTCCGCTTTCAAGTTTTTCGGAAAACAATTTAATATGTTCTCTTGTATAATTTCTGCCTACGACCAATAATACTCTTGGCTTTTTTAAGGAAAGAATTAAGGCATCAAGATCCATTAAAATATCAATTTTTGTACGATTATTAACCTCAGTATATTTTTGCATGAAATCTTCTGATTCTTCTGTTCCCTTATCAAAAAAACCGCATATTGAAAAATCTGTTTTCTTATCAATAAACTTTTCAGCAAGATTAAGCCCAGCTTTACAGTCGGTAATAATTCCGATTTTTATTTCATCTGCCATTCTTCAATAATCCTTTCTTCAAATCCTTTAATAATTTTTAATAATACAGGATTTTTTGTATCATAGCTAATTGAATCTTCAACTGTAGAAATCGGTAAAACATTTATGGATGTCCCTGTAAGAAAGGCAGCATCCATACCGGATAAGTCATTAAAATCAACAAGATTAGTATCATCGATAATTATTTCTTTGTTATCACATACTTCAAAAACATGTTTTCTCATTACACCCTCAAGAACCAGGTCTTTAGGAGCAGTATAAACAATGTTATCTTTTATAAAAAATAAATTCGAACGACTTCCCTCAGTTAATTTTCCTTTATTATTTTTAAGTAATACTTCGAAAACACCTTTATTCGTTCTGTAAGAAGTTACTCTGTCTATATAATCCTTACGACTTATTTTTGCATTAGGAGTTGGTCTTTCAATATCAAGAACAGCAACAGCAACACCATTACTGTAATACTTTTCATCAGGATAAAATGACTTAGATGCATAAATAAGACATATTGGTTCATCAGTATCTTTTTTCATAGCATACATAAGTTTAAGATTATTATTCTTCATCATGTTAGCTTCAAGAACATCAATACAAGCCTTTTTCATATCATCACAACTTATAACATTTTTAATGCCTGCAAGTTTTAAGCTGTTGCAAAATCTATCATAATGATCTTTGAAAAACACACCTTGACCATCAATAAATCTAATAACTTCATAAATTATAGGTTCAGAGAAATCCATATTGAAGTCAAATGGACTGTCATCCACTCCGCTATATTTTGAGAATTCACAAATTCTGCCGTTCACATATATATTTTGTCCATTGTTATCCTGTATTCTAAACATACCTACTCCTTGATTCATATCATTTGAATAAATTTTTCAATAAATGGGGCAAAGATTTCTTTAACCTGATTTTCTGTGTCTGATACATCCTCATGAGAAACAGCTTTCTCCGTAACACCTGCAGCCATGTTAGTTACACATGAAAAACCGGCAACTTTAATACCGCAATGTCTTGCTGCAATAACTTCCGGAACAGTTGACATCCCTGCAAGATCTCCTCCAAGAATTCTTAAAGCCTTAATTTCTGCAGGAGTTTCAAATTGAGGTCCTCTCATGTATGCATATACACCTATATGCATCGTAATATTTGTTTCAGAAGCACAATTTAATGCTTTTTCTCTTAATTCAGTGTCATAAGCATTATCCATAGACGGAAAACGAAGTCCAAAATATTCCTCGTTTACACCTCTTATAGGCGATGGAGCAAAGAACGACAGATGATCAGAGATGGCAACAAAGTCCCCCACTTTATATGACGTGTTAATTCCACCGGCAGCATTTGTTACAATTAAATTTTTAACACCAAGAAGTGAAAAAACACGTATAGGCAACACTACTTCATCAGTTTCATACCCTTCATAATAATGGGTACGCCCTTGCATAACATAACACCATACTTCACCTATTTTACAACAAATTAATTTTCCGGAATGACCATTAACAGTCGAAACAGTATATTCAGGAATTTCATTATATGAAATTATTGCTTTTTCTTCAGAAAAATTTACAGCTTCACCAAAACAAGTCCCCAAAATTAAAGCAACTTCAGGATTTGGTAAAAAGCCTAACTGTTCTTCAATGGATTTTTTTAAAAAATCTGCAGCCTTAACTGCTTTTTCGTACCATTTTGCCATGTATATATAGCCTTTCTTCATAGATTGATTATTAATATTTTATTATTTTTAAATTATAGTGTCAATCTGAATATTGATATCGTTCGACTTTCAATTTTACGTTATTGTATCCGCATTTTTTCTCAAAATTATTTAAAACAATTTTTTGTGAATTATTCAGCTGGTTTTCAGGTAGAATTAGTATTATTGCTCTTCCAATAATATTTTCAACAGAACTATTTCCATATTTTGCCCCTTTAAAATTAACCATTTTTTCTAAATATTCATTTAGTTTCATTTCAAAATTTTTATTATTTGTATATGTTGGCAAAGTGTGGTTCAGACTTACTATCATTTTAGCAATACCCTTTTCATATACATCTATTACCGGAAAATTTTCAGGTAAATTTCCACCAAATTGTTTTTCTAACAATTTTCCTCTTTGGAAATTAGTGAGACCCCAAATATTACTGTCATCAGTATTTGTTGAATAACTGACAATTCCATTTGAGAATACTCTTACCAGAATATTTTTTCTAAAAGAAAAACCATTAAAAATTTTTTCCGTTAGAGGAACGTTTAGTTTGTAGTAAAAAACTCCTGACATATAAAATTCGTCATTATTATTAAAAAAATCACTTCCTGTAAAATCCCATTTCACATTATCCTTAAACATTAAACAATATATCTTGTTCTTCTCTATCTCATTTGTAAAATATAATTCAAATGTCTTAAGATACAAAATATCATCACTATAATTCAGAATGTTGTTAATATTTATTTTATCTCCGATTTTGTTTCCAACTATTTCTTTAATACTATCAACACCCATATCTTTATATAAAGGACCATAATTTATGGCAAAGTCCGAAGTATTATATAAAGCTTCAGAAACACAGTTATACAGTAAATACACCCTTAAATATCCAATTAATAAAATTATCAAAATAAAAAAGACAGGTATAATCATAAGAGCTTCAATTGAAACACTTCCCTTTTTGTTAATAACAAACATTTATGTACTCCTTTATTTCAATCTCCTTAAATGATGTAGACATAATATAATTACATCCAACTCTCAGACTGTTATAATAATTTCCTAAATAGAATCTATTTCCGATATATTTTGACATATTTATTTCAATAAGATCCTGAATCCTTAATAATTTTATTTTTTGTGGCGTAAGATACAAAAGCAATCTAAGATATTCTTTATAATCAAAATCTAAAATTTCACTATTTTCTTTTTCATTTTTAGACGAAAGACCTTCAATTGAAAGTCTCCAATCATCTGATTTTTTTATTAAAGGAACACTTTCGCCCTTTTTTAATCTATTTATATCAATAAGTGCTTCACCACTTGCCCATGCTGTCATAATCAAAGCTGCATATAACGGTCCGCCAATTCCATATGTTGCACCTGCAATAGCATTGCCCATTGCATTTGCAATCTGTCTTTTTTCTGAATCACATAATACATGAATTAAATTAAGGCCTGTCCTTATTGAGAAAATTTTAAGAAATGTCTTTTCTATATTCTTTTTTTCTGAGGATTCTCCATTTAATATATATTCAGTTTCTGCGTTAAAACAAGCGGTTATATTCTGTACAGTTTCTTTATAATTGCCAAAGTAAGAAAGAATATAATCATCTATCAGAACTTTTGTTAAAGAATCATTTTTTTCAATTTCAATTTCATCTTTATTTTTTACAACTGAAGGTAAAGTTTCTTTCAAAGACTCTTCAATTTCAAACAAGCCATCTAAATTTTTTAAAACATCTTCCTCAGAAACCTGATTTTCAGCAGGATTATTTTTCGGTAAAATGAATTTTTCATTTTCTCTACCGTTATATATTTTTATATTTGTATTCATTTTTAAACAATCTGCATCTTTTAAATTCTTTTCAATTATCTCATAAGAAAGAAATCCATCATATTTACCGAAAATTTCATATAACTCCATGATCTTAACTATATTATCCTCAAGCAAATATATATTCTCATTAAGTTTTTTTAAAGAAGAATTATATTGGGTTTTCTGTAAAATATCCTTAAGCTCATTAACTCTTTCTTTTAATTTATTTGAATAATCTCCTCCCATTTCACTTTCAGGTTTATATTCAGCTAACCATTTATTTATTTTATTAATACAGATTTCAATCTCATTATGTAATCCATTAATCTCATTAATCAGATTAACTGCATTTTTATTTAATTGAGAATAAGTTTCAAAATCCGACTTTAATTTAATACAATCTTTTTTAAGTAAATCAAGTAAACTATTATCATCAAAAAGAGAAAGCTGCATACTTTTAGCCTTTATATCTGCGATGGTTAAACTTCTTGATATATTATTTGAAAATCCATTTACACATGCAACATCATTGTCAGACCAACCTTCTACAAGCCTGAAAAGACTATCAGATTTATTTGCTAATTCTTCAAGATAATTACAGGCTTCTTTATATAAAAATTCACCTTCATTAGCTTTTTCTCCGGAATTTAATATATTTACACTTTCAAGAACTTTTTCCAACATATTCCCAGGTGTTTTATATTTCATCAGACTTATAATTTGTTTTTGAAGAATATTTATGTCATCAAGACTCTCAGTAAACTCTGAATAAAAACATTCAGCGTTACCTGTAAAAGGATTGATATTCAGAAATTGACTTTCATTAATGTTAATTGTATTTCTATAAATATTAAAATAATAATCCAGATCCATAGTAGGATCTTCAGAACCATTTATACAAATCAGACCATAGTATTCAAAAAGAACACTTTCATATGCCGCTAAAA
The DNA here is from genome assembly GCA_015069135.1 of Oscillospiraceae bacterium. Taxonomy (GTDB): domain Bacteria; phylum Bacillota; class Clostridia; order UBA1212; family SIG427; genus SIG427. The sequence continues at coordinate 266,680 of SVJE01000001.1, read as the reverse complement.
TTGATTTGCCGGCTAATATAAGTTTATATTCAATATTTGTTTTAGCCGTAATTATTCTTGCCGCATCTATCAAAACTGAGTTTAAAAAAAGTATCCCGGAAAGTAAAATAGAAATAAAAATTGTAACAGAACCTTTATTTATTGTATTTTTCAAAAACTTCATCAATAATTCTTCCTCCTGTTTCAGTAATAACCTTAACTAATCTTAGTAAATTTCCGGAATCATTTTTAATTAATTCATTACATCTTTTCGATATTTCAACACTGTAATCATTTAATGCAACTAATTCATTTAACAAAAGCAAAATTAAATATCCGGTAATAAAAATTATTACCGGTATAACAATAGCAGACTCTATTGTTATATATCCATATGAAGAATTAATAAGTTTTTTCAATATGTATGCACCTCCCTTTTGAGAGGATTTTATCAATGTAATTTACTATTTGTAAAGTGCAGTGAATGTCTCTTTAGACCATATTAAAAAATACTCTTCCAGATAACTTAAAAAACCTTTTGTCTCATTGTTTTCGGAAGCAACAATTTCAACACTATCTAATAGTTTATCTCCGGAATAGATATAGTATATCCCCAATACAGTACCTGATTTTATTTCTTTTTTTATTCCATTTTCATATTCACTGTATAACTCTGCCTTAAAATTGATATTTTTCTTTTCTTCGGTTGAAAGACAAAGTTTTACCGGTTCTTTAATAATTGCTGATATATATTTCTTTTCACTTTTATAACACCTGATGGAATCAACAACAGCACCGGATTCTATTATTTCATTTACAGAATAATTTCCCGGGAAATAATTTAATATTGTATTACCGTCTTCAGTACGTTCTTCCGTTGTATTACAACCTAAAATAACAGCAATAAGCTCAACTTCATCTTTTTCAATTGAAAGTACAACACATCTTCCGGCTTTACCTGTATACCCTGTTTTTATTCCTGTAACATAATCCGAATTCCATAAGAGATCATTTGTATTCCCAAGATAATGACCATTAACTGATGTACTTTTTGTTGCCACAATCTGACGAAAAATTTTATTATTTGAAGCATATTCGGCAATTATTGCCAGATCTCTGGCAGTAGTATAATGATTTTCATCATCAAGACCGTGTGGTGATGTGAAATTTGTATCATAAGCACCAATACTTTTTGCTTTTTCATTCATTAGCATACAAAATTCTTCTACACTTCCTGATATTGCTTCAGCCAATGCAACGGCAGCATCATTTCCGGATTTAATTAATAATCCATACAAAAGATCATTTACAGAGATTTCTTCACCTTTTTTTAAATTCATTGAAGAACCTTCAGTACCGGCAGCATTAGAACTTACAATTGTAATATCATTTAAATTACCTTTTTCAAGAACAATAATTGCTGTCATTATTTTTGTTGTGCTTGCCATAGGAGTTTTTTCATATGCGTTTTTTTCATAAAGACATCTTTTTGTTTCTTTATCCATAACATAAATATTTCTTCCATTAAATTCAGGTTCAGGATCATTGGCCGAAGTAATAAGACATCCAAAAAAAATTGTTATTACACAGATACATGATATAAACTTTTTGTATATAGACATAAAAACCTCCGTAATATTGCATGAATGCAATAAATTAGTGTATATTTATATAAAATATTTTACGGAGATTAAAATATGACATCTGTTAAAACGAAAAATAGAATCTGGGAGCTGGATTTTTTAAGAGGAATTTGTATTTGGGGTGTTGTTTTTGTACACTTTATCTTTGATATACAAGTTTTTACAAATATAAAAATAAGCACATCTACTTTTTTTGACATTACTATGGAATATGGTGGAATTATATTCATTCTCTTGTCGGGAATTTGCGTAACATTGGGAAGAAAAAGCATTAAGCGTGGACTTATTGTTTTTATAGCCGGTATTCTTATTTCAATTGTTACTTTTTTACTTTTCCAAAGTACAACAGCTATGGTTTGGTTCGGAATACTTCATTTTCTCGGAATATGCATGATACTTTCACCGCTACTAAAAAAATGCCCACAATGGCTACTTCCTATTTTATCAATATGTTCCGTTCTGTTGGGATATCTGTTTGAAACAATTACCGTATCAGTAAAATGGCTTTTTCCGCTGGGGTTAACTACGTCTAATTTTGGTTCGGGCGACTATTTTCCGATGTTTCCAAACATAGGATTCTTTATTATCGGTATATTTCTTGGTAGATTATTATATAAAAACAAACGCACACTTTTCCCACGAGTTAACACATCAAATATATTGGTAAAATTCTTTTGCTTTTGTGGCAGGCATTCACTTTTTATATATTTATGTCATCAGCCGATTGCATATATAATTGTTATGTCATTTTTAGCTTAAAAATCTTTACTTTTACCCATCTTTAATGTAAAATTAATTGTTAATTAAATCTCTATTAGGAGGAAGCTTTTATGGCTAAAGAAGTTCGCACAAGATTTGCCCCCAGCCCTACAGGCTATATGCATATCGGTAACTTAAGAACAGCTCTTTATGAGTACCTTATTGCAAGAAGTAACGGCGGTAAATTCATTTTAAGAATTGAAGACACAGACAGAGAGCGCTATGTTGAAGGCGCTACTGATATTATATTCAAAACTCTGGAACAAACCGGTATTTCATACGATGAAGGTCCCGGCGTTGGCGGAGACTACGGTCCATATATTCAAAGTGAACGTATGGGTATGTACAAGCAGTATGCTGAACAGTTGGTTGAAATGGGAAAAGCATATTATTGTTTTTGTACAAAAGAGCGTTTGGAATCAATTAAAGGTGATGTAGCAACCCAGGGTGATTCACTTGCTTACGACAGACATTGCCGTGATTTATCACCTGAAGAAGTTAAAGCAAATTTAGATGCAGGTCTTCCTTATGTTATCAGACAGAAGATGCCTTTAGATGGCACCACGACATTTACTGATGCTGTTTATGGTGATATTACTGTTGAAAACAAAACTTTGGAAGATCAGATTCTTCTTAAAGCTGATGGTATGCCAACATACAACTTTGCCAATGTAATAGACGATCATTTAATGGCCATTACTCACGTTGTAAGAGGAAATGAATACCTATCATCTACACCTAAGTACAACCTTTTATATGAAGCTTTTGGTTGGGAAATACCAACTTATGTGCATTGTGCTCCTGTTATGAAAGATCAGCACAGCAAATTATCAAAGAGAAACGGTGATGCTTCCTTTGGTGATTTACTTGATAAAGGTTTCCTGGCTGAAGCAGTAGTAAACTATATTGCCCTTCTTGGCTGGAGTCCGGGAGGAGAACAGGAAATATACACTCTTAAAGAACTTGAAGAGAACTTTAATATTGAAGGTTTAAGTAAGTCCCCTTCTATATTTGATCCTGAAAAATTAAGATGGATGAATTCAGAATATATTAGAGCTCTTTCTCCTGAAAAGTTTGCTGAAGTTGCTGCTCCATGGATAAAGAAAGCTTTAGGCGAAGATGTATCAGAAGAAATGATTTGTAAAATGTCTACTTTGGTTCAGGGCCGTACAGAAGTATTAAGTGATATACCTGAGAAAATCGGTTTCTTCAAAGAACTTTCTTCTTATGACAAAGAACTTTACAGACATAAAAAAATGAAAACAGATCCTGAAAATTCATCTGAGTTCTTGAAGATAACCCGTGAATTCATTGAAAACTATAACGGTGAGTGGGTATCATCTGAGCTTTATCAGGGCCTTTGTGATTTAGCTGCTTCTAATGAACTTAAAAACGGCCAGATTTTGTGGCCTCTTCGTACTGCCCTTTCCGGTTTACCTGCAAGTCCCGGTGGTGCAACTGAATTGGCTGAAATATTGGGTAAAGAAGAAACTTTAAAAAGAATTGATATTGGTTTAGAAATTTTAGCATGAGAGGCTGATAAAAATGAGTGAAATAACAAGTAATAACAATTTTATACATGATATTATCGATGCTGATATAGCTGCTGGTGGTCGTTACGAAGGAAAAACCGTCTATACAAGATTTCCTCCGGAGCCTAACGGATATCTTCACATAGGACATGCTAAAGCTATTTGTGTTGACTTTGGTACTGCTGAAAAATATGGTGGTAAATGTAATTTAAGATTTGATGATACTAACCCTACCAAAGAAGATACTGAATATGTTGATGCTATTAAAAATGATGTAAGTTGGCTTGGTTTTAAGTGGGAAAAAGTTCTTTTTGCTTCTGAATATTTTCCGAGAATGTATGAATGTGCTGTAAGGCTTATTAAAGAAGGTCTTGCCTATGTTGATAACCTTACTGCTGAAGAGATGAAGGAATACAGAGGTACTCTTACAGAGCCGGGTAAAAATAGTCCATACAGAGATCGTGCTGTTTCAGAAAACCTTGAACTCTTTGAAAAAATGAAAAATGGAGAGTTTAACGAAGGTGAATGTATCTTAAGAGCAAAAATTGATATGGCTTCTCCTAATATGAATATGAGAGACCCTGCTATTTACAGAATAGTTAAAGCCCACCATCATAAAACAGGTAATGAATGGTGCATTTATCCAATGTACGACTTTGCTCATCCGCTTGAAGATGCATTTGAAGGTATAACCCACTCTTTATGTGATGTAGGGTTCAAAGACCATAGACCTTTATACGATTGGGTTGTTGAAAAATGCGGTCCATTTGATCCGCAGCCTTGCCAAAATGAATTTGCAAGACTTAATCTTACTTATACAGTAATGAGTAAGCGTTATTTAAGGAACCTTGTTGAAACAGGTGTTGTTTCCGGTTGGGATGACCCTAGAATGCCTACTCTTTGCGGACTTCGACGCAGAGGATATACACCGGGGTCAATAAGAAAGTTTATTGAAACTGTAGGTGTTTCTACAAGTAACAGTACCGTTGACTATGCTCTTCTTGAATACTGTATTCGTGAGGACTTAAAAATGACCGCTCCAAGAGGTATGGCTGTTCTTAATCCAATTAAGCTTGTTATAGACAACTATCCAGAGGATTTAATTGAAGAATTTGATGCAGAAGTAAATCCAGAAAATCCTGAAATGGGTAACAGAAAAGTTGCTTTCTCAAAAGAGCTTTACATTGAAAGAGATGACTTTATGATTGAACCTGTTAAAGGTTATTTCCGTCTTTTCCCCGGTAATGAAGTTCGCCTTAAATATGCATATTATGCAAAATGTGTATCTTATGAAACAGACGATGATGGTAATGTAACAGTTGTTCACTGTACTTATGATCCGGAATCTAAAGGTGGTTGGTTAGAAGGAAGAAAAGTCAAAGGTACAATTCACTGGGTATCTGCCCATGATGCTGTACCTGCAACAGTTAACCTTTATGAACAGTTGTTTGCTGATGAAAATCCGATGGATGATTCTGACGGAAGAACATATTTAGAGAAACTGAATCCTGACTCACTTAAGGTTTGTGAAAATGCATTTGTAGAGCCATACTTAGCAAAATTCCCTAAGAACTCACACTTCCAATTCTTAAGAAACGGTTTCTTCAGTACTGATGATGACCATACAGCCGAAAAACCTGTGTTCAACAGAACAGTATCTCTTAAAGACGGATTTAAGGGTGGTAAAAAATAAAGTTTAACTTAAAATGACTTGTGATTTAACTTTATCACAAGTCCTTTTTTATAGCTTATCACTTACATCCATTATCTGTTTCATTCTGTGAGCCGCTCCGGATTTAGATATTGGCGGATCCAACAATTTTCCCAGTTCTGTCAGAGAACTTTCCGGATTTCTGAGTCTTAATTCAGCAATTTCTTTCACATTTTCAGGTAAAGCATTAAATCTCCCTGATTTTTTTAGTTTATGTATTGCTTCAATCTGTTTCTTTCCAACCGAACTTGCTTTATCAATATTTGCAAGATCACAGTTTACTGCTCTCTGAACAGAAACATTTAATTCCTTTGCGACAACAGCATTATCAAAATCAAGAACAGCCTTATACGCACCTAAATATGTAAGCAAATCCACAATTAACTCTGTTTTCTTAATATAAAGAACCATGTATTCTCTTCTGAAGGACACATTAGGGGCAAAACCGGCCATTATCATCTGTTCACGACAAAAAACACCTAACATGCTGTCCGTAAATCGAATTTCTAAATGAGAGGATTTTGAAGGATTATTAACAGTTCCGGTTGCAATAAAACAGCCTCTTATAAAACCTTTTGTTTCATCTTCAGAAATATCATTCTCAAGATGTTCGGGTTTAAATAATTCAACAAGGGTTCCTCCGGCTTTTTTTTCAAGAAAAGTTTGTCTTTCAGAATAAAACTTTTTACCTGAGGATAACCCAAGTAACTCATACAAAGCAGCAGAGGAAGATTTTACTTCAGCACGACATAATTGTTGTTTAACTTCATTTGCAAAAGACATTACCTTCTCCTAAATATTTAACTTCAGGTTCTAAAATAAAACCGGTTTCACTCTTAACTTTATTCTGAATATCTTTAATTAACGAAACAATGTCAGAACAGGTAGCATTTCCTGTATTCACAACAAAGCCACAATGTTTTTCAGAAACCTGAGCTCCACCTATTGTATACCCTCTTAAACCACAATCCTCAATAAGCTTACCTGCATAAGCTCCCTCAGGCCGTTTAAAAGTACTTCCTGCGCTTGGCATATTAAGTGGTTGTTTGCTACGTCTTCTCTGACTGTAATCATCAATTTTAGCCCTGATTTCACTTTCAACACCACTTTCCAAAGCCATAATTCCATATAATAATACATATCCTTTTTTCTGATATATACTGGAACGATAACCAAACTCCTGATCTTTATTATCAAGGAACAAAACTTTGTCATTATCAATATCATAGACAACAGAACCTAAACAAACTTGCGAAATTTCACCATCATATGCACCGGCATTCATAACAAATGCACCACCTAATGTGCCTGGAATCCCGGAAGCAAATTCCAGACCCTGTAAACTATGCTTAAGAGCAAAAGCAGATAAAGCACTTAACATTATACCTGCTCCGGCAACTATTATTTTTTTATTTTCCGGTAAAATGTTTTCAGGAATTTTACAGCCTGCAATATCGGAATAATTGTCTTTAAATTTAATTGTGTTAAGGTTTTTACCAACATGAATTACAACACCGGAAAGACCCTCATCACAAACTAAAAGATTACTTCCATTACCTACCACATAAAAAGAAATATGATTTTTTATACAATATTTAACTAATCTGATAAGACTGTCAACAGAAGCAGGACTTGCATAACATTCAACTTCTCCGCCGACTTTAAATGTTGTATGTTTTTTCATAGACTCATGCCAAAGAACATCACCGCAAATTCTGTTTATATCATTTCTATTTGTATCTGTCATAAAATTCTCCTATTTAAAAAATTCAATTGAACGATCCCAATCAGGATCTGATTTATTTTCTGCTTGTTCAAATACTCTTTTATTAAGCTCCAAGGCAGAGTTATATCCCATTTTCTTCTGTCTGTTATTCATAGCTGCAGACTCAACTATAATAGCAAGATTTCTACCTGCAATTACAGGAATAGTTACAGAAGGAACTTTATTACCAAGAATCTCAGTAAATTGATCTTCTACACCTACTCTTTCGTATTCCTTACCTTCTATCCAGTGCTCTAAATTTATTATAAGTTCAATATTCTCAGTTAATTTTACAGCACCAATACCAAAAAGATGTCTGACATCCAAAAAACCTATGCCTCTTATTTCAATAAGATGCCTTATTACTTCAGGGGCACTTCCAACAAGAGTAGAATCAGATACTTTTCTGATTTCAACAAGATCATCAGCTACTAATCTGTGTCCTCTTTTTACCAGTTCCAGAGCTGTTTCACTTTTACCCACTCCACTGTTACCCATAATAAGAACACCTTCGCCGTAAACTTCAATAAGACAACCATGAATACTTTCTCTTGGTGCTAATCTTACCATAAGATATCTGTTTATATTACTATACATTTCAGTAGTAACACCGGATGAGGAAAGTACAGGAACACCATGTCTTCTTGCTATGTCAAGCATACCCGGGAAAGGTTTTAATCCTCTACATAAAATTAAACAAGGAAACTTAAAAGAAAACAAGGATTCAAGCTTTCTTTTTCTGGTCTGCATTGAAAGATCTCTTAAATAGTTCATTTCAACATTACCCAAAAGCTGTATTCTGTCTGCTGAAAAATCCTGAACATAACCGGATAGTGCAAGCCCAGGTCTGTTCATATCAGGTGTTCTTACCTTAATTTTATCAATTCTTTCACTGCAACAAAGTACAGAAAGATTAAGGTCATCAACTATTTCTTTCAATGTAACATAAAAATTATTTTTCATAACTTCCCCCGAAAATTACCCTTTAAATCTATATCCTGCACCCCATACAGTTTCAATATATGATGGATTTGACATATCCTTTTCAATTTTCTCTCTGATTCTATTTATGTGAACAGTTACTGTAGATGTTTCACCAAAAGAATCAAATCCCCATATTTTATCAAAAAGTGTATCCTTACTATAAACAATATTCGGATTAGATGCAAGAAAAACAAGTAAGTCGAATTCTTTATTTGCAAGAGAGATCTCATTGTTGTCAACAAAAACCCTTCGTGCCTTAATGTCGATTACAAGACCACCTGTCTCAATTATATCAGATTTTGAACTATCTTCTGAATTGTTTGCTGTTAATCTTTCAAATCTGGAAATGTGAGCGTTTACCCTGGCTACAAGTTCACTGGGACTAAATGGCTTAACAATATAATCATCTGCGCCAAGACCCAGGCCTCTGATTTTATCAATGTCTTCTTTTTTTGCAGAAACTAATAAAATGGGTATATCTTTTTCTTTACGTATTGTCTTACAAATCTCAAATCCATCTATTCCCGGAAGCATTATATCAAGAATAACTAAATTAAATTCATTCTTCAGTGCCGATTTAAGACCTGTGTTACCATTGCTTTCCACACTAACTTCGTACCCATTTACTTCAAGATAGTCACGTTCAAGAGAAGCTATGTTCTTATCATCTTCAATTATCAATATTTTTTTCATATAACTAAATCTCCTTTTTCTTCTTCATGAACAGGAAGAGTAATTATAATCGAAAGTCCTTCACCAATTATGCTTTCTGCAGTTATGCTACCACAATGCCTGTTAACAATCTGTTTTGCAATCGCAAGTCCTAAGCCGCTTCCGGAACTTGTATCAGTTCTCGCCGGATCATTTCGGTAAAATGTCTCAAATATCTTTCCGGTTAATTCTTCAGGTACACCAATACCATTATCCTTAAGAGTAATTTTAACCATTTCAGTAGAATCAGAATTAACACATGAAACATCAATGTGAAGACTTGCAACTTCTTCTTTTTTGTATTTGACACTATTTTTTGCAATATTCAATAGAACTCTGGCAAATTGACTTCTGTCAATAAAGACCATTTTAGGGAACATAAGTCTATTAGAAAATGATACTAGTAATTTATCTTTTTCAAAAGTAAATTTTAATTCTTCACTACAAGCTTCAAGATAACTTCCTATATCAATTTTTTCAAATTCAAAAGGAACTTTATCAACATCAAGTTTAGAAAAAAGAAATACATCGCTTACAAGTCTATCCATTTCCTCTGCTGTTGTATAAATTGTCTTAAGATACTTCTCCTGTTTTTCAGGTGAATCAGCAACACCATCAAGAAGACCTGAAACATATCCTTTAATTGAAGTAAGAGGTGTACTTAAATCATGGCCTATTCCGGCTAAAAGTTCTTTTCTGTTTTCTTCATATTTCTTCTGTTTTTCATTTGAAAGCAGAAGTTTTCTTCTCATATCTTCAAAATTATCAATTACATCTGAAATTTCATCATCACCATTGTAATCAATTTCAAAATCAAGGTTACCTTCACTAATCATTTTGGTACCCTGCTTCAATAATTGCAAAGGTCTTAATATGCTTCTGGAAATAACAAATACAATTATAAGATTAATAAGAACAAGAGCGCCGATACATATAAGTGCAATATATTTAATTGATTTTACAGCACCGGATTGCTCCATATTTGGAAATACAGAAATTCCTGAAGAATCATTTTGAAAATCAGCAGTATTATTTACAAAATACAATATTGCTGAAGAGTTATTTTTTAAAACAACTGATGCACGACAAACCATTGTACCATTGTCAGCATATACAAATGTACTTTCTTTTTCTGTCTCATTAACAAAATCAAAAGAATTTATAATTGAATCAGCACTGTCTTTTGAGATTCCGTCTGAATAATACTTAATTTCTCCTTCTTCATATATAACCAACGCAGTTTTTGTTATTTTCAAAAATCTTCTGATACTACTGTAGTTTTTTGCTTTAGTAATATCACAACCGGATTTTCTGACAGATGAAGAAACATCCTGAACTACAACCTGCAATTCAGAAAGATTATACGAATCAGATGGATTTGAATATATATCTTCTACATCAGGTTGAAATAACCCCTGGGTATAAATGCTTATCATAAAGAAAAGAAACAGAATCATAAAGCCTGTTACAAAGAAAACCATTATTATATTTGATAACAGAATTCGTTTCTTAATTGACATAAAACCCAGCCTTTTATATTAGAATATAACAAATATCAATAACAATATAACTGATAATCCCAATACAGAAAATCCCACATTCTGATATTTTTTCAGATCCTCATTTTCAGGAAATTCAACACCGGAATCTTTATTAAAATAGGTCCATAGCTCCTCTGTTTTTGCAAGTATAATACCACCTATAATAGCAATAAAAGCAACTATTATTGCCTGTGTAACACTTAATACAGGTTTAGCACCATAAATCATTGATAAAATAAAAGCTTCCGTAAATAAATCAAATGCGCCTGTTTCTTTCGCTGCATCATCATCAGATACAAAATACTCAATTACAGCGCTATTTTTATCGGCACCTTTGACCAAATAATTATAGGGATAACCTACCACAGATAATGAGTATTCTGTGGATGTAACATTACCATTATCATCTTTGTATTCTGTTGTAATTAATTTAGCAGTCATTTTATCTGCTTCAACAAAATAGAAATCATATTCTTTTGTATATTCTACAGTTGAAACAAGATTATATCTGACATTATCCACTACACCGGATTTATTATCTCTGTTAAGTGTAGTAAGAAACGTAAGTAAACTTAAACAACACAGACACAGTAATAAAATGGCAATGTTACGACCTTTATTCATGAATTAATAAATCTCCTCTCCGCAAGCCTCATAAAGTGCTTTTGCAGTTGCAGGACTATCTTCGCCCTCTTTATTCTTTACAGGAGCAAACTCCTCTTCTCTTGTAATTCTTAAGATTGCCATATCATCAAAGAAATTAAACGCATCAAAAATAAATGCCTCAAATTTGTATGCATTTGGCTTATCAGGAGTTATTTCATTACCATTTTCATCAATATATGCTGTTTTCTTAAATGCTGTATGATAAGGAAGTCCTTTATCACCCATAACATCAAATACTTTTGAGTTAAACATGTTACAAAGAATATGAGCATCACCATATACATACTGCCCATTTTCATCAACCATCTCAGCCATTTCTTTTGAAATTTCAGTATACTCTATTACATATGGCTTACCATCTTTCTTACAGAAAACACCGGCTTTCTCATATGGATCTCTCTTTATTAATGATTTACCGCCAATCATTTTACCGGATTCTTCCATGTAACCTACAAATACAGGATCACAGAGACGAACAAGAACGTTATCTATACCACCAACAAAAAGCCAGTTCACACCACGTTTCTTAATATCGGCAGCAACACCGGATTTAATCATAGCTGTAAAGATACCACCATGACCATCAGCACCTTCTTTAATTTTTCCTTTTTCACAAAGTACAACTTTACCATTTGTATGAATCATAGGAAGCATGCACTGTACAAAGAACATAATACTGTCTTTGTCATAACCAAAGTAGTTATTTGCTTCAAAATGTGCTTTTGTTGCAGCATCATTTTCTTTACTTGTCATGATATACCAAGGTATATTAACACCCAACTCTTCCTTTTTCTTCTTAAGTCTCATAGCCTGAATCTCAAAAAGTGACATATGGCTTTCAAGTCCAATGTCATATGTACCCTTCGGTCCGTTATGACCAAGTCTTGTTCCCTGTCCACCAGCCATTGTTACAGCGGCAAAACCACCATCTTTCATAATCTTACGACCTTTTTCCTCATAGGCTTTTAGTTCATTGGCACTAAGGGCAGATTTTTCCACACAACCAATAGGAGTAATTTCACCTTTGATTTCAGTACCACCTTCCATTTCAGCTTTTGCCTGTAAAAAAAGTTCATTCATTAAGTCAAAATCAATTGATAAAATCTGATCTAAAAGATTTTCCTGCTCACAAGCAGAAAGTTCATTGTAAAATGCCAGCAAATGTTCCTGGTCATATTTTTTTGTTAATTCCTGTGCTTTAATAAATTTTTCGTTCATAATTCAATGCCCCTTATTTCTTCAAATTCTTTATTAGTTTACCACCGGTCATATAAATCCGCAAGGGAAAACCGGCTATTTTAACATATTTAACAAATCTTCTTCAGATATAATTTTTATACCAAGACTCTGAGCCTTTGTAAGTTTACTTCCTGCTTCTTCACCGGCAAGAACATATGTTGTTTTGGCAGATACCGAACCAGAACATTTCCCTCCAAACTTTTCAATCATAGCCTGTGCCTCAGAACGTTTAAGTGTAGGTAATGTTCCGGTTAACACGAAAGTCATTCCACTAAATCGTGTATCTTCTCCATTTACAGAATCTTTGGTTTCTTCCATCGTTACGCCGGCTTTATTAAGTCTATCAATCATTTCAAGATTCTTTTTACTTCTGAAAAATTCATAAACAGATTGTGCTGTAATCAAACCGAAATCAGGAATATTAACTAATTCATCAACTTCAGCCTCAGAAATTGCTTTGATAGAGCCAAAATATCTCGCTAAATCCTTTGATGCTTTCACTCCGACTTGACGGATGCCTAAACCATAAATCACTCGATAAAGCTCATTTTGCTTTGATTTTTCAATAGCTTGAATAAGATTAGCGGCAGACTTCTCTCCCATTCGCTCTAATGATGAAAGTTGGTCCATTTTACCGGGAAGATCATAAATATCTGAAATAGATTTAACAAGATTTGCATCCATAAGCTGATTGACAACCTGTGGACCCATACCATCTATATTCATTGCGTCACGCTCTGCAAAGTGTACAATCCCTCTGAAAACCTGTGCAGGACAATTAATATTTACACAACGATATGCGGCTTCCCCTTCAGGTCTTGTAACTTCTCCGCCGCAAACAGGGCAAACATCCGGCATTCTGAATTTTACTCTTTCAATACCATCACTCTCTCTTGAATCTGTATCTGCTTTTACAATTGCAGGAATTACATCTCCGGCTTTCATAACCTGAACCATATCACCAATTAAAATATCTTTGTCATTAATATAATCCATGTTGTGAAGAGTTGCTTTTGATATGGTTGAACCCGCAAGATGAACCGGTTCAAGTATTGCAAGTGGTGCCAATATTCCTGTTCTTCCCACATTTATTTCAATATCCAGAAGCCTTGTAAACTTCTTTTCTGCAGGGAATTTGTATGCTGTAGCCCATTTAGGGAATTTAGAAGTTTCTCCTAATACTTCTCTATCTTTAAAGTCATTTACTTTAATAACGGCCCCATCAATATCGTAGGATAAGCCTGGTCTGTTTTCACCAATTTCACATATAGCATCCCATACATCTGAAGGAGTCTTACAAACTTTGTAACCAGGACTAACTTTAAAGCCTAAGGAAGATAATACTTCAAGAGACTGACTATGAGTATATATTTCTTTACCCTGAATTTCCTGCATATTAAATACAAAAATATCAAGACCTCTTGATGCTGCCAATGAAGAATCTAATTGCCTTAATGAACCTGCTGCTGCATTTCTTGGATTAGCAAACGTGGGAAGACCGGAAAGTTCCTGTTTTTCATTAAGACTTTCAAAGGTAGATTTTGACATAAACACTTCACCACGAACAACAATTTTAGGCAAAGATTCTTTAAGTTTAAGTGGAAGTGATTTAATTGTTTTAAGATTCTGTGTAACTTCTTCACCTGTAACACCATCTCCTCTTGTTGCTCCTATGGTCATTATTCCATTTTCATAGGTTACTGCAACTGAAAGTCCATCAATTTTCTTTTCAACCACAAATTCAGGCATATGTCCTAAATCCTGGGCTATTTTATTACAAAATTCAAGTACTTCATCTTCGGAAAATACGTTATCAAGACTTTGCAAAGGTACATTGTGTGTAAACTTTTCAAAGCCTTCAAGCACTTTATCACCAACTCTTTGAGTAGGTGAATCTGATGTAATCAATTCGGGAAACTCTTTTTCAATTGAAACAAGTTCTCTGTAAAGTTCATCATATTCAGCATCAGAAACGGTAGGATCGTCCAATACATAATATCTGTAAGAATAATCATTCAGTGTTTCTTTAAGTTTATTAATTTTTAATACAGCATCTTCTTTTTTCATGCTTTCAACTCCAAAAAATTTATAGTGATATTTTACCATAAAAATGTTATACTTTAAACAAGATTTTTTAAGGAGTTGCTTATGGAAATATATATTGCTGTTAATTGTGACAATTCGGACTCATTAAAAAAGAGACTTGAATTTGAAGAAGTTTTTAGCGAGTACAAAGTAAATGCTGATGAATTTATTATTCTGCTAAAAGAAAAAGGATACGAAGTATATAGAAACGGCCTATTTAAAATATTAAACCCAAATGATGAAAAGATTGTTATTTATTGTAACGAAGATACAGGAAAAGAATTATTATCTATTCTTTTCTACATGCCTTTGGAACAAGTTAAATCGCAGTTTAAGTTAAAAAGCGGAACTCTTACTAAATTCTGGATTCAAAACTATATGGAGGGCTATTCTGCAGCCAGACTTATGTTTTTAAATGATAACACACATAACTATCAGGAGGTTTAATTATGGATTTATATATAATAAGACATGGTGATCCTGACTATGACAATGATACTTTAACTGAATATGGTTGGAAGCAGGCAGAAGCTTTAGGAAAAAGACTTTTAAAAGAAGGAATTGACTATATATATAGCTCTCCTTTGGGAAGAGCAAAAGACACTGCCAAACCTCTTGCTGATATTCTCGGCAAGAATATTCTGATTCAGCCCTGGGCACAGGAAATCGGACCTTTGTATATACCAAATCCTGAGTTTCTTTCTGATGAATGTATTGATAAAGGTTTCAGATGGTATGAAGCCGAAAGATTCAAAGGAATGCCCTATGCTCAGATTGAAGAAAGAATACATGCCGGTATAGACTCTATTTTAGGCTCACATGGTTACGAAAGAAAAAATGATAAATACATTCCTCATATTCCAAGCAACATCAAAATAGCTCTGTTTTGCCACGGAAACATGAGCCCTATACTGTTCGCTCACCTGTTTAATGTTCCTGTTAATAAAATCATGGCACAGGCTGTTATGTACACCACCGGAATTACAGCTTTTCATTTCAATAACGAAGAAGCTACACTTCCTGTATGTACTATGTTTAATGAACGAAGTCATCTTAAAAAGCATCCTGATCCAAATGTAGATAAGATACCACAGGTGTAGTTGCATCAGATTTAATTTAAATATTTATTTCTGTATGCATATGATTTATATTTTATACACTAATATTTTTCCACACCAGTCTATATTTTCAATTTAGATTTCTTCACAACTATCAATCTTCCACTTTGAAAAATATCCTTTCGACAAGCACACTTGATAAACTGTTTCGTCTATTGAAAAAGTAAACTCTGCAACCCCTTTATATACAAACGAAAAAAAGAAACTCTCGCCTTCTGATAGAATAGTACATATATCGTCCGAAGTGATTTCAAATGAGCTTCCATGTTTTTCAGCAATTGTTTTATCTGAATAAACATAATCCAAAGCCACATAAACATCATCAAGTCTGCCTTTCCCAAATGATGAAGATTCTTTCATAAATTCAACATCATTTCTAGTATAAAGCTCATCTTTATCAATTATGTCAACAGAAACACATCCCGTAAAAAAAAGCATAATAATCATACCAATTAAACAAAGTTTTCTAACCAAAAAAAATCCCCCTTTGTCATCTCCAAAACGATACTGTCTGTTATGTTAATTCTTTTAATTTAACAGTATTGCAAAAGGCATTAGACATGTGACTTATATCTTTTGTATTTGATTGGTTTTAAGTAAGCAATGTATGTTGTTTCTGTTACAGTTACCAGATTACCACAAAACAAAAATTTATTCAGTTGCTCAAACATCCAATAAATACTGTGTAATTAAATACGTTCCATCCTTATTCTGTACTTCAAAATGATAATAAACATTCTCAGGATAATAACTTTTAACTACTACATAATATGTTTTATTGTCTTTTTTCTCAGTATTTATCATAAATCCCATGTCGATCACACACAAGTAACCTTTTTTTATTTTTGCCAACTCATCAAACTGAATAATCTCATCAGAAGCAGATTCGTCATATATCTCTGATTTTTCGTAATCAAACAATACAGAACACCTGTCTTTAACAGCATCCAATATTATGCCCTTAATAGCTCTGTTTTCCTCCAAATTTAAAGAAAGAATGTTAAGATAAAACCCTGGAAATAAAAAAGTAAAGTGTAATATAAAAAATAATAGAACTAAATTAAATATAATAATCTTTTTTAACATAACTCCTCCCAAGTTACAGGATTAACATTATATCCTAATATATCTTACTATACCCATATATATCGCATAAGCAATTTTAGTATAATTGTTTAGACAGTAATCAAAATCGCCTCCGATATATCCACATTCCACTAAAACAGCTGGCATTTTTGTTCCATACCATTGTACACATAGCTTGCATTTATTCCGTTACCGGCAAGTGTGGAAAGTTTTCTTCCGTCTACCCAGGTAAAGTTCATGCCATTGTAGTATGTAAGAGGATTTCCTGAGGTGTCATAAGTAATGGCATTACCACAACAAGAGTAAATGCAACAACCTTAAGGAATCTTTTAAACATAGGGTTTCCTCCTCTATTAATTTTCGAATAAAACTAATATTATATTAAAACCCTTGGCTTCTTTTGTCAAACAAAAAAACTCTGAAATCCAAACAAGACTTCAGAGCTTTTATTTTATTCTTCTTTAAGAAACTCAAATGTAGGTGTAGGAATATCATTGCTATTCACAAGATTTGCATCCTTAAGAAGAGAATTCATTTCTCTTGCATAACAAACATAGTAAATATCATCAGCCTTTTCAGCAGGAATAGAAACTTCAACTGTATCCTTATCTACAATCTTTGCTACGGCATCTAAATTTCTAATAATCCTCCCCTTCTTATTGGCAAATTTAAAACCAATAAGTTCACCTTCAAAAGCTTTAAGGCCATCGCCAACATTTTCAAAATCAATAGTAACTTTATCAGTACCCCATGTGGCACTTACAGGAATTGGACAACTGTAGTATTCCATATCATAACCATCAACTTTATAAAGCTGTGCCAAAGCAAATCTTGCAGCTCTAATTCCTATAGTTTTCTTATCATAAGGATGGGATCTGTCTTCACCATTTCCCTTTGTTCCCCATCCGGCATCAATTGTCGGAATAATATATGAATCCGGAATTTCTACATAAGCATCAAGCTGAGCATCTCTTACCACAGGTAAATCCCCAAACAAAGGATGGGTAGAACACTGGAAGTTATAGAAAAGAAAATCACTGTCAAATTGTTTTCTCCATCCTTTAACAAATTCAATAAGCTTATCTTTATACTTAGCCTTCTCTCCCTGATTGGATTCACCCTGGTAGAAAAGCACACCTCTCATAGACATATGTGTAAAAGGAGCTATATAATATTTATAGATTGAATTGGTTTCTGAATTCCATACAGCATTTTTATTATCATAATTCTTTCCTGTAGCAGGGTCCATAAATTCCTGTAAAATACATCCACCGGCAGCTGCCATAACCATTCCCTGTGGTATATCCGTATGTTTAGAAAGTTCTTTTGCAAACATATATCCTAAAGCAGAAAAAGGATCAACAGAAGCTTTAGTTGTCTTTCTCCATTTATTGTTTTTATTAATTATATCTTTTTGAACACCTTTAACTATTAAATGATTTCCACCACCATAGGCATCACTTTTATCAATTTTAAGAAGTCTGATATTATCTTTTTCATCAATAAAGTCATAGGAATCTGTGTAATATTCAGCCATCTGACTGAACATATATTCTGCATTGGACTGACCGGAAACAAGCCATACATCACCAATTAAAATATTCTCAAAAACGCTCTTTTTACCATTTAAAGGATAAATAGTAAGAGATGTTTCCTCAGTTGTATATTCATGAGGCGAAAATCTTAACACCCACTCTCCGTTTGAAGAAATCTTAGCATACCTTTTCTCACCAAAAAGTTCACCGTAAATATATCCACCGATATCGTTACTCCAACCCCAGACATTAATAATCTTGTCTCTTTGAAGCACCATATTGTCAGTAAATACACCTGATACGGTATACTCAATTTCTTCTCCGGGATCATTTATCTCAGGCTGTTTCGGTAATGAAACATTTAAAACTTCAACAGAAACTTCACGACCCAATGAAATAGCTTTTGTTTTTAAATAGTCCGTTGTAGTAACTTTATGATCTTTATTAAGATCAGAGCCATCCTGTATAGCTACTGAAAAAGTTCTGCCTTCAGCAATCTTTTTAATTAATCCAAAATCTTTAGAGTCAACTAAAGTATCCTCATTTACATCTCCGGATATAATCTGAGATTCAGAGTTCGCAAATATAGGTAAAACACCAACTATATTTACAAATAATAAAATTAAAGCAACAAATTTAACAAACTTTTTCATACATTAACCTTCCTTATATAATTCAAATGTAGGAGCAGGAACATTAAAACTATTTAAAAGATTTGCATGTTCAAACAATGCTCTTGGTTCTCTTGCATAACATACAGAAATAATATTAGAAGTATCTTCAGGTAAATAAACCTCAACAGTATTCTTATCTATAATTTTTGCTTCAGGAGTAATATTATAGATAATCTGTTCTTTTGCATTAGCAAATTTGAAACCTACCAAATCACCACTATAAGTTTTTAAACCATCACCAACATTTTCAAAATCTATAATTACCTTACTGTCAGTCCAAGTTGCATTTATAGGCATCGGACAATTTGCATAATCAGATTTAAATTCATTTAATCGGAAAACTTCAGAAAGTGCAAGATGTGCAGCCCTTTTACCAATAGTAATTTTATCATAAGGATGAGCTCTGTCTTCCCCATCTCCCTTATTTCCCCAACCTGCATCATTAGTTGGTATAATGTATGAATCATCAATAACTTTATAAGCTTCTAACTGAGCAACCTTAAGCTTTGGAAGATCACCAAATAAAATATGTGATGTACATTGGAAATTAATAAATATAAAATCACTATCAAACTCTCTTCTCCATCCATTAACAAAATCCACTAATTTATCATAATAAGCAAATTTTTCACCCTGATTGGATTCACCCTGATAGAACAGAACACCTCTTAAAGTCATGTTTTTAAATGGAGCAATATAATATTTGTATATGCTATTAGGTTCATATGTCCATATTGCATTTTTATTATCATAATTACTTCCGGTTGTAGGGTCCATAAACTCCTGTAGTATACAACCACCTGCTGCTGCCATAACCATTCCTTGAGGAACATCAGAATATTCAGAAATTTCTTTAGCAAACATGTAACCTAAAGCAGAAAATTCACTAACTTCAGAAAGTGTAGTTTTTGTCCACTTATTATTTTTATTTACAAAATCCTTCTGAAGACCTGTCACCTTCAAAGAGGAATTGTCACTTTTATCAATTTTAAGTAATCTGATATTGTCGTTTACATCAATATAGTCATAGGAATCTGTATAGTATTCAGCCATCTGACTGAACATATATTCAGCATTGGACTGACCGGACACTAACCATACATCGCCAATAAGAATATTATTAAATGTGGTTATATTACCATTCTTAGGATAAATTTTTAAAGTAGTACCGATTGTTGTATATTTATGAGGTGAAAACTGAAGCATCCATTGACCATTATTGTCTATTTTTGCATATCTTTTTTCACCAAAAAGTTCACCATAAATATATCCGCCTTTGTTATTACTCCAGCCCCAGACATTAATAACCTT
This sequence comes from Oscillospiraceae bacterium, assembly GCA_015069135.1. GTDB lineage: Bacteria > Bacillota > Clostridia > UBA1212 > SIG427 > SIG427. The sequence continues at coordinate 246,341 of SVJE01000001.1, read as the reverse complement.
ATCTCTTTGTATAACCATATTGTCAGAAAAAACACCAGAAACAGTATATGTAATCTTTTTTCCTGTATCATTTATAGCAGGTTGAGCTGCCAAAGGTTCATTTTTAACAAGATAAAATTTCTGACCGGAAATAATTTTTTTAACTAAAATATAATCAATCGATGTTACTCTGTTATCATAATTCACATCAGAATTAACTAAAAACTCTGCCAACGGTCTATCACCTTTAAGCACAGACTTAATAAGCATATAGTCAGCTGCCAAAACTTTACCATCTTTATCAACATCTCCATGAAGAGTTTCCTTTACTGGAATACCCTGTGCTGAGAATAAACTAAAAATCATTGATAATACAATTGTTATAAAAAGAAATCTTTCAAATATTTTTTTCATCATTAACCTCTGAATAAAATGTTGAAAATATTATACAACATTTATTGTTAATTGCTTATGAATAATATTTTTACAATATAAAAACACTGTGGTTTATAGCCACAGTGTTTTTATCATCAAATTACAATTACTTCTTTCCTAATCTGAATGTTGGTGCAGGAATATTGTTACTGTTAACAAGATTTGCTTCTTCCAATAATGCTGAATGTTCATAAGCATAACAAAGAATAGCAAGATCAGTTCTGTTAGGCATTGTAACTCTTACAGTATCTTTATCAACTACAACAGCAGACGCTTTGACTAAAGCTCCGCTATTGGTCTGGAAACTGAATCCTATAAGACTTCCTGAATAAGCTTTAAGTCCGCTACCAACATTTTCAAAATCAATCGTAACAGTCTTTCCCGTAGAATTCCATGTGTAGTTTATAGGCATAGGACAAGCTACATAATCGTACTTAAAAGCAGGATTTTTATATACTTTTGCCAAAGCAATATGTGCAGCACGTTGACCAATTGTCTTCTTATCAAACGTATGAGCATAATCCTCTTCAGGTTCATTGGATGGTCTTAATCTATAACCAACATCCAAAGTTGATATAAGGTAAGAATCTCCAATCAGATTATAAGCATCATACTGTGAAGCTCTTAATGCAGGAAGTCCCGGAAATGCCTGTACCAAAGCAGAATGTGATGTACATTGAATGTTATAGAATTCAAATGAACTATCAAATTGTTTTCTCCATCCGGCTACACAAGCTTGTAATTCGTTTGCATAAGTTGACCACATTGTATTATTTGATTCACCCTGATAGAAAAGGATACCTCTCATTGTCATATGCTTAAAAGGAGCAATAAAATATTTATAAATAGAGTTATTCTCATTTACCCATACTGAACCTGCATTAGAAAAACCGGCACCGGTTGCAGGATCCATAAATTCATGAAGAACACAACCACCGGCTGCAGCCATAACAATACCTTGAGGAACATCAGTATAATTAGAAAGTTCTTTAACAAAAGAATATCCAACAGCTGAAAAAGGTTCAACAGTAGATTTAGTTGTTGTGGTCCATTTGTAACTTCTGTTAATTACATCCTTCTGAACACCGGAAACAACAAGTTGACCACTGGAATTATGAGCATCACTCTTATTGGTTCTGAAAAGTCTGATATTATCTGTAGAGTCAATATAGTTATAGCACTCTTTAAAATAAACAGCCATTTCTTTAAAGGAATACTCAGCATTAGACTGACCGGATACCAACCAAACATCACCAATCAAAATATTACTGAAAGTAGTTGCCGTTCCATTCTTAGGATAAATCTTAAGAGTGGTACCTGTTGTTGTATATTCATGTGGTGAAAATTCAAGTACCCATTCACCGGAACTATTTATCTGAGCATATCGTTTCTCACCAAATAATTCACCATAAATATATCCACCTTTATTATTACTCCAACCCCAGACACGTATTACTTTATCTCTTTGCAATACCATGTTATTTGTAAACACACCGGAAACAGTATATGTAATTCTATTACCAGGGTCGTTTATAGCAGGTTGTGCGGCCAAAGGAACCAAAGGTTTTTTAAAATTAAAACTTTCACCAAGTATAATTCTTTTAACAACAAAATAATCCATTGTAGTTACTCTACTGTCAAGATTTACATCGGCTTTATTTTTAGTACTGGTAGATGTTGTACTGCCGGAAATAACACTCTTAATCAGCATATAATCTGAAGTTGTAACCTGTTTATCAGCATTAACATCACCTGTAATCACTTCCGGCGTAGGAATAGCCTTAGCCGGAAGTGAACATACGAACATTGGAACAATCAGGACTAATAAAATAATTTTAACGAGCCATAGTCTGTTCATCTAATTTTATATACTCCTTTGTGTAGAATTTAAAAGTAGGACTAGGAATGTCATTACTATTAACAAGATTTGCTTCTTCTAATAAAGCAGAATGCTCATAAGCATAACAAACCGCTATGTAATCCATCTCTAAATTAGAAGGTATATAAACTTTAACGGTATTTTTATCAACAACTTTTGCTGATGCATTTACTATGGATTCATCTTCAAGCATAATTTTAAAGCCGATAAGATCACCTTCGTAAGCCTTAAGACCATCGCCAACATTAGTAAAGTCAATAGAAACACTATCTTTAGACCATTTAACTTTTGAAGGAAGTGGAGCTGCTACATATTTATATTCAAACCCCTTTACGTTGTAAAGTTCAGATAAAGCAATGTGAGCTGCTCTTTCACCGATAGTTTTTTTATTGAAAGTATGAGCATAATCTTCCTCTGGCTCACCTTCACCTCTTAACCTATAACCTACATCCAATGTGGAAATAAGGTAAGAGTTCGGAATCTTATAATAAGCATCAAGCTGTGCAGCTCTTAATCCGGGAAGTCCCGGGAATGCCTGTACTAAAGCTGAATGTGAAGTACACTGAATGTTGTAAAAAGCAAATGTACTATCAAAATCCTCTCTCCAACCTGCTACACAGTCAGCAAGCATATCATCATAAAGCTTTGGCCACTGGTTGTCAGATTCACCCTGATAGAAAAGAATACCTCTTAAAGCCATGTGTTTAAAGGGAGCTAAGAAGTATTTGTAAATAGCTTGTTCTTCTGCCCAAACTTTTGCAAATACACTAGTATTAGCACCTGTCTTTGGTGTCATAAATTCATTTATATAACAACCACCGGCTGCAGCCATAATAATACCCTGCGGAATATCAGTATTTCTTGATAATTCTTTTACAAAAGAATAGCCGGCAGCAGAAAATGGTTCAACAGATTCAACAGTTGTTTTCTCCCACTTATATTCCGGATTGATAACATCCAACTGTTCTCCATAACAAATCTGAGCACCATTTACATGGGCATCAGCTTTATTCTCACGATAAAGTCTTATATTATCATTTGAATCAATATAGTCATAACACTCTGTGTACATAACAGCCATTTCTTTGAAAGAATATTCTGCATTAGACTGACCGGACACAATCCATACATCGCCGATAAGTACATTTTCAAAAATAGTTTCAGTACCATTTTTAGGATATATTTTTAAAGTTGTACCTTCTGTTGAATATTTTTTAGGAGAAAATTCTAATAACCACTGACCATTTTCATCAATTTGAGCATAGCGCTTTTCACCTAAAAGTTCACCATAAATATAACTTCCTTTATTTTGACTCCAACCCCAGACACGAATAACCTTGTCGCGCTGAAGTACCATATCAGAACTAAATGTTTTTGATACGGTATACTCAACAGCATTTCCCGGATCACTTATTTCAGGCTGAGCTTTAAGTGCTTTTTCTTTCTTTTCATCTGCACCAGAAACCTGTTTAAATGTCTGTGCACAACCGGCTGTAGAAACAACAGTTGCAGCAACAAGAACTAAAAGCAATAATACTTTCAATACCTTCTTCATATGAAAAAGACCTCCTACATTAATATCTTTTCTCATTTTATCACATTCCGTGGTATAATGTCCACACGGAGGTGTTAAAATGAATTTTTTAAGAAGATTTATGTATGGACGATATGGCGCTGATCAGCTTAACTTAGCACTGATAATCACATCTTTGCTATTTACTATCATTAGCAATATTTTGAATATATTTTTTGATGTTTCTTGGATTATTTTTATAAATTGGATACCACTAGCCTGGTTCATTTTCAGGTTTTTATCTAAAAATATTCAAAAAAGAAGGATAGAAAACGATAAATTTCTTAAATTCTGGTTTCCTGTTCAATCAAAGCTTAATTTAAATAAAGAAAAATTCCGGAACAGAAAGACTTATAAATATCTTAAATGTCCTAACTGTAAAACAAATTTGCGAGTACCACGATTAGGTGGTAAAAAGATTACTATAAACTGCAATAAGTGCAAAACAGAATTTACAACAAGAGCATAATTTTGTATAATTAAATACATAAAATTCTTTGGAGGTATTTAAATGAGTGCGGCATCAACACCACTGCCCTTTTACGCAGAAGATTTTCTTGTGTATTTAGAAGCTATTGCAGGCAAATCTCAAAATACTATAAAAGAATATCGTTATGATTTATTAATGTTCTTCAGGTTCATATGTAAAAGAAAATTTGTTGATAAACCTGAGAATTTTACCATAGAAATGTTTGACAAAATTGTTCTGACCGATTTATATGCATTTTTAAATTATACAAACAGAGAACGTGGTGATAAAGCTGTTACAAGAGCAAGAAAAGTTGCATGCTTAAGATCATTTTTCAAATATCTTTTTTCAAAAGCACATTTAATCTCTACTAACCCTGCCCAAGAGCTTGACTCACCTAAAATCACAAAAACATTGCCAAGATATTTAGAACTTGATGATTGTCATAAACTTTTGAATGTTATTGACGGTGAATTTAAAGAAAGGGATTATTGCATTATAATTCTATTTTTAAATTGCGGCATGAGACTTTCGGAATTGGTCGGTATAAATATCTCAGATATTTCTGGTGATACACTGATTGTAACCGGTAAAGGAAACAAAGAAAGAACAATTTATTTAAACGATTCCTGTATAGATGCAATAAAAAATTACCTTCTGGTTCGACCAAAAACTGAAGACATTGGCGAATACGCCTTATTTCTCAGTAAAAGAAGACAAAGGATTTCCACAAAAACAGTCCAATATACTGTTAAAAAATACATAAAGCTTGCAGGTCTTGACTCAAAAAAATATTCAACACACAAATTAAGACATACAGCTGCAACTCTTATGTATTCTCATGGTGATGTTGATATAAGAGCTTTACAAGAAATATTGGGACACTCCAGTGTTGCAACAACGGAAATATATACACATGTAAACAATGCCAGAATTAAAGAAGCGGTCAGTAAAAATCCTTTAGCAAATTTTAAACCTGACCAGCATAAAAACGAGGAGTAAATAAAACATGGATAATTTAAGAAGATTTTTTTTGACAGCTTCAATTATAATATTTATATCACTTTGCATAGGTGGTTTTATTACTGCACTTAATTATGACCCTAAAGAAGTTCAATTAGAACCAGGAAATCCTACTCCACTTCCTGCTGTAGGAGATATTTATAATCCAGAAAAATACCAGTTAGAAGACCTTTATAAAGATAATGTGTTGTTTATTCTTACTCCAAAAGAAGATAAAAGTGCAGTTGATTTCTTAATTTCTAAATATAACCCTCAAACACAGGATTTAAATTTTCTTATTGTTCCTGATGACTTAAAGGTTGTAAACCATGAAAACAAAAAACAGATATGTACTTTAGGTGAATACTTTAAGAGTCAGAAAGGTTCCGGAGTTGCGGATTATCTTACTTCTCTGTTACAAATTGATATAGCAGGATACTGTACCTTTACATATAAAGATCTTACATCATTTATCAAAACATTCGGAGCCGTAAAATGTACACTTCCTTATGGCATAAAATTCATTTCTTCTGATTCTGATAATATTACTTACTCTACCGGAATTAATTATTCCTCCGGTGAAGTGACATTAAGCGGTGATTCAGCTGTAAATTTAATTAATTTTATAGAAGATGATTATGCTGCTCTTGATGGTGAAATAATTGAATACTATGATGGATATTATAACGAAAACTATGCAAAAGAAATTCATTCAGCCATGTCAGATGACTTTGTATATATTTTTATCAATGGTTTCATTAACAAATTCACACCTGATTATCAGGAAAAAATCAACGATGGTTTTTCTAAACTTAAGGAGACAAGCGATTCTAATATAACTGATTCAATGTTGAAAGGTATGACATATAAACTTTGCGAAATAAACAAGGACAAGGTAAATTTCTATCGTCTTACCGGAACACCTGTATATAACAACAATTTTTATATAACCTATAATAACGAAATCCTAAATATTAAATCCGGTGAAAGAAAAGCTGCCACAGAAATTCTTGACCTGGCATTTTCATAAACTACACTTTAAATTCAACATTTGATCTTAAAAAATAGAGGATTTTTTCTTTAACATTAATACCTGTGATTGTACTGAGAGCTTTAGCATATAAATCCAACTGTGTTTTATATGAAAGAGCTCTTTCTTTTAATGCATCACCGTACACATTATCACTTTTATAGTCAACAATAACATATTCTCCACCTTCTATAAAACAGCAGTCAATGATACCCTGAACAGTTACTTTACCTTCACTTCCTGATTTAATTGAATCAGCATCAAGAAGGATTGTAAAAGGCACTTCTCTTCTGACATTTTCACTATCAAGTACTCTTTTACCTGTTTCAGACATAAAGAAACCAACAAGCAATTCAGGGTCAATAATTGCTCGCTCATCATTTAACACAAAACCATTTTCGACCATTTTATCAATTAGTTTAATAAATATATTTTTAAGTTTCTCATGACAAGATTTATCATTTACAAGAGCATTTCTGCACTCTATATAATCAACTCTTCTCAGACATTCATGTAATAAAGTACCTATTTTTGCACCTGTAACTTCATTAGAAGAACCAATTAATATATTCTCAAATAAATTTATCATTTTGGGCTCTAAAGAATAATCAAAATTATCTTCATCAAGATTGCGTTTTTTAATATCAGAAACAGACATCTTGGAAGGAAGATCTTTAACATTATTATACGGATAAGACCATTCTTCAAAAGAAAAATTGTTTCTTTCTGTTGTAGGCGCATAAGGAGATTCTTTACTGTTGTATTCAACAAGTTCTTCCGGAATTTCCACTTCAAGTTCTTTATGGACGTCCCAGTATGTCCTATCTGCTGCAAGTTCAATCCATGAAAGAAAACTTTTACCGGTAATAACATTAAAGTCGGAAGGAATCTCACCTTTAATCCGGAAATCATTAATTTCTTTAACTGTTCCGGTTACGAAAAGTTTTTCACGGGCTCTGGTCATTGCAACATAAAGAATTCGCATTTCTTCTGCAATTTCAGTCCTGTTTTCATATATTGAAATTGATTTTTTAATAAAAGAATCTTCAAAAATATCTTTTTGATTGTTATACAATTTCATTGCAATACCCAAATCTCTGTTAATATCAAAAGAAGGTGTATTAAATCCTTTCCCATGTAAACTGTCGCTACACTTTGAAACAAATACCACAGGAAACTCAAGACCTTTACTCTTATGAACGGTCATTACAGCAACAGCATCCATGCCCTCTGTAGTAACAGATGCAAGCTGGCTACTGCTTTCCTGTTTCATAATTTTTTCAATGTGATTTATAAACTTAAAAAAGCTTCTCTTACCACTATTTTCAAATGCAACAGCTCTGTCAAAAAGTAATCTTAAATTTGCCTGTCGTCTGTTTCCTGATAAAGATTTACCAACATAATCATAATATCCGGTTTCTGTAATAAGCATCCATACAAAAGAAGAAATGGACATAGTCTTTGCTTTTTCTTTAAATTCCTGATATTTTTCAAAGAAATAAATAATTTTTTCGTTATTCATTGTTTTCATCGAATTATAAAAACAATGATTTCTGTCATTAATTCGGATTCTGGCCAGTTCATCTTCAGAAAAATTAAAAATCGGTGAACGAAGAACTGTAATAAGCGGTATATCCTGCAAGGGATTATCAATAATTCTTACAATTGACAATATCAGATTAATATCAAAATCCTCGAAGAAGCCACCTTTTTCCTCAGAATAACAAGGAATTCCGTGACTTTGTAGAATTTTATTAATTATATTACTGTTGTTACCCAGTTTTCTGCTGAGAACAGCAATATCACTATATTTAACCGGTCTTAATCCATCAATAGATTTGTCATAGACAGGCATTTCAGACTTAATAAGCTCATTTATTTTTTTACCAATCATATTAAACTCATCTTCAATACCACCCTCACAAACCATTATTTCAGGCTTATAACAAACATGGTCTTCAGAAGATTTATAACATGTTGCTTTATAATAAAGTTTATCGTCATCAAAATATTCTACACCACAAGTATTTCTGTTCATGATTTTACAAAAAATATCATTTACAGCATCTACAACATTTCTGCGGCTTCTGAAATTAGCAGAAAGTTTAATAACACATCCCTCGGTATCTTCAGAAATACAATCAGGTTTATTGTATCTGTTTTCTTTATCAATAAATAAATCCGGACATGCTTGTCTGAAAGCATAAATACTCTGCTTAACATCGCCAACCATAAATACATTATCCGGCTTTGAAAAAGTAGCAATAATAGCTTCCTGAAGCATATTTGTATCCTGATATTCATCTATATATATTTCAGAATACAACTTACTGTACATAGAAGAAATTTCAGGCACTCTTAATACCTTAAGAGCCAAGTGTTCAATATCATTAAAACTTAATATTTGTCTTTGAATTTTTAAAGAAGAATATCTTTCATCAAAATCACATACCAATTTAAAAACAATTTCCATAATAGGTTTAAGTGTTTTAACTTGATTAATTAAAACAGCTTCATCAGCATTAAATATTTTCTTTAATTTATTAAATGTACTCTTTATATCTGATCTTAATCCATCAACAAATTTAACATCATCAGCCACGTCCTGTGAATGTTTACTTCTTCTCTTAAATTCAAACTTATTTATATACTCTGAAATTTCATTCCAGGAACGACCTGACTCCGAAATAAATTCATACAAATTATCATATGCAGTAATATCTTCAGCAAGTACATTTGATACAGATGGTGCACTATATGACATAGATAAATCATATGCTTTTTCCGCTTCAATTTTACAATTCAGGGACAAAGTAATTGCATGGTTGATTATTTCTTTATACCATACAGAATTAACTAAATCTTCCTTTGTATTGCAATCATACATATCAATAGATTTTCTTAACCATTCAATAGGATCCGGCATAGTATATATAAATTTATGTACATCATAAATTGCATCTCTTAAATAAACATCATTGCTCTTACCGGAAAAATAGTCAGCAAGAATCTTAAAAGCTTCTTCACCTTTAAGATAGTACTCTTCTAACATTTCATCAAAAATTTCCTGACGGATTACCTCAAGTTCCTCTTCATCACCAATTGCAAAGGAAGAATCCACTCCACTAATTGTAAAATTCCTTGTAACAACCTGCTTACAAAAACTATCTATGGTACAAATACTTGCTTTGGACATTAAAGCTTGTTGATTAATAAGTCTGTTGATGTCTCCATCACCATTATCTATTTTAGAAGATATCAGATTGCTTATTCTTTCTCTCATTTCAGAAGCAGCAGCCTTAGTAAATGTAATAATCAGCATTCTGTCAATATCAATATCTGTAGCTGCTTTATTTACAATTCGTTCTGTAAGTACAGCAGTCTTACCTGAACCTGCCGCTGCAGACACAAGAAGATTGGTATTATTAAGTTTTATAGCTTGTTCCTGCTCAGTTGTCCAACTCATATTTATCTCCTGAAAAATATTACTACAATTATATCACATTAAATGTTATAATTACACCTATAAATATTTATTAACGAGGTTTTTCTATGATTGGAATAATGAACGGTATGGTTATGCAGCGTAATGCTGATGACTTAAGCGAAATTACAATATATACAGAAAATAAAATAGATAATGTACCTTATTACACATCTACTAACGGTATAAATTATCCGTTAGTAATAAAGGAAATCCCTGAAGAAAAAAATGCATATATTTTATCAGGCATTCCTGTAGGTGGTCCATATGAGCTTTATATCGAAAATGAACATTTTACCGATATTTATGTCGGAGATTTATGGCTTCTTGCCGGTCAATCCAATATGGAAGGTGTAGGTGCCTGTACAAAGGATGATTTAAACTTTAACAGAAATCCGGAAATCAGAAACCTTGAAATGAAAAACCAATGGGAAGCTGCGACTCCCATAATCCATAAAACATATGATACATACGATAAAGTTCACACTGATGTTCTTGGCGCAACAAGAGCTAATAGTGAACACTATATAAACAATCGTTGTGTAGGACCCGGATATTTTTTTGCTGAATCAATGAACAAATATGAAAGGGTTCCGCAAGGATTAATTCCATGTGCTCACGGTGGAACAACAATGGATCAATGGTCTCCTGACGGAAGAGATCTTGGTGGCGATAAGAGTCTGTACGGAGCAATGTACAGACGTTTTAAAGCGAATGGTTCTCATGTCAGAGGGATGTTCTGGTACCAGGGATGTTCAGAAACTAACCCAAGAGACAAACTTGTTTATGAAGAAAAAATGCTTAACTTTGTTAAATCAGTCCGATCAGATTTCGGTAAAAATTTACCTATTGTCCAGGTGCAGATTGGTCATGTTTACACTACAGTACCTTTTCCTATTGGCGACAACAATATTGACTGGAATGATGTTCGTGAAATTCAGAGAAATTTATCCTGTAAAATAGATAATTTCACAACAGCTTATGTAACATCATATACAGTTGATGATACAATTCATCTTTCAAGAAACAGTCAGATATCTTTAGGTAAAAATGCTGCTGAACTTATGGAAGCTTTAATTCATGGAAGAAAGCCAAGAGAAATCAAAGTTGATATTGAAAATATTCATGTGGAAGTTGATGATTTCAGAGGTGATTTTTCAAAAATCATTGTGCCATATATAAACATTGATGGTTTAAAAGCAGAACCTCAACCCTATGGATTCTGTATCTATGATGATAAAGAAGTCAAAGATTATACAAAGTCTATTTATACCTGCAGGATTGAAGATAATAAGGTAATTATAAAAACATGTTTGCCACCGGAAAGATTTAAACAAACAGAATTTTCTTTATACTATTGTTACGGTTTAAATACTATATGTAATCTGACAGATTCAGAAGGTTTCAGTGTTCCTGCCTTTGGTCCCGTTAAGCTTACAAAACTTACTTTTTAGGCTTTTGCTTTCTCTGCAATTTTTTAGATAATGTATTTTTTTGCTCCTTCTTTTTCTTAGAAATTGAGGGAGCTCTTTTTTCAGCTATAAAAACATAATAGCCATCTTTCTCTCTTACTTTAACACCACCAAAAATCGAAGTAAGTTTGTTTTTATACCATTCTAATCTTTTTGTAACCATAAACATGGTACCACCTACAACAAGATGCTTAAATCCATTTTCTATAAATTCTTTAGCTACTGAAAAATCCGTGTGATAAGGTGGGTTTGATAATATAACAGTAAAATCTTTATCTTCAATATTGGCAAAGCCATTACTCTCAATAATACATAGATTATCAAGATTATTTAAAACGGCATTAGATTTTGAAATATTTACAGCCTCAGAAGAAACATCACACATCACTACCCTGTTTTCACCTAAAATTTTAGCGCAATAGATACCAACAGGCCCCTGACCGCAACCTAAATCAAGAACTTTATCTTCCTCTTTAAGATCAAGAAATGAAAGCATAGCAAGTGTTCCCGAATCAATAGCTGATGGTGAAAATACAGATAAATCTGTTTCTAATTTTATAGTTATATCGTTAATAGTAGTTTCAAACATAATAATTATCTCCTGAAAGAAATCATAACATATATAAAATGTATTTTACAATAAAATTTTTTGTGTTAAAATGTATTTAATAAAAAACAAACGGAGGTATTTTACATGGATTTAAAAGGATCAAAAACCGAGAAAAATTTATGGGAAGCATTTGCCGGTGAGAGTATGGCAAGAAACAAATATACATATTTTGCTTCTAAAGCTAAAAAAGATGGATATCAGCAGGTTGGTGCTTTCTTTGAAGAAACAGCAAATAACGAAAAAGAACATGCTAAAATCTGGTTCAAGCTTCTTCATGGCGGCAAAGTTGCAGGCACAATTGAAAACCTAAAAGCTGCTGCTGCAGGCGAAAACGAGGAATGGACAGAGATGTACCCTCGTATGGCAAAGGAAGCAAGAGAAGAAGGCTTCGACGATATTGCAGCACTTTTTGAAGGTGTTGCAGCCATTGAAAAAGAGCATGATGAAAGATACCAGAAACTTCTTGCTAACATCGAAGATGGTTCAGTATTTAAGAAAAATGAGAAAGTAGTTTGGATATGCAGAAACTGTGGTCACATTGTAGACAGTGATACAGCTCCAGAGCTCTGCCCTGTTTGTGCTCATCCTCAGGGATATTTTGAATTAAGAGTAATTAATTACTAATTTTAAATTATTACCACCGTCTACTTATACTAGACAACTTCAATAACAGGTGGTTTATATTTCGCACACTTAACAGGATCACGTCCATTCAAGCAAAGGTGCTGTCTCAAAAAATTGAGATAGCACCTTTTTTATGAGAATATATTTAAAATTTTCAAACTTTTTTAATAGTAAAAATAAAAATCAAAAAGTGTAAATATCTATTATAATTTGTTATTTACAATATTATTTATCCATACACCTTTTTTTATAAGTATCAGACCTACACAACCTTTTATAATCTCTATACCCTGCACAATTGCATAAACAGCAAGAATATTTAAGCCTGTAAAATGAACTAACAAATATGCTGTTGGCACGCAAATACACCAGGTGAAAATACTGTCAAAAAGGAAGGTGATTATAGTTTTTCCTCCTGATCTTAATGTGAAATAACTACCATTGGAAAGTGCAAAAAAAGGCATAAAAATCGAATATATAAACAAAAGACTTGTAGCTAATTCTTTTACATTGTTTTCAGTATTGTACATATAAGGTATGTAAGGAGACAATAACATCAGAACAAGACCCATAACAATACTCGAAGCAAAAGAAAGGAATATTAACCTGGATGCAGTTAATTTAGCCTCTTTAATTTTATTTGCACCTAATTGCTGACCTACAAATATGGCTATTGAACTTCCAAGAGCAATAAATACAACGTTAAAAAGATTACTTACAGTAGAAGAAATTGTATTTGCCCCTACTACATGAATTCCTCTTACAGAATAACACTGTAACAGTGCTGCCATACCCATTGACCATAAGAGCTCATTAATAAGAATCGGTGTGCCCTTTTTAATAATATCTACAACAATATACTTTGGAATTTTAAATGTTGTGAAAGCATCTTTTATAAATAAATACTTTTCTTTCTTTTTATGCGTAACAAAAATCACAAAAAGACATTCTACCAATCTTGATATTGATGTAGCTATTGCAGCACCAACAACACCTAAAGCAGGAAAACCAAACTTTCCGAATATCAACATATAATTAAGAAAAATATTTACTCCAATGGCAGCCACGCTACCAATCATTGGTACTGAAGTCTCTCCAACTTCTTTCAATGTGCTACCATAGGCTTGTGCAACCATAAATGGTATAAGACCTAGAAGCATAATAAACAAATAGTCTTTGGCATAACCTAATGTTAACAAAGCATTTTGTGTATCAGTACCTTCTGCAATGTAGAGTGAAATAAAATATTCCGGAAAAGCAAGAAAAACAGTAACAAAAATAGCTAAAATAATAAAACCAAGATAAAGTTTAAATCTGAAACAGTGAGCAACTCCTTTATTATCTTTTGCTCCAAAAAATTGAGCAGCAAATATTCCTGCACCTGACATTCCACCAAATATACATAAGTTAAACACAAAAATTAGTTGATTAATAATACCAACAGCAGTCATTTGCAATGTGTCTACATTGCCAATCATAACATTATCTACTAAGTTTACTACATTAGTAACTGTTGACTGAATAATAATAGGAATAACAACCGCAATCACTCTGCGATAAAAATTCTTATCACCTATTAATTTATTTTTTAATCCTGATAATATATTCATTTTACAGCACACAAGTCCTTCTTTGGATATTTTTTTCTCACAATTAAATAACATATCAGATGAGCAACAAAAGTTAATGCCCAAGAAATCGGATATGACATAAATAACACAAATTCATTATGAAACACAGGAATCTGAAAAACAGTATAAGCCCACAAAATTCTGATACCACATACACCTAAAAGTGAAACAACAGTTGGCATAACAGAATATCCCATTCCCCTTATATTTCCAACCAATGTATCCATCAGCCCACAGGTAAAATAAAAGCAGCAAATCATAAAAAGCCTGTTCATTCCCGGTTCCACAACTTCTGGTCTGGGATCATACAATGCAATAAGTTGTGGTCCAAAGAGATAAGTTAAATTACCAAAAACAAGACCTATCAACCCACTTACAGAGCATGATATCAATGCAATTCTGTTAATTCTCGAAAATTTGCCTGCACCCATATTCTGACTTACAAAAGTAAGACCAGCCTGTGAAACAGCACTCATTGCAACCCATGCAAAAGCTTCAATACTACCTGCCGCTGCGCAACCTGCCATAGTCACAGGTCCAAAACCATTTATAAAAGATTGTAAAATAACATTTGCAACCGAAAAAAGAACACCCTGAAGACCTGCAGGAATTCCTATTCGTAAAATCAATCGGACAAGTCTTGCATCGGGTAGCAAATTTTTAATACTCAATTTAAAAGGTGCTTCTTCTTTAAACAAGCAGATTAATATCAGAATTGCAGAAATCCATTGAGAAATAACCGTAGCAAGAGCAACACCGGCCACATCCATATTAAAAATAATAACAAATACAAGATTAAGGACTACATTTACAACCCCTGAAATTGTAAGAAAAAGCAAAGGTCTTTTTGTATCTCCTTTAGATCTTAATATACTGCTTCCAAAATTATATATCATCATAGCAATCATACCAAAAAAGTAAATTCTCAGATATAAAGTAGAAAGCTCAATAACTTCATCAGGAGAATCCATCAGTTTTAGCATGTCTCCTGAAAAAAAGAAACCAATCACATTAAGAATAACACCTGAAACAATACTTAAGAAAACAGATGTATGAACCGTCTTACTGGTTTTAACATAATCTTTGGCACCAATATATTTTGAAGTAAGTACATTGGCACTGATAGACAAACCGATAAACAGATTTGTTATTAGCATAACTAAAGATGATGTTGATCCAACAGCCGCAACAGAATTTTCCGAACCAAAATTCCCCACAACAATAATGTCTGCAGCATTAAACAACAGCTGCAGAACACTTGATATAATCATTGGAATTGCAAGTTTTAACAGCTTTCCCAAAATAGGACCGCTGCACATATCAATTTCATTTTTTTTATTCATTTTACTTGCCGAATCTTTCTGCTACATTTTTAAGCATTTCTCTGATAGGAAGATTATATGGACATCTTTCCTCACAAACACCACAACCTACACAATCCCCTGCAGTTTTAGCCATGGCACTATAACGTTCAATAGCCCAATTTTCAAGACCATATCGTGTTAGATAACCATCAAAAAGAAATGCAGCAGAAATTGAAATACCTGCTGTACAAGGAGCACAGTAGTTACATCTTCTGCAGAATTGTGTGCCTAAAGAATTTCTTATTTCATCAATTTTTTCAGATTCAATATCACTTAACGGTGAATCATTGTTAACAGCAAAGAGATTCTCCTCCAACTCCTTTGTTTCAGCCATACCGGGAATAATTACAGAAACATTCTCATTTTGTCTGATAAATCTCAAAGCAAGCTGTGAATCATCAATAGCTCCGCCGGCTAAAGGCTTCATACAGATAAATCCGATGTTTTTTTCATTACACTTACGGATTAATTCTTCACCTTGTGTTTCAACAATATTGTAAGGAAACATTATAGTTTCCACCCATGTATAATTCAGGGACTTTTCGAAAGCTTCAACTGAATGTACGGTTACGCCTATATGACCGATTTTACCGGCTTTTTTAGCCTCCAAAAGAGCTTCTAAAGCACCACCTTCAGCCACAACTGTATCAAGCTGGTCAACAGATGGGTTATGTACCTGATATAAATCTATGTAATCTGTTTTCAAATTTGAAAGACTTATATCAATATCCTTTGCCATAGCATCCTTTGTCCTGGACATACTCTTGGTTGCAAGAATAAAATCACTTCTGATTCCTTCCAAAGCATAGCCAAGATATTCTTCACTTACAGTATAGCCTCTGGCGGTATCAATATAGTTAACACCCTTGTTTTTTAATTCTATAATTAAATCTCTGGTTTTTTCAGCATTAATTCTCTGAATTGGAATTCCACCAAAACCTAAAAGAGAAATCTTCAAATCTGTTTTTCCTAAAATTCTGTATTCCATAATCAATACCTCCGTTTGACTATATTATTATATATTTACAATAGACAAAACACAAGGTTTTTGATATTATCAGCACATGAGAAAACAAGAAGTAATTAAAAGATATATATTGTTTATAATCAGCCTGTTCTTTTCAGGTCTTGGTATAGCATGCACAAAAGCATCTGCATTAGGAGTTTCAACAATTTCCTCTATTGCTAATGTACTTAATATCAGATTTGATTTTATATCCATGGGGCTATGGCTCATAATCACAAATATGGTACTTTTTGTGGGTGAAATAATAGTATTAAGACGAAACTTCAAACCAATTCAGTGCTTACAAATTCCACTGGTGTTTTTATTTGGATATTTCACAGATTTAGGAGGCTTAATCATTAGAAATATCTCTTTACAAACATATTTTACCAAGCTTCTGATGTGCGTTTCCGGGGTAATAATACTTGGGTTTGGAGTTGCACTTGCTGTAATTGCCAACGCCATCTTAAACCCGGGAGAGGCCTTCGTTAAAGCTATAGCTGACACATTAAACAAAAACTTCGGTAATGTTAAAATAGTTTTCGACATCTGTTGTGTAGTCACAGCTGTTTCTTTGTCATTAATTTTCTTTAATGGTAAAATATCAGGTGTTCGTGAGGGTACATTAATCGCAGCCATACTTACAGGTTTATCTGTAAAGTTTTTTGTAAAAATATTAAATAAGCCTATCCAAAAAATACTTGAATAGGCTTTTTAATAAGTTTTAATTTACTTTTACATTTTTACAATTTTCAGATTTAATCATTTCAAGATTAAATACTCCGATAAAATCATTGTTGTTTATTTCAACATTTTTACAATAATTCAAATTAAAGAAATGTGTTCCCGGATGCCATTTATCTGTAGAAGGACTTTTAAATATTCTATTGTTTTTAAATTCTAATCCATCACAGGATAAGCTGTACAATAAAGGGGTATCCGGTGTATCAAAAGTATTATCATGAATTCTTATATTCTTATGGAATGGTTTATCAATTTCAGGTTCAGGAACAACCGGACATACACTTATTATTCCTTCACAGAATCCGTAATATGAGGATAAACATGAATCATAGAACATATTACCTGATATTTCAACATCATGGCACTCTCCTGATTCATACCAATAGTTTGAATCACCTGCAACCAGTATAGCAGAACCCGAAGACTGGAATACATTATTAATAATCTTTACAGGTTTAGGGGTTGAAACAAGCACACCTCTTGCTCTACAGCTTCCGAATCTATTTTTACTACAAACAAAAGATGCTGTATGTGTAAGATTATCCAAAGCAATATCTTCAGTATTTATCCCCCTTATTTCATCTGAAACAGGTTCTGTAAATTTAACTTCAAAAGTAGTTTTATCTATAAGAGTGTATTTACAACTTATTGCTGTACCTAAAGGAGACATATTCTTTCGATTAATAAATACAATTTCATCTCCGTCCTCTGCCCAATAAGCAAACCCACAGGCCTGATCATGAACAAACTTGCAAATAACAGTATACTCATCAACCCATTCCACACCGTTAACACAACAGCCATGAACATTTATCGGATCATCCATCAGCCCTACAAACGAACATTCAGTAATTGTAACGGTACCCTTACAACAAGTAATATGCATACCATCATCTCTGCCGTTAACTACTTCTCTTCCGGCTTTTCTGTTAGGGATAAAATTTACTTTTCTGTATGTAAGGTCTTCACAAAATTGTGCTAAACAACCAAGTCCATTACAGGAATGAACATTAACATTTTCGATTGTAATATTTTTACATTTTTCAGTAAAAATACCTGCATGGCGACGGAAATTGTGCCTTATTGCTAAAATATTCCCGATTTTAACGTCTGAATTGTTATAGTTAAATCTATATACATTATTTCCCAAATCTTCATTAAGGCTGATTAAATATACACTATCTCCTGTATTCTTTCTTATAGCTCTATTATTAAAATCAAACTCAATGGCACACTCCCATGTAACACCAATCCCTACCCATTGATCTGCACCTAAATCAAATTCAATCTGTCCTTCTCTGATTCTGTGTGGAAAAACTTCAGGATTTATGTAAATATCTATGGTGTTTTCATCTTTTCCTACAATTACACCTTCAGAAATCAATGGTTTCTCCCAATCAATTGTAAAACCATCCATAACAATATTCTCACAATGAAGCATTGTTACAGCCTGCATCATTCCTTCATACATTAACCAAGTATTATTACCTGTAAGACGAATATTTTTCATGTTCTCAAGAAGTACACCTAATACTCTTTCAGGTATTACGTCAGTATTGGACAAAGGAATATCTTTAAATATTTTATGAGTAAAATAGTATTTCCCTTCATCAAAAATAAATTCTGTATCTTCTTTATATGTATTAAACAAATTGACCAAAGCCAAAGTACAATCATTTCCAGGTAAAATACCATGGTCTCTTAAATAAATTTTCTCCATAACATACCTCTTAAAACTAATTTAAGTAATTATAACATAAAAATTGAATATTTTTTCATTTTATGCAAAAAATAATTAATATGAAAAAATTTTTTAAAGGTTGGTATTTTAAATGTCAGTCCAATAAATATACTTTGGCTTTAATACCATCCTATCATAAAATTAAAAACAAAGAATATTTCTTTTTACAAATAATAACTGATAAAAGTTCTTTTTATATTAAGTTATCAGAATCTAAAGAATATTACTTTGGATATGATGGCATTTTAATTAATTTTATCAGTGAAAATATATCTGTAAAAGGTTCACTAAGTTTCGGACCATTATCTACAATTAAATTTGATATAATGGGTCCTTTTGCCTGCATTCCCTTCATGGAATGTAAGCACAGTGTTTATAGTATGAAACATACTGTTAACGGCTTTTTGTCAATAAATGGTGAGGAATTCATTTTTAATAATGATATAGGTTACATTGAAGGAGATCAGGGTTATTCTTTTCCTAAAGAATATGCATGGACACATTGCTTCTTTAAAGACGGTTCACTTATGTTAAGTGTAGCTGATATACCTTTAAAAATTTATAATTTTACAGGTGTAATATGTGTTATTCATTGGCAAGGAAAAGAATACAGATTGGCTTCTTACTTAGGCGCTAAAGTAACAAAAATAAATGATGGTGAAATTATAATTAAGCAAAATGATTTTATTCTTAAAGTAAAATTACTTGAAAAGAATCATCGTTTACTTTCTGCACCGGCAAACGGAATAATGAATCGTAAAATAAAAGAAAGCATTATTTGTAAGGCTTCATACCATTTACAAAAAAACAATAAGACTCTGTTTTCTTTTATAAGCAACAGAGCCTCTTTTGAATACGAATATCACAATTAAGATTATATCTCAATATAACCCAGGGCATTTAATACAGAAGAAACTAATATTATGACCAGAAAAATAGGTGCAATATATTTAATCATAATATTAAACATACTTTTCTGGTTAAATTTACCGCTTAACTCAACTTCTTCTACAATAAATTTCGGTTTAAGAATATAACCGATGAGAATACAAGTAAGCAAAGCAATAATCGGCATTAAAATGTTGTTGCTGGCAAAATCAAAGAAATCTAAAAATTGCATACCGAATATTTTAATATTCTTCCAGGCACTTGATCCAAGAGCAGAAGATATACCAAGAAATAAACTGATAATTAATACAATTAAGCAACTGAGTTTTCTATTTATTTTCAATTTATCAATAAAAACAGATACTACTGTTTCCATTAATGAAATGGAAGAAGTTAAAGCTGCAAAAAATACCATAATAAAGAAAACGACACCTATAACATTGCCGGCAGGCATAGAATCAAAAACCTTTGGCAAGGTAACAAACATAAGCCCTGCTCCCTGTCCTAAAGCTTTTTCATCTCCTCCTGAAAAAGCAAAAACAGAAGGAATTATCATAAGACCTGCAAGAAAAGCAATACCTGTATCAAATAATTCTATCTGATGTACTGATTTTTCAATTTTGATTTCCTTTTTCATATAAGATCCAAAAGTAATCATTATACCCATCGCTAAAGACATTGAGTAAAACAACTGTCCCATTGCCGCAACTACAGTCATAATCGAAAATTTTGAGAAATCAGGTTTGATATAGAAAATAACACCATCAATGGCACCATCCATTGTAACAATTGTATATATTGAAATACCCAGAATAAGCACAACCAATATAGGCATCATTACTTTGCTTACTTTTTCAATACCTTTCTTGACGCCAAAAAGAACAATTAAAGATGTTAATCCTATAAATAAAGCAAACCAACCTAAAGGTTCCCATACTTGTCCCAAATAATCAGAAAAATATTTATCATGGGACATTTCAGCAGTATTTCCCATAATAAATCCAGCAGTGAACTTCATAACCCAACCACCAATTACAGAGTAATAAGGAAGAATTATAGCCGGTACAATAGAAGCAAGCCATCCGACAAAAGAAAATCTCTTATCAAGAGCCTTAAAAGCACCAATAGGACTCAACTGAGTTTTTCGACCAATTGCAATTTCTGCAATCATAAGAGAAAAACCAAAAGTTACAGAAAGAATAATGTATACTAACAAGAAAACTCCACCACCGTATTTTGCGGCAAGATATGGAAATCTCCAAATATTTCCTAGACCAACAGCTGATCCGGCAGCAGCTAAAACAAAACCAATTTTACCGGAAAAAGAACTTCTTTTAGACTCCACTTTTTAAAAACCTCGTAAAAAATAATACTCGGTTATTATCTCACAACCAAGTAAAAAATACAACAAAAAAGCCATCTATTAAAAGATGGCTCAAAAAAATTAATCACCAATTTCTTTATTTTTTACTTTATCAAATATTAAAGTAACTTCATCATCCGGAACTTTTGTTAATAACGATACAATTACGGCAACTAAAGCACCTAAAATAAAACCAGGGATTATTTCATAAATGCCTGTATCTTTTAAGAATATAAGCCAAAGAATATCCACAGAAGCTCCTGTGATTATACCGGCGACTGCACCCTGGAAATTGAATCTTCTCCAAAACAGAGAAAGCATAATAACCGGACCAAAAGCTGCGCCAAATACACCCCATGCATTTTCAACAAGCGCCATAATTGTGCCGGCACCAGGATCTGATGCAATTAATACTGCAATTATTGAAATTACAAGTACTACAAATCTACTTGCCCAAAGCATTTCTTTTTTAGATGCTTTATCTTTTCTTATAATCGGCTTATAAACATCACTAGAGAAAGCTGATGCAGACGCAAGAAGCTGAGAATCTGCGGTACTCATTGCTGCAGCCAAAATAGCAGAAAGTAATAAACCACTTATTAATGCAGGGAAAATTTTTCTTACCATTGTAATAAATACAACAGAACTGTCTGCAATCTCACCTAAAAGCAAGTGACCAATCACTCCGGATAAAACTGAAAATGCAAGAATAACAACCGTCCATGTAATACCAATTTTTGCACTCTTCTTTAGGTCTTTCTCAGAACGTAATGACATAAATCTGATGATTATATGTGGCATACCAAAATAACCAAGACCCCAGCCAAGACCTGACACAACGTCTTTCCAGTTAGAAAAAAGATTCCAATACCCATCAGGTAAAGCTTCTAATGATCCAATACCGTCACCGGCATTAATAACACCTAATGCGAAAATAGGAGCAATTAATAAAGCACCTAACATAAGTAAACCCTGGAAAAAGTCAGTCCAACACACGGCAGAAAAACCACCAAGAAAAGTATATGCAATAATAATCACGGCTGCAACATACATTGCCAATGTAGCATCAATTCCCATAACTGTATTAAACAATGTACCACAAGCTTTAATACTGGATGCTGCATAAATTGTATATGCAACTAAGAAAATTATTGCACTTATTATCTGTAGTGCTCTGCTTTTCGATAAAAATCTGTTTGTAAGATATTGTGGGATTGTAATAGAATCTTTAGCTGCAATTGAGTAACGACGTAAGCGTGGGGCTTCTATTAACCAGCTTAATGTATAACCAATTGCAAGACCAATTGCAATCCAGGCCTGGCCAACACCTAAAGCATATATAGACGCGGGTAAACCCATAAGTACCCATGCACTCATATCCGATGCACCCGCTGATAAAGCAGAAACCCAAGGTCCCATGTTTCTTCCACCAAGGAAATACTCTTTTTCTCCACCAGATTTAGAACGAATAAAGAAAAATACACCTATTCCAATCATAAAAAGGAAGTAAGCAACAAAAATTATAAATTCAGCATTAAACATAACTACCATTCTCCCTGAAAATTAATTGAATATTTACGATAATAACAAAAAAGTCCTGATGTTTCAAGACTTTTTTGCATTAAAGTGTTAAATTCGCGGAGTTTTTTAGTTTAAATGCTTTTGATAAATAATTTCTGTTGCAAAAGCAAGCTTTGTTACAACATTTTCTTTTGTTACTGGATAACAATAAAATGAATCATTTTCAGTTGAAATATCTACACAATCAAAGGGTTTAATGTAACAATAATCATATTCTATATGAAGACTGTTTGTTTCCAGAGGTTTTCTATGAATTCTGTAATCACTGTTGTTATAATTTCCTTGAATAACAAAACCATCTTCTATTGTATGAGTTAGTCTGGCATTTCCAAGTTTTTCAAATTTCCAGCACCTTGGTAATGAGTAAACTTCAACTTCATCTTCGAAATGGTATTCGCCTTTTTCAATTTGCTTTCTTACCTGCTCTCTTTCCCATTCAAACCAGTCAGGTATATGAGAAAATTCAGTTTCACCTTCTAAGGCAGTTAAAGTACAGTCCTCATTCATATTCCATCGCTTACCACACTTTTTACAGAATAATTCAGTACCTTTTGTATCCATCAGGGATTCAGTCATACAATGAGGACACTGATAAAGAACTTTGTGTAAACCTTCTGCTCTGAAGTCTTCTTTAACAAGAATTCCGTTTTCTTTTATATAAGCATAATCATCATATGCCATAGCCTCTTTGACTACTTTGTTAATTTCATTAACAGACATTGATTTAACCTGTTCAGTTGTTAAAATTTGAGTCATTGTTGTGTGCAAAGGAACCTTTCTCTTTTTACGAAAATTCCAAAATGGTGAATGAATGTGATTTCCGTGGTGAACTATTACAACCACAGGAACTTTATTTAATTTAATCAATTTTCCTAAGGATTCCGGAAGATAAGACAATGTACCACAAGGAGAATATCTTGCTTCCGGATACATAGACAATATATCACCTTTTTTAAGAACATGGTTTATAGATTTAATAAGATGCAAATCCATAGTAAACTTACGTGTACATATTGCACCAATAAGTTCAAGAAGCCATGGTCTTCTGTAATATCCGTCAATATTTACAACATTATTGACTCTGTGTGGAAATGTACCCATTGCACATAGTTCAAAATCAATAAAATACATATGATTACTTAAAAGCATATATGGAGGTTTAAGCCCTTCCATGTTAATTTTTTCAACTTTGTATTTCTTATTAAGCAACATTATCTTTGATAAAAGCCAAATAAGAAAAACTATTAATAATGGCTGTCTGATTGGATATTTTGCAGTTTTGTAACGTTTATTGTTTTTATAATTAACTTCCATATATAATAATCCCCCTCAAATATTAATTGAATTTTATATGATTACGGGGTATAATGCAAGAAAAATTAACCAGGAGTAATGTAAAATGATGTTTATACAGATATTACTTATAATATTCTTAATATTAACATTCCTTTTTTTAGGTACTTCATTTATTTGTTTTTTGCTTACTTTTTATTCACCAAAGCGTAAAATTAATCCTGAAAAATTAGATATTCCTGATGGAGAAATCTATGAACCTTATAGACCTCAGATGGAAAAATGGATTTTAGATACACGTAATCTTCCATGCATAAACTGTGAAATAAAATCATTTGACGGATTAACACTTCGAGGTAAATACTTTGAATATGAAAAAGGAGCTCCTATTGAACTTATGCTCCACGGATATAGAGGTACTTCCGAAAGAGACTTAAGTGGTGGTGTATTCAGATGTTTTCATCTCAAAAGAAATGTTTTGATTGTTGATCAACGTGGATGTGCTTACAGCGACGGTAATGTAATAACATTTGGTGTAAATGAAAGCAAAGATTGTCTTTCCTGGATAAATTTTATTATAGAAACCTTTGGAAAAGATGTAAAAATAATTCTTACCGGTATTTCTATGGGAGCTTCTACAGTAATAATGGCCTCCGGCATGGATTTACCTGAAAATGTTGTTCATATACTGGCAGATTGTGGATTTTCATCACAGAAAGATATTATAAAAAAAGTAATTAAACAAATAAAACTCCCGGCAAATTTACTTTATCCTTTTGTTAAAGCCGGTGCAAAAATTTTTGGTCATTTTAACCTTGAAGAAATATCACCTGTAGAAGCAATAAAAAAATGCAAAGTTCCGGTTATATTTTTTCATGGAACTTCAGATGATTTTGTTCCCTGGGAAATGAGTAAAATAAATTATGAAGCCTGCCCTACTCACAAAAAACTTGTTTTAATGCCTGATTTAGGCCACGGTCTTTGTTTTCCGGGAAAAATGGATGAATACTATAAAGCACTAAATGAATTTATGGATGAAATAAAGTTCAGATATTAAAAAAAGCACTGCAAGTTTTTGTTTCGTGCAGTGCTTTTTGAATTTAAAAAACTTGAATATTATTTTAAATCGGTCCCTATAAATGGAACATATTTAAAATCATCAGGATTTTTACGAATTATGTAATCAATATAAGAATCAATAATATTTGCTGTAAATATATAACCAGTTGCTGTCATATGGCCATAAAGGTAAAACTTCTCCTTGAAAGCTTCATCATACACAGGCGCGTATTTAAACAAATCAATCACATAACAATTATCAAATAATGTTGCCATATCGTAAAGAAGTTTCGCATGAGCTTCTCTTTTATCATCTTTAAAATTCTCTCTTGGCATAGTAACAAGGAAGAATTTAGCCCTTGGTTGAATAGCTTTATATCGCTGGATTATTCTTCCGTAGTAGCCTGCAAATGTATCCTTATTTTCCCAACAGTTTTCTAAATTAATATCATCAACAGTTCCCAATTCATACTCAAAGTTAATAATATCATTAACACCCAATGCAATTACATAAGCCTGAGCTGCATATTCTGGGTTCCAATAATCCATGCTGCTTGCAAACCAATCCTGATATCCTCCGGCAGTCATACCTCCTCTTGAAAAATTATATGCTTTAAGACCATTCTTTCTGGCAATATACTGTCCCCACGAATATTCAAAATAATCATGATAGTCAGCATTTCCTTCAGGATTTCTTGATTCAAATTCTCCTGAAGACAAACTATCACCTATGAAAGCCATTGTTCTGAAAATAGCGGTATTGCTTATTCCCTCAACAAAATAATCCAATGGTTTCTCATCCGGTTTAACAGTAAAAATTCTTTCCCAATCCATAAAACGAACCTCCGAAATTATATATCACAATGAAAATAATAAAGAATATTTTTTTCTAAATCCACAAAATAAACAGAATAGTTATCAAACTTACCGTATTTGCCTTCAGAATGTGCAGAACCTTCACGGGTTTTAATATAAAAATAGTCATTTTCATCAATTATTTCAACATTAAAACTAAATTTTTTCACCAACTCAGACTCAGGTTCAACTTGTTTAACAGAGTCAACTACAGATTGAAAATTTTCTACATATGACTTTATTCTTTCAATATCTTCTACTGCCACTTTAGTAAAATATTCACTGTTTTCAAAATCTGAATCATTAAGCTTCTCATATTCATATTTACCAAAATTAGTAAAATCCTGTACTGAATTATCTGAATAAAACTCTTTGTTTTTATACTTCGGAAGACTACCTATAATGGAGCCGTCAGAATAACAACCACTTAACAAAATTATAAAGATTACCAGAAAAATAAAGATTTTTTTACGCATAAACAAATACTCCTAAAACAAAAAATGTAATATAAGAATAACAACTGAACTTATAACAAATACAATACCAACAATTAAATTAAAAAGACCGGATTCAATTATTCTTTCTCTGCTTTTTTTCTTTTCTATGGTTCTGTTTCCTGAAGGTTTCTCTTCTTTCTTTAAAGAATTAACAGATACCTTACTTTTATCTCTGACAACAAACAGTGACACAAGAAAATACATACCTGCACCGAAAAATGTAAAGAACAAGGTAAAAATGTAATTATCCAAAATTGAAAAAATAAAAACCAATATGCCCCATACAGAAACAACGATACCGGTAACAACTGACTCTTTGAAGGAAAAAATTCCGGTTAAAATAATAAAAATTGAAAGAATCAAAAAGAAAATCATAAAAATCCACTCCTGATATTTAATTCCAATAATCGGTTTCATGAGGAAGACCTATATCTTTAGCTTTAAATTGTGGTTCCTTTCCGCTTTTCTTTTGTTTACAGTAGTCATCCAAAGCCTTAAAGGCATATTTACCAAGTATAAATATAATTGGCATATTTATGAGCGTCATTCCACCCATTGCAAGGTCTGCCACATCCCATAAAAAATCTGCGCTAAGCCCTGCACCAAGGAAAATAACCGTAGATGCAACTATATAATAGATTGTCATAAACGTTTTACCGGGAACTTTACCCATAATATAGTTTATACTTTTATCAACATAGAAAAGATTTCCTAACAAAGTTGTAAAAGCAAATAAAATCATAGAAACTGTTATAAATGCAGGACCAAAACCGCCTAACGTTTTTTCCATAGACATCTGTACATATGGTGCCCCGGAAATAGCTTCTGTAGGCTCAATACCAGAACTCATACACAAAAAAGCTGTTGCAGAACAAACAAGAATTGTGTCGATAAATACAGAAAGAACCTGTACCAACCCCTGTTTAGCCGGATGAGTTACTTCAGCAGAAGCAGAGGCATTTGGAGCAGAACCTACACCTGCTTCATTACTAAATAAACCACGCTTAATTCCGTACATAACACAAGATCCACTGAATCCACCAAAAATTGCACCAAAATTAAATGCCTCAGAAAAAATCTTTTTTAAAAGCTCAGGAAGCAAAGTAATATTTAAACAAGTTACAACAATTGCAACAAGAATGTATGCCATACCCATTATAGGTACAATAAAAGTTGTGGCGCTTATAATTCTTTTGCCGCCTCCGAATAAGCAAAAACAAACAATACCTGCTAATATCAGACCAATAATCCATGGAGATGTTTTTGTATCATAGAAACTATATGCCGAGAATGTAGATTGCAAGTTGTAAGATGCCAACATATTAAAACCAACACCATATGTAAATATTAAAAATACAGAAAAAATAATTGAAAGTATTTTACTCTTTGTAGCTGCTTCGATGTAATATGCTGGACCACCATAACAACCATCGGGTCCTTTCTTCTTGAATATCTGAGCCAAAGTACTTTCAACAAAAGCTGACGCACTTCCGATAATAGCAATAAGCCACATCCAGAAAACAGAACCAAATCCACCCATACATAAAGCAGTTGACACACCTATAATATTACCGGTTCCTACTCTCGAAGCAGTTGATACCATTAATGCCTGAAAAGAAGATACACCTTTACCATCTTTAGGTTTTTCAGTTACTGCATTAATTTGCTCTTTAAGCAAACGAAATTGTGCAAATTTAGTTCTTATTGAAAAATACAGTCCGCCTACCACTAACAATATAATTAATATCCAGCTGTAAAGAACATCGTTAGTTGAAGATATTAACGAAGAAATTTTATCTAATAAGTTCATAATTATACCTTTACCTTAACAACTATTTTTTTAATTTTCTCAGTAACATTTCCAAATGAAATTCCGGGCTTATGTAAATCCTTAGGAAGAAATATACCGTATTCGTTACTTTCAACTACGCCAAAACTTGCCTTCTCTATATCATGATAAAAACCTATATCTTTTGTTGAATCATATTTCACTTTAACTTTACCTTTATTAATATCATAGACCTCTATTATTTCAGTACCAGATACAATATACTGTATATCAATATAGTTTTTATGACCTTCATACATTCCTTCACAAGATGGCTTTGTTGTATATTCCTGAATGAAGGCAAAAACATCAGTTCCCAAAATTTCATATCTGCCTATATCATAATTTTTTTCAACTGCTTCTTTAATAAAATCAAAAGCAATATTCATATTTTTATTTAAATCATAGTACAGTTCACAATTTTCTAAATTATCAAATATCATAAATTTTCCCTTCTTCTATATAAAAAACATTTTACGCAAAGATTCTTTTAATGGTTTAACTATTGCAATTATAATAAGCATTAATCCAATAACAGTCAATGAAATCAAGGGATATAAACTCCAATGGATAAAAGAAAAACCTGGAAAAGACAATCTCATGAAAAACTCTATCATACCGCACCATATTCCAAGAGCTATTATAAAACCACCATAAATATATAATTTTCCTTTTCTTACATATTTAATTAACGTTACAAACGCCGTTACAAAAATTCCCAGCGACAATGTAACCGGAAATGCAAGTGACATAAACCATTTTCCACCGGTATGCAAACAAACATACAAAAGATAACCACCGGCAGCAACAAAATCACAGGGAACAAATATAACAGGATTTGGATTTCTGAACCACAACGGTAAAATCGAGATTATGTATGAAAGTACAATACCACCTGCAACATAACCAGACCAGGAAATTTTACCGGAAATGCTAAGGTCAAATATCACAACAAGACTTGATGCAAGTAAAAGAACAATTGTTGTAACAAATAACAGTCCTTTTCTGTTAAATTCTTCTGATTTAAATTCACCTACAGGATATATAAGTTGAGTATCTTCTTTTAAATAGTCAGGATGATATACTTTTGTCTTACATAAAGGACATAATCTTTGTCCTTCAGATAATTCAACTCCACATTTTATACAATACATTGTCCACCTAATCCTCTCTTGAATTGCTTTCTACTCTGTATGGAAGTTTAATTTCATTAAATACTTTACTTAATTCTTTTTCAAAAACAGGTTCATTTATGTTTCTTATAATATTAAGATACAGCTTTTCTTTATAAGTAATTGAAGAAATATTGTAGGGTGCATTTGCCTGCACACCAAGTACAAAATCCATTCTTTCAACATAGTTATAAAACTCTTCAGGAACTTTAACTACACCAAGATTTGAAAAACTAAAGCAACCTTTTTTCTCACCAACAGCATTAAAAATTGACTTCATAACAATATTTTTAATAAATAATGGTGTAAGTCTTAATAAAATCGGTTTTTCACTTCCAACATTGGTCTGAATTAACGCTGCCATATTCTTTGATGTTATTTTCAGTTTCATTTCGTATTGAAGTAAAGCACAGATTTCTTCAAATTCATATGAACCTAATGCAGGATCAATTCCTATATTTGCATATAAAGCGAAATTCCTTACAGTTTTTGAAGAAAAAATATTTCTTAAGTTTACAGGAACTGTAACTTTAACAGGTTTATATTTTTTAGGATTCCGTACTCTTTTTTCCTGAATTCTATTGGCTGCAATAATAAATGCAGCTGATAAATATGCTGTTACAGACACCCCTAGTCTTTTTGCTTCATTAACTACATTTTGAGAATCAAGAATAAATGTAGTGTTTGTTTTAAATCCATCAACTTCTCTTTTACCCATTATTCTGAATGAATCAGAATCTTTTCTGGAAGCTGCTTTAGGACCACAATTCTTCTGGAAACTATCTTCTAACTCTTCAGTGGTTGGTTCTTCAAGACGATTAAATATACCATCTGTTGAAGGAATTTTAAATCCATATTTCTGATAAACATATTCAGCAACCAAAGTTTTTAAAAAAATCAGTCCGCCATTACCGTCAGTAACTGCATGGAAAAATTCAACCGCAACTCTTTTATTATATACAATTACTCTGAAAGCACATTTTCTAATATCATCAAATGGCATTTTAGATAAGGGGTAAGGTTTCTCATCAATAATTTCAGGGGCTTGTCTTATTTCCTCCAGATAGTACCAGAAGAAACCTGTTTTAACTCTGACAGCAATTGACGGGAATCGTCTTACAGTAACATCTAAGGCAGATTGCATAATATCTCGATCAATAACCTCATTAAGTGTAGCTGAAAGTCTGAAAACATTGCTCCAGTTTCTTCTTCTGGCAGCAGGAAAAATCTTAGCCGCATTGTCCAAAGACATCCATTTAAGTTTTTTCTTGCCGGGTATTTTCTTTCTTATAAACTTTGAAATTAATTCAAAGTCCACCTCATCTTCTTTTAGCCCAAATAAAAGATATGCGTGCCATTTTCCCGGCGATATTGTTAGTTTACTCTCACAACCGGATGTTTCTAATAATTCATGTAACTTGACAGAATCATCCAACAAAATTTCATCAGATCCCACAAAAATTAAAGACGCAGGAAACCCATCCATTTTACCCATAATCGGAGAAATCAAAGGATTATTTAAATCTTTATTATTTGTATAGCTTTCTGAATAAAATTGTAGTTGATCTGATGTAATAAATAAATCTTTTTCTTTATTTAAAATATATGATTCACTATTACAATTTAAATCTGTCCATGGTGAATTTACTATAATACCAGCAGGCAAAGGCCAACCTTTTTCTTTTAATTTATAACACAAAGAATAACACAAACCTCCACCTGCGCTTTCTCCACACAAAATAATCTGAGAGGCATCATATCCGGAAGATAAAAGATGACCATATGCATCCAACGCATCTTCTAACGCTGCAGGAAATGGATATTCAGGTGCTAATCTGTAACCAACACAAAAAACAGAGGTGCTACATTTTACAGCTAATCTGGCAGAAAAACCTTTTGCATAATCCAAATCACCTAAAACATAGCCTCCTCCATGCAGGTATAAAATAACACCTGAGGAGATAACATCATTTGGAGTAATTAAACAACAAGGTATGGAGCCTACAGAAACATCTTCAGATTTTATATTTTCAGCTAAAGATTTAAAGGCTAATTTACCCAAGCGATTAATACCTCGTCGGGAAATTGTAAGCTTATCACTTCTGCCAAAGCGTTTCATTATAGATAAAGCAAGATGTATAAAATCATATGACGGATTCATTAGTATTTCCTCTAAATTTAATATGCCGTAAGTATACCATTTAACGGGAGAAATAACAACAAAAAAACATCCAACAAAATTGGATGTTTTCTTTTGGCGGAGAAGGAGGGATTCGAACCCTCGAACCGTTTTTGGCGGTTACACGATTTCCAGTCGTGCGCCCTCGACCAACTAGGCGACTTCTCCATTAACATATAAATTTTTACGACCTGTGTATTATAATATACCCAAAAACACTTGTCAATCATAAATTTGTGTGAATTTAACATTTCTCTTTTAATTTTATTTATATAACAAATAGTATAAAAACACCCCCTGATTCAACATTAAAATCATTAAATTCGCCCTGATATTAATACAAATTTCAGGCATATATTCAGAGCATTTCCCTATACATTTACATAAAAAAGTCATGCACATCAAGGGAGTAATACAATATATGTAAAAATTTATCCTTCTTAATTAATTTGTAAACGACCTTGTTATACCTTCACTTTTAATATATAATTTAAATACTACAAAAGATATGAAAGGATGATGTTAAATGAATATCTGGCATGACATTTCTCCTGCAAGAGTCCTACCGGAAAGTTTCACCGCAGTTATTGAAATTTCAAAAGGTGGAAAACAAAAATATGAATTAGACAAACAGACGGGTCTTTTAAGACTTGATAGAATTTTACACACTGCAACCCACTACCCTGCAAATTATGGATTTATTCCTATTACTTATGGTGATGACAATGACCCATTAGATGTTTTGGTTATTTGTAGTGAGGCAATTCAGCCAATGACCTTGGTACAGTGCTATCCTATTGGAGTTATCAACATGGTTGATGGTGGTAAAAATGATGAAAAAATAATTGCTATTCCATTCAGCGATCCTTCATATAATCACTGTCAGTCAATTCAGGACTTGCCACAGCATATTTTTAAAGAAATCGAGCATTTCTTTAAAGTATACAAACAATTGGAAGGTAAATCCACAGCTGTTGATACAGTAAGAGACAGAGATGAAGCATTGAGAATTATCCAGGATGCAATAGATAATTACAGAGCTAACTTTATACGATGAGAACAATTCTTCACTGTGATTGCAATGGTTTCTACGCATCCGTTGAATGCACACTTAAACCTGAATTAAAGAACGTACCTATGGCGGTTTGCGGTAATCCCGAAAACCGTCATGGTATTATATTGGCCAAAAATGATCTTGCAAAAGCATACAACATAAAAACAGCAGAAACCATTTGGCAGGCAAAATCAAAATGTCCGGAGTTGGTGCTTGTTCAACCCCATCATGATCTTTATCAGAAATATTCAGATAGAATTAATGAAATATATAAAGAATATACAGACATGGTAGAGCCCTTTGGTATAGACGAATCATGGCTTGATGTAACAGCAAGTAAAAATCTTTTCGGTTCCGGAGTTGAAATTGCAGATAAACTACGTGAAAGAATTAAATCAGAATTGGGCCTTACTATATCTGTAGGGGTATCATTTAATAAAGTATTTGCAAAACTTGGAAGTGATTATAAAAAACCTGACGCAACTACAGAATTTTCATTAGAAAACTGGCAAGAAAAGATTTTTCCTTTGTCAGTGGGAGATTTACTGTTTGTAGGACACAAAGCAGAAGAAAAACTAAATTCATTATGTATATATACAATTGGAGATTTAGCATCATCTGATCAGAAGATTTTAATAAATCATTTTGGTAAAATGGGAGAAACTTTATGGATATATGCAAATGGCCTTGATACCTCACCTGTAATTTCACCTTGCGAAAACGACGATGTAAAATCCGTTGGAAACGGAAATACATTCAAAAAAGATCTAACAAAATGGGAAGAAGTTTCATTTGGTGTAAAATGTTTATCAGAATCAGTTGCAACAAGATTGCGAAAAAAACAATTAAAATGCTCAACAATATCAGTAGCAATTAAAGACCCTGAATTCAAAACAATTTCAAAACAAAAGAAACTGTTATATCCAAGTTATATTTCAAGAGAAATTACAACTTGTGCACTGGAATTAATAAAATCTTATTGGCCTGATGGCAAACCAATACGAACAATAACTATCACAGCAACAAACTTAATTAAAGAAGATGAAGATATATCCCAGCTTACACTTTTTGAGGATGATAAGAAAATAAACATTAAAAGAGAAAAACTTGAAAAACTCGAAGAAACATTGGATATGTTAAAAGAAAAGTTTGGTGATACTATAGGAAACTTGCACAGCTGAATATTTTAAGATAAAATATTTTCATTAGGTTAAGGAGATTTATCGTGAATAAACATAAAAAAAACAAAAGAACAGATTCTAGCAAAAAAATCTATATACCAATAATTGCAACTTTATTGTTTTTTTTATTGGTATTAGGAATATATTCAGCTGCAGATTCACAGGCAATATTCCAACATTCACCTTATGACAGCTATACATTACAGGCAATGGCATGGCGGCGTGGAGAAACAAAACTTGATCAAAACTATCCATATCTTGAATTAGCAATATTAAATGATAAATACTTTTCTACTCATGATATGGATGATTATGAAGCTTATCGTGAACAATTCGGTGATATAAATGCACCTATTGAACATCAGGAAGGAAATGAGTATTACGTAAGTTTCCCGGTTTTCCCTTCGATCCCTATGTATATACTGACATTTTTCTTTGGTGAAAACACACCAAGTACATTAGTGACAATTCTATATACTACCGGTGCATTTCTCTTCTGTATCTTAATATGTCGTCGCTTTAAATTATCTTATGCACTTTCCATATGCGGAGCATGTCTAATTTGTGTTGCTTCATCTGCACTTTCAATTTGTGCAAATATGAATGCCGGTGGTGTATGGTTTATGGCTCAATCTCTATCTTTGTTACTTACATCAGCATCATTTTATTTTATTTTAGGCAATAAAAACAGAGATTATTATATTGCTTTTATTTTGTTGGCTTTCGCAGTAGGATGCAGACCTTTCCAGATTGTATACTTCCTACCCTTTGCCTATATTCTAACAAAAAAATACAACTTTAAAATATTAAAAACATGGAAGTTTTATATAGGACCTGCAATAGTAGGTGGATTTTATATGTGGTACAACTATATCAGGTTCAATAATCCCTTTGAATTCGGGCACAACTATTTACCGGAATTTATGCGTATGCCGGCAGGACAATTCGGCTTTGAATATATGAAGGACAACCTTAACAACATGCTCTTCCACTGGCCTCAATTTGATGAAAATGGTTTAAACAGCAAATGGGGGTTTGCATTTTATATTTCAAATGTAATTTTTTTAGTTCTGATTTTTGCATTAATTTTCAGAACAGCTTCTAAAAACAAAAAATATCCTGTAAGTAAAGAGTTTAATATAGAAGCATGGCTTCTCGGACTTGCTATAGCCATTCATTTCATATTGTTCCCAATGCACAAAACATTAGGCGGTTGGCAATTCGGTTCAAGATACACAGCTGATATTATTCCGGCTGTATTGGTACTGATTTGCTTTATAGTAGCTCCTGTATTCAACAGAAAAAAATCACCAAAGAAAGATACATTAGTTGCATTCTACACATCTTCTGCACTAATATTATTATTTGGGTGTATATTTAATATTTACGGAAGTTTAAATATGTTCTGAAAGGAATTGTGATATTATGAAAAAAATTTCAATTATTGTACCATGTTACAAAGAAGAAGAAGCATTGCCATACTTTTGGAAGGAAACTTCACAAGTTGCCGGTAAAATGTCTGAAAGTTTTGAAGACCTATCATTTGAATTCATTTTTGTTGACGATGGTTCTTCTGATGATACATTGAAGGTTCTAAAAAAACTTGCTGAAGAAAATTCTTCAGTAAAATACATTTCTTTCTCAAGAAACTTCGGCAAAGAAGCAGCAATTTATGCAGGGCTTCAGAATTCAACCGGTGATTATGTCGCTATGATGGATGCTGATTTGCAGGATCCACCTTCACTGTTACCGGAAATGTATGAAACGTTATTGCAAGGTGAATATGATTGTGTTGCAACAAGACGTGTAACAAGAAAAGGAGAACCACCTATAAGATCTTTTTTTGCCAGACAGTTTTATAAATTAATGAGAAAAATAAGTAATGCTGACATAGTAGATGGTGCAAGAGACTTCAGACTGATGACAAGAAAAATGGTAGATGCCATTTTATCAGTTAAAGAATACAACAGATTTTCAAAAGGTATATTCGGCTGGGTAGGATTTAAAACAAAATGGCTTGAATATGAAAACATCGAAAGAGTTAAAGGTGAAACAAAATGGTCATTCTGGAAATTACTTTTCTACTCAATTGATGGAATAGTAGCTTTCTC
Source organism: Oscillospiraceae bacterium (assembly GCA_015069135.1). GTDB lineage: Bacteria > Bacillota > Clostridia > UBA1212 > SIG427 > SIG427. The sequence continues at coordinate 210,237 of SVJE01000001.1, read as the reverse complement.
CACTGCTCCACTTGCCATTTCATCAATTGCAGGAATCATATTCTGTATAATTGCTTTTCTCGGAATTATATTTACAATAGTAAGACAATTAATATGGCCAGGATCCTCTGCTTTTGGATGGGCATCAACTGTATGTATTATTCTTCTGGTTGCAGGTATTCAAATGTTTTGTATAGGTATTCTCGGACAGTATTTATCAAAAACTTACTTAGAAGTTAAAGACAGACCTATATACATCGTAAGAGAAGATAATATTTCAGAAGAAAATAAATAATTCAAATTAACATTACGTTTACAAATGTCGAACCCTTTATTTTTCACAGGATTCGGCATTTTTTTGATATAACCTGTCGTAATTTAATACAATTAAAAGTATTTACCTCCGATTTTTCAGGCTATATATTTAGTACACAAAAACAAGAAAGGAAGTGCTAAATATGGCAAATAACGGAGAAGTCAGTTTCAATGTAACAAAATCAATCTGGAGATTAAATGCAGCAGTAAACGGCTGGCAGAAAGAAGTTAATCTTGTTGCATGGAACAACAACAAACCAAAAATTGATATCAGAGATTGGAACTCTGATAAAACAAAAATGAAAAAAGGACTTTCACTTAATAAAGATGAAGTCCTTGAATTAAAGAGATGTCTAAACACAATTAATATTGACAAACTTTTTGATGACAGTCCAAAGGCAATTGATGAAAATACAGGTCCAGGACCTATGGATACAGGTGCACATTTTGTAATTGCTTCTACAAAAGAAGAACCGGAAAATGCAATTGGTGAAGAAGATTAATTTTGTTTAAAAAAATAATCCATAGCTAATTTGCTATACTTTTCTTCAAAAACTTTATACCAAATATCGTTGGGAACAGGCCCTGTGGTTGATAAATCAGAAACTTTTCTTTCTTCTTCAATATCTTTAAAGAATGAGTTTAAAATATTATTCCCTTGTTGCATACCAATGTAATTAATAAAAAACCATACATGGGCCTTCTCATATAAATCCGTTTTAAAAAAGCTGGCAGCATATTTCTCCAAAGGATAATTTACCTGACGAAAAATAACTTCAAATCTATCTCCTTCTATCTCAATAATGCAATACTCTGCTGCTTGTTTTTTATTAAAATGGATTCCTACTGAACCGGGATTAATTGCAATTTTACCATCAACAACAGTCTGCCATTGTTCATGACTGTGTCCAAAAAGCAGAACATTATCTTTAACAGCTTCTAATGAAGGTCTTACACCTTCTCCACCGTTTTTCTTAAGCATAAGCTCATCCGGAGAAAAAACTGAACCATGTACCAATCTAAGAGAAAAATGTTCGTTAACAGGTACTCTCATCTGCGCCGGTAAAGATTCAATATAATCCCGTTCTTTAGCGGACATAGCTTTATATGTCCATTCCATTGAAGCAAACTGATCATATTTACTCCATAGACCATCATACCCAATAGAACGACGATCAATTAAAGCATTTTCGCGGTTGCCTCGAATAACACGTTCAGAAACAGAACTTATTTTTTTAAGAACTTCGCTGGGCTGATGCCAATCAGAAACCAAATCACCTAAAAAAAGATAATATTTTGTTTTAAACCTTCTGGAATCAGATAAACAAGCATCTAAAGCCGCCAAATTAGAGTGTATATCTGACATAACAGCAATTCTTATAACATTGTCCTTCATCAACTAAATGCGTCCATTTCTAAAGTTTTCTTATATTTTAACATAATATAGAAAACCGGGCAAATTCATGTTACAATAAAGAAAATAACGAAAAAAGGTGTCGATTAAAATGAATAAAATTAAAGTAAAGAAAATTTCTGATAAAAAAATATGGTTAGACGAAATCAAATCAAAAGGATTAACTCATCCTGAGGTAATTAAACTTGATATAATGCCTTGGGGAGGTAGTTATAAACCTGTTACCATGGCTGCTATTTCTTATGATGATAATGGTTTTAACATATACATGAGAAGTTATGAAAAAAATATCAGATTTGAAGGTAAAGAAAGAAATGACCCTGTACATCTTGATTCTTGTATGGAGTTCTTTATTTCACCTGTAGAAAATAACCTTGCTTATTTTAATTTTGAAATTAACCCTTTAGGAACACTTTACACCGGTTTCTGTTCCACAGGATTAAGAAAAGACTCTCAAAAAATTGAAAATAACCTTAACAAAGAATATTTTGATATATGCGCAATGTCAAAAAAAGACGCAATTAATTACAATGAAAATGCAGATAAAAATTCCTATTGGGAAATCAGCTATTCTGTTCCCTTTGAGTATATAAAAAAATATATGCCCGATTTTAAACCAAAGGGAAAAATGCGGGCAAATTTCTATAAATGCGGTGATATGACAATCACAGAACATTATGTTGTGTGGAATAATATTGAGGTCCCTGAGCCTGATTATCACAGACCTGAGTTCTTTGGTGAACTTGAACTGTAAAGCATATATTCATGAGCATCAACCAAGGCAATCCAGCTGGCTTCAATTATATCCTCTGATACACCTACTGTAACCCAGTTTTTTTCACCATCAGCAGATTCAATAATAACACGCACTTTTGACGCTGTTGCTTTTGATGAATCAAGGACTCTAACCTTATAGTCAACAAGACGCATTTTGTTGAGTTCAGGATAAAATCTGCCAAGAGCTTTTCTAAAAGCACCATCCAGAGCATCAACAGGTCCCTGCCCATTTGCAGCAGTAACTTCTTCCTGTCCTTCTACAAATACATCAACAATAGCAGATGAACCATCTCCGGCTGAAATTATTTTGTAATCTTTAAGTGTAAAAAATTGTTTATGTATATCAAGAGTTCTTCTTACTAATAGTTCAAAAGATGCATCTGCACCTTCAAACTGAAAACCATTAAACTCAAGATCCTTAAGTCTTAATAGTACTTCAGAAACCTGATCATCGTTCACAACAAGTTCTGGTAATACATGTCTTATTTTAGCAGCAACAGCCGCTCTGCCTGACATCTCCGATAAAACCATTTTTCTGATGTTTCCTACTGCATCAGGATCAACATGTTCATATGCTTTATTTTCTTTAAGAACTGCATCTATATGTGTACCACCTTTATGACCAAAAGCATCTCTGCCAACATAAGGATGTCTTTTAAATGTTTTTTTATTTAAAAGTTCACAAGCTCTGTAGTAAAAAGAAGACATTTTACCCATAACATCAGATGAAATACAATCAAAACCAAGTTTAAGTTGTAATGTAGGTACTATTTCAAAATAATCTGCATTTCCACATCTTTCACCTACACCGGTAAGTGTTGTCTGAACAGAATTTAAACCCTTTGTTACAGCGGAAACAGTACAAGCAGTTGCCATTCCTATATCGTTGTGTGAATGAATACCAATGTTACAGAATCCTCTATTAACAACATAATTACAAATTTCAGATATTTCTTCAGTTGTGCATCCACCATTTGTATCACATAAATACACAAATGATGCCCCTGATTTTAATGCTGTTTCAATAACAGAAACTGCATATTCCGAATCTTCTTTAAATCCATCAAAAAAATGTTCTGCGTCAAAAAAAACATTTTTACCACAGTTATACAAATAACTTATTGATTCAGAAATTAATGCAAGATTTTCTTCCTTTGAAATGCCAAGAACACTCTTCACGTGCAAATTCCATGCTTTACCAAAAATACAAACATTTTTAAATGAAATTTTAGAAAGAACGCCTAAAGATTCATCATCTGATGGTTTAACACCGGCATGACATGTTGAACCAAATGCAACCAATTCTGAATTTTTTAAGTTTACAGATTCCATTCTTTTAAAAAACTCAGCATCTTTGGGATTAAAGGCAGGACTTCCGCCTTCAATGTATGTTACACCCATTTCATCCATAAGCATAGCAAGTCTCACTTTATCCTCAACGGTAAAATGAGCACCAACTCCCTGCATACCATCTCTTAATGTAGTATCATAAATACTTATTTTTCTACACATAAATCTTCCTCCGAATGAAATCAATTTTATTATATATTGATTTCAATACACTGGCAAGTATAGTTTTGACGATGTTCTCTTTTTATGCTAAAATAATTTAGCAATTATATTATGATTTTTACAACGGAAGTGTTTATATATGAAAAAAATAAAGAAAGAAAAAATTCAACGTCCAAAGTTGGGTGTCCGTGTCAAAACTGCATTTAAAAACGGTGTAGAAACAACAAAAAGTGTTATCAGTGAAAACAAAAGAAGTATTATGTTTTTTACTGTGTTTTATATATTGTTAACTGGGATTTCATTAATACTCACATCAAGTCAGAATTTATTAATTTTAGAAGAACCTTTAGCTGTTTTAACAATTGTCCCAAGATGTTTTACATTATTCATTTGTACTGCTCCTGCCCTTATTTTTAGTAAGAGACGTACTATTTTTTCTGTAGGAAGCACCGTATGGATGTGCTGGCATCTTATAGCTGCAGGTTGCAGAGTATCATGGGTATTTTTAACCATTACTATTGGTATGCTTTGTGTTACAGTAAGCTGGATTGCAGACTTAAAACGACCCTGGTATTCAAAAACCCGCGTATATATGTTGTCTGTAGTCAGATGGTTCTACTCTTTTGTTGCACTTTCACTTCTTATTGAAATACTCCACAGAATGAACCCTTTATCCGCTATATCAAATTATTTTCTGAACCCTGACATTTGGGGAATAAATCTGATTTCATTAATAGCTGTAGGTACATTTATATTTTTAATTCCAAAGAGAAAACTGACATTTCTCATATACACAGCAATATGGATTATTTTATCTTATGGTAGTTATATTAAAAGTGTAAAAGTAAGTGAACCGATTGTATTGTTAGATGTATTTCAGCTTGGTGAAGGAATTTCGGCTATGTTTACATTCCTTAATTTCTTCGAAATTGTGTTCATACTTGCACTTATTGTGTTTCTTATTCTTGGAATACGACTTTTAGCAACCCGTGAAAAAAACAGAAAATTCAGAATGCTTAACTTGATTGGATTTATATGTTCAATAATGTTTGTACCACTGCTTCTTGCAGGAATATCATCTTTACCTTATGGTAAAATAAAAAAATCCGGTGAAAATACCCGTGATGCTTTTTTCAGAACAGGATATGCTTATGGTTTTTTATGTAGCTCTGTTCCATCAGAAAAACCTGTTGATTACTCCACAAATGCTGTAGAAACAATACTATCTAACATTGATAAAAATTATGTTTCACGAGAAGATGTCTCCGTGGAAAAACCAACAAATGTTATTGTAATTCAGCTGGAATCTTTTGTTGATTCATATTTCTTTAAAGATATGAATTATGAATATGATCCCCTTCCGTTTTTACACAGTCTACAGAAGGAGTACACTTCAGGCCAGGTCTCTGTCCCTGTATTTGGTGGACAAACTGTAAAAAGTGAATTTGAGTTTCTTACCGGTCTTTCCATAGAAAATCTTCCAACTGGTTATAATCCTTATGTTCAACACCTTAAAGATCATCCGGTTGATTCACTTGCTAAATATATGAAAGCAAATGATTATACATTAACAGCAATTCATAATTACCAGGGAGAATTTTTCAATCGCAATAAGGTTTATTATTATATGGGCTTTGACAGATATATCCCATATGAAACAATGTCCGGAATAGTTAAGAGACCGGGATCAATATGGGCAGGAGATGCTGTTTTAAAAGATGAGGTTGCAGCAGCATTAGATAACTCAGAAGGTAAAGATTTTGTGTTTACCGTCTCTGTACAATTACACGGAAATTATAAGGCAATTCCGAAAGAGAATTATCCTATGAAAATGTGGATAAATCCTGATGAAAAAGGTGAAATTAACGAGGAATTTGAAGGCCAGATTGCTTACTACACAAGTCAGATGATTGAATTTGATAAGGCAATTCAAAGTATTGTAGAATATCTTGAAGAACGTGGCGAACCAACATATTTACTTATGTATTCTGACCACTTACCCACATTGTGTAATAACATTGTAGAAAATGATACAGAAAGATATACAACAAATTTCTTTACATGGAATAACCTTGGTATAGAAAAAGATGAAAATGTTGAAACTATGGAGCTTCACAAACTATCAACATATTTATGCAAAACACTTAATTTTGATGGTTGCGAAATGAACAAGTTCCATACTGTATATGAAAACTCTGAAAATTACAATGTAGATTTCAGCTATATTGAATATTACAAAGTATTTGAAGAATCTGAAATTTTATACAATAACAAGGATTTCGAAAAAGAAGCAACAAACGAAAACTCCAGAACATATTACATGGTATTTACTGTAATTGTTATTTTTGTTTGTCTGATGATTGTAATTTTTTCAGGTAAAAAACGTGGAATGTTTATAATAAGCAGTGCAGTGTTACTTATTGCGGTAACATTCCTTGTTACTTTATTTATTCCTTCTACAAATCGTAAAAAGAATAATAGTGAAGATGGATATAAAAATGAGAATTATGTTGTATCAAGTATTACACCGTTGTCAATAAGTGAAATAATTTTAAGTGACGAATTACTTATAGTTAAAGGTGATGGATTTACGCAGAATACTCACATAAACATAAGCGGTGAAACATACCAATTAACTTTTGTAGATAAGCAAACCTGTATTCTTACAGAATTTGATGAGTCAATGGATAATACAGATTTAATCACTTTGCAAATCATTGGTGAAAGAGAAAAGACTGTATTTTCTGAATCATTGCCATTCGACTACAACCTGATACAATTCGGTATTGAGAAATTACCTGAAAATGTTCAGAACAAATTAGAAGAATTAGCTCAGGCTGATGCTACTCCAACGTCTTCACCTAAAGATAATCCTACAATTGCACCATCTTTAAGCCCTTTACCTGTAAAATAAGTTTTATATTTAAATAAAAAAAGGTTGATTCAGACTTTTTAGTTTGAATCAACCTTCTAATAATTTTAGGAGAAATCATCTCTTGCTGGTTACATCAGCTTCATATTTTCTCATTTCAGTAATCCACTCTCCACCTACAGGCACATTGCACTGTTCACAGAAATAATTCCAAACAGCACCGAAAGGTAATGTTTTAATTTCTTCAAGAACTGCAAGTCTTTCAGTGAAGTTGAAACTCTGCTCTTTTTCAATCAGATCACTAGTAGGCTCTAACATAGCAATCAAAAGAGCTTTCTGCATATTTCTCATACCAATAACCCATGCAGCAATTCTGTTGATACTTGCATCAAAATAGTCAAGACCTATATGTGTTCTGCCAATAAAGTCATTTCTTACAAGTTCAGCAGCAATGTTTTTAAGCTCATCATCAAGAACAATTACATGATCACTGTCCCAACGAACAGGACGGCTTACATGCAAAAGAACTTCGTCTACAAAGCAGAAAGCTGCAGAAAGTTTATCAGAAATAACTTCTGTAGGATGATAATGACCTGCATCCAATGTAATCAATTTGTTTCTGGATGTAGCATAAGCAACACAGAATTCATTAGAACCAACTGTATAGCTTTCAGCACCAATACCGAAAACCTTACTTTCAATAGCATCTACAATATATTCCTTTGGATATTCAACGCTGAACACCTCGTCAAGAGCATCTGCCATTCTTTTTCTAGGACCATATTTATCAACTGTAATATCCTTCATTCCATCAGGGAACCAGTGGTTTACAGCACAAGGACTACCCTGCTCTTTACCAATGTAAGCAGCGATTTCTCGACAAGCTTTAACGTGTCTGATCCAGAAATCTCTTACTTCCTTGTTAGGATGGCTGATTGTAAGACCATCTTCAGACATTGGATGTGAAAAACAAGTTGGGTTAAAATCAAGATATACACCATTCTTTTTAGCCCAATCAACCCATTTCTTAAAGTGCTCAGGTTTAATCTGATCTCTCGCAACAGGTTCTTTAAAATCACCATAAATTGCATGAACATTAATTCTGTGTTTACCGGGAATCATGCTTAAAGCCTTTTCGATATCGGCTAAAAGTTCATCAAGAGTTGTAGCCTTACCGGGATAATTACCTGTAGTCTGAATACCACCTGTAAGCTGACCACCTGTATTTTCAAAACCAATTACATCATCACCCTGCCAACAATGCATAGAAATACGAATGTTTTTTAATCTTTCGATTACAGCATCAGTATCAATACCATACTCAGCATAACTCTGCTTGGCTAATTCATATGCTTCTTTAACATTTTTCATTGTCAAAAACTCCTTTTTTTATGTATAATTCGTTCATACTATTTAAGTAAAATAAACCAAATAAACGATATCTATAGTTTACTATAATAATTGAAATATGTAAATATGAATGTTATACTATAGTGAGTGAAAAATGCATTTTATCCATAGGAGGATCTGAAAATGAATACAAATAACGGCAAATGTTTCTGGTTTATTCCGGACGCTTTTTATCCTGAAACTGATAATGGTCAGTATGTGAGTCACGAAGCTGTTTGTGTGCTTAATACTAACGATACAGATGCTAATATAAATATTACTTTGTACTTTGAAAACAAGGAGCCTGTTACTGGTTTTAAAGCTGTCTGCGCTGCCCGTCGTACAAACCATATTCGCATGGATAAAATCGTTTCAGAAGATGGTAAGAAAATAGAGCGTGGAATCCCCTATGCTATGACAGTAGAAAGTAATGTTCCGATTATAGTTCAGTATTCAAGACTTGATACTACACAATCGGAAATGAGTTTTATGGGTTTAATTGCTTATTAAAGGAGATTTATGTTTTCACAGGACTTGCATGCAGAAGATAAACTGCTTCTATTATTGGCTTTAGATATACTTGATATGCCAATCACAAATATTTATATAAATGATTTATTACTTGAACCGGGTTATATGAATTATTTCAATATTCAGATAGCATTAAATGAACTTGTTGACGCCGGATGTGTTGAGAAGATACCTGATAGTGATGGTATACCAATGTACTCAATAAATAAAAAAGGCAGAGATACATTCAAAGAATTCTCATACTTACTTCCTGATGGTCTTTCCAAAAGATATGAAGAACACATTGAAAACAATAAGGATCAGGTTAAAAAATTAGTGGAGATTAATGCAACAGTTTTTACTGTTGGTAATAACGATTACTTTGTTCGTTGTTTTGTAAGAGATAAAGGAACCTATGTAGTTGACTTGAAGCTTCCTGCTTTAGATCGGGAAGACGCTAACAGAATCTGTAAAAAATGGAAAGAAAACTCCTCTGAAATTTATGCGGAAATTATAAAAATTCTTCACAAAGAATAACCAAAGGGCTGACCAATATGGTCAGCTGTTATTTTTCATCCATTCTTTAGCATAAGTCTCTAATTTATCACATATTTCTCCGGCAAATTCAGAATTCAAACTTTCAGCATAAATCTTTAATTTATTACTGTTAGCTTCAGAAGAAACAGTTATTCCGGATTTATTACTTTCCAACTCAATTAAACCATTTATATATTCTATCAGATCATTTTTGATTTTATTACCACATAAAAGAATTCGTTCTGAGGTATATACTCCCGGAATTATTTTTTCAATGCAATATTTCACATCAAACCCAAGATTTCTATAATGCATCAGGCCCAGTTCAAATGCCAGATCATCAAAAAGCATATGATACTGAACTAAGACTCCCGGATCATCTTTATTATTCTCCATTTCACTCATTACATCTCCCGGCAAAGAACCAGATTCAACGCAAAAAGACCCATTTAAGTCACAAATATAGTTTGCCGGCAATCTGGACGCAGTCGAAACAAACACCGGCGAATCGGGGTGAAATTCAGCCATTATTTCAGCAATTATCCCTTCTTTTTCTTTTTGGGTAAAATATCTGTAAACCGGAAATGGCGTTTTATCTGCCTCTTTAAATAATGTGTTTAATTCTTGTTGGTATAGTTGAAAAGGATTAATGAATTCTGTTACAAATGTATCATTACTGTTGTTAATAACAGGATATGATGTGCAGAAAAATTTCTTAGTAAATTCGTTTCTGAATTCACTATCCGGTTCATTTCCATATCCATCCGTTATAGAAATAAAGCAATATTCTCCATGGGATTCAATATGAACACTTCCATCACAAAAACCTTTTTTAACAGACCATCTGAACAATGGCTGCGTTGAGTTTTTTACAGTATATACATTACAGCCTGCCGCATTAAGTCCGGAAATAATACCATGCATAGCTCCCGAACAAAATCCTTTATCATAAAAGCTTATAAATACAGAAGCCCCTTTACCAGTCATTTTACCGTAAATATAGCCAAAACGAACTGCTTCTGTACTTTTCTTACAGAAAAATTTCCAACCTGTAGTCCATGAGCTTACAAAAGAATATTCCTGTTCTGTTTTATTGTGTAAAACAACTTTAGTTAATTCAGAATCTTCTTCAATTTTTAATCCCGGCCAGATTTTAGTATTATCAGTTATATAACAATATGATTCAATTACAGCCCTTTCTCCAATTACAGACTCAGATATAACTGTATTTCTTCCTGTATCAATTCCACCACACAAAACAGATGATTTAATTGTGCACCCAGAAGATATATTACAATCCTCAAGCACAACACTTCCGGTAACTGAAACATCATTCCCAATAACTGTTCCTTCTCTTACAATTGCTCCGGGTCCGATTCTGCTTCCTTTTCCTACATATACATTCTTACCAATATAAACAGGTTCTGTAATAATAACATTATCTTCAAAAACTACAGAGCCATTAATACTTCCACATCTTGAAGCACAAAAAATATTTGCTTTTAAATAATCCGCTATTGAAAATAAAGGTAAACAAATCTCTTTGTGTCTGAATCTGCATACATTCCCTATCTTTTTTGATAACATTGGTATAACATCTTTTTCAATATCTAAAAAATTATTATTTATAATATAATCAAATACTTTTTTATTAAATATGATACAGTGTGATTTAAACTGAGCAAAAGCATATGAACAAACATTTTTATTTAAAACGTGAAATTCAATAAACTTTTTAATATCTAATTGAGAATAGCAATCACAGTTAAAAAATAAAATTTCATCATCTTTTTCACTTGTACAATTTAACACACACGAAAAATCACTATATTTATTTTCATTTGTATAATATTTTATTTTAACACCAAACTCTTCACCATTATTAAAATATGATCTGATTTTTGATGAAAAATAGCCTAAAACAATGGTAATGTCTTTAACATCATATTTTTTTAATTGGTTAATTATATGTTCCAGAAGCGGAACACCTGCTAAAGTCAACATAGCTTTCGGTGTACTTACTGTCATGGGTCTTAGACGTAAACCTTCACTATCAGCCAAAACAATCGCCTTCATCACAACACAACCTTCGTTAATATAAATATTATATATGCTTAAAAGTTATTGTGATTCCGATTATATCGCCTTATTCTTTTTAAATATTGGAAATTTAATCTTGTATACAAAAATATATAGTGGTATACAAACTACTACAGCAACAAAAACATCAATAATTGAATGCTGCTTAATAAATACAGTGGAAAGAGCAACCAGTATGGTAAATAACCAACAAACCGGTGATAACCACTTATATTTACTTAAAGCATCACTATTACCAATTGCAAAAGTAATTCCAATAGAATTCATTACATGCATACTTGGCATAACAGTTACACAACCTGAATCCATCTTGTATATTACATTTACAAGATAATAAAAAATGCCTTCATCTCCGGAAATTATTGGTCTGAAATCATGACCATTAGGGAAAATAGTGCCAAAAATCAGGCACAAAAACATTTCAATGTATAAAAATAATAAAAGTTTTTTGAAAGATTCTTTTTCACAAAAAGCAAAAAACAATATTGTTCCAGCATTATATAAGTACCACAGAATATAAAAGATAACAAAAAAAGGAACAAAAGGAATTAAGTCATCTACAAAACAATGCACCGTGAAATACCGGGGCATTTCACGGGCAAAGCTATTTAGAACTCCATACCATACAAACTCTATGGGCCATATCAGAAGCCACAAGAGGTATGTTCGTTCTTTAATTTTCATTAAAAAAGTCTTCATCAATTTCATCGTCAAAATTCCATGTTGATTTTGTTTCTTCAAAATTATCAAACGTAAAATCAAACAATTCATCTTTTTTCTTATCTTCTTCAGAAATTACATTTTCAACTTTGTCTTTTTTTTCATTTAAAATTGTTTCCGGAATATCTTCAACAACTGCTGCTTGTTCTTCAATCACTTCTTCACTGGTTTCCGCTTCCTCACAAATTGTTTCTTCAACAGCCTCAGAAATTTCTGAACCTTCAGAATTAAATTCATCATCAACAATCTCTTCGTCACTATTTTTATTGATGTTTAGATTATTTTCAGAATCCTCAGTCAAATCTTCCTCCACAGGATTATCAAAAGCAACATAATCTTCAGTATCATTATCTTCCTTTCGTTTTTGAACAGCGTAAACAATAAAGATAACCAGAAGAATCAACAAAATCACAACTAATAATAAAAGCACAAACATGGTCCAATCCATCATGGTACCCTCACCACTATAAATACGTACAAAAACATTCTTAATCTGATTTACAAAAACATCTTCATCAACGACACCCGGAATGGTAGGTTTATGTGATGGTTCAGGTGTATTGACAGCATCGCCTCCTGTAACTGCACCTAAAGAACTTGTTAAATCATCAACATATCTTATTATTGTTTCTTCTTCTTTGTCGTAAAGGTAGAATCCGGCTCTTCCCTCTTTATTTATTGCGTAAATCAACATTAAGTTAATTTCATCAGCTGATTCATTAACCTTGTCAGCCGGTACCCAAACAACAATTTCTGTATCATCAAAAGACATTTTCTTTTCATTAAAACCATTCGGTATAGTAGCTCCGGCAGGAACAGAAACAACGGTATATGTATTATTAAAATTCATGCATGAAATAAACTCATAAAATTCATTCAACAATTCATCATATACATAAAAACCTGCATTTTCATTATTGTTAAGGTACATAATAACCACATTGGAAGCAGAATTTACAGCTGCCCATACGTCTTCATTTTCAAATGTAAATGTTATTTCCTTAAAATCATCAGGAAGTGTAACATTTTCCGGCTTATCAGTAATCTCAAATCCGGTGCCGTTAACTGTCACTAAAAGCGGAGAAGGTGTTGCAGTTGCAGCAATAGTAGGAGACGGAATAAAAGATGGTCCCGGTGTCTTTTTGGGAGTAGCTGTAGGAGTTGCCGCAGGTTTATTGGTAGGCTTACCTGTTGGTTTTGAAGTAGGTTTCTCGGTAGGTTTCGCAGTAGGTACTGCTGTTGGTTTCGCTGTTATAACAGGTTTTTTTGTTGGTTCAGGAGATTTTGTGGGCTGTGGCAGAGTTGATATAGAAACTGATACACCCTTCTTACTTAATTCGACCTTATCACCATCATTTGGATTTAAATTATACACATTTCCTGATATATTAATGGAAATATTACCGGCTTTTTTTGCTACAAAAGAATATGTCTTTGTAAATGTTTTTGCATTATCATACTGTCCCGGATCAAAGTAATCAGTAATAACACCATTATAACTTCCACAAGATACCATAGATGCATCATACTCAATCTTCCAGTCTGCATATGCAACTATAGTTGAACCACTATATTCTAAAGTTACAGTAAAAGAATCATTAATCAAAACAGAAGATTTATTTGATTTCAGAGTCAAAGTGCCAGTTGCTCCATGAGAAAGAACTGATCCAAAAGAAACAATAATAATACAAACAAAAAGGAAACAAAAAGTTTTTCTTAAAATATTTTTCATTTAAAAATCTCCTATTTCTGTAAAATATAACTTACATTCCAAACATGTCTCTTTAGATATACCAAATCCAACGGATCAACATTATAACTATCGTGTGTTACATCAGCAGCCATAAGATAAATATCTTTCAGATATGATATGCCCCAAACATGTCTCTTCATATACACAAGGTCTAACCCATCAATTAAACCATCACCAGTTATATCACCAAATATTATAACAGAATAAACATATTTCTCAACGTTATTTGAATCATAGATTTTAATTTTATCTCCTGTTGAAATAAGACCTGACGTTTTTTCTTTATTATCAGCAGAGTAAATTTTTGCTGACCCATTAGTAACTTTTATTAATTTAATACTTTCTGAAACATGACTACCTACGGTAAAACCATATACATATAATCCTTCTGTTTTTAAAGTTGACCATGACACTGTAGGCTCAACATAAGCAGGAGCATTCTTTCTTGTAACATTAATTGTATATGTTCTGGAAACACCATTCTCTGCTGTGGAAACAACTTTTAGTGAATTAAGTCCCACTTTAACCGAAATTTTGCCAACGCCGGTAATTTTTGTTGTCTTTGCATAAGCACCTGCAGAAATATTAATTTCATCAACAGTCCCTTCAACTGTTAAATTATACGAAGTTGTCTCTGTATTAAATGCAGGACTTAACGAAAAACCATCAACTGATAAATGCGAAAGTTTATAATTAGGATTCTTGTCTTCAGTTGGCTTACCACAAGGAGTTGAAGGCATATTCTTATATACAGGAATCTTAAAAACAAAAGGATCATCTAAAAGCCCCATTGAATTATATGCTTTTCTGGCTGTATATCCTTCACTCTGAGGCGCAGTAATTGTCTGCATATATTGATGCCAATAAAGTCCATTGTACTTGGAATCAACATCAAACTTCTGTAAATACAGAGTATCTTGTCCTTTAAGAATATAATCGGAAGCAATCATTTTAGCTCCACCATCCAAGGACGCATATCTGGAATTCCACCCCTCAGCTTTGGCCTTTTTAAGACCATTTTCAATAACAATTGTTTCGGAAGCACCACTGGCTCCAACGTTAAAATAGTTATAATATCCCTTATATGTTTCAGAATATGTTCCTGAAATTAAAGCAGAAGTTCCCTTAACACCCTGTTCTTGTCGTACACGAACTGCAAGAAAATACGGACTGATATTATGTTTCTTACCTATTTCCATAAAAGCTTCTGCATAAGTAAGACCATTTTCAATTTTAGTGTTATACATAAATGTATCTTTAATAATAGCATTCACACCATCAATAGTTTGTGAATCTGAATATGTAAGTTTCTCCATTTGGAAAATTTCTGATGAAGTAAGGAAATTTCTTGGATCAAGAAAATATTTTATTATTGCCTCAGACGCCTGTACAGAACTTGAGCCACTCAAAATAATCCAGGAGTTACTTGCCCAGTTAAAGGCACCTTCCTGAGTTGATTTCCATGATGCAATAGAATTTTTATTAACCAGATTTCTTTTAAGTTCCATCTGTGCTGTTACAACTGTATTCCAATCCAGATTTGTATGTAAAGCTTCAAATGACCAATTAGGATGTTCTTTGTGTATTTCTCTTAAAATAGTTTTATAACTTTCAGGAAAGTTCTGCTCCTTAAGTATCTGTTCAATATCAACTATTGGGGCTTCCGTAGGTTTTGTTGTTGGTGCTGCTGTAGGCTTAATTGTAGGTGCAACTGTTGGAACACTCGTAGCAATAATTTTAATAAAGTCTGATCTTACATAACCTGTTGTATTATTAAAATCAATTTTATACCAAACATATCCATCATTACCATTAGCAGAACCTGTGACATTTACAGTGTTATTTGCATACAACCTTCCTAAAGAATCATACTGTGTTCCGGGACCTTTTCTGACATTTAAAGATGAACCTATATCCACATTTATAACCTTACCCTGTTCAGCGGAAAACACACTCAAAAAATTAAAAATGAAAATAACAGATATTAAAACAATAAACAAAAAAATAGCTTTTTTATGTAAAGAAAAACGAAAATTCAAACAACTCACCTTCCGTAAAATGAAGTCTTATCTTTAGTGCACAAATATCAATATTATTATACTTTTTACACTAGATATTGTCAAATTACAACTTATGGTGATACAATTAAAAAAAACGGAGGAAAATATATGAAAAATTTTATAAAATATATTAAATCAAGCTACATGCTTACAGCGATTTTATATGCTTTACTGGGAATTCTTATGTTAATCTGGCCTGAAATCATAACAAGAATTGTTTGTTACGGGTTTGGAAGTCTACTTATGATCTATGGATTAATTCAAATCATTGCTAATTTTTCTAATAAGGCTAAGACAAAGTTTTCAGGTATAAACACAGTAAACGGACTTATTTCTTCCGGAATAGGTATATTTTTCATAGTAAAATATCAAATTCTTACCGACAGCATAGGTTTTGTTATGGGACTTGTTATTATAATAGACAGTTTTATTAAATTCCAGAAAAGCCTTGAGCTTCAAAAACACAACTATAGTCTCTGGTGGGTTGGATTACTTCTTACCTTTCTTACAATAGCTTTAGGTGTGCTTGTATTTATAAATCCATTTGGCACACAAGGAATTGCAAGGTTTGTTGGTGCCTGCCTTGTGGTTATGGGATGCACAGATGTATGGCTGATAAGCCGATATGTAAAAATCACCGCCTGTCAGGAAACAGACGGTGAAATATTAATTACTGATAAAGAGAATAAAGCTTAGCATATTCTCCGTTTTGAGATAGAAGTTCATTATGCGACCCTTGTTCTTTAATGCCGTCCTCACATAAATAAACTATGCGGTCGGCATTTTTTATTGTAGTAAGCCTGTGAGCAATTGTTATTGTGGTTCTGCCTTTTGCAAGGAGCTCCAGGGATTTCTGTACCAGCCTTTCACTTTCATTATCAAGAGCAGAAGTAGCTTCATCCAGAATTACAATCGGCGGATTTTTCAAAAACAGTCTTGCAATAGAAATTCTTTGTTTCTGTCCACCGGAAAGTTTAACTCCACGTTCGCCTACATAAGTGTCATACCCATCCGGAAGTTGTGAAATGAATTCATGGGCACCTGCAGCTTTTGCAGCCTCTTCTATTTCTTCCTTTGAAGCAGAAACTTTGCCATAAGCAATATTTTCAGCAATTGTTCCACTGAACAAATAAACATCCTGTTGTACTATACCTATATTGGAGCGAAGAGATTTAAGAGTTACATCTTTAATATTAATATCATCAATGGAAATTTTTCCGTTAGTTGTCTCATAAAATCTTGGAATAAGATTACATACTGTAGTCTTACCTGCCCCTGAAGGTCCTACTAAAGCAACACTTTCTCCGGGCTTGATTTCAAGGTTAAAATCAGAAAGCACATTTCCGTTTTCACCATAAGAAAAAGTTACGTTTTCAAAGGATATTTTACCATTAATATTTCCTAATTCAACGGCATCTTCTTTATCTTCAATTCCAACAGGAACTTCCATGATTTCCAGAAATCTGTCGATACCTGTAGTACCTTTCTGGAATTGTTCAATAAACTCTACAATTCTTCTTATTGATGTTAAAAGACTTTGTATGTATAAAAGATAAGCAATCAAATCCACAGTAGTGATTTTACCATCCACCATAAAAATTGCTCCTACAACAACTACGGCCACATACATCAGTCCTTCAAAAAATTTAGTTGAAGCACTAAACCTTGCCATATATTTATATGCTTCACTTTTAATTTCAAGAAACTTATTATTTCCCTTTCCGAATTTTTCCCTTTCAACAGTTTCGTTTGCAAAACTCTTTACTACTCTTACTCCCAAAAGACTATCTTCCAAATCCGAATTAAGCTCGCCAACCTGTTCTCTGGATTTTTTAAATGCATTGCGCATTTTGCTTCTAAACAAAAATACAGACAATAACATAAGCGGAAGCATGGCAAATATGATCAAAGTTAATGGAATATTAATTCCAAGAAGAAGCACAAAGGCACCTAGAATTTTTACGCCTGCAATAAAAAATTCCTCCGGGCAGTGGTGTGAAAATTCTGTAATTTCAAACAAATCATTTGTTACTCTGGACATTAGCTGACCAATTTTTGTATTATCATAAAACGAAAAAGGAAGTTCCTGCAAATGAGCAAACAAATCCCTTCTCATATCCGTTTCAAGTCGGGCTCCCATTACATGACCTATATATGCCATATAATAATTAGCTGCAACATCTATCATCCGTAACGCCAGATACAGAAGACCCAATCTTAATACAGACATAATTACATATTCAGCATTTCCAACTAATGCCTCACCGGTTATCTGTCTTACAATCATAGGAAAGGCCAGTTCACAGCCGGATGTAACCGCAGCACATAAAAGGTCAAGAATAATTATTCCTATATATGGTTTATAATATTTAGAAAACTTCCTTAAATTTTTCATAGAAATCTCCTTTGTAATTTGTACTTTAAAGTCATTTTTTTGCTATAATATTATCATTATGAAAAATAGTATAAAACAAACAAGAATTAAAATCAAAAAAATATTTGACAAAATACTGGATTTTTGTGATCCTGTTCTTTTTTTTGTCAGACGGGCTGCAAAACATTCTGTTGCAGCTCATGCTGCACAAAGCACTTTATTCTTGTTTATTTCTTTTTTTCCTTTTGTAATGCTGTTTATAACACTTTTGAACTATATTCCTTTACCTCTTACAGAAGCAGGACAATTGGAACCCGGTTTTCTTCCTGCACCTGTTTCAGGGCTTCTTAATTCATTATTAACAGAAATAAATCAATCTGCCTCCGGAACAATAATATCCGTAACAGCAATAACGGCTCTCTGGACAGCTTCAAAATCTCTTTATGCTATCGGAAACGGACTTAATTCTGTTTACGGTGTAAAGGAAACCAGAAATTATTTTGTGTTACGTTTTTTTGCACTTATTGAAACTATTATGTTTATTTTTGTTTTATTTATTGTACTTCTTATTATTGTATTTGGAAATATAATCCATATATGGATGTATGGTATTTCACCTGGACTCGCAGAAATACTTGATAAGATTATAAATTTAAGAGGATTATTTGGGCTTTTAATTCTTACATTATTCTTTTCAGCAATATACGTGATAATGCCTGACAGAAAATGTAAGTTCACAAGTCAGATTCCCGGCGGAATTATTACAGCTGTAGGTTGGGTGGGCTTCTCATACCTTTATGCATTTTATATCGACAACTTTTCTGACTATTCCAATATATACGGTAGTCTTACAGCCATTGTACTTTTTATGCTCTGGTTATACTTCTGCATGTATATGTTATTTTTAGGCGGAGAAATAAACTGTTTATTGGACGAATACAGATTCAAAGAAAAAATTTCCCACTTCTATCAAAAAAGAAAATCTAATCAAGAGTAATTATTTCATCACATATGTTTTTGGGTTTAAAAGTGTCAAAATAAAGCCGTTCCAAAGGAATCCACTTGTTAATAAACATTTCTACCTTGTAGGCCGGTTCCCTGCTTTTTAAGCGTTCCAGCTGTGTCTTTGAATCAACATCTATATAAATACATTTATCATAATAATTTCTCAAAGCAGGATGCAAGGAGTAGGTCCCTTCAATAATATTAATTTCTCTTGGTTCAACACAAACATATTCATCAAGATCCATTTTACTGCAGGAAAATTTTCTGTAACTAAATGCAGAATTACT
Organism: Oscillospiraceae bacterium; assembly: GCA_015069135.1. Lineage (GTDB taxonomy): Bacteria > Bacillota > Clostridia > UBA1212 > SIG427 > SIG427. The sequence goes on along the minus strand of SVJE01000001.1, from coordinate 190,633 downwards.
TTTAAGCGGAATAAGTACTTCTTCAAGAAATCTTTCATAATCTACGTTTTCACCGGGAGTATTAATACGCTCTTCAGTCCTTTGTTCCGGTCTTAAGAAAAAATCATCCATATGGAAAATATTACAGCTGACATTAAAGTCAGCTGCAAGTTTATTTGCATATGTTGTTTTACCCCCACAACAGGGACCATCAATTGCAATTATCATTGTTATCTTCCGCCTTTATCTATCTGGCTGAATATATAAGTAAATCTTCCGTATGGTGCTGTATCACCCTGTGTATAGAATGTCATAACATCACCATTTCCACAATTATCTACCCACTTGAACTGAATATCAAGAAGTTCTGTTTCAGTAATTCCTAACATTGTTTTAGGGATGGCAATCATGATTTTATTACCTTCCTGTTTATATGAAACAGTACCGACTGTGGTAAAGTTCCAACCTCCGTTAGACTTCTCTACTGTCATTTTACCATCTTCAGGAGATGTTCTGTTTATCACATAATCAAAGCCTTCCCATGAAGATTCTTTATCAGTTGATGAACCTTTACTTCTGATAAACAGATTCATCCAAGCGGAATCTTCAGATGAAGTAATCTCTTCAGCGGTTTCAACGTAGAAATAAATATTCGATGAATCTTTAGCAACCTTCATTACAGAAAAATCATTTCTGCCTGTTGTATCTGTATAATTAAGCTTGCCATAACCTACTGCATTCCTGTCAAATGTTTCTTCAACAAAATCTTTGTATACGGCTGTTACATTATTCCACTGAGAAAAATCTCCTGTAATATCAATTGTAATATCAGTACCAACATTTACTCTGTAATCTCCACCCTTGAACTGCTTAATAAAATTGGAGGTCTGCATAAAGTAATTATCTTTAAGAATACCTTTTGACGGTTCATAATCACGGCTGGCATCAGGAGAAGCACAGTCAACAAATACTATAGGTTCATTTTCAATAGAATTCTGACGCTGAGCTATCCACTCGTTAAAACCTGTAATAAATATCATATCAGGGTCATTATAAAGTGCATAATCAAAGCCGATTTTGTAGTTAGTACCTGCAAGTAAAGCTTCTTCCTTTGTAAGTCCTTCTATGTAATCAGTCGTATAGCTTCTTGTTCTGTCTTCAGCCCCATACCATGCAGCACTACTCATTCTGCAGGTAGCATTGTGCTGAGCAATAGATACATTCATAATTGAAGTCCCAGCGTTACCAATTCTGTATATCGACTGAACTGTTAACCAACGATCAAATTCCATCCAAGGGAACCCGGTAGCTTTCTTAGCTTCTGTAGGCCATTGCGATAAAACAACTGTAAAATACGCTGAAACTTCCGCGGTAGGTTCCTTACCGATAATCATTGGTTTACCATTGAGCATATACCACAGATGTGAATATTCAGGATGCGCAATGTACATATTATTCATAATATTGGTCATCGTTGTAGTTGAATAGCTGTTTGTATAATATGCTACTTTTGGAACATCGTAACCAAGTTTATAGTACTTATCTAATACAGACAAAAACAAAAGTGCTGAATTATCATATGTATACGCATTTGTACAGTCAAACACCACATAATCCACACCGGTTTCTGTAAGCATCTGAATATGCTTACTCATTACCCATGCATCATCACTCTTATAATAGCCAAAAAGTGGTTCGTCCCAGTAATGGAAAACACTAACTCCACCACCACCTGCAGCTACCCATTTATCAACTGAATCAATTGCATTTGGATCATTTTTAAGGATCTGTGTGTTATCATATACAGTCTTTGAACTACCATGCTGTCCATGCCATAAGAAATAGAAAACACCTACTTCTTTTTCGGTACGGTTAACTCTTGAATCTGTATCGCCAAGCTGTTCACGACCAAGATCATCAACACCACCGTATGCACCATTAACCTCAGAATATGGTCCTGTATATTCTTTAATTTCACTGTTAGCATTTCTTTCAGGGAACAACTCAAGTTTATTATCAAGATAAGCCTTAAGTTTCATATAATCAACAGTACCTACTCTATCGTCATCATTTACATCAGCAGCTTCAAGAAATGCTTTTTTTAACAATTGACCTGTTTTAAAGTGACTTTTTATCTGCATATAGTCACTTGATTTTACATCACCGTCACCATTAACATCACCTCTAATAACAACGTGTGTTGTAGAAAATGCTTTTGAAAAAGCAAACACCTGTACCCTTGCACCAGTAAAGGCTTTTTCGGTTATTTCCAATTCTTTGTTATTAGCTGTACGACAACGTAATAAAGAACTATCAATTGCATCGTCAACAATATCCTGCATTGTGTCACCGGGATAAACACCATAAATATATACATCATCAACAATGTAGTTTGATGTATTTACAAACCTGATACTTTCAACCCAAGCAAATGAAGTAAATGTAAAAAATAACAAGAATAAAACAGTTGCTACTGTCAGGCAAATTAAAATCTTATTTTTTTTAAACATTATCTTAAACCTCCTTAATTTGTTCAACTAATAACAAATTAGAACCAAGTGAATCTATTATCTTTATATCTGCTCCCGTAGGAATTTTATTATCACCATAAGCTATTGCTTCAAAAACATGCATTTTATCTTCAAACTTAACAGTTATTTTACCACGTCCTTCGCCTTTTGGCGGAATAGAACTATAGGTAATACCTGCATATCCAATCAGGTTTTCTAAAGAGATTTTAGAGTTTTCAGAAAGTTTAAGCACCTTTCTCAGGTATAATACAAAAATAATTAATATAACAAGTGCAGTTAAGCATCCTATAATTGCGGCAGGAATGAAACGACCTATCGCCTTATATCCAATAATTGTTGACCAACTTGCCACCGAAACTAAAATAAGTGCCGACCTTAGTGTAAAAATAAGTTGAAAAATATTATTCTTTTTTTTATTTCTTTCTGACCTTAAACCTGTTAAATAGAAAAACAATTCCAAAGCAAGTAAAGCAGATGCTATGGAAGCAATAATATATAAAAGTTGCTCATTTGTTGTAAGGTTATACCACCAAATCATTTTAAATACTCCTTATACCAATCTATAGCTTCCAAAAGTCCCGTTTTAAAGTCATATTGAGGATCATAACCCAAAAACTTCTTTGCCTTTGAAATATCAGCATTTGAATGTTTAATATCACCTTTTCTGTCAGGACCATATATTGGCTCAATCTTTTTACCTAAAGCATCTGTAAGCGCATAATAAATATCAATAAGAAATTCTCTTCCGCCATAAGCTATATTATATGCCTCCCCGGCTGCTTCATGGGACGCAAGGCATGCTTTAAGATTTGCTTCAATAACATTTTCAATGTAAGTAAAATCTCTGCTCTGTTTGCCATCACCATTAATGGTAGGCTGTTCATTATTCAAAAGTTGTTTAATGAACTTTGGAATTACCGCAGCATATGCACCGTTAGGATCCTGTCTTCTTCCGAACACATTAAAATATCTCAATCCATAAGTATCCAGACCATAATGCAATGTATATTGTCTTCCCCACTCCTCATCACACATTTTAGTCAGAGCATAAGGAGAAAGCAAATTTCCTTCTCGACCTTCACATTTAGGCAAATTAGGCTCGTCACCATATACAGATGAACTGGAGGCATACACAAACTTCTTAACTCCATTCTTCCTGGATGCCTCCATCATATTTAGGGTACCCATTATATTGTTAGCACAGTAAAAAAGGGGCATTTCAATTGATCTTGGAACACTTCCCCAAGCAGCCTGATTGAGAACATAGTCCACTCCTAAAGTAGCCCTAAGACATGTGTCAAAATTCTTAATGTCGCCCTCTATAAATTCGTAGCCGGGTCTTCCTGAAAACATCTCTACATTTTCAATCTTACCGGTAGATAAATCATCGAGACATCTTACACTATATCCCATGTTCAGAATTGCTTCACAAAGGTTTGAACCTATGAAACCGGCTCCACCGGTTACTAAAAACACAGATCCTTCAGGAAATTTCAAATCTTTATATGACATTAATTAAAGCCTCCAATAATTATAGCCGGAAGATTCATATAGCTTTCTGTCAAGAATTCCCTTAATATCAACCAACACCTTTTTGTTTTCACCAAACATTTTATCAATGTCTTCAACTTTGAAATTTGTAAATTCATTATGAGCAACTGCCAGAACAACAGCATCCATATTCTTAATTAAAGAAATATCTGTAAACTCAACTCCATACAAGCGCTTTGCTTCATCAGAATCAGCAGTAGGATCGGCTATAACAGGATTAATTCCATATTCTTTAAGTTCGTTTACAATATCAATAATTTTGGTATTTCTTGTGTCAGGACAATTCTCTTTAAATGTGAAACCTAAAATTGCAACTTTTGCACCTTTCACATAAGAACCTGATTTAATCAGCAGTTTCACAAGACTTTCTGCTACATATTTACCCATATCATCATTTATTCTTCTTCCTGAAAGAATAATCTGCGAATGATATCCCAATTCTTCTGCTTTATATGTAAGATAATAAGGGTCAACACCTATACAATGTCCTCCAACAAGACCGGGATAGAACTTAAGGAAATTCCACTTTGTTCCTGCAGCTTCTAAAACAGCTTTAGTATCAATACCCATTTTATTGAAAATAATTGAAAGTTCGTTCATGAAAGCAATGTTAATATCTCTCTGACTATTTTCAATTACTTTTGCCGCTTCAGCAACTTTAATAGATTCTGCTCTATGTACGCCTGCATCCACAACTATTTCATACACTTTTGCAACAACATCCAGAGTTTCTTCATCCATACCGGAAACAATCTTTGTTATTGTTTCCAATCTATGGATCTTATCACCGGGATTAATACGTTCAGGTGAATAACCAATCTTAAAATCAACACCACATTTCAGACCGGATTCTTTTTCAAGAATAGGTACACAAACATCCTCAGTTACACCGGGATAAACAGTTGATTCAAACACAACTACACTTCCCGGAGTCAGATTCTGACCCAATATTCTTGAAGCTCCTTCAACCGGTGTTAAATCAGGAGTGTGGTCGCTGTTAACAGGTGTCGGAACAGCAACAATATGAAATTTAGCTTCTTTAAGTTTCTCAGCATTGTCGGTAAAATATACAGAAGTATTTTTAATCACTTCGTCTCCAACTTCTTTAGTTGGATCAATACCGGATTTATACAATTTGATTTTTTCTGAGTTAAGATCAAAACCGATTACATCAACTTTCTTTGCAAAAGCAACTGCAATAGGCATACCTACATAACCTAGACCAATCAGGGATAACTTTGCCCTTTTTTCAAGTAAATCATTATAGAGATTATTCATAAAATATACTCCTGTTTTTTAAACTTTTTTCACTAAAACTCCATACACAATTAATTATAATCATGTACAAGGTTAAAGTCAAATTAGAAAAATAAACATCAATACTGGTTTGCTTTATTTTCCACTTTTGCTACCCTTAAATATGATTCGAAAGGAGAATAATGTTCAAATCCTTTTTTCAAATAAAAATAAAAGGAGCTGTATCAAAATAAATTGAGACAACCCCTTTTATAATGGTCGAGATGACAGGATTTGAACCTGCGGCTTCTGCGTCCCGAACGCAGCGCTCTACCAAACTGAGCCACATCTCGTAAAACCTTTGATATATTATCATTTGGATAAAGATTAGTCAAGAAAAAATGCTGCTTCAAAACGAAACAGCATCTAACAATCAATTTTATTCCCCGTCTTCAGCTTCCTCAAGCTCATACATAGCAACCTGCTCTGTAAATGCCTCAAGAATCTCCATTGCAAGATCTGCATCAGTAACAGCCTGAAGAGCAACATTTTCGCCCTCTTCAATAACAGACATTACAACAACGTCCATATCTTCATCGTCATTTTCTTCTGTTAATTCTTCATCTTCAACATAAGGTGTAAAAATTGCATATGTTTTTTCCTGATAATCCACAAAGTCAATTAACTCCATATCATGTTTTTCGCCATTATCATCTTCAATGGTTACAATTTTTCTCTCTTCATCCATAAAAAAATCCTTTCCTATCTCTGACTGTCAAGATATCCTTGAAGTATAAACACCGCAGCCAATTTATCATTCATGCCTTTAACAGATTGTTTGATTCCCATTTCAAGCATTGCTCTGTCAGCAGCAGCAGTTGTAAGGCGTTCATCCCACTTTACAATTTTAACATTGGGATTTCTGCTTTGTAAATCATTAATAAATTCCAATGTCACCTGTGTTCTTGGACCTTCAGTTCCATTCATATTAAGAGGATATCCAACAACAACAGTTTCTACACTATACTGCTCTATAAGAGCTTTAATTTCATTAAGGGCCTTCTTCCTACCTCTTTTGGATTCTATTATTCCATAAGGTCCGGCTGTCCAGCCCAAATCGTCACTTAGTGCAACACCTATACGGCTATCACCATAATCAAGTCCTATAACCCGCATATTATTTACCCTGTAATCTCATAAGTTTTTCATATGCAGCATCCCAAGCTTCTGTATCAGAAGGTGTATAATATTCCAATGGGAAAGAATTTCTGATAACATTCTTGGCTTCATCTACATTCTTAACATCACCTAATGAAATCATCTGAGCAGACAAGTTACCTATGGCAGTTGCCTCAATAGGACCTGCAATAACAGGTCTGTTAATAGCATTTGCCGTAAATTCACTGAGAACTTTATTTTTTGTTCCGCCACCAACAATATTAAGAGACGGAATCTTAAAGCCAACAATTTCTTCAAGGCCTTCAATTGCTTGTCTGTACTTAAGAGCAAGACCTTCCATAACAACACGCATAATTTCGCCATGCGTCTGAGGAACCGCCTGACCTGTTTTTCTACAAAACTCCTGAATCTTTTCAGGCATTTTATATGGTTCAAAGAACGAAGGATCATCAACATCAATAATAGCCAAGAATGGTTTTGCATCAATAACACTCTGGTCAAGTTCTTTAAAGGAAATCTTCTCACCTTTAGCTTCCCAGTTACGGATACATTCATTCTGAATCCAAAGACCCATTATATTTTTTAGAAGTCTGAATCCGTTATTAATACAGCCTTCATTAGTATAATTAAGTTCTCTTGTCTTATCATTAATAATTGGTTTGTCAAGTTCAATTCCGAGAAGTGACCATGTACCACTACTTAAGAAAGCACTACCCTTTTCAGCATAAGGAACTGATAAAGCAGCACTACCTGTATCATGCTCAGCAACAGCAATAACAGGAATTGAGTGAATTCCAAGTTCATCACATACATCAGCTTTAATTCCGGAAAGCTTTGTTCCTGCCGGAATTACTTTAGGTAAAATATCTGTTTTAACACCTAGTTTATTAAGCATATCAAATGCCCAGTCCTTCTTAATTGGATCATACATCTGGGAAGTGCTTGTTATAGTGAATTCACAATATTTTTCGCCTGTAAGAACATAGTTAAATAGATCCGGCATAAATAACATTGTATCTGCGATTTCAAGAATAGATGATTTCTGTTCAGTCATGGCCATCAACTGATACAGTGTATTGAATTTCTGGAATGCAATACCTGTAGTATCAAAAATTTCTTTTGACGAAAGAATACTGCAAGCTTTCTCAATCATACCGTCAGTTCTTGTATCTCTGTAATGAACAGGATTACCAAGCAAAACGCCTTTCTTGTCTAAAAGACCAAAATCAACTCCCCATGTATCAACACCTACACCTGCAATGTCTTTATGCAAAGTATATGTTTTCTGCAACCCTTTTTTCATTTCAAAAACTAAACGCAAGAAATCCCAGGTGAATGTTCCGTTAACCATAACAGGATCACTGCCGAAACGATGTGTTTCCTCTAACATCAATTTTTCACCATCAAAAAGTCCAAGGATGGACCTTCCGCTACTTGCACCATAGTCAAAAGCTAAATACTTTTTCATACCTAATCTCCCTGAATCATAAATTATTTTTATTTAATAAAAATCATAGTTACCTTTAATATGTCTTTTTATCTTCATGTAATCGGTTGTAGATAAAACTCCACCATCATCAATATCGGCAGCTTTAAATATTGCACCAGTAATTGTGATACCGTCTTTAAGTTGCTTTTTAACTAACATATAGTCAACAGCTGCAACTCGACCATCACCATTTACATCACCTTTAATAACAACAGTGATTTCTTCAACAACGACATTACTATCATTAACAATCTGAATTACACAACCTGAACCAACAATGCCAGTACCAGACAATTCGTTACCATTTTTCAAAACTTTAATATGGTCAGAATATTTAAACATAGATGTTAAAGTATCTTTTGTTAATGATTGTGCTACACCTTCAAGGTAACCTGAACTAATCTTAGTAACACCTGAAGTATCCAAAAGCTCTAATTTGTAGTCGATAGGAGCCTGAGTAGGTGCAGGTGTTGCTGTTGGTGTAGGAGTTGTAGAATCACCAACAAAATTAGAATTACCTTTGTGAACATATGCTGTAGTACTCAACGAAGGATATGTAAATCGGAGATTATCTGTCGACATATCATTTTTATGACTTTCACCAAATTGATCATATCCGGGACCATCAGAAGGCTCACATACAGTCTGACTACCAACCAACAAATGGGATTTATTACCTAAGGAATCATTCCAGGTTATATCCAAAGCATACCACTTACCATCAAGCTTTACATAGTTCCATGCATGGGCACCCATAAGTCCACTATTGTCGTAAGCATTTCCAAGAATCATTACACACACAATACCTGCTTTATCACACAAATATTTAAATGCTGTGGAATAACCCTGACAGACCGGACCGGTTAATGGATTATTTTTACTTAAAATTGCTGATACAGCAGTATTGGAAACATTATATCCCTGGGAAGCTCCTAAATTACTATAAACATTATTATCACACAACCACTGATCAAAATAAAGGATTGCATCATAAGCTGTTGTCTTCGGAGCTGCAGCAACAATCTTATTTACTTCTTTTTCGAAATTAATTTCATCCTGCTGTAATGCAGCAGCATCAGTCCAGATTGAATCAGCATAAACATAAATTGTAATTACAAAAATATTATCAGCAGAATCATAATAAGAACCATAGCCTGCACTGAAAAACCAGAAATTCTCAGCATGATCACTCCAAATACTGTACAGAACTTTAACAATATCGTCATAGCTTAAAAGTTCTCCTCCGGCATTTTCAAAAACATATGTAATGTTAAATTCGGGTTTTAATTGATCAACAGGATGATTCGCCAGGGAAGAAACCATCATACCATATAAATCTTTTTGATATTTTGTTTCTAAATAATACTGACAGTTATAATCCATATATGTTGGTTCATAACTTTTAGCAGGTACATAATAAAGCACATCGGAGTTTGCCTGATTTGCAATAGCTTCACCACTCTTTGGAACAGGTTTAATCCTGGCATCAGCAGCTTGTGAGAAGACGACAGGTTTTGCACTTTGTACATCTGTTGCTAATGTTGCAAGTGGTATAGAAAGTAAAACAGTCAATAAAATAAAACAACATATAAATCTTTTCAAATAATTCAACAAAATACATCTCCCTAAAAATAATATCGAATATAAACTTTTATTAGTATATCATAAACACTGAGTTTTGTTAATACTATTTTAATATTATTAAGTTTTTTAATTATGAAAACATTTTTAAATCACCTTACTTTTTATAATTAAATTCTTTAGTTTCAGATAATCGGTTGATGTAATCATATTATCATAATTAAGATCACCCGCCATAAAGGACACTCTTTCAAAATCATACTTATCGGATACGTATTTTTTAATTAACATATAATCTTCTACTGTTATTTTTGAGTCACCATTAAGATCTCCTTTTATAACAATTTCAGCATCCTGTTTCATTTTTCCATTTTCGTCATTTATGTAAACGACGCTTCCCGTCCCAACATATTCCTGCGAAGAAAGTTCATAACCATCCCATAATATTCCTATTTTTTCGGAATGTTTAAATAATTGTATAACATCCTTTGCTTTCATTTCTGAAGGAATATTTATAATTCCATCATTAATATCAACATTAACCAATGAATTTATTAATTCTAACCTGATTAATGGATGACTATCGGAAGAAAATTCATCTTTACTTAACTCCGGATAGTATTCTACAAAATTATCTCCAATTAACCCAGGCACATGATTTTCACCAAATTCATCATATATTTTACCGAAATGCTTAATTGTAACAGTTTCGCTTCCAACCAAGAAGAACTTGTTTCCAACGGGAACATCATTCCAGGTAACATCAATCCCATACCATTTATTATCTATACGAACTGCATTCCAGGCATGGTTTTCAGATTCTCCTTTGTTTTTATATGTTCTACCAAAAATCATAACACAAGGAATATCGGATTTATCACATAAAAATTTAAAAGCGGAGGCATACCCAAGGCACCTGGGGCCATTATCTTCTGTATTATCCTTTACCAATGCAGAAACAAGCATATCAGGTCTGGTATGTGGCGACTCAACATAATTTGTATTATAAATATTATTCTTACACAACCAGGAATTAATATATTTAAGTTTATTGTATACATCACCTTCTGGCATGCCGGCTAATACACCATCAACATTCTTTTTAAGATTATATATTTCATTTTTTAAATCTATATCTTCATCAAAAACAGAATTTGAGTTGACATTTAATGTTATGACCGATTTGTTTTTAATCAAATTATATTTCTGAGAATATGTTATATTATAGAACCAGAAAAACTCAGGATGATCTTTAAATACACAATTTAGTACATTTGATATCTCTTCTTGTTTAAATAAACTTCCCCATGTCTTATCAAATTCAAATTTCAAAGAAAACTTATTCCTAATATTATTTTCGTTAAAAGAAGATAATGCCTTAACAAGTGTTCTGTAAAAATCTTTTTGTCTTTTATTTTTCAGCACATTATTACAGTAATATTCACTTTCATAATCTTTATACTCATCAGTTTCTACTTTGAAATAAAATTCTACAGATTCAGCAACAGAGAAATTTATAAAAACAAAAGAAAAGATAATAAACACAAAAACAGAAACCTTAACTCTATTAAACATATTTTTCCTTTCCGGTTGCTGCCTATTTGAAGTTTATCATATAAAAAACATATTTACAAACTGGTCGAAAAAAGGTTGTAATATACCCCATGGGGGTATATAATATATTTACAAATAAAAAGGAGAAAAAAATGAAAAATAATTGCTGTAAACTTAAAAATACACCACGTACTCCTGAAATGCAGAAGAATCTTATTACAAGGCTTAATCGCATAGAGGGACAAGTCAATGGTATTAAAAAAATGCTTGAAGAAAATCGCTATTGCGGAGATATTTTAATTCAATTGTCAGCAATAGAAAAAGGATTAGAAAATTTTGGATATATTATACTTCAGGACCACATGAACACATGTATGACCGAAGAAATAAAAAACGGAAACAAAGAAATAACAAAAGAAGCTATTGAGCTTATAAAATACTTAAAATGAGGTGGCTATGAGAAAGCAAGTATTTAATATAACAGGCATGAGCTGTGCAGCTTGCCAGGCTAACATTACTAAAAACATTGAAAAATTAGACGGTATTAAAAATACACAAGTAAATCTTATTACAAATAAAATGAGTGTTGAATTTGATGAAGATAAAGTCTCTGAGGAAAAAATAATTAATACTGTGATATCTATAGGTTATGGTGCTTCATTAGAATCAGCATCAGATAATGTTAATCCTGTTTATAATAAAATAAATGAAAAAGATAAAACCAGAAAAATCAAACTGGTTATATCAATCATACTACTGTTCCCCCTTATGTATCTTGCTATGGGACACATGATTGGTTTACCTATGCCAAAGCTTTTTACAGCAGAAGAAAATATTTTAATTTCACCATTCACACAATTTTTGATTACAATGGTAGTTGTTTTGTTAAATAAACATTTCTATATTTCAGGATTCAAAGCTTTAGTTAAAAAATCACCTAACATGGACACTCTTGTTTCCATTGGTTCAGGAGCTGCTTTGGTTTATGGTATAGTTTCACTCTACATTATGATGAATGCACAAGGAAGCGGTGATACAAATACACTTCACCATTATGCTCATAATCTATATTTTGAATCAAGCGCAATGATTCTGACACTTGTATCATTAGGTAAATATTTGGAGGCTCGTTCAAAATCAAAAACATCAGATGCAATTTCAAAACTAATTAATCTTGCCCCAAAAACAGCTACCGTAATCAGAAACAGCGAAACAAAAGTTATATCCGTTGATAATATTATCGAAGGTGATGTTATCATCGTTAAGCCGGGAGATATAATTCCTGTTGACGGAAATATTACTGAAGGTTACGGAAATGTGGATCAGTCAGCAATAACCGGTGAAAGTGTTCCTGTAGAAAAAAATACAGGTGACTCTGTAATTTCTGCAACTGTAAACAAAAACGGTTCATTTAAAATGATAGCAACACGTGTTGGTAAAAATACTACCCTATCACAAATCATAAAATTAGTTGAAGAAGCAGGTAGTTCAAAAGCTCCTATTGCAAGGCTGGCTGATAAAGTAAGCGGTATTTTCGTTCCGGTAGTCATAGGAATTTCATTAATTACAATGATAATCTGGTTGCTTCTTGGATATGATTTCGAATTCGTTTTGAATCTATCTATTTCTGTACTGGTTATTTCCTGTCCATGTGCTTTGGGATTAGCTACACCGGTAGCTATTATGGTTGGAACAGGTAAAGCAGCAGAACACGGAATATTAATTAAATCAGCTGAGTCCCTTGAACAACTCAAATCAATTGATACAATTATTTTTGACAAAACAGGAACCTTGACTCAAGGCAAACCTTCTGTGACAGATGTGATTATTATCGACAGCAATCTAAATGAAAAAGATTTATTAAAATACGCAGCCATTGCCGAAAAAGGAAGTAATCATCCATTTGCAAAGGCAATTACAGAAAAAGCCGGAAACTTACCTGACATTGAAGCAGATAATTTCAAAATGATTCCCGGTGGAGGTATTGAAGCTGACATAAATGGAATACATTGGACCGGTGGAAATCTTGATTTTGCAAAAACAATAGCTCCCATCGAGGACAATATTACAGATAAAGTCTTTGCACTCTCTAATGAGGGTAAGACACCTTTGTTGTTTACAAAAGACGGTAAAATAGCCGGACTAATCGCAGTTGCAGACACCATAAGACCGGAAGCACCTTCTGTTATTAAAGATTTTAACAAGCTTGGAATCAAAACAATAATGTTAACAGGTGACAACAAATTAACTGCTAAGAAAATAGGAGAACATCTTGGCATAACCGACATAATCTCTGATGTTCTTCCTGGTGATAAGGAAGCTCACGTAAGAGAGCTTCAGAATTCAGGTAAAATAGTTGCTATGGTTGGCGACGGTATTAACGACGCACCTGCCCTTACAAGAGCACATATAGGTATTGCCATCGGTAAAGGTACAGATATCGCTATTGAATCAGCAGATATTGTTCTTATAAAAGATTCATTAGAAGATATTCTTACTGCAGTTAAATTAAGTAAAAAAGTAATCAGAAACATAAAAACAAACTTGTTCTGGGCATTTTTCTATAATATTATTGGAATCCCCCTGGCAGCAGGTGTGTTCTACCCTGCTTTTGGTTTATTATTAAGTCCAATGATAGGCTCTTTAGCTATGAGTTTAAGTTCACTTTTTGTGGTTTCAAATGCATTACGATTAAGATATTTTGAAAAAAATAAAAAGAAAGGAAGTGATAATATGAAAAAAGTTCTTACAATTAACGGTATGATGTGTAATCACTGTAAAGCAACTGTAGAAAAAGTTTTATCACAGATTGATGGTGTTTCTTCCTGTGAAGTAGATCTTGGTAAAAAAACAGCTACCGTCGGATTAACAAAAGAAGTTGACGATAATCTCTTAATGGAGGTTATCAAAGAAGCAGGTTTCGAACCAGTATCGTTTAAATAAGAATAAATAGCAAAAAACAGGAGCCTGTAAAAATCAGCTCCTGTTTTTTTATTCTTCGTTATAATATTTCTTAAGCTTAATTACAGGTTTCAATCTTAACTTTCTGTTATTCAGAAATAAATCAACGTAGACACCTGAAAATCTTTTCCTGAAAATATTATTTCTGCCATTATATAAATATCTTTTTATTTCAAATTCAAAATAGTCACCAAAATTATACAAATAACAGCGACAAAGATATTTTTCATAATACAAATATGCACCATAAAGTTCCACTTAAATTGCCCCATTTTAAAGTAAATTCCCTATTAGTACATAATATGATTAAAAGGTCTTATCTGTCTTCCCTAAAATAGTTAACGCCAACATAAGCCGGTGCTTTTGAATGTTTCTTCTGTCTTACGGAAGATATAATCAAAACAAGAGCTGTAATAAGGAAAGGCAACATCTGATAGAATTCATTAGGTAAAACACTTAACCAACCTAAAGCATTAGGGAAAGCATCTGTAAGATTACCTTTCCATGCCTGTAATGCGTTAAATATTCCAAAGAAGCATGATCCGAAAATAGCAACCATAGGACTCCAGCTGGCAAAAATAACCAAAGCAACAGAAATCCAACCGAAACCATTAATCCAGGATTCATTCCAAGCACCACCATTTGTAACTAAGGCCATATACAAACCGCCTATTCCACAAATACCTGCACCACCTATAGCATGAAGATATTTATACAAAGTAATGTTAACGCCACAAGCATCAGCAGCACCAGGATTTTCACCAACAGCACGAAGTCTTAAACCTTGTTTTGTTTTAGCAATATATACCCATAATAGTACAGCAATAATAATTGCTAGATAAACAAAATAGTTATAAGAAAACAGCAATTTGCCAAGTATTGGAATATCTCTCAAAAGCGGAATACCGGTATCTTTCGAAAAAGCAACTAATTTATTTGCACTATCCATCGCAGGAAATTCACCTGACTGAGTAAGACTTCTTCCGATAAGTGTATAAACACCAACACCAAAAGTTGTCATAGCAAGACCGGTAACATTCTGATTTGCCTGTAATGTGGTTGTTAAGAAAGCAAATACAAGACCACATAAAGCTGCAGATAAAAAAGCAACTAACAAAGCAACTAAAACACTGTTTGTCTTACATCCAAGATAATATCCGGTAATAGCGCCTACAGCCATCATACCTTCAACACCAAGGTTCATACTTCCTGATTTTTCTGAAATAATTTCACCGGTTGTACCAAGCAACAAAGGAGTTCCGGCTCTTACAGAATAGAATAAAAAGTTAACTATAGCATTCATTTGGAAACCTCCTTTTTACCGAAATTAAACACAAATTTATATCTTGAGAAGAAGTCTGCCGCAAGTACCGTAAACAGGATTATACCCTGTAAAATGGATGAAGCTGAAGATGATATATTAAATGTACTTTCAGCAATTGCAGCACCTTTCTGTAAAATTGCCATACCAACAGAAGCAATTACAATTCCCAATGGATTAAGTTTAGCAATATATGCTACTGTGATTCCGGTAAAACCAACATCAGATGTAATGTTTTCACTTAATGTATGGCTGGTAGCAGAACCCGCAACTTCCATCATTCCGGCAGCACCTGCAATAGCGGCACTTATGAAAGCTGTACGGAGAATAATCTTCTTAACATTCATTCCGGCATATTTTGCAGTATTAGGGCTATCACCTACAACTGCTATTTCATAACCTTGTTTTGTATTTTTAAGATAGAAAAACAAAAATACAGCAAGTCCAATTGATACAAATAGTGAAATGTCTACAGTAACATTTCCTAAATCAACAGTATAAAGCCATGCATTTTCAGGTAAGGTTTTAAATTCAGGTCTGAAAACCTGACCGGTTTCGGAAACTGTTCTATAGAACATAAGATTTTTCAAAAATGCTGTAAAATACAAGAGAATATAGTTAAACATAAGTGTAAGCAAAGTTTCACTTGCATTGAACTTCACTTTGAAAAATGCAACTAGTAAGCCTAGGAGACCACCACCGAAAATACCGGCTGCCAACATAACAAGTAACATTGCCCACTGAGGAAGAACATCTCCCAACAGGAATGCAACAGTTGTAGCAGAGATAGCACCCATCATAAACTGACCATTCGCACCTATATTCCAGAATTTCATTTTAAACGCAACCGCAATACCTAAAGATGTAGTCAGCAACGGAATCAAAACACGTAAAAAACCTCTGAAATAAATTGGTTTTGCATTCTGAAAATCAAAACAGCCTTTAAGAACTTCTCTATAATATTCAAATGGATTCTGACCAATTGCCCAGATAAACAATCCACCCAAAACTAAAGCAACAAGAATTGAAATTGCATACAAGCCAACAGCTTTCCATAAAGAAATGTCAGCCTTTTTAGCAATTCGCACAAAAGGAGTCTTGGCTTTAGGGAGTTTAAACTCTTTTTTATTTTCTTCAGTAGCCTCAGGAATATATCTGAATGAATTCTCATCTGCACCCATAGCTTCAGGACTTTCTTCCTTTTCACGTACAGAACCTGCATCTGTCATAAGGAGACCTAATTCTTCCTTGGAAGTTTCCTTAGCATCAACAATACCTGTAACCTTACCATGACAAAGAACAACAATTCTGTCACAAAGCTCCAGCATTACATCCAGATCTTCACCAACAAACAACACACCAACTCCGTCTTTTTTCTGCTGATTAAGAATGTCATATATCATATAAGAAGAGTTAATATCAAGACCACGCACAGGATAGGCTGTAATAATTACATTAGGCTTTGCAGATATTTCACGTCCCAAAAGAACTTTCTGAACATTACCACCGGAAAGTCTTCTGACAGGAGTTTCTGTGCCCGGAGTAACTACTTCCAACTCTTCTACAACCTTATCAGCAAGTTTTTTAGCAGCTCTCCTGTTAACAAAAGGTCCTTTGTTGTCCACATAGCTTTTAAGCATCATATTATCAGTAATACCTAAAGATGCCGCAAGTCCCATTCCCAATCTGTCCTCCGGAATAAAACTCATACTGATACCTTTTTTAATTATAGATCGTGGAGATGTACCTGCAATTTCTTCACCTTTATAAAGAATAGAAGACCCTTGGGAAACAGGCACCAGACCTGCAATAGATTCACAAAGCTCTTTCTGGCCACATCCGGATACGCCGGCCACACCGAGAATTTCTCCACCATAAAGCTCAAATGATACATTATCAAGAGCAACAGATGTGTCATCTCTTATAACAGAAAGATTTTTAACATCAAGTAAGAGTTCCTGTTTTTCAACAACAGGTCTTTCAATTTCAAGTGACACGGATTTACCAACCATAAGGTCTGTAAGTTCCTGGGCGTTTGTCTCTTTTGTGTTAACAGTGGCAACACTCTGACCTTTTCGTAAAATAGTAACTCTGTCACTAATTTCAAGAACTTCATTAAGTTTGTGGGTAATAATTATAATAGCACAACCCTGCTTTTTCATTTGACGCAGAACTGCGAATAATTTTCTTGTTTCTTGTAAAGTAAGTACTGCTGTAGGTTCATCAAGAATAAGAATATCAGCACCATAGTACAATACTTTCAATATTTCTACTGTCTGCTTTTCACTTACAGACATATCATAAATCATTTTTTCAGGATTTACTTCAAATCCAAACTGCTTACTGATTTTACCTATCTTTTCATTTCTCTGTTTAGTCAGCCATGGAGAACCTCCCTCTGTACCAATCCAGATATTATCAGCAGCAGAAAACTTGTCCACCAATTTAAAATGCTGATGAACCATACCAATACCAAAGTGTTTGGCATCTTCAGGAGACTGAATGGTTACTTCCTGTCCTTCAATAAATATTTTACCGTTATCAGGTTTATAGATACCTGACAACATATTCATAAGGGTTGTTTTACCGGATCCGTTTTCACCCAGCAAAGCAAGAATCTCACCCTTTTTAACAGCAAGATCAATATTATCGTTGGCAACAACATCACCAAAATATTTACTGATACCTTTTAATTCAATTACATAATTATCTGACGACACTTTATTCACCTATGTTTTTATATAAATAAAAATAAAGGAGAGCCCACCTATAAAGTGAGCACTCCTTGAAAAACTAAATTATTTTAATTCAACGCCTGCAACGAAGTAATTCATTGTTCCCTGAATCACACCGTCTTCAATTGAAGCACCGCCTGCAGCAACCTGAACTTTACCTGTGTTATCAACTAAATCAGCATCAGTTTTAACCACTGCACCATTATCGTCGAAAGAAAGTTTAACACCGGAGAATACATCCCATGAACCTTCATTGTAAAGAGCCTTAACTGCATCAATGTATTTCTGTGTGTTTTCAGCACAGTTTTCAGACAATGGAGATACGTCTACAAAACCTTCTTTAACACCTGCGAAGTAGTTGCCGAATTCAGCCCACTTACCTTCAGCAGCAGCTTTAACAGCAGCTGTATAGTAAACACCCCAGTTCCAGATAGGAGCTGTCAAATGAGCTTTTGGAGCTTCGGCAGTCATATCAGAATTGTATCCACAACCGAATACGCCCTTAGACTCTGCAGCCTTCTGTGGGTTAGCTGTATCACAATGCTGAGCAATTACGTCACAACCCATTTCGATCAAAGCTTCAGCAAAAGCTGTTTCATTAGCAGGATCAAACCATGAGTTCAATGTCTTAACATAAACTTTTGCATCAGGATTTACAGACTGTACACCCAAAGCAAATGCATTGATACCACTACATGTTTCAGCAAGTTCTGTACCGTAAGCTGCAACATAACCAATCTTGCCGGATACACTCTTTAAACCTGCTGCAATACCAGCTAAGTATCTTGCCTGATAAATTCTACCAAAGTAGTTGTTAAAGTTCTTATCATTGCTCTTGTAACCTGTACCGTGAGAGAAAATCACATCAGGATATTCCTTAGCCAATTCTTCTGTAGTATCCATATAACCGTAGCTTGTAGTAAAGATAATTGTACAACCCTTTGCGATACAGTCTTCAATAGCAGTTTTTGTAGCTGCCTTGTCGTTATCAGCAATGTTAAGCTGACGAACAATCTGATCATCCTTAAGGCCAAGGTTCTTCTGCATAGCTACGATACCCTGATCATGAGCAAAAGAATAACCGGATCCATCTGCAGGATCACCAATATGAACAACACCAACTTTAACGTCAGAATAATCTGTGCCACCTGAAGGTGCATCTGTAGGCTCAGTATCTTTGTTTCCATCACAAGCAACGAAAGTCAAAGCCATAACCAATACCAAAAGTAATGCTAATACTTTTTTCATAAATTTTTCCTCCTAAAATTTCAATATATTTGAAAGGTAAACGACCCTTTTCAAATCAAATTAATTACGGAATATACATCCCTCTTTTTCTGTCATACCATCAACAATAGCTAATGACTCAACTCTCACGCCCATGTTTCTGATAAGCTCGCCTCCACCCTGGAAGCCTTTTTCAATTACTATACCTGCACCGACCAATGTAGCACCTGCATCCTGAATAAGTCCGATTAATCCTTGCAGGGCACTTCCTTTTGCCAAAAAGTCATCAATAACAAGTATTTTATCTTCCGGATTTAAAAAATCTTTAGCAACAATTATATCAAATATTCTATTGTGAGTAAAAGATTGAACTTTATGTGTATAAACATCACCTGCAATATTGCTTGTTTTGGACTTCTTAGCAAAGACAACAGGAACATCAAAATACTGGGCGACAATACATGCAATACCTATTCCTGATGACTCAATTGTGAGAATTTTTGTAATTTCCTCACCTTCAAAACGACGCTTGAATTCCTTACCGATTTCATTGAAGAATTTAATGTCCATCTGATGATTAAGAAAACTATCTACCTTAAGAACGTTGCCGTCCTTAACTTTACCTTCATTTCTTATCTTATCCTTTAATAACTGCATAAAATCGAACTTCCCTAAATAAAATATTAATTACTTTACTTTAGTAAAAATTATGTTCTAATTATACAATCTGTAGTGTAAAAAATCAACATCTTGTTAATTTTATTTCGATTATGTATAATAACTGATATTGATAACATACGGAGGTAGGTCTCATGTCCAAATATGATGTTGCTATTATAGGTGCAGGTACAGCCGGAATTTTTACGGCATACGAACTTAATAAACTTCATCCTGAACTTAAAATCACAATAATTGAACAGGGAAATTCCATAACCAGAAGAAGTTGCCCTATTATTCAAAAAAAAACAACATCCTGCATTAACTGCAAAAATTGTAGTATTATGAACGGTTTTGGTGGTGCAGGTGCTTTTTCTGACGGTAAATTCAATTTCACTACTGAATTCGGTGGATGGTTACAGGAATATGCTTCCCCTGATGAAGTAATGGATTTAATTGAATACGTTGATAGTGTAAACATGAGTTTTGGTGCTACAGATAAACGTTTCAGCACATATACACCTGAGGCTCAGGCTATTGAAAAAAAAGCATTAGAGCACGATTTGCATTTATTAAGTGCAGCTGTTAAACATCTTGGTACGGAAAGAAATCTTAAGTTGCTGACAAATATGTCTGACTATTTAGGTGAAAGAATCGACTTAAGACATAATACAACAATTACTGAAATTAAACACTTGGAAGATAACAGCTACAAGCTTTCTATTGAGGATTCTGATGAAATAATTGAATGCAAATACTTAGTTGCAGCACCCGGACGTTCCGGTGCTGAATGGTTTGCAAAACAGTGCAAGGATATGGGCATCAATCTTATAAACAACCAAGTTGACATCGGTGTTCGAGTAGAGCTTCCTGCTAAGGTTTTTGAGCATATTACTGATGTTGTATATGAATCTAAACTTATGTATGTTACTAAACAATACGGAGATGTAGTTCGTACATTCTGCATGAATCCTTATGGTCATGTGGTTACTGAAAATGTTGAAGGTTGTATTACTGTAAATGGTCATAGTTATAGTGACAAGAGCTTAAGAAGTCAGAATACAAACTTTGCATTACTGGTAAGTAACCGCTTTACAAAACCATTTAATCAGCCATATAAATATGGTAAACACATAGCTTCCCTTTCAAACATGTTAGGTGGCGGTGTATTGGTTCAGCGTTTCGGCGACCTTGTTAAAGGTGTAAGAACAAACGAACACAGATTAAGTAAGAGCTTTGTAAAACCTACACTTAATGCAACTCCCGGTGACTTAAGCCTTGTTCTTCCAAAGAGACATTTGGACAACATAATTGAAATGATTTATGCTCTTGATAAGATTGCCCCCGGAACAGCAAACCACGATACACTCCTTTATGGTGTTGAAGTTAAGTTCTACAGCTCCAGAATTGATCTTACAAATCAGCTTGAAACACCATATAAGAATATGTTTGCATGTGGTGACGGTGCAGGTGTTACAAGAGGTCTTTCACAGGCTGCAGCTTCCGGTGTGTTGGTTGCAAGAAGTATTTCAGAAAGACTATAAAACATATTATGGACATGTTCCAAATTTAAAACATCAAAAAACGGTGTCTCATTAAGAGGCACCGTTTTTAAGTATAAGTCTACATCTCATTTCAACAAAAACTCTTTAAGTACTGTTTTAAGCTCTCTATCCCAACAAGGCCAGTCGTGATTACCGTCACTTTCCCTGTATTCTATGGGCATACCAAGCTCCTTAAGGTGATTGCTGAACTTTACACTTGAGTTGTAAAGAAAATCATCAAAACCACACCACATATACATTGAAGGTGGATTTTTCCCGGATTTCTTAAGTTTGTCAGCGAGAATATATGAACTATGTTCACTCTTCATAGCTTCTTCCATAGGTCCCCAGGCATTTTCCATAATTGTTCTGTCTATCCATGGAAGCAAATCTTCCATATCAACAGCAGAAGAAAAACCAAATACCTTACCATAGTTTTCAGGATATGTCATCGCTGCCTTGAAAGCACCATAACCACCCATAGACGCACCACCAATGAATGTGTCTTCCCTTTTACCGGAAATGTTACTAAATGTTGATCGAATTAAACCCGGAAGTTCCTGTGTTATGTAGGTAAAATACTTACGACCATTGTTCATGTCACAGTACCAGGACACATCACCGTCAGGCATAACTACCACAAGACCTGTATTTTCAACTAAAGTCTCAACTGTTGTTCTGTTTGACCAAAATGAATAGTTGTCACCAAGTCCATGGAGAAGGTACAGAACCTTAAAAGGAGCTTCTGTACCTCCGTTGGGATAAATCACATTAACATTTACACTCTTACCTAAAACGTGAGAGTAAAAACTTAATTCACACTTCATTTTTACTTAGCCAATCCTTTATAATACTGAATTCTTTCTTCTAAATCAGGTAATTTAGCTACTGTAGATTCGGAGAACATTGCATTTCCAATGTTTTCGGTAGCTGCCTGTTCGTGACCAATAAGAGCCAATGTTGCATCATAAAGATTTGAGAATTCAGGATTTCTCTGTGCTTCACAAATAAACTTCTGTCTTGGTGAGTTAATATCTTCACCACTAATCTGGAACAATTTGTATTCATTACAAAGCTTTCTGATTCTTGTAAGCTGTTCGTAAGTATTTCTGGAAGGCATATATGTAACTGCGTTGTAGCCAAGACCGCTGATTACTTCAAAGAGCTCATCAAGATAATCATCCTCAAATTTCTGAGTCTTTTTGTCGCCTGTTACACTGTTTCCAACGTCACCTAAGTAAGCATAAGCACTGATGCCGCCGATTTCTTTAGCCAGAGCCAAAACATCCTTAACATCAGGACATTCTTCAGTTGCATCAATATAGAACTTCTCTACCATGTCACTCTTAAGAGCACCTAAAAGGTCATATTCATAAACTTCGTTATTTTCATCAGCTAAGAAAGCTTCAATTTTGGCGCTTACATTCATCTTAAGGTCATTCTTAAGGAAATCTACAACTTTCTGACCCTTACCCAATGTCTTAACAATGTTCTTGGAAACTGCAAACAAAAGATGACGCTCTGTAATGCTACCGCCACACTCAAAATTTGAAAGAGGTACTACATCCTTATCAAAATCTGTATGAATACCAACATGTTCAGTAAGCTTGTTAATATTATCTATCATTGCTCTGTTTCTTCTGTTTCTTGCAGCAACATAAGGCTTAAAGAATTCAACTACCTTATCAATATTCTGATGTGGAATACCGTGAATTGCCATATATGCAACACTCTTCTGGTCAGGATTATTAATTCTTCTGCCATTAAGAGGTGTATTTTTAACAGATGCTCTGCACTCAACACCTATTGTTGTCATCATGCCGATTATTTTACCTGCTTCAATAAATTCTCTTGCACCGGACAATGAGTCATGGTCCATAATACCTGCTGTCTTTAAGCCTGCGTTATAAGCCATCCAAACAGCTTTTGTAGGTGAATATGGTGAAAATGAATATGTGGTATGAATGTGGTTATTAACATCATTACCGATAACAGGTTTCTCAATTTCACCTTTATCAATCATTGCCTTAAGTTGTCTTAAAGCGTCTAATCTCTTGTTTACATCCTGATCATTTAACTGAATAATTAACTTTTCCATTTTTTAGTCCTCCTGTAAAATATTAATCAGAATAACGACAACTGCTGTACTGCAGCATCTTCTTTTTTAGCAAAACTTCCTGAAGAAGGAATAACTCTTACTCTGTATGCGTTATAGTTTGCAAGATTCATATTTTCTGCTCTTCCTGCAGACTTAAGCCATGTGTTTTTCTTAAACTTCATTACCTGAACACCCTGTGAGTTCTTAGTTGTCTTAAGAGGAATAAGGGCTGTGTTTACACACATAATCTTATCATTTTCAGAAGTAAGACAAATATCACATTCATCAGGAATGTATACAGCACTGATTATTGGTGACTTATCAGAGTAAGCTTTAATAAGTTTCTTTCTGTTAGTCTTAGTAGCATAAGCCTCAAAAGGTACCTTTGCAACCTTACCATTCTTAAATGCATAAATCATCATACCGGCATAATTATCTGTCTGAATAAAGCAAATAATCTTTTCTTCAGGCTCCATGTCCAAAAGGTTTGGTAAATAGTCACCCATTACAGAGGCCTTTGACTCAGGAATTTCATGTATACGCATTTTGTAGGCATTACATTTATCTGAAATAAATACAATTTCAGATTTATTATGCCATTCCGCTTCCTGTAAAATTGCGTCGTCATCCTTAAGTTTCTGCTCAGGTGATGTACGAAGTGCTGTCAAAGGAATCTTCTTAAAGTAACCTTCTTTTGTAAGGATAAGTTTAAGATTATAGTCTTCAATCATGTCGTCCTTAGTAATAACAACAACATCCTCAACCTGCATAATATCAGTCTTTCTTGGCTGACCGTATTTCTTTTCAATTTCATTAAGCTGTTTTTTAATAAGCTTAAGAACTTTTCTGTCGCTGCCAAGTATATCAGAAAGCTCTGCAATAGAGTTTTTAAGGCCTTCTATCTCGCTGGTTTTCTTAAGGATATATTCCTTATTTAAGTTACGCAACTTGATTTCAGCTATGAAATTGGCCTGAATTTCATCAATTCCAAAGCCCCACATTAAGTTTGGAACTACCAACTCATCTTTTTCAGTTTCTCTGATAATCTTAATAGCCTTGTCAATATCTAAAAGGATCTTTTCAAGACCTTGTAATAAGTGTAACCTTGCCTTCTTTTCACCTATTTCATGGTTAAGCTGACGTTTTACACAACCAAGACGGAAATCCAGCCATTCTTTAATAAGATTTCTTACACCAAGAACCATTGGCTTACCCTTAACAAGCACATTAAAGTTACATGAGAAACTATCCTGAATAGGTACTTGTAAACCGTAAAGCTTATTCATAAGATCATCCGGGTCTGTATTTTTCTTAATATCAAGAGTTATCTTAAGACCATCTTTATCAGATTCGTCTCTTACTTCGGTAATTTCTTTAATTTTACCGGCCTTAACAAGGTCAATAATCTTATCAATAATTACTTCTAGTGTAGTTGTATATGGAATTTCATATATCTCAATGCAGCTGTTGGCTTTATCAAATCTGTATTTGGAACGGACTTTAATACTGCCACGGCCGTTTTCGATAATATTCTCCATATCTTTCTCTTTGTAAATAGCTACACCACCTGTTGAGAAATCGGGAGCTTTAATATATTCCAACAAGTTTGCATTTTTATCATCAATATATGCGCAGGTTGCCTGACAAATTTCAGCCAGGTTAAAGCTACAGATATTAGTAGCCATACCTACAGCCACACCCTGGTTTGAGTTAACAAGAATTGTAGGGAAAGTTACAGGTAACAATGTTGGTTCTTTCATAGTACCGTCATAATTATCTACAAAATCAACTGTGTCCTTGTCTATATCACAGAAAAGTTCATGACAGATTTTTGCCAGTTTAACCTCTGTATATCTTGGTGCAGCACTGGCCATATCACGGGAATATCTTTTACCAAAGTTACCCTTTGAATCCACATAAGGATGCAACAATGTTTCGTTACCCCTTGCCATACGAACCATTGTATCGTAAATAGCCTGGTCACCATGAGGATTTAACTTCATTGTTTCACCAACTACGTTTGCAGACTTGGTTCTTGCACCATTTAATAATCCTTTTTTATACATTGTATAAAGAAGTTTTCTGTGAGAAGGCTTGAAACCGTCAATTTCAGGTAAAGCTCTTGAATATATAACTGACATGGCATAAGGCATATAGTTAGTTTCAAGAGTATCTGTAATATCCTGATTTATTACGGGATATTCCTTTGTAAAATCAGCACTGTTATCATTTTTCTTAGTTTTCTTTGCCATGGAATATCACCTCTCTTACATAAGATCCAGGTCATCTAAATACCTGTCTCCGGTTGTTTCAATATGAGTTTTTCTTGCAGAAAGATCGTCACCTAAAAGCATTTCAAAATAATATGCTGTCTTTTCAGCTTCTTCAGGCATAACTCTTATTAATCTTCTTGTTTCAGGATTCATAGTAGTTTCCCACATCATTTCAGGCTCGTTTTCACCAAGACCTTTTGAACGCTGAATTGCATATTTTCCTTCAATTCCTGCAATAATATCTGCCTTTTCTTTTTCGTCAAAAGCAAAATATGTCTTATCCTTTTTGACATCAGTAATTTCATACAAAGGAGATTCTGCTATAAATACCTTACCTTCGTCAATCAATGTAGGCATAAGACCGTAAATCATTGCTAAAATTAAAGTTCTGATCTGATAACCGTCTACGTCGGCATCGGTACATATAATAATCTTATTCCAACGTAATGAAGCCAAATCAAAAGCTGTCATATCTTTACTGTGCTTTGTTTTAATTTCAACTCCACAACCTAAAACCTTAATTAAATCAGTGATAATTTCGCTCTTAAAAATCTGATCATAGCTGGCTTTAAGACAGTTAAGAATTTTACCACGAACCGGCATTACAGCCTGATATTCAGCGTCTCTACCCTGCTTAACAGAACCTAACGCAGAGTCACCCTCCACTATATAAAGCTCTCTACGGTCAACATCTTTAGAACGACAGTCAACGAACTTCTTGATTCTGTTGACCATATCTATTTTACCGGTGAGCTGCTTCTTAATGTTTACACGCTGTTTCTCTGCATGTTCACGGCTTCTTTTATTAATAAGCACCTGTTCTGCGATCTTGTCAGCCTCAGCCTTATTTTCAATAAAATAAATTTCAAGACGCTTACGGATAAAGTCAGTCATAGCCTCCTGAATAAACTTGTTTGTAATGGCCTTTTTAGTCTGATTTTCATAGCTGGTCATTGTTGAAAACGAATTTGTAACAACAATAATACTATCCTGAATATCAGTGAAAGTTACCTTAGACTCATCTTTAGTGTATTTACCCTGAGCTTTAATATATTTATCAATTTCAGAAGTAAACGCACTTCTTACAGCCTTTTCAGGAGCACCGCCGTTTTCAAGAAAACTGGAGTTATGATAATATTCCAACATATTCTCGTAGTTATTAAAACAGAAAGCAAACTCCATTTTTAGTTTATACTCCGGAAGATCAGCTCTGTCACGACCTTTTGTCTGTGTTTCATTATGCTGTACGCCGGTAAAAGATTTATCCCCGGCAATTTCGTTAATATAGTCAACAATACCGTTGGGGTATACATATTCAAACTTTTCACCGCTGGGCTCGTCAGTAAGTACAAATTTAAGACCTGCATTTACAACAGCCTGTTTTTTAAGCATATTCTGGAAAAATTCCAGTGGTATATTTATATCTGTAAAAACTTCAAGGTCAGGTTTCCATTTCTGAATTGTTCCTGAATGCTTGTAGTTATATGGTTCTTTTTTAAGTCCGCCAACATTGTTACCCTTTTCAAAATGAAGTTCATACTTAAAACCATCTTTAAAAACAGTAACATCCATATATTCTGAACTATACTGAGTAGCTGTACTACCAAGACCGTTAAGACCCAAGCTGTACTCATAGTTACCATCAGTTGTATTATTTTCATACTTACCGCCGGCATAAAGTTCACAATAAACCAATTCCCAGTTATATTTCTTCTCTTTTTCGTTATAGTCTACAGGACATCCCCGTCCGTAGTCTCTTATCTGAATAGATTTATCCTTAAATCTGGTAACTTCAATAACTTTACCGTAACCTTCTCTTGCTTCGTCAATTGAGTTTGCCAAAATTTCAATAAAAGTATGCTGACAACCCTCTAAACCGTCAGAACCTAAAATAGCCGCAGGTCTTAAACGGACTCTGTCGGCGCCTTTAAGTTGGGAAATACTATCGTTACCGTAATCCTTATTTCTTCTCTCTGCCATTAAATTACACACCTCAAAAATAGTTCAAAGGGGCTGTCTACAAAATAGGCAGCCCTTTTATTTATCCTGTTATTAGTTAAGCATTATCTGTCCACCGGTTACAGGAATTGCTTGACCTGTCTCATACTCCTGCTCAACAATATAGAAGATTGCTCTTGCAACGTCGATAATTTCACAACCTCTATGCATAGGTACTTTGCTCTCGTAATATTCTCTTACATCAGCAACAGTTTTAGCTCCCGGAACTTTACCTGCGTTAAGGTACTGTACAAACAATCCCTTAACAGGGTCAGACCACAATGGACCATTAAGAAGGTTACCCGGGCAAATACAGTTTACTTTGATATTATAGCCAACCAACTCTAAAGCAAAACTCTGTGTAAGACCGATACCGCCAAACTTACTTCCTGCGTAAGCAAAGTTGTTCTTACTTCCTTCTAAGCCAGACTTAGAGTTAATCTGGATAATATCCATCATGTATGACTTATCAAATCTGTTTTGAATCTTCATAATTCTGGAAGCATATTTTGTACAGAGGAAATATGCTGTGTAGTTAACCTTAGTAACAAGTTCAAACTTACCAACAACCATTTCTTCCAATGTTCCGGCAATAGCAATACCTGCGTTATTTACAAAAATATCAAGTCCGCCATATTCAAGAACAGTTGAATAAACCATATCTTTAACAGAATCTTCGTCACCAACATTTCCACCTAAGGCGAAAGAATGTTTAGCGCCGTATTTTGCATTCATGTTGTCACTGTTGGTCTGAGCAAGTTCAAGGTTAAGGTCAGCAATAACAACATTACAACCTTCCTTAAGCATTTCTTCAGCAATACCCTGACCGAAGCCCTGTGCACTACCTGTAACAATTGCAATCTTGCTTTCCAGTCTCTTGGAAGCACCTGCACCAAGACTTACTTTTGATCTGTAAGATTCAACTTCCCAGTTACAGATAAAATCAATCATATAATCTGTCATAAACAGTGCTCCACCAAAGTTCTGTGAATAAGCACCAATCTTAACAGCATCCATAAATACTTCGCCACAGATGTTTGCATTCTTAACATTTGTACCCCAAGCGTAGTAACCAAGACCCTGAACAGCTACAACCTTCGGAGCAAAGCCTTTGGAAGATTTATAATCTTCAATTGCCTTTACCAATAAGTCGTACTGGGTATCCATATCTTCAGCTGCCTCAACAAAAACAGCTTCAGGCTTACAATAAACAATATGGTCAGGTGAAAATGCAGAGGATATAGGGTAAAATGCTTCTTTATCCTTAACAAATTCCATAACCTGCTTGTTTGTATAGAACTTAACAACAGATGTACCGTTGTCTCTTAACAGCATTCTGATAGCAGGAGCAATCAAAGCTGCTCTTTCTTTATCAAATTCAACTTCAGAAAAATCAGGAGTTATTTTACACTGATCTTTAAGAGCATCAAAAATCATATTTGTATTTGCTTCAATATCTTCAGGTGTGTTACCTGCAATGAAAATACCGTGGTTCTGTAAAATGATTGCATTAGCATCTTTACCTGTTTTTGCTTTATAGTTGTCCAACGCTTCCTTAACAGCCACAGCAAGAACAAATCCTGGTTCCATAAGGTCAATCCATACAACCTTATCGCCCCAAAGCTTTTCAGCAATAGCTTTACCATCTTTACCACATGTAAGACCATTAGCCTGAGCTGGATGAGTATGGACGATGTATGTGTAGTTAATAATATTGTGAAGCAATGTTTCAACACTAGGACGCTTTGCAAGTTCAGAGGGCTCTCTTGCAGCCATCATATCAGCCAAAACCTCAGCTTCTCTTGCAGCAGAATCCTTGGAATATTCTCTGTCAAACATAGCAGAAAGTTTTGCTCTGTTCATTTTCACAAAACCTTCTTCAGTAATAGTAGCAAGTGTAGTACCGGAACCTTTGATATACAGGAATTCATCATCCTTATATGAAGTATTTCCGCCGCCGGCTAAAACAAAATCCGGGTTGGCACCATACTTATGTGACAATTCAACAATTTTACAAATAGACATAAATTACCTCCAACATTATTTACATAAAAAATAGGCATTCAAAACAAATGTAATGAATGCCCTTAATTAACTAAAACTTAATTAAAATATATTGTCGTAATCATAAGCTTCAGAAGAAACTTTTTCCCCTTCAGCAACTTCGGCAAATACATCAACACTGCAAGGCGCAACAACATATATTAAGTCTGCTACCTTTTGAATGTTTCCGTCAAGAGCATAGCAGCATCCTGAAACAAAATCAAAAATTCTTTTGCGATCAGCTGCATTGGCAACATATTGCAAATTTAATACTATTGTCATCTGAGCTCTCAAATGAGAACAGATTCCCTGACAGTTGTCAAACTCGGTTGGCTTGCAAAGAACAAGACGCATACCGGAAGAACCAACATTAACCATCTTTCTGGCCTCCTCTTTAGTATTCTCCTTGGATTCCTTTTTAGCTTCTGTCTGCTTAAAATCAATACCTGATGAGAATCGGTTGCCAAAAAGTCTTCCGCCCTTAGCTGATGTAGATGAAACCTCAAAATCGGATTTCTTAGAAGTTGAACGAATGAAACGATTTGTCTGAGCTGTATCCTCTACTTCATCGTCGAAATCATAAAGACCCTCGTTATCGTAATCAACAATCTCACTTTCGTCCATGCCCAAAAAGCCTTTAACCTTGTCAAATAAGGCTGCCATAATTATTGCCCCCTTGTCTTTTGAAAATTAAAAATTTTATCCTGTGTAAAAAATACTGGTGCCAATCCTGACTAAGTTCGAACCTTCTTCCACTGCAACCTCGAAATCATTGCTCATTCCCATAGACATAATTGACATATGTATATTATATATTTTATTACTATTCATGTCAACAAAAATTTCATTTAATTTGCAGAAAATTTTCCTTTTTTCTTTTTCTTCAGCAATCTTGGGCGCCATGGTCATCAGACCCTTTAAATTAACATGGTTGAACTCGCTGAATTTCTCCATGAATACAGGTATTTCTTCAGGTGAAAGTCCAAATTTACTTTCTTCGCCTGATATGTTAAGCTCAAGTAAAATATCAGTTTTTTTACCGTTTTTCTCCGCCTGTTTGTTTATCTCTTCAACAAGTTTTATACTATCTACTGAATGAATAAGCGAAACTCTATCTTTAAGGTATTTTACCTTATTTGTCTGAAGATGTCCTATAAGGTGCCAATCAACCTTAGGATATATAAGGTCCGGATCCTTCTGCTTATCTAATAACATCTGAACTCTATTTTCGGCAAAGTGTGTTACCCCTGCTCTGATTGCTTCTTTAACTTCCTGATGACCTACGGTTTTTGACACTGCCACTAAGGTAATATCATCAGGATTTCTGCCGGAACGTACAGCAGCTTCAGAAATTTTATCCTTTACTCTTAAAACATTATCATAAATTGTCATTCTATTATTTCACCTTCTGTTACACTGTCAGGATTATGTACATACATATCATTTGCTTTAAGTCCTGCTGTTTCCTGTAAATCTTCAAATGATGTTTTGTTTGTTACAATTGCATATTCATCGTTATAGGACTGTACATGAACATAAATTCCGTAAACAGTGTTTGATCTTATAACAGTAACTTTTGCAGTAAGCATGGCACTATCCCAATCAGTTAATGCTCTCATAGGTATTTTCATTCCGGAAACAGACTCATAAATAATATTTACATCCTGTACTCTGTAAGAAATAGTTGTAGCCATATTTGAAGAGCTTTTTAACACTACAAGGGAATTTTCCCCATCTCCTGTGACAGATATAACTTTAGCAAGAGCTTTGAAAGAATGATCCAACGCCTGTAAAGTAACTGTAGCATCTTTCTTTATTTTTGATCCATCCTCAAAAGGAACCGTAACTGCAATATAATAATCATTACCTGTAGTAATTCTGAAAACATTTTCACCGGCAGATATATCACGACCTGTTGTACGTTCGTAATTCTTATCAAGTCCCTCCAGGGATTCAAAATCAATATTTAAATAATCCAGTTCTGATACCTTACTTTCATTTCCGTCTAAACAATATGACACAACACCAGCATCAGGAGCTGTTAATGAGTACATATGTCCACTTAATTTGTTAAGAACATCCTGTCTTTTGTCCTGTAAGAGTTTAATATATTCATTCTTACTTTCAATGCTAAGACTCATGTCGTTCTGCATATTAAAATAACTGTTTATATTTGACTTTACATCAGAAAAATTTCTGAGAGATCCTTTCGAAAGTTCAGGTGTGAAGCTCTGAATTTCAGCAGAAACAGCCAAGCTTACCTGGTTAATACCATTAAGCACTGAGCCCGAAACATTGTCGTTGTATGTCTGGGCTGATAAAATACGATCTTCAATCTGTTTAAGTTCTTCAACAATCTGCTCATGTTCTCCATCGACAACATAAGCTACAACATCATTTTTTGCAACTCGTTCTCCTTCATTGATGGCAGGGATAACCTTTCCTGAAAATTCTGATTTAACAGTTAGTTCATCTCTTAAAAACACAGCACTTCCGTCAACACTTTTTTCAATAATACCGTTCTGCACATAACCGGTTTTAATCCCGGAAGAAACGCGGGGAACTACCACAGTAAATATAATAAGTGCACAAATAATACCAAAAAAAGTTGCAATCGCTATAAATCCGCTCTTACTGTTTTTACTTTCATCAGTTTTTTTCTTAACCGGCGGTTTAGTGTTTCGTTTTTCTTTAGAACCTGTAACAATTTTAAGATTCTTTTTACTTCTTTTTTCACCTGAAGATTTCTTTCTGCTAAAAACAGGACGGAATATTTTAGTCTCATGTTTTTTAGAGGAATCTGCATTTTCAGTAAACAATGTTTTATTAGAAGAAGTAAAAAAACTTCCTTTATTATCACCGGGAGATTTTAATTTTTTTAAATTTGATGAACGTTCATCTCTGAAATCTGCCATTTTACTATTCCTTTTTAAGAATTCTGTCTGCACCCATCAACGCTGCCAGTTTAACATTAGCATATACAAGCCCACCCTGCATATATGCAACAAAAGGTTCTCTCATAGGACCGTCTGCACTTAATTCAACAGATGCCCCCTGAACAAAAGCACCTGCTGCCATAATAACAGGATCTTCATAGCCAGGCATATCCCATGGTTCAGGACATACAAAAGAATCCACAGGAGCTGCAGCCT
This sequence comes from Oscillospiraceae bacterium, assembly GCA_015069135.1. Taxonomy (GTDB): domain Bacteria; phylum Bacillota; class Clostridia; order UBA1212; family SIG427; genus SIG427. Next base: position 157,524 of record SVJE01000001.1, on the reverse strand, counting down.
GTACACTTTGACAGAAGCATTTAAGTTTTTCAGGGTCATTAAATTTAATAGCCTGTATAATATCACTTCTTCTTGCAGTTGAAGCAGGAGAAGTTTCAAATCCCAACTTTTCAAATAAACCTGCTGTAAAAACTGCACCTTTAAGACTTTCCGCAACTGTATGAGGCGCCATATAGAATCCCTGAATCATTTGTCTGTTATGACCTAATGATGCACCTACATGTTTACCAAGTCCAGGCGCTGTCAATCTGTCTGCGCAAAGTTCAACCAAATGTTCTTTACCTGCAATGTATCCACCGGTTAAAGCAAGTCCTCCGCCCGGGTTCTTAATCAAAGAACCTGCAATAAGATCTGCACCTACATTAGTAGGCTCTGCGGTATCCACAAATTCGCCATAGCAGTTATCAACCATTACAACTATGTTTTTATTTACACTTTTGATAGTAGAAATTATTTTACCGATAGTCTCAATATCAAAAGAATCCCTGTAATTATATCCTCTGGAACGCTGAATAACAGCCATTTTTGTGTTAGAACCAATAGTTTTTGCTATGCCTTCATAATCGGGACTTCCATCTTCTAAAAGTCCGACTTCTTTATATGTAACACCGAACGATTTTAGAGAAGATGGGTTATCACGTATACCGATAATTTCATCCATTGTGTCATAAGGTCTTCCGGTTACAGCTACCAACTCATCTCCAGGACGAAGCACGGCATAATAACAAAGAGCAAGACTCTGAGTACCACAAACAATCTGAGTACGCACCAAAGCATCTTCTGTATCAAATACATTTGCATAAACTCTGTCAAGGAGTTCTCTTCCTATATCGTCATAGCCATATCCGGTTGTACCCTGCATATGTCTTTCTGCCAAACCTGCTTCCTGCATGGCATTTAAAACTTTAATCTGATTGTAGTCTCTTATCTTGTCAATTTTAGCAAATACCGGCTGAAGTTCTTCTTCCACAAGAGTGCCTAATCTGCAGATATCTTTATCAATGTTGTATGTTTCGTGTAAAATGTTCTCAAAATTCACGATTAATTCTCCCGGTAAAATATTGTTTTCTTTATGAATGATACCACATGTTCTGTTGACTGGCAACGGCTTTCGTGCTACTATTTTACCAATTAATTTATACTATATTTTATATAGGGAGAAATTTTATGGGTGGTTTAATACTGTTACTTATATATCTTTTTGGGGGATTTTTGCTCTCTCATTTTATTTTTACAGAGAAGAGAATTGTAATAAGACTTTGGTTGGGAGCTGTATTTGGATTAACCGGTCTTATGTGGAGCCACGTACCCTTTTCATTTATATTTGAATTTACAATTTTTTCCCACCTGTGCGGATTTATTTTTTTCGGACTAATCATTCTTTGTGTAGGACTTTACAGAAAGAAATCCGAAAGTGGACTTAATCCTTTCAGAAACAAAAAAAGTAAAACTAACAAACTGACAGCTTCAGACAAGCTTCTGATGCCCTTCCTTTTTGTTTTTATGATTCTTGGTGCAATTCTTATATTTAATCACACGCTGGTTGAAATTGACGGCGGATATTATACCGGTCAGGCAACCTATGGCGACATGAATTTCCACCTGGGAATAATTACAAGTATTGCAGAACAACAGACTTTCCCACCGGATTATAATATTTTCCCGGGAGCACCGTTGGATTATTATTTCCTTTGTGACTCAGTTTCTTCTTCATTGTACATATTCGGGACAAGTCTTAAAGCATCATACATTTTACCAATGCTGGTTGGTTTCCTTGCAACCTTTGCAGGTTTCTGGCTTCTTGCAGATAAGATTCTTCAGGACAAGAGAAAAACCTCCCTTGCCTTTATATTCTACTTCTTAAATGGTGGACTTGGTTTTCTATTCTTTATGAATAAAGAAAAATTCAAGGATATTTTTACAGGTTGGTACTGTACTCCGACAAATTACAGATTTAAAGGGGATGGTGAAACCACCATTGTCTGGACCAACGCAATTGTTGACATGATGCTCCCACAAAGGGCCACATTATTCGGTTGGATGGTTGTTTTTGCAATTTTCTATCTTCTTTACACTGCAGTTTTTGACAAGAAAAACAACTTCTATCTTCCGGCAGGTATATTAGCTGGTCTCCTGCCAATGATACAGACTCAATCATTTTTCGCAACCGGTTTGATTGCCCTTTGCTGGCTTATTTACACTGCCACAAGAATTAATAAAATAAGTAAAAAAAGCAAAACTATTCCACTTACTTCAAAGCAATTTTTTGTTAACTGGTTTAAGTTCGGTATTCCTGCTGTAATTTTGGCAGTACCACAGTTTATAATCTGGATTTTCGGTGCAGTAGGTGGCGAAAGTTTCCTTAATTTTCACTTCAATGCCTATAACGAAGCCGGTGATTTTTGGCCATGGTTCTGGATCAAAAATGTGGGAATTGTATTTATTCTTTTAATTCCAGCCTTTATTATGGCTTCCAAAAAAATGAAAATTATGTACTCAGGTGCAATTCTTGTATTTGCAGTTACAGAGTTGGTAGCCTTCCAGACTCTTGCATATGATAACAATAAACTTTATTTTATGTGGTATTTATTTAGCTGTATTCTTGTTTCCGGCTGGATTATTGATATGCTGGACAGAATGAAAAAATCCCAGAAATCTTTAAAAATTTTTATTCTTACAATTGTAATTTTTACAGCTTCTTTCTCCGCTCTTCTTACTGTAGCCAGAGAAGTTGTTTCAGGTACTCCTGTTGAAGGAGAATTTTACTGCTGTATAGGAATTTATGGTTCTGATCAGGTAGAAGCCTGTAACTTTATTTTAGAAAACACAGAAGCTGACTCTACTTTCCTTTGTGCAACAAATCACAACAATGCAATTTCTTCTCTTACAGGAAGAAACATTTATTGTGGTTCAGGCACATTCTTAAATTCCCACGGTGTTGACTATCAGGGACGTTCTGCCTTAATTCAGGAGATGTTTATAAGAAGCAATGTATTTGAAGAAAATAAAGAAAGTTGCGGAATTGATTATGTATACATTTCCTCTAACGAAAAAGGATCATATCCTGCTCTGGATCAGGAATATTTCGAAAAGAATTATCCATGTGTTTACTCTAAAAATGGTGTAAGTATATATGATGTACGATGACAGACTTGTTTATATAGTTAACGATAATGATAACGGCAGAACCCTGCAGAAAGTATTGCAGGGTTCTTTAGATATATCTTCTGCTTTTATAAGAGATCTTAAAAGATGTAACGGTATGTTCATTAATGGTGAAAAAGGCAGAACTGTTGATATTGTTAAAACCGGTGATACTGTAACAGTCATGCTTAATGTTACTGACCAGGAACCTACTGCATATCCAGAAAATATTCCTTTGGATATTCTCTATGAGGACAATGCAATAATTGCTGTACATAAGCCACAGAATATGCCGGTACACCCCACCTGCCTTCATCAATATGGAACACTCTCAAATGCTATGGCTTTTTACATGATCAAAAATGACTATCACGGAAGAATTCATATAGTAAGTCGTCTTGACAGGGATACTTCAGGTATTGTTCTTTTTGCCAGAAACGGATTTGTGCAGGAACAACTAAAAAAACAAGGTTTTCGTGGCGAATTCATAAAAACCTATTACGGGCTTTGCGCTCCTTCCCCCAATGAGAATTCAGGCTTTATTAACCTTCCTATCAAAAGAAAAGAAGGAAGCATTATGGAACGAACTATAGCCGATGACGGAATCGAAGCCTTAACTGAGTATCATGTGGTAGAACGCTTTCATGATAAAGCATTAGTTAAATTCCATCTTCATACGGGAAGAACCCATCAGATTCGTGTACACACATCACACAGCGGTTTCCCTTTGATTGGTGACGAACTCTATGGCGGAAGCATGGCTTTACCTGAACTGGATTTACAAGGGCAGGCACTTTGGGCCGGTAAAATGGAATTTATCCATCCGGTAACTAAGAAACCTATTTCAATAGTTGACAGAACACCTGCCTGGTGGCCGGATGAAAGTTTAGAACCTTAAGATATCTGCTACTAGTTTTTTACCCCTAACTGTATTCTTTGAATTAGATAGATTATCTGGGGAAATACCCTTGATATACCTTAAATATTTAATACATTTTCATGGGAAAATAAAGAAAAAGTAGCAAAAATAACAAAATTCCCCTAACCTATTCACCTCTACAAATAAATTAGTTAGGGTATTTCCCTAGATATTTGCAGTGAAACAGGTATGAAAGTTAGGGGGGAAATATGTATTTTACAGAATAACCTTGATAAATCCGTGCACTTAATGTAAACTCATAGCAATATTCACGAGGAGACAGCTAAATGGATGAAAGACTAAAAAAACAGATTGATTTTATTTTAGAAATTGATAAAGAAAAAAACATTTTCAGGCAGACAAGTCTTTCCGGACACGGACGTAAAGAAAATGATGCTGAGCACGCCTGGCACATGGCAATAGCAGCATTCTTACTACAGGAATATTCCAATGAACCAGTAGATATTTTAAGGGTAATATTAATGTGTCTTATCCACGATGTTGTGGAAATAGATGCAGGGGATACTTATGCCTATGATACAGAAGGTCTTAAGACTCAGAAAGCTCGTGAAGATGCTGCCAAGGAAAGGATATACTCTCTCTTGCCTGAAGATCAAAAACAAAAACTTATTGAAATATTTGACGAATTTGAAGAAAATCAGACCAAAGAAGCAAAATTCGCCCATGCTATGGACAACTTACAGCCTTTGCTTCTTAATAACAGCAACAACGGAAGTGACTGGAAAGAACACGAAGTTACAGCCACACAGATTTACAAAAGACAGACAAAAACAAAAGACGGTTCAGTTAAGCTTTTCGAGCTAACTGACCGCCTTATTAAAGAAAATATTGATAAAGGAAATATTAAGTATTAACTTAGTCTTAATATCTGTACCATCAAAAAAATGAACGCAACCAGTTCCGTCGCTGCAAACGAAACAATAGCAATCATATATGACTTATATGGTTTCTTTGATTTAACAAGCAGAATAATTCCGAACACCAGTACAACCAATGGAGTTAAACCGAAAAACAGAATAAGAACAATAAAGAAAATCACGTCCGTTATATCTTCTTCTGTATTCCTGAAACCAAAATAGTAGTTTTCATATCCGTCTCTCAACAGAGATAACATATCTTCATCAATAATTTCATAGGCAGTAATTGATGGTGGTGGCCAAAGCATAGAAGGCTCTTCTTCAGAATAATAGAAATTCATTGTAGCCGGATCGACATATATAGTTCCATCAATATCAGAAAAAACCCTGTCATAATCTGCTCTCAGAACATCAAAGCTTTCATAGTCCATATAATCTGTTAATTCAACCATAGGACCTTCTTTTAATAAATATGGTTTATCCAGATCTATTCCTTCATAAGAGTTAATCCTGACATATACTTCCTGACCATTGCCGGCAAGAACACCATAATATAAATCAAGATAAGACTCCTCAATAAATGTACCATAAAAATTATCACCACTTTTATAATACACAGATAAAATCATGTGACTGTCATACATTGTTTCATGTTCCAGATATACTTCTTTAAAAATCTTTTGTTGTTTTTCACTTAAAACATAGTTTGTAACAGTACGTGTTTCTCTGGAGCCATAAGATATAGCTGTGTCATCTTCAACATAATGATATGTTTTGCCATTAAAATAAATCCTTTTTAAATCTTCTGAAATAGTCTGATAATCATCTTCTGCAGCTATAGGAAGTACAAATGCTGAAGATATTACTATAATAACAAGAATAAAAGATAATATTTTTTTCATAGTATTAACCCTCCTCAGCTTAAATTAAGTTTCTTGTCTATCATCCACAATGATAATGTATAAAGAATTACACAAAACATGGACACAAATAAAATCAGAACAAATAACAGAAGTGCAATGAGATTTCCTGCATAGTTTCTTGAAATATTATCAGCAAGCCCTACTACCCAATTAATAAACCAGAAACCGCCAAATAAATATAATACCTGGAAAATAGTTGTAACAATAGTTGTTGCACCGTAATAAATACCAATGGCTGCAAAAACTTTAGCCTTCTTTGCTATTACACTGGCAAAAGTTACACATACAATTAATAAAAGAATTGAAAACAAGCCGGTAACAAGCGCAAGTGTAATACCTTCTATTATGTAAATCCAATTATCACAAATAAAATCCGGAGTCTTTTCTACCAAATCTCCTATTTCCCACCAAAAATCAGGTTCATTACCAAAAGCAGCCAATATCATTGTTGTAACCTCGGCAACAACAACTGCAGCAGTAGCTGCATATGCGACAATTGCTGAAAGAAGTTTTGACATAAGAAGTTGATTACGTCTTACAGGTAAAGTAAATGTTAGGTAACCTTCATCCGAGAAAAAATTCTTAAAGTATCTTATAAACACCAGTATTGTAGTAAGAAGCATAAAAGCAAAAATACTGCCAAAAACTAACATAAGCAATAATACACAAATTGTATATACCGCATCGCTATAATAATAATTATTATTACTTAAAACTCTCAGCGGAAAAATGCCTATGGTAGAAACAGCCGCTGAAATAATAGCACCCAGCCACCAATATTTAAATATAGCTTTTAAATCATTTCGGAATAATTTTAAGAACATCTGAACACCTCCCTGAACAATTCATCAAGAGATTTACCGGATTCAATACGGGCATCTTCCACAGAACCACTTTTAAGTATATTTCCTCCATACGTAAGGAAATAGAAATCATCCAATACCTGTTCAACATCTGTAATAAGATGAGTTGTAATAATTACAGTTGCTTCAGGATTGTAATTTCCAACTATTGTGCTGAGAATATACTCTCTGGCTGCGGGATCAACACCTGCTATGGGTTCGTCTAAAAGGTACAATTTTGCCTGTCTGGACATTACCAGAATAAGCTGAACTTTTTCTTTTGTACCCTTTGACAGAGTTTTTAATTTTGCATCTGAATTAATTCCCAACACAGACAAAAGTTCACATGCTCTTTCTGTACTGAAATCGCTGTAAAATGAAGCAAAATATTTTACAACTTCGCTTACTTTCATTCCACCGCTGAAATATGTTCTTTCAGGAAGATATGAAACCAAAGCTCTTGTTTCTTCCCCTATTTGCTTACCGGAAACATATATTTCACCGCTGTTAGGTTGAAGTATTCCGGCTATCATTTTTATAAGGGTTGATTTACCGCAACCATTAGGTCCTAATAAACCTACTATCTTGCCTTTCGGAATTTCAATATTAAGATTATTTATAACGTATTCACCTTTTTTATAGGCTTTACATAAATTCTTACATTCAAGAACGCTCATATATCCGCCTCCTTAATCATAGATATAAGTTCTTCTTTTGAAATTGACATACGATTTGCATTAACAAGAAATTGTTTAACTAATTTCTCAGCATGTTTCTTACGACAACTTTGAATCACAGCTTCATCGTCGGTAACAAAACGACCCATAGTTCCTTTTGATACAATAAGCCCCTGATCTTCCAACTCCGAAAAAGCATGTTGAACTGTATTAGGATTTACAGCAGCAATTGTAGCAAGCTGTCTTACCGTTGGGATCTGTCCACCGGGAGCATATTCTCCGGATAAAACAGAACTCCTGATTCGGTCTGCAATCTGTATATACACCGGGCTATCAGCTAAAAATTTCCAGGACATATATTCACCTCTTTTCTCGTATTATTGTACTATCACAATAATACAAGCTTTAAATAAAAATGTCAATACTACGATACAAAAGGCGCTGACAAAATTTTCATTTTAAATCAACGCCTTTCATTTATCTATTTTTATTTGCCTCTTATTAATCTAATTACCTGAATGATAACAGTTGGAACAAAAGACAAGCCCAACATTACACCAAACTGAGGCATTGTAACAGTTACAACATCAAATAGTCCGTGAAGCAGTGGTACAAACAACACAAGAAGCAAGAGTACTATACCAAAGAAAAAGGCACCAAGACTTGCTTTGTTTTTGCTAAAACCAATTTTAAATAAAGAAGCTTCACTTCTGCAATTAAAGCCATGGAAAAGTCTTGCTAAAGTAAGTGTTCCAAATGCCATAGTACTTGCAAGTGCAGTATTAGCAGCTGTGCCAAGACCAATATAATATGCAAGCATAGTACATATTGCAATAATGCCACCTTGTAAGAAAAGCTCTGTTATAAATTTTTTATTAAGAATACTCTCTTTCGGATTTCTTGGTTTCTGTGACAAAAGACCATCTTCCGGTGGTTCCATACCAATAGCAATGGCCGGCAAAGAGTCAGTAAGAAGATTCATAAACAATAGATGAACCGGTGAGAACGGCGCAGAAAGACCTACGATTGAGGTGTAAAGTACAGACAATATACCTGCCATATTACCGGACAATAAAAACTTAATCGAGTTTTTTATATTCCTATACACATTTCTGCCATTAGCAACTGCCTTAATAATAGTTGCAAAGTTATCATCTGTAAGAATCATTGAAGCTGCATCTTTTGACACCTCAGTACCTGTAATACCCATGGCAACACCAATATCCGCTTTTTTAAGAGCCGGAGCATCATTAACACCATCACCGGTCATTGCAACAATGTTTCCTCTTCTCTGCCATGCATTTACAATTCTTATTTTATTTTCAGGAGATACTCTTGCATAAACAGATATCTTATGAATATTTTCATCCAGCTCTTCTTCAGTCATGGCATCTAATTCAACACCTGTTACTGACATATCTCCATCTTCAAAAATCCCTATTTGTTTTGCAATAGCAGTAGCAGTTATCTTGTGGTCACCTGTAATCATAATAGGCTTAATTCCTGCTCTTTTTGCATCAGCAACAGCATCTTTAGATTCAACTCTTGGTGGATCCATCATAGATACAAGGCCAAGGAATATATAGTCTCTTTCATCAGTAGGATCCAACTCATCATCAGCAGTAGTTTCTCTGTAACCAAAAGACAATACACGAAGTCCGTTCTCAGAAAAATACTGGTTTGCATCCATAATTTTTTTCTTATCATTATCTGTTATAGTTCTTACACCTTCATTTGTTCTGATGTGTGTTGTTCTATCAAGCATTACATCTAAGGCACCCTTTGTCATAATTGTATGAACACCGTGAAGCACATACTTTGTGGACATAAGCTTTCTGTCAGAATCAAAAGGAACCTCCCCCATTCTTGGCATAAGTTCTCTTAAAAATTCATCACTCAAATCAATAGAACGAACCATTTCCAAAAGACAATATTCTGTAGGGTCACCAATTCCCTTACCATCAACTATAGAAGAGTCATTAGTAAGAACAGCATTATATAAAAGATATCTGTGCAACTGATTTTTAAGATCCAATTCTTTTGGAGTAATAATCTTCTCATCAATATACACGTTCTGAACAGTCATTTTATTCTGTGTAAGAGTGCCTGTCTTATCAGAACAGATAACAGAAACACAACCAAGACTTTCAACAGCCTTAAGTTCTTTAATAATAGCATTTTCTTTAGCCATTTTTTGAGTTCCCATAGCCTGAACAATGGTTACAATTGAACTTAACGCTTCAGGAATAGCTGCAACAGCCAAAGCAACAGCAAACATTAAAGAATCAAGCCAATCATTAGTTCTGTAAAGATTAAGACCGAAAACAACAACAGAAATAGCAAGAATTACAAAGGCAAGACCCTGGCTGAATTTATCAAGACTTACCTGTAAAGGAGTTTTCTTCTCTTTAGTTGCATTCATAAGAGAAGCTATTTTACCGATTTCTGTATTCATTCCCGTACCGGTTACAACGACCATAGCACGACCGTATGTTACAAGGCTACCTGAATAAACCATGTTGACTCTATCTGCAAGCGGAACTTCACCATTAATTTCTGTATCATTTTTATCAACATTCGTTGACTCACCTGTAAGAGAACTTTCGTTAACCTGCAAAGAAAAATTTTCAAGGATTCTGCCGTCAGCAACTACCATATCACCAGCTTCCAACAGTACAATATCACCGGGTACAACATTTTTTGAAGGAATTTCAATTTTCTGTCCGTCTCTTATAACCTTTGCATTGGGAGATGATAAAGATTTAAGGCTATCTAATGATTTTTCTGCCTTTTTATGCTGAACAGTTCCTAAAACTGCATTAAGTAAAATAACTGCAAAAATTACAATTGTACTTTCAACGTTACCTGAAAGCATTGATATAACTGCAGCAGCAATAAGGATAATTACAAGAAGGTCTAAAAATTGTGATAAAAACACCTGAAGTGTACTTTTCTTTTTCCCTTCCTGTAGAAGATTTGGACCTTTTTCCCGTAAAACGCTCTCTGCTTTTTCCTTTGAATAACCTTGTGTGGTCACATCAAATTCTTTAAGAATTTCTTCTTTGGAAATCATGTAATATTCTTTCATAAATCCTCCCTATAAACAAAAAAGACCTTTGGTGCACAAAAGTACATCAAAAGTCTGGTAACCTTAAGAAAGGCATGTGCTACCAAGTTATTAAATAACCGAGATTGTTGACAGCACATTAAAACTACTCCCTTTTAACAAAATTAAATATACCCATTTTAGAAAAAAATGTCAAGCAACTAAAACTATATATTTAAAAGTCCTATAGCTATAAAAATTCCGACAACCGCCACCCATTGTATTGGTGACAGTTTTTCTTTGAAATAAAACACTCCAACTAAGGTTACAATCAAAAGTGTAGCAATGCTGTATGTAGGATATGCCACTATTCCCGGTACCGTTTTTAAAGACATAAGTAAAAATTTTGCGGAAAAGAAATTAGGTATACCTATTAACAAACCAAATACTATTTCATTTTTGCCAAACTTTTGTTTTTTTATAACAGCAAAAATAATACATAATAATAAGGCAACAAAAAATGTATATAGTAAAAATTGGGATGCTAATTCTTCCGTCCCATATTCTTCATAAATTTTAGACATTGCATCACCTGCACCGGATGCTAATAAAAGAAACAAAAGCAGGTAACTTGATTTACTTAATTTCTGTTTTTTATTCAAATTCAGGATGATTATAGAAACAACAGCTAATAAAGAGCCTAAAATTTGTATTATTCCCGGAATTTCCTGAAAAACAAGTAATGATATTATTAAAGGAACAAGTAGGCCTAAACGCATGAAGACAGATGATAAAACAACACCATTTTTCTTAACGTTATACTGAAATAAAACAAATCCCATCAGATAAAAAATCCCGTTAACTATTCCAAACCAAATAGTTTTGAAAACCTCATTGGAATATGTAAGTACATTGCCGATTCCGGAAAACAACAAAGCAATAAAAATACACATTACATAATTCATTGCCAGCATTGATATATTATTTTTAACTTTATCAGTACTTAAACGCATTATAACCGATATAAGTACACTACAAAGAACAGCTAGTATTAAATAAATCAAAATTAAACTCCTTTATATCAACTCAAAACCATACCGGTAATGCTTCAAAGGCTACCATTTCTCCCTTATAAGGAAATGATATTTTACAAGAAAAAAGCCTGGGCACTTCAAAATCATCTTTGCCACCGTATTTGCGGTCCCCTGCCAATGGATATCCCCTTGAAGCAAACTGAACTCTTATTTGATGACTTCTCCCTGTATGAAGCCTGATTCTCACTTTAGAAAGCTGATCTTCTGAAATCCTTTTATATTCCAATCTGGCTTCCTTTACTCCTTTACGAATCCTTTTTACCACGAAAACTTTATTCTTTGAGGCATCTTTAAACAAATAATCCGTCCAATCACCTTCTATTGGTGGAACACCATGTACCATAGCCACGTATTCTTTAATCATTTCACCATTCTGTATGGCTTTTGATAGCATTGCGGCAGCTTTTTTCGTTCTTCCATAAACCATTACTCCACCAACATTTTTATCCAAACGGTGAACAGTATATACTTCTCCACTAAGCATTTCTTTAATCTTATCCGGAAGCTGTTTTTCAGAATCAAGACCAACAGGTTTAATAAGTACAACAATATCATTATCAGAGTAAATTATTTCAAAAACATTCTTGTCCATAAAATCTCCCAAATAAAAAAATAAAAGCACTGCTTTTACTAATAGTAATCAAAAGCAGTGCTCTTTGTCAATTGTATAAAATCATCATGCTGCAGACTGATAATTTGTTTCAGTTCTGTTTTCCAGCATAGATTCAATAAACACACCATAGCCCATAGTAGGATCGTTTATCATAACATGTGTGATGGCACCAATGAGGCGACCATTCTGGATAATAGGAGAACCACTCATTCCCTGAACAATGCCACCGGTCTTGTCAAGAAGCTTCTTATCAGTAATTTTCACAACAAGGCCTTTAGTAGATCCTACTTTCGATAAGGATACCTTCTGAATATTCACACTGTACTCACAAGGGCCTTCACCATCAATAGTAGAAATAATTGTTGCAGGACCTTCCTTTACCATAGACGCAGTGCCTATAAGCATCTCTTTACCAGAAAGTTTCTCCATAGCATCTTTACTTAAATATCCGTATATACCTTCATCATTATTAAGAAGCACGTTACCGGATGCTACATTTTTATCCCCGGTCAGAAAAACTCCCTTAAGCTCTCCCGGAACACCAGAAGTCCCTTTAACCACACCAGTAATATCAGCATTCATCAGAATACCTTTGGAAAGATTAAACACCGTTCCCGTTTCCGAATCTGTAATTCCATGTCCCAAGGCACCATAAAATCCCGTTTTCGATGAGTAAAACGTCAATGTTCCTATTCCTGCCACACTGTCTTTAACCCATAATCCTAACTTGTATATACCACCCTCCAGATCTTTACAAGGTTTTGCCATAATTTCAATTTCTTTTCCGTTACGATTAACAGTCAGTTTTACCGGATACCCCTTACACTGACATAAAATTTCCGAAAAATCATTTGCATTTTTTATGGACTTGCCATCAACCTTAAGGATTCTGTCTCCTTGCCTGATATCAGAATCCCTGGCAGGAGTCACAAATACATTATCCTCCGCCAGAAAACCTACAAAACCGGTAACAAGAAGCCCTTCAGAAACCATTTTAACGCCTATGGGTTTACCACTTACAATAACCTTGGTTTCAGGAATCAGATTAACATCAATTATTTTCTGAGTCACAACACCAAAAGCTTTAACAGTAGCCGAATCCCCATCAGCACTCACGCTCATGCTTACTGGTAAAATGGTATCGCATTTAAATTGATGACCCTCAATAAAAGTCATACTTTGTGGTATCATAAAATAATTCCAGACAAAAAGTACAACTATAAGCGGTACAACATATGCCGGAATCCATTTAATAATTTTTTTGGATAAATGAGGCAACTTCATTAATTAACCTCCCTTACATATCATACTAACACACCACCAAAAAAATGTGCCGATAATAAGATTTCCGAAAAAATTATCTTGTATGCTATTAAGCTTTTTCCAATAAAGATTTTGCGTGACCAAGTGCCACAGGTGAATCGGGATTTCCGTCTAAGAGACGAGCAATTTCTCTTATTTTACCTTCTTTATCAAGAATTTCACATCCAATTAAAGTTCGTCCTTCACATATATCTTTTTTTAGTAAAATATTACAATCAGCTTTAACAGCAATCTGTGTTGAATGAGTTACACACATCACCTGGTGAATACCGGAAATTTTTTTCAGTTTTTCAGCAACAGAGCCGGCAGCTTTACCACTTATACCAACATCAATTTCATCAAAAATCAAAGTAGGAGTATTATCTGTATCTGCCAGAATTGTTTTTATTGCCAACATGATTCTGGAAAGTTCACCACCGGAAGCAATTTTAGCCACAGGCTTTAAAGGTTCACCCCTGTTGGCAGAAATAAGAAACTCTACGCTATCAATGCCATTTTCTTCAAAAGCAGGCCATCTGTCTGTCAGGTTAACAGGTTTCTCAGGAATTTCAATATTAACTTCAACAGAGAAAGACACTCCGGGCATTTCAAGTTCATTTAACTGTATTTTAACTTCCTCAGACAAATTTTTACCAATTTCTTTTCTGATGTCTCTAAGAGCAACACCTGCTTCTGTTAATTTTTCATATACATAACTTATTTTTTCAATAAGTTTCTGAACATATTCTTCACCCTGATTAAGTTCATCTAATTCTTTGCAGGCCTTATCATAATATTCCTGAATGTTTCCGTATTTTTTATTAAGTTTTTCAATAACTTCCAATCTGTCTTCTGTTTCAGAAAGTTCTTCCGGTGTAAAAAAGAAATCATCAGAAAGATTTCTTATTTCCCGGGAAATATCTTCAAGCTCATAGGAAAGGCTTTCTGTTCTTTCTGCAATACTCTTGTATGTTTCATCAAGATTGCCGATGGAATTCATTAACTTAACGACAGCAGCTATCATCTCACAAGCCCCTGTTGAATCATAACTTCCTGATAATGCTTCTGAACTCTTTCCAAGAGATGTAACTATTTTTTCTGCTGACAACAATTTTTCCTTTCGATTTTTGAGCTCTTCCCACTCATTTTCTTTAATGTCAGCCATTTCAATTTCGGAAATCTGGAATGTAAGTAAGTCAATTCTTTCCTGTCTCTTTAACGGATCGGTATTTCCTTCTGACAATTTGCCTTTTAAATCGTTATATTCTTCAAGCAAAGTCCTGTATTTTTCATATATTGGTAAAATTTCTTTTTCTCCATATAGATCAACCATTTCTCTGTGGGTCTCCGGCTCCATAAGTCTTCTGTTATCATGCTGACCATGAATATCTATAAGGAACTCGCCTATGGTTCTTAATATGGATAATGTTACACTATGACCATTTATACGACAATTATTCTTACCCGCTAAAGTCAATTCTCTTGATAAGAGTATTGTGTTATCTTCTTCAGGAGTAATACCTATCTCCTGCAATTTCCTATTGATATTTACTGAGTCCGGCTGAAAGACTGCTGAAACAAGACAACTTTCGCTACCTGTTCTTATTAAATCCCGATAAGAACGGGCACCTAAAACAAAGCCTATAGAGTCAACTACCACAGACTTTCCAGCACCTGTTTCACCGGTAATACAATTAAGACCTTTTTCCGGCTTTATTTCAAGTTCTTCTATTAAAGCTATATTTTTTATAAATAAGCTCTCAAGCATAAATTTTACCTTACAAGATTTACAAGAATTTTAACTATATCTTCTGCATATTTTTCTGTGCGACAAACAAGTATAATTGTGTCGTCTCCCGCAATACTTCCTAATACTTCAGTAAGTTTAAGGGAATCAATCGCTGCAGCTACGGCCTGTGCCATACCTGTAAGAGTTTTTACAACTACTATGTTGTTTGCATAGTCTGCTGTAAGAAAAGCATGGGAATATACGGAAAGCATTTTACCGGTAAGCGATAGATTAACTTCTTTCATGGCACTGTACTTTGTTACACCATTTTCGTCTGTTATTTTTATTAACTTAAGCTCTTTAATATCTCTTGATACTGTTGCTTGTGTCACCTGAAAACCACTTTCTTTAAGTAATGCGGTCAGGTCTTCCTGTGTTTCAACAGAGTTTTTTTCAATTAAATCAAGTATCATTGCCTGTCTTGTATATTTCATATTAAATTACTCCTTTTCCGATTCCCATAAGACGATCTCTTGCTTCTATTTTTGAGTTAAGTGCAGCAAAGAAATCAGGTGGATTCATTCTTATAATTTTTAACTTTTTATTCGCATTCTTGCAGACTATTGTTTCGTTTCCTTTTAATTTATAACTTTCCTCACCGTCTACTGATACTATCATTTCATGATTTTCTTTAACAACATTAAGTCTAACTTCTGCATTTTTATCTGCTACTATAGATCTTCCGTCTGTAAAATGAGGACATTTTGGAGTTACAAGAATTACATCACAACCTGGCATTACAATTGGTCCTCCTGCTGACAGTGAATAAGCAGTTGAACCTGTCTGGGTTGAAACTATTATTCCGTCACAGGGATATGTTTCCACATAGGAGTTGTTTATGGTAAGCCTTACATATGAAGCTTTAAGTAATGACAATTGTGTCAGTACGCAATCATTGATTCCGTAATCTACAAAATTTTTTTTAATTTCTCCATTTTTGTTTTCTTCCACAAAAACTTCCAACACGGTTCTTTCCTCAACATCATATTCGCCTTCTGCTATACGTTTTATGCATAATTCCGCATTGTCTTTGTCTACTTCTGTAAGAAGACCAAAGGTTCCCAAATTAAGGCCAAGAACAGGTACGTCATACTTAAATGCATATTTGGCGGCTTTAAGAAATGTTCCGTCCCCACCAACGCTTATGTATAAATCTGCCTGTTTTTCTTCTTCATTTAAAAGAAACCAGTCAGAACCACCCATCTCTATTGCTTTTGTAAGACGATCTACATAATATGGCGCTGTGTCCTTTTTTAAGTTTTCATAAATTCCGATTGTCATGTCCACTTCTCCAAATCAAGTATAATTATACATTTCAATGCATAAAAATGCAAGATTAATTACTTAAGGTTAATATATTTAATCAGAGTAAATATATTGTCAGCAATTTCTTCTACGTGATTTATATCATCTTCAACTGTTGTAATTAAACTTTTACCTTGAACTATATTATTTTTTTCATAAAAGAGTTTTCTTTTTTCCCATTTTTCCAGATACTCTTCTGTACCAAGACCTAAATGTTCCCAAAAATATATTTGTCCATTTAATGGATTAAATATTGTGAAATCAGGATAATATGTTCTACCATTTAACTGTAATGCTTTTTCATACGCATAATCCAGTTTTAATTTATATAATGTATCTGCTATTATTTTTTCTGATTTTGACCTTACTTTTTCTTTTCTGTTTGTGGTCCATATTAAGTCTTCTCTTCTGTATGGATTCTGACTTGTTTGGGGTGGATAGTCATCTTCCGGAAGGGTAGTAGTACTTACAATATATTCTATTACCGATTTCAACTTGTTAATCAAGCTTTTTATATCTTTTATTTGTGTTTTTATTGCGTCACTATTTTCTTCTTTTTTACTGAGTTCTTTTATTAGCTCTGCATCTTTTGTTAATGAAAGATATTTTTGTTTTCTGACCCTGGCATCATATGTATGATGATATAATTCTGTATATCCATTTTTTCGTTTGTGAACAACAAGCCAACCTTTTGGCATTTCTTCAAGAGTTTTTTCTAATTCATTTTTTGATTTTATTAATTTTTCGTAGAAAATTAATTGCTGTAACTTAAGCTTTAACATGGCATTTCCTTTTTTATAAATACCATATCACTTTTTTTGTTTCCTGTCCGTCGTTTCCCATCGAAGAAAACAATTACCTGAAAAAAGTTTTTGGGTTGGAAAACGGCTTTTTTCCCAACCCAATCAAAGATTTTTTATATATTAAGCTAAAACTTTGGGTTGGAGTTTTTCTGCTTTCCAACCCACAAATTTTGTTGTTTTTCCCGTTCTGGGTGTGGTATTAATACTCTACAAACACTCCAAAATAGTCAGAAATTCTCTATTTCCATCCCCACCTTTAACTGGGGACTCTTTTGTCATAATAACTTTAAATCCACAAGCCGAAGCACAGGTAGTTACCTTGTCAACAGCCTGCGGCAATAGTTTATCTTGCTTAACTATTCCTTTCTTATTAAGAGCACTCTTACCCAGTTCAAACTGAGGCTTTATTAAAGCCACACAAAGGGCTCCCTTCCTCAAGTATGATGCTACATAAGGAAGTATGTAAGTAAGTGATATGAAGGAAACATCAATACCGGCAAAATCAAAATATTCACTATACTCACTAATATTCAGATTTCTTATATCCGTCCCTTCCATATTAACAACTTTGGGATTTGCCATAAGGTCCGGATGAAGCTGATTGTGACCAACATCCACAGCCACCACAGTTTCTGCACCCTTCTGAAGAAGAACCTGGGTAAAACCACCTGTTGATGCTCCAACATCAAGGCAAATCTTTCCTGCAACTTCTACCGGATATGCGTCAAATGCACCTGAAAGTTTAAAACCTCCCCTTGAGACGAAGGGTACCGGATCTTCACCTGCTTCAACCGTATCAGACTCAGAAACATCATAAGAAGATTTAAGGATGACTTTGCCGTTAACAGAAACAAGGCCATCATCAATAGCCCTTCGGGCCCTTGCTCTACTGGAGTATACCCCTTTCTCAGTTAGATAAACATCCAAACGGCTCATGAAAAATCCTGCTTTCTTCTGATAAGCTTTTTAGCTTCATTGCAAACAGATAGAACATCAAGCCCGTACATTTTATGAATCTCCTCAATCTTACCATGAGGGATTGTTTCATCAGGCAAGCCTAATACAGAAAATGGAATCCAGATATTCTCTCTTGTCAGAAGTTCAGTAATAGAAGAACCCATTCCGCCACATTTGACACCATCTTCCAAGGAAATGGCAGCATTACAAAGCTTGCACACATTCAGGATGCCCACTTCGTCCAACGGAGCCAAGAATCGCGCGTTAAATACAAGTGCGCGTATTCCTTCTTTTTTAAGTTCTGATGCAGTCTGCATAGCAGTTTCAACCATGCTGCCAATGGCTATAATTGCAACATCATAGGACACAAAATTTGCAAAATTAACCATAGCGCCTTTGCCGTATTCAACAGGGGCATTATTCAAATATGATGTATCAAAGGAATACTTGTCCTTAGCAGGATATCTGATTGCAAAGGGTCCATTAAGCATTCCACTATCTTTATCAAACACCTTAAGAGACATGTCCATCATCATTTCAAGCTCTTCAATACATGATGGTGCTGCCACCGTAACACCTGGCAAGTTATTAAGAAATGAAAGATCATATATACCCTGATGGGTCTCGCCGTCAGGGCCACAAACACCAGCCCTATCTACAGCCAGGACCACCGGCAGATTCTGAATAGAACAGTCATGAAGAATCTGGTCATAGGCCCTCTGAAGGAAGGTAGAATAAACAGCAAAAAATGGTTTTAAGCCGCAGGCTGACATACCTGCACTCATAGTCATGGCATGCTGTTCTGCAATACCTACATCAAAGAATCGGTCAGGATGTTTCTTTTCAAAACCAATCAAACCGGTACCACTTGGCATAGCTGCAGTAACAGCCACAATATTTTTATCTTCCTCTGCCATTTTACTTAGTTTCTTTCCGAAAGCTTCTGAAAACGAAATAGAATTATCTATGTTTTTTTCACCACTTTCAGGGTCAAATGGTGTGGTACCATGGAAACTCTGAGGATTTTCCTCTGCCGGATTATATCCGCTTCCTTTTTTTGTAACAACATGAACCAGCACCGGTCCGTTATACGAGAAGGCTCTTTGGAAAATTGTTTTCATACCTTCAACATCATGTCCGTCAACAGGGCCAAAATATTCAAAACCAAGATTTTCAAAAATTTCTGTATCCACAAACAAGGCCTTAACAGCCTCTTTAATCTTATGGAAAAATCTTTCCATGGGTTTACCTATTCCCGGGATACTTACCAAAAATTTCTTTACGCCCCTCTTTGCTCTTAAATATGTTTTCTTACTTCTGATATTACCCAAATATTTAGACATACCGCCTACGTTTTTGGAAATGGACATACCATTGTCATTAAGTATAACTGTAAAATTCGTCTTTGACTGACCTGCATCATTTAGAGCCTCGTATGCCATACCACCGGTAAGAGCACCATCGCCTATAACGGCACAAACACGATAATCCTCACCTTTAATATCTCTTGCACGGCACATTCCAAGGGCTGCAGAAACAGAAGTTGAGCTATGACCTGTATTAAAACTATCTGCACTGCTCTCAGACATTTTAGGAAAACCGCTTAGTCCATCTTTGGATCTAATAGTTTCCATTCTGTCATTTCTTCCTGTCAGAATTTTGTGCACATAAGTCTGATGACCTACATCCCATACAATTCTGTCTTTATATGGATCAAGAACACTGTAGAGAGCTATTGTAAGTTCTACAACACCTAAATTGGATGCTAAATGTCCACCGGTTTTAGCCACAACATTAATAAGTCTCTCTCTCAGTTCCTTAGAAAGCTCTTCATAATCTTTTTCTTTATACCTTTTTAAATCCTCCGGAAATTTTCCGGTTTCTAATAAATTGCTCATTAATCAGTTATCTCTTTTCAACAAATAGTCTGCCATATCTTTAAGAAAATTACCCTTATCACCAAAAAACTCCGCACATTTAACAGCTTTTACGGTAAGTTCATCCAACATATTTTTACAACTATCAATACCGATAAGAACAGTCATGGAACGTTTATCCTGTTTTGCATCCCTGCCTACAGCCTTACCCATTTTTTCAGTATCCCCTTCTACGTCAAGTATATCATCCTTAACCTGGAAAGCCAGTCCTGTAGCCTCTGAATATTCAAAAATGTGTTCAGCTTCAATAGTATCTTCCATGCCGGCAGCACTTACAGCAATACAGGCAGGTGCAGTGAGAAGTGCACCAGTTTTATGCTTGTGTAATGTGAGTACAGTATCCATATCCACATCTTTACCTTCAGAATCAAGGTCTATTACCTGACCACCAATCATTCCTTCAGAACCGGAGCATTTAGCAACCTGTGCCATCATTGCAATTCCTCTTGTCTTCATGTTTTCCGGCATATTGTTACAAGCTTCACTCATTACTTCAAAGGCCTTATTAAGAAGCGCATCTCCTGCTAAAATAGCCGTTGCCTCATCAAACTTAATATGACAGGTAGGTCTTCCTCTTCTCAAATCATCATTATCCATAGCAGGTAAATCATCATGAATAAGTGAATATGTATGAATCATTTCCAGTGCACAAGCAAATGGCATAACAAAATCTCTATCTACTCCTAAAATATCTGCATATGCCAACGCAAGCACAGGACGTATTCTCTTTCCGCCTGCAAGAAGGCTGTATCTCATAGCTTCATATATAACCTTTTGCTTGTTATCCTTTACAGGCACCAACAAATCAAGCTGCTGATTTACAAGTTCTGCCATTTCACTTAACTGCTCTTTAAAATTCATACTTCCTCCTCTTTAACTTCACCATCTGCATCCGGAGTAACTATAGTTATCATTTTCTCATATTTATCAAGTATCTTATCACAATGTTTTATAAGTTCTGTACCTTTTTTAAAATATTCAATGGATTCTTCCAATGGCATATTGCCTGATTCCATTTTGCCGATAATATCTTCCAAAGCAGCTACAGCTTCTTCAAAACTCAATTTCTGATTACTCATATTTTTCTCCCTTCAAAACTGTCACCACTGACAATCACCTGAAATTTCTCGTTCTCCAAAAGCATCTTGCCGTCTGTAATTACTTTACCATCCTGGTTTTTAACCACACTGTAACCTCTTTCAAGTACTTTGAGAGGATCCAAAGAAGTCAGCTTAACAAGAGCCAGTTTAAGTCGTTGCTCAGATTCTTTCATACGGTTTGAAGCTGCAGTATGAAGTTCTTCTGAAAGGCTATCACAAATTTGTCTTTTTATATTTATAATTTCCCCAGGTCTCTTGAAGAAAACACTGTTCTTTATTCTTTCAAGATCTTTTCGCTTAAGTAATATATTCTGCTGAGGTAATTTACCCAGGCGCATTTTGGCACTAAACAAGAGCTCTTTAAGTTCAGCATATACAGGTACTGCCAGTTCTGCTGCAGCTGAAGGTGTAGGTGCTCTTAAATCTGCCACAAAATCTGACAATGTGTAGTCTGTTTCATGACCTACAGCGGAAATTACCGGTATGGAAGATTCTGCTATTGCTCTTACTGTTTCTTCCTCATTAAAAGGCCATAAATCTTCAATAGAGCCACCACCTCTTGCAACAATTATGACATCACAAAGATTATGCTTATTTATAAATTTAAGGGCTCCTACTATTGAAGGTGTGGCTTCTATCCCCTGTACTGCCACAGGAAAAATTCTTATCCTCATATCAGGAAATCTGCGACTGCTTACATTCATTATATCCTGAATTACTGCTCCTGTAGGAGACGTTACCACTCCTACTATCTTTGGGAGTATGGGAATTTCTTTTTTCAGTTCTTGTCTGAATAAACCTTCTGCTTCAAGTTTCTTCTTGGTTTCTTCAAACTTCTCATAGAGATTACCTGTACCTGCCTGCTTCATATTTTCCACATAAAGCTGGTATACACCATCTCTTTCATAAACAGATATATTTCCTGTAGCCTCAACCTGCATGCCGTTTTCAGGCATGAACTTAAGCTTCACGGCAGCAGTCCTGAACATTACACATTTTAGGACTCCACCGGCATCTTTAAGGGTAAAATAACAGTGTCCTGATGAATGTAATTTAAAGTTGGATATTTCCCCTTCCACACAAAGGCTCATAAGGTTAATATCAGATGTCAGAATTGCCTTGATATAACTGTTTACGGCAGTTACAGTTAATTTTTTCACTTATTAGACCTGTAAATACCACCTAAGATACCGTTTACGAATGTGCCGGCATCTTCGTGACTGTATTTTTTTGCAAGCTCTATAGCTTCATTTATGCTTACACTTTCAGGAACATCTTCCATATACAGCATTTCATATACTGCTACCCGTAAAATAGCCATGTCTATTTTAGCCATACGCTCAGGTGACCAATTTTCTGTATGTTCTTTTATAAGCTTATCTATTTCTTCGCTATGCTCTATGGTACCGTCTACTACCTTTTTCACATAGACCATATCTATATCTTTTTTCTCGCAGCCATCATAGTCTCTGAAAAAATTATCAATTCTTTCTTCAAGAGTTTCCATGTCTTTTCTAACCTGAGAAAAGTCGTCTGAAAATATGAATTTAACTGTTGCATCTCTTGTTTCACGTCGTCCCATGAAAATTCTCCTTTTTATTATCTGTAAGAACCGGGTGGTAATATCTTATCCAGGAGGTTCTTAAGAAAGTTCTTATCTTTCTGAAGCATACGACCAACAAAGTATCCTGCAAGTATACAAACTGCAAGAATTATTGTCTTTAGAAGTCCCAAAAACACTAAGGACAAACCCAAAGCAAGGCCTACCAATGCCCCATTTATTCCCCAATAATTATTTCTGTAAAATCTATAGAGTTTTCTTAGCATTTTTTATCACTCCTGATTTGCAGATGATACACTGTCCACGTTTACACTTACATCGCTTACGGACAATTCCATTGTTGCTTCCACAGATTCCTTTACTCTTACCTGTATTCCTTTACAAAGATCAGGCACATTCACATCAGGAAGTACTGTAAGACGGATAAGAATGTTTACTTTATCCCCGTTAAATCTAACTTTTGCTTTCGCATCCTTAACACCGTTAAAACGCTTGGAAAGTCCAAGAGCAATGCTCTCAATAGAATAAGATGAAATTCTTATTACACCTGAGTCTGTTTCTGTACATATATATTTAGCACTTCGCCTTCCCTTTACTCCGGATACAAGAACCGCAATATTAAGGGCGAAGAACATCAGACCTACAATAAACAAAAGCACGTCATATTTATCTGACTGGTAAAATGTACCGCTTAAAAAATCTATTCCCATGGAGAGTATTACTTTATCTCCAAACGGTGAAATCATTATAATGCCAAAAAATATGGCAAGTAAGAATGAATAAACAGCTACCAGAATTCTGAACAGGTAATTCATTGGTTTCCTCCTTGGTCATCACTGAAATCTATACCCTGTACGTGTATATTGACTGTATCTACTGTAATTCCTGTAAGGTTCTCCACATCCGATTTAACCTTATCCTGTATGTTCCATGCCACATCAGGTATACGGAATCCGTACTTGAGAATTACATATAAATCTACCTGAGTACGGTTGTTTTCTGTTACAACCTTTACACCTTTTGCAAGGTTAACTTTACCAAAGGCTTCAACAATTCCTCCGGTAAGACCTGTACTCATTCCGGCTACTCCTTCAACTTCTGTAGCAGCAACACCTGCTGTAATTGCCACTACCTCGTCGGAGATAAGCATATCGTTTTGATTATGAAATTCCTCAGCCAAAACACGCCTCCAAATATTAGTCTTTAAAATTATATCATAATGCATAAAAAAAGTGTAGAGGTAAATCTACACTTTAAAGACTATCATTTCTGTATTTTAAACGTATATAATCACAATATGCATTATTCCAACCATCGCTTACTGCTTTGATTTCTTTTTCAATTGCCCAATAATCATCAAGGGCCTTTGTATTTTCTTCCCGCAACTTCTCCAGTGTAGCTTTATTCACACGGGCTAGCTTTGGTGAAATTACTTTTTTGATTCCGAAAATAATTCCGACAAGTGAAATACCTAAAGTTCCTATCCAGAACAATATATCATTTAATCTGAGTATTTCGGAAATATATGCAAATATATACAAAATAACTTTTGGAATAAATAAAAGTATACCAGGTATATTTGAAAACTCTTCAACCCATGCTGTTACCTGTTTGGCAGGAACAACATTCTGAAAAAAGCAGAACAAGCTGAAAGCCAGAAACACCATAGCAAACAGTGCAGGAAGAAAGGCAACAAATCTCCTTATACTACCCTTACATCCTGTGCAGGCTTTCTTGCTAAAGTATTGATTGTGTTTCTCTGATTTAATTCTACCGGCTTCTTTAAGTTCTTCAGTTTCATAAGGGTTATAGAAGTTGTGATTGTATATAGGATACTCATGTTCTCTGTAAACTTTATATCCTGCCGGTTTATACTCGTCTCCAAAGTATGCAAAAGGAAATTCAATTTTATCAAGACTTGCATTATCTTCAACTTTGGTATATATGCCTATTACATTCTCACAAGACGGCCATCTGTCAATTATTCCATCATTGTTAAGAAGAAACTCTACCATTCTGCTGTTTATTTCCTTTCGACAGTCTCTGTATTCTCTATTTATTCTGTCACATCGCTCTTTCATGTGATTGTACTGGGGACCATTCTTTCCTCTTTCATGTCCTGTTAGTAAATCAATGGCTTCCATTCCGCTGTTTAGTGCTGCACTTACAGTAGTTCCCACATAAGCACGATGTTTGCCTACACAGCCATCAAGTACACTCTCTAATATTTCCATATAGGTACGACAAAAGCTTCCATCACAGCCCGGATAAGTTCCAAGCTGCTTCTCCATTTCATATTCTGTCCATGTGTATGCAGGGGTTTCCGGTCGGGGAAATATAAGTTCCATAATTATCTCCTTTATAAGTAAAAATCTATGGAAAAGTATACATTATAAAAAATGAATTTACAAGAAAAAAACCACAACCCAAGCCTTATCAAAAGCTTTTAGTTGTGGTTATGTAATACAATTCAGAAAAGGTCAACCATTGAAGCATTTTACACATAAATTATCAATAGAGATACCTGTAGATTCATAAGCAGCTGTAGCAATAGCAGTAGCCTCAGCTTCATCAATTTCAGCTTCAGAAACAGTAATTTCCAACTGACCATCATCAGTAAGCTCCACTAATACCTGCTGATAACCTCTCCCGGCAATCAAAGACTCAAGATTACTTTCCGTCTCGGCAATAACTCTTAAAGCTTCCACCTTGGCATTAGCCTGAGAAATCTCTTCTGCCGTTGATTCTGAATCAGCAATAACCGCAGCACATAAAGCTTCAGCCTCAGCTCTCACGCTTTCCCTTTCAAGACGTGCCTGAGCAAAAAACTCATCTGCACTATTCTCTGTATCAAGCGGTTTGGCATTAGCAACAGCGGTAGGTTTTGGTTCACTTTCACTTTTCTTGTTCGACCTTACATTCTGAACCACAGCTACACCCAACAAACACACACAAACACCAAGGGCAATAATCCTTTTAACCTTAACAGACATAAATTTCCTCCTTTAAATAGATTGATATAGATATATATTCAGAAAACATCTTGTCTATTCTAATTCATTGGCAAAATCTCAATTTCAGAGACATCAATATCACAAAGTGCCTTAACAGCCTTAATTATCCGTTCCTGAACCACATAAGAACTTCCACCTTTGGCACAAACAATAACGCCGGAAATTTTCGGCATATCAGATTTTGTTATAACCACCGACTCACTTCCCTGACTGTCCTTAATAACAGAGGGTTCACTTTTTTCACTGGAAGAACCCGTATCTCTAGATCCGCCTTCAGAATCCTTCTCAACAGTTTCATCCAGTTCAGACTCCTCTTTGGTAAAAGGATATATCTCCCCGGAATCAACTAAGCTTACAGCCACCTTAACCTTCCCTACACCTTCTGTTGAAGAAAGAATATCTTCAAGTTTATTTTCAATATATACATCA
Organism: Oscillospiraceae bacterium; assembly: GCA_015069135.1. Classification (GTDB taxonomy): domain Bacteria; phylum Bacillota; class Clostridia; order UBA1212; family SIG427; genus SIG427. The sequence goes on along the minus strand of SVJE01000001.1, from coordinate 131,191 downwards.
TACTTGTCATAAGAAACATCATTTATTTTTTCCGTAACATTATAGGCTGTTACGTCTGAGTCTTTCTCTTGTCCTGAAAACATGGTCACAACTACAAACAAAACAACAGCACAAAAGAGCAGAATAAAAGGCAGTTTATTCTTTTTATAAACATTAAGATTCCACATAAACCTTCTCCTTTTCAACACCTAAAAAATCAGCAATAAATCTCTTTACATCCTTATAGTTATCATTTTTCTCTTCTTTTGGGTCTACACTTACTCCTGAAAAACTGATAACAATTTTATCGATATGTGTTTTGTTATCTTCTTTAGTTTGTCCCTCTTTAAAAACTTTACATTTTACAAAAAGAATCTCACCAAAATTCTCCTTGTCGGGATTTTCATAAATTCCCACTGTAACATCCGAAATATAATCTTTTTGAGAGAGCATAGCCTCACATTCATCTTCCAACCTGTTCTTGTATTCATCACAGACCCTGGAAATATAGTCACTATCAGAAGAATCTGTTTCAGCAATACTTTCCATAATCAAAAGATCCTTAGAAAAAAAGCCATTGGTGCCTGAAAAAAAAGGTGTAACAATTACAGTTAAGAATATAAAACCAAAGGCTGTAAGACAGGCTCTCTTAACCCCGTTTTCCGGCAATAAAGAAGATATAACAGAAAGAAACAAAGAAACAGTAATTAGAGATGTAAGCCATATTTTCATAAGCCACCTACCCCTGCACCTGCAATAACTGCCACGTTAAGAAAGGAAAATACGGACATTAAAGCTACAGCACCCATCATCATTGAAACCGAATCCCCCACGCCATCCACAATGCCAATAAGTCTTTCATCAAGAATCGGCTGAATTAATATTGCAGTAATCTTAAAAAGCAACATAAGAGCAAACATCCTTAAAAATGGAGTAATACAAACTGTAGCTAAAGTAACAGTGGCACCAATACCGGCAGCACTCTTAACCATTTTGGCTCCCGTTGCCACAACTTCCGCAGATTCAGAAAGGAACCTTCCCACCACAGGTACAGCAGCACCGGCAGTATACTGAACAGTTTTAACAGCTAAAGAAAGAGTCATGCCATTAGCCACTCCGGCACCTGCCGTAACTGTAGAAAACACCAGCATAACTATCCCCAAACCCCAGTTATATAGACTCTTAACCATAGCAGCCATCTTCCATGTTCCAAATCGACTTCCTGTTACACTGACAAGTTTAAGCACGCCAAAAATAATTGCAGCAGGAAGAAAAACTTTCTTCATAAGCTGAATAAGAATCTGTGCCAAAGTTAAAAAAATTCCTGTTTTAACAGGTACAGCCACTGTAGCAAGAGCCGGAATAACACCAATATTCACGGCCTCCATATCAGAAAAAAAGCTATACGCTGAATGAATGCAAGTACTAAAAGCTGTAGTAACCGGCACTCCCAAGGCCAGTCCCATAGCAATCAACAATGAATCCGACCAGGGAGGTGTATCACAATCGGCGGCTGTCATACAAATACTACAGGCAAAAGCAATAGCCAGCAATGATAAAAAAGGAACTGCGTTTTCTTCCATAACCGTAAAAAGAACTTTGATGAAACCAATAACAAATCCCTTTACTGAAAATTCAACATCTCCCTGTAACACTGCATCAATGGCTTCTTTGGCAGAAGGTAAAATTTCAATATTTTTTTCATATTGACTCATGGTCTCAGAAAACCCCTGTAAATATTCCTGCATTTTACCCTCCTATATAAATGACTTTGCTAAATTTACAAGATTTCCCGCCAAAGGAAGAGTTAACAGCATAACTGCTATTTTACCGGAAAGCTCTACCCCTAGTGCCAATGCTCCTTCACCGGCGCTCCTACATATATCTCCTGTAAAATGTGTTATGTAAGCAATCCCTGTTATTTTAAACACTGTTTCCATGTATTTGTTATCTGTAAAACTCTTGGCAAGTTCTGTAGCTTTAACCAATTCCGGTACCATGGCTAAAGCAATAACCACTACCGTTGCCACAGAAACAGGCACCGAAAGTTCCGGACGAATGCTTCGTATTAACATTCCTATAGAAGAAACAAGTATTGCTGTAGCAGCAATTTTTATAACAATATCCATTTCCCCTCCTATATACTAAATAAATCTTTCAGAGTTTCAAAAAGCTTAAAAATCTCCTTTGCAATAACCAGAAGAACAACCACCAAGCCTGCAATGGTAACCATTAGAGCCTGCTCGTCCCTTCCGGATTTAGAAAGCAAAGAATTGAGAATCGCAACAATAATTCCCACTGCAGCTATTTTAAACACCAGATCTATGTTCATGAAATCACCTCTACCACATTATTACAGAGACAATACTGCCTATAGCCAGTCCTAACTTTATGTATAAAGCACCATCTTTCTTATGTTTAATTTCCGATTCTTCTGTAGCATTTTTAAGAAGTTCTGCCAAATTTTCAAGATTATCTTTTTGCATATTGCTGTCACCTGAACCTAAAAGTTTCCCGGCGGATTTAAGTATTTCTATATCACTATTTTTAAGAAAAACCCTGTCCTCGTTTTTTTCACATGCACTTATCCAGGCTGTTTCACTATCTGTGTTTTTTTCCATCTCAGAAGCTGCCAAAGAAAATAATGATTTATCACTTTTAAAATACTTATCGTCCGTGACTTTAAGGGCTTCCGGAAGCGTAAAACCTTCTGTATATATTTTACTTTTCAAAAAGTACACAGCTAATGAAAGCTTATTTAATGTTTCATATCTTTCTTTAAGTTTTTCTTCAAGACTCTTTCCAAAAAAATATCCGGAGGCAATCATTAATACTGCGGCCAGAATCTTAATAGCTAATTTAACCATATTTTATAACCCTCTCTACCGTTCCGGGACCTTTGCCGGAACTTAATATTACTATCCTTTGGAATATTCCTTTAAGACCTTTTTCCAAAACATCTTTCTCGCTGGCACCGTGGCAGGTTGCAATAAGTCTTACACCTGCTGTTACTGCCTGTTTAAGAGCAATTACATCTTTTTCGTTGCCGACTTCATCTGTAACAATTACATAAGGAGACATTGCTCTTAACATCATATATATGCCTATATCTTTAGGACATGCATCATAAACATCACAACATGGGCCTAAATCATTACAGGGCACTCCCATAAAGCAAGCTGCAACTTCAGACCTTTCATCCACAATCCCTACAGAGATGTTTTGGTAAGATAACACTCTTGCAATATCTCTTAACAATGTGGTCTTTCCACACCCGGGAGGAGATACAATCAAGGAGTTATATACATCTCCATCAGGTTTCATTATTTCCGGTAAAACACACTTACAAGACCCCTTTATTTCCCCTGCTACTCTTATGTTAATGCTTCCTATGGTAAGAATGCCTTTGTCTGTAACATACCTTCCGGCAAGTCCCACTCTGTGACCACCTTTAATAGTCACAAAGCCATCTTTGATACTTTTTTCATAGGCATAAACTGAGTTACTACAAAGACTTGTAACTATCCTGTCTATTTCTGTACTTTGTGGTTTATGTGCAAGAAATATATTTTCTGTACTTGTTTTTAACTGTATTGGATTTGCACATCTTATTCTGATTTCCAGAAGATTATTAAAGATTTCCGGATTTTTATAGTACTCATTTTTTATAACCTTTCCGGTTTCACCCAAAAGCCTGTCCAGAATTTCAGCTTTAACTTTATCCTTCTTAATATATCTCCCCTCCTTAAATTTTGTTTTTGTGAAAGTATATTAATAATCATAGGAAAAAATGACTTGTACAGAAAAGAAATATAAGGTATAATTGGTTGGAGTATAAAAGAAACTATTGGAGGTATACTATATGATATCAGCTGGTGATTTTAGAAACGGCATGACTTTTGAAATGGATGGCGGAGTTTTCCAGGTTGTTGAGTTTCAGCATGTAAAGCCCGGTAAAGGTGCAGCATTCGTAAGAACAAAATACAAAAACGTTATTACAGGTGCAATTGTTGAAAGATCCTTCAACCCTACAGATAAATTCGAGCCTGCAAGAATTGATCGCAGAGAGATGCAGTATCTCTACAGCGACGACGGTCTTTACTACTTCATGGATAATGAAACATACGAGCAGACTCCTATCAATGCAGACACCTTAGGTGACGCAATGAAGTTCGTTAAAGAAAACGATATCTGTAAGATTCTTTCTTTCAAAGGAAATGTATTCGGTATTGAACCACCTATCTTTGTTGAATTGGAAGTAACTGAAACTGAGCCAGGTTTCAAAGGAGATACAGCTACAGGTGCTACAAAGCCTGCTACTGTTGAAACAGGTGCTTTGGTTAAGGTTCCTCTCTTCGTTAACATCGGTGATGTAATCAGAATTGACACACGTACAGGCGAGTACATGTCAAGAGTATAATTAAACTTTAATATTTTATCACGGGGGTGTGTAAAATGGGTTATTTATCAGAGAGAATCAGCTACATTAAAGGTTTGGCAGACGGTCTTGATTTAGGAGAAGAGTCTAAAGAAGCTAAAGTTTTGTCAGCTATTATCGAGTTACTCGATGATATGACATTTGCTGTTGAAGAATTAGAAGAACAGCAGGATCTTATCAATGAAGATTTAGACGATCTTGATGAAATCGTTGGCGAACTTGAAGAATATGTTTACGACGATTGTGATTGCGATTGTTGTGATTGTGACGATTGCGATTGCGACGGAATCGATTTTGAAGATGTAACATGTCCGGCTTGCGGTGCTGAAATCGAATTGGACGATGACATCATCAGCGATGATTGTTCTTACTTCATTTGTCCTGAGTGCAATGAGAAAATTGACATTGACTGGACATGTGATTGCGATTGTGATGATGACGACTGTGAATGCGGTTGCTGCGATTGCGACGAAGAATAATTAAAATCTGTTACATTAAAAGAGGTACCTCAGGGTATCTCTTTTTTATTATATAAAGTCTATTATTCAGAACTCAATTTATTAAGCAAAACTTCGAGAAAAGTAAAGGACCTTGCACAAACAAGGCCCTATAGAAGCATTTTTTCAGTCTCAGGGAACCTATTCGGTTTGAGGTTATCGCATAACCCAATAACTGGCTCCACAACCGTCTGCATACCGACACAAGCAATTGTTTCAAGGCCAACGATAGCTGATCTCGTCGCTATCCTCTATAGATGTAATAACACAAAATAAATTTAAATCAATAACTTTAAATTTATTTCAGGACGCATCAATTTGTGCGTCTATCATATTATATGTACTTATCCAAAATATTGTCAATAAAATATTGGAAAAAACAATTATCTGTAGCCACAATAATCTCTCAAAAGATCAAGAAGTTCATCCTTCTCGTCTTCCGTGATTTCAAAATACATATCATCATTTGCACTGCAAACAAAATTACTTTCATCCGTAGCTAAACAAAAATAATATTCGCTGTCACCATCAGTAAGTACAAAGGCACAGTTTTCAGAAAAAACATCTCCGGGGCCATCAAAAGACTTTTCTTTGCCGTTGAAAATCTCAGTAACAACATTGGCATCAACATCAGAAAGCACTTCAGTAGAAACCCTTCCCGTTTCCATGTTAATACCATAAGCGGTAACCTTAGTTACCTGAGAAGTATCTACAGTGGGATTTCCTAACATAAAATAAAGAAGAACACCTATAAGTGCAACTCCGGCTATAGCAATCAAACCTTGCAGAACAGTCTTTTTCCCCATGAAAATCTCCTTAAAATCAGCCAATAGTAATAACTTCAAGACCGGTATCAGTTACCAATGCTAAGTCTTCAATACGTACACCGCCAAGACCTTCAATATAAATACCCGGCTCAACACTAAAAATCATACCCTTTTCAAGAACAATATCCCCCTTCTTGGAAACGGAAGGTGCTTCATGTACCTGTGTACCTATACCGTGGCCTAAAGAATGACCAAACTCCTTACCATAGCCGTAAGACTCAATACAATCTCTGGCAATCTTATCAAGGTCGTAACCGGTCATGCCGGGCTTGAAAGAAACAATGGCAAGATCATGAGCTTCCTTAACAATATCATAAATCTTAAGAAGAGTTTCGTCAGCCTCACCCTCTGCGAAAACAGTTCTTGTCATATCAGAACAATACCCTTTATAGAATGCACCAAAATCACAGGTAACAGGTTCACCGGCCATAATTACTTTCTCACTGGCAGCACCGTGAGGCATAGCAGCTCTGTAGCCGGAAGCAAGAATTGTATCAAAGGAAGGTTTAATAGCACCTTTTTTTCGCATGCGAAGTTCAAGTTCAGCAGCCACATCCACTTCCCTAACACCTGGAACAATAAGGTGCTTCATTTCAAGAAAAGCGGTACCTGCAATCTCACAGGCCTTCTTAATAATCTTAACTTCACTCTCATCTTTAATCATACGCTGATTGATAACCGCATCGTCAAGATTAACGAGATTGCAAAAAGATAGTTTATCATTCAGAAGCTTCCAGAAAGTATAGGAAACATAACAATTTTCAAAAGCCAGATTCTTTATTCTGCACTCTTTAACTAAAGAAACAAACTCATCACTGTCAGGCATTCTTATCATTTTCACATTATATAAAGGAGCCTCTTCGTGAGCCTGTATATCATACCTTGAATCAGTAAGCAAAAAAGCTTCAGTTGAAGTAATAAGCAATGTGCCGTCCCCATATCCGGTAAACCCTGACAGGTAAAACACATTGTCAGGATCATTGATTACAACAGCATCAGCTTTAATAATTTCTAATGTTTTTCTTAATTCAAAAATTCTGTTACTCTGCATGGAACTTTCCTTTCATAAAAGGTTTTTCAAAAAATCTCTTGAAAGCCACAAATGGTGGTTCAATCTTATCAATAGGTTTTACACATATAGTATAACACCCGAAAATATTTCCGCCAAGTATATCGGTAAAAAGCTGGTCCCCTACAGAAGCCATTTCATCAGGTTTAAGTTCCATAATTTCTGCTAATTTGATATAACCTTTTTTCAGAGGCTTACCGGCTTTAGCTACCCAGTTATCAGTAAAATCTCTGCAGAACTCCATAGCTCTGGGTTCTTTGGCATTTGAAAGAATAGCCACCTTCAGACCTGCTGCAGTAAAACGCTCAAAAAGCTCTTTTGTAGCCCGCCCCGGTTTTTCTGTATGATAAGGTTCCAAAGTGTTGTCAATATCAAAAAGAACCCCTTTTATGCCTAATTTCTTGAGATTTTCAGGATCTATAGATGCAACATCATCTATATACATATCAGCCGTCATATGTTTAAACATAAATATCACCTCAACTTAGATTCAAGTACATCTATTGCTTCACAGTAGCCCTCAAAACCATGACCTGAAATCTGTGCTATACAAGCAGCAGCTGTTACAGAAACACTTCGGAAGCTTTCTCTTGAATGAATATCACTTATATGTACTTCAACAGTAGGAATACCAACAGCTTTAAGAGCATCCAGTATAGCATAGCTATAATGGGTATAAGCCCCCGGATTTATTACTATACCATCAAAAACTCCCATGGAACTGTGAATTTTGTCTATGATTGCCCCTTCATGGTTTGATTGGTAAAATTCCACAGAAACACCCATATTATCTGCTTTTCCCTGAATCATTTTACAAAGATCTTCATATGTTCCGGAACCATAAATTCCCGGCTCACGGATACCAAGCATATTTAAATTAGGACCATTTATTATAAGCAACTTCATATTAATCACCTTTTGTTTTTAAAGTTAATACCTACTTCTCTTAACTTGTTCATAATCTCATTTACAGACTCTTCACGCTCTGTTTCGTTATTGATTTCCACAGTGGCATATTTTCTGTACAAAGGCATTCTTTCCTTATACATCGCATGAAACTCACTGGCACTTCTCTCTTTAAGAAGTGGTCTTTTTTCCATTACTCTTTCAGGTGTACCCACAAGCTTATAGAAGCTACGGAATAAGAATATTACATAACTGTCTTCACATGCCAGAGGTTCAATTGCGTTCGGTCTTGTAACAATACCACCTCCGGTTGAAATAACCACGTTCTGTGTTTTAGCCAGCGACTGAGCAAGAATACACTCAAGCTGTCTGAATTTCTCCTCACCATACTTTTCAAAGATTTCAGGAATAGGCATTCCAACTCTTTCTTCAATCATTTCATCCATATCAATAAATCTGCACTTAAGATATTTAGCAATTACTCTTCCGATTGAAGATTTACCTGAACAAGGCATTCCTATCAATACAATACGCTTATACTCCAAAAGTATCCACCATCTCTTTCATAGTTTCAGCTGCTATTTCTGCGATTAAGGCTCTGTGTTCCTTTTTATCTCTCTTTTTAAATTTCATACCACTTAGTTTTTCAGGTTCTTTAATTATACCAAAATTAATTCCCATTGGCTGAAAATCTTTCCCCTGATAATTAGCAACATAATTTGCTAAAGCACCTGTAGCTGTGGTCTCAGGGAATACCACCGGTTCTTTATCCAAGAATAACATAGCCGCATTAATTCCTGCAACAATACCTGAGTCTGCGGACTCCATATATCCTTCAACGCCGGTAATCTGGCCTGCAAAAAATACATGTCTTTCACCCCAACCAAACTTAGACGGTTCCATAACTTTATATGTATTATCGAGAATACCGGGAGATTTTATATATGTATTCCTGTGCATAACACCATATCTTGCAAACTCACAGTTCTGTAAGCCGGGAATCATAGAAAACACTCTCTTCTGCTCTCCGAACTTAAGTCTTGTTTGAAAGCCTACAATATTGTATAAAGTATCTTCAGTATTATCACGCCTTAACTGAACTACAGCATAATTTTTACTTCCGTCAGGATTATCAAGACCCACAGGCTTAAGTGGTCCGAAACGTATAGTGTCCTGACCTCTCTTTGCCATGGACTCAACAGGCATACACCCTTCATAAAGAGCCTTTTCTTCAAACTCATGAACTTCTGCAGTTTCTGCAGTAACAAGAGCATTGTAGAACTCAAGATATTGTTCTCGATTCATCGGACAATTAATGTAGTCCGCGCTTCCTTTGCCGTATCTTGCAGCCTTAAAAGCAATATCCATATCAATAGAATCTTTGTAGATAATAGGGGCTGCTGCATCGAAGAAATGCAAAGATTCAAGACCCAGATCTTTTTTTATACGCTCAGAAAAATCTTCCGAAGTTAAAGGGCCGGTAGCTATAATAACTATTTCACCATCAGGAATTTCATCTAAAGAACATATCTCTTTATTTACAACCTGAATATTAGAATCAGCTTCTATTTTTTTTGTAATTTCCTTAGAAAAAACATGACGATCCACTGCCAGAGCACCTCCGGCAGGGACACTTGATTTTTTAGCACTATCTATACAGACAGAACCAATAATATCCATTTCTCTTTTTAATAATCCTGCTGCAGAACCCGGATCTGACGATTTCAGAGAGTTACTGCACACAAGCTCTCCCAAAGTATCCATTTCATGAGCAGGAGACTTTTTAGACGGCTTCATTTCATATAAAACAACAGGCACACCATAGGATGCAGCCTTAAAAGCAGCTTCGCAACCGGCAAGTCCTCCTCCTATAACATGAACAGCCTTACTCATTATTTTTTACTTCCCTTTTTAACAGTATATTTACACTCTTTATTACTACAAACAACAAGACCACCTCTGGTCATAACCCTTTCAAGGTAACTGCCACACTCAGGACATTTATCTCCTGTAGGAATATTCCAGGAACTGAATTTACAATCAGGATATCCGCTACAACTTACATAACGTTTACCTGATTTTGTTTTTCTGAACAAAAGCATTTTACCGCAATCAGGACAAGCAGTGCCTACTTCTTCAATAATAGCTTTTGTGTTACGACATTCAGGGAAACCAGGACATGCCAGAAACTTACCGAATCTACCTGTCTTGTAGACCATCATACGACCACATTTGTCGCAAGGCACATCACTGACAGGATCAGCAATAACAACCTTTTCAACTTCTTTTTCAGCTTTCTCAAGCTCAGGTGCAAAACCATTATAGAAGTCACGAAGAACCTTTGTCCACTTAACACTACCTTGTTCGATTTCATCCAACTGACTTTCCAACTGAGCGGTAAACTCTACATCAACAATATCTTTAAAGCTTTGCTTCATAAGATTATTAACTATTCTACCCAATTCAGTAGGATATAAAGTTTTCTTTTCTTTACCTACATAGCCTCTTGCCTGAATTGTAGAGACAATCGTTGCGTAGGTACTTGGTCTTCCTATGCCGTATTCTTCCATAGCCTTAACCAAAGTAGCTTCGCTGTATCTTGAAGGAGGCTGAGTAAAATGCTGCTGGTTTAAAATATCCAGACAATTCAAAATATCTCCGTTGCCAAGCTCCGGCAACTTACCTGCATCCTCATCTTCTTTTTCATCCTTACCTTCAATATACACCTTAGTGAATCCCGGGAACTTTACTGTAGTTCCGGAAGTCTTGAATATATATTTTCCTGCAGATATATCAACATTGCAAATATTAAATATTGCATCCGCCATCTGACTTGCAATAAATCTGTCAAAGATAAGTTTATATAACTTATATTGATCGTTAGTAAGTTTTGCTCTCACATCGTCAGGCTTCAATGTCATATATGAAGGTCTGATTGCTTCATGCGCATCCTGAGAAGAGTTCCTGTTTTTGTATATTCTTCTGTTTTTAGGCAAGTATTCATTTCCATAAGTTTCTGCAATATATTCTTTCGCTGCAAAAGCTGCCTCATCTGAAATTCTGGTAGAGTCAGTTCTTATATATGTTACGAGACCCGTATGACCGGACTTACCTAAATCAATACCTTCATAAAGTTGCTGTGCAATAAGCATGGTTTTTGATGTAGGGAATCCCAGTTTACGGGAAGCTTCCTGCTGAAGTGTACTTGTAGTGAAAGGTGCAGAAGGAGCCTTTTTCTTCTCTGTTTCTTTAACAGACACAACTGAATAAGTGCATTTTTCAAGATCCTTAAGAATCTTTTCAGCTTCCTCACCTGTGCCTATATTAATCTTACCTGATTTATCTCCATAGAACTTAGCTACAAACTCATTCTTTTTAAGAACTTTTTCGCCGTTTTTAATAAAACGTCCTTCAATGGACCAATATTCTTTAGGAATAAATGCTTCAATTTCTTCTTCTCTGTCACAGATTAGCCTTGTTGCCACAGACTGTACACGACCTGCACTTAAACCTTTTTTTACTTTCTTCCAGAGAATAGGACTTATTTTATAACCAACAACTCTGTCAAGCACGCGACGAGCCTGATAAGTGTCAACTAATTCCATATCAATTTTTCTTGGACTTTTAAATGCATCACGGACAGCATTCTGTGTAATTTCATTAAAAGTAACACGACAGGATGAATTCTTATCAATTCCCAAAAGATATGCCAAATGCCATGAAATAGCTTCTCCTTCACGGTCCGGGTCAGTTGCCAGAAAAACTTTATTTGCTTCAGATGCATTTTTCTTAAGTTCTTTTATTAAATCAGCTTTACCTCTTATATTGGTATACTGCGGTTCAAAATCATTTTCTATATCAACAGCCATTCTGCTCTTCGGTAAATCTCTCAAGTGTCCGGCTGAGGCTAATACGTGGTATTTTTTACCTAAAAATTTTCCAATTGTCTTTGCCTTTGTTGGGGACTCAACAATAACAAGATAATCCGACATAGAGTGTACCTCCTGTAAAAATTCCAAACACCATTATATACTACAAATTATGAATAATCTGTTAACTATTGCGATTTCTACTATATTATACAAAAACCGCCTTGGTGATTTCTACGGATTATACCCTTTACCTCCAATATTGTCAAAGCTATTTGAACTGACGCAGAAGGGATTCCTGATTTTTTCTGGATTTCATCAGCAGTATACGCTCCAGCAGCAATGGCTTCGGCTACTTTCTTTACATTTCCTTCAAGCCCCTGAAGTTTCATTAAAGATTCAGCCGGAGGTCTTCTTCTAGGTTCATATCCCATATCCTGTAAAATATCCTGATACCCTGTAACACAAACAGCACATCTTTTTATAAGATTATTGGTTCCCTCGCTTAATTCACTATCAGCATTTCCCGGCAAGGCATAAATCTGACGATTTTCTTCCAGAGCTCTGTCCACAGTTATCATTGTTCCACTACTTTTTGTAGCTTCACAAACAAAAGTCCCCTGACTCATTCCTGCAATTATTCTGTTTCTTGCAGGGAAATGACTTCTTAAAGGTTCTGTACCGGGTGGATATTCTGACATTACACAGCCAAACTCCCTCACTTTGTAATAAAGATGAATATTTTCAAAAGGATAAATAACATCAGCACCTCCACCTAATACACCCACAGTGTAACCATCACCGGCAATAGCGCCTTCGTGAGCTCTTGCATCAATCCCCTTTGCAAGACCACTTACAATACCAACTCCGCAATATGCCAACTGCGCACAAATTTTATACACCATACTGTTACCGTAAGTAGTACATTTTCTGGATCCCACAACTGCCAGTAATGGCATATCAGGTGATTTATAATATGGAAGTGTACCGTAATAGTAAAGCACTAACGGTGGAGCATATATATGTTTCAGAAGGTCCGGATAATCATCTTTTTCAAGATAAGTAATTCTACCACCGTCCTTTTTTGATTTTTCATATGTATAAAAAGCTACCTCTCTCTCTTTCTTATCAAGAATTTTTTCTGCAAGCTCAGGATTTTTAAGTATTCTGTCACTTAATTTACTTTTAGAATCAGCTTGCCATATGGCCTCAACAGAACCATATTCTTCAAGCAGAAAAGCCAATATTTTATTAACAGGACGGCCCATTCCCGACAACCAGATCCAGATAACTTCTTTTCTTATTTCATTTGTCATAATTCACCTACATATATTCTCTTACATTTTCAATTGCCCTGTACTGAAAAGCTTCTGCCAAATGGTGCTGTTGGACGGTTAAAGATTCTTCCATATCAGCAATTGTCCGGCTTACTCTTAGTAATCTGTCGAAACTCCGCATACTTAAGTTCAGTTTTTTTACTGCTTCTTCAGCAAATTCGAGAGAATCTCTGCTTAAACTACAGTATTTTTCTATAGCTTGTCTATTCATTCTTCCGTTAGTTGAAAAGCTCTCACCTTTATATCTTTCTTTTTGCATTGTCCTTACTTTAATAACACGTTTTCTTATTTCCGAAGAAGACTCTTCTCTTATATTTTCGGACATATCCCGAAAACCTACTCCACGAACTATTAGATGCATATCTATTCTTTCAAGTAAAGGAAGAGACAGTTTTTCCAACCGACTCTTTATCTGAGCTTTATTACAACTACAATTTCTGTCACCTTCAAAAAGACGTCCACACTTACAAGGGTTACCTGCTGCCACAAACAAAAAATCTGCAGGGAGCGTTTCAGACACTCCTAAGGAGGATAGACATATTGTCCTATTTTCCAAAGGCTCCCTTAAGGCTTCTACAACCCGTCTGTCAGCCTCAGTAATTTCATCAAAAAACAGTACTCCGTTATTAGCCAGTGTTACTTCACCAAACCTGACCGGTCTGCCGCCTCCTGTAAGGCCTCTTAAAGTAACACTCCCGTGTACTCTTCTGAAAGGTCGTTCAGATGATAAAGGACTCTGATGTTCAAGCTTTCCTGCTATACTGTAAATAGCTGTGTTTTCATAGCTTTCATCATAATCCATAGGAGGCATTATCCCCTGAACGCAGGAGGCAAGCAAACTTTTCCCACTTCCTGCAGAACCCAGCATAATTATATTGTGACAGCCTGAAACAGCTATCTCCAAAGCTCTCTTACATTCATGCTGTCCTGCAATCTGACCAAAATCAAATTCAAAGTTTATATCTGAAAGTTCCGGCATTGATGTAATGCCTTCTCCTGTATATACACCTTTTTCCCCATCTGAAAGTATGGCAACAGCCTGCCTTAAATTACTAACTCCACATATATTTACATCTTTAACAATTCCACCTTCGGGGACATTTGCTCTTGGAATTATGAATCTCTTAACCCCATTCTTCTTGCCCTCTTCCACCATTGGTAATATACCCTTTACAGGCAATAAATTACCCTCTAAAGAAAGTTCACCTACCAAAGCCGTATCCTTTAGCATTTCAGGCTTAACAACCCCTGAAGCTGTCAAAATGCTTATGGCGATAGCAAGGTCAAGGGTGGTTCCCACCTTCCTCATAGATGCCGGAGCTAAATTTATAATGACTTTACCCACCGGAAAATCAAAACACTGATTCTTAATTGCGGTCCATATTCTTTTTCTGGACTCTTTAATCGAAGCATCTCCCAAGCCTATAATTTCAAAATCCGGCAATCCTCTGCTTATATCCGATTCAACATTAACAGGAAATGCTTTAATACCATTTGTTGCAAAAGAAAACACATTAGAAACCAAAACAGCCACCTGCCTTTTAAATTGTAACGGAATGTTATTCCAAAGGCCGATGGCTGTCAAATATTTATGATTATTTCCCAAAATTATTTGTCGTGTCGAAAAATTACTTTTCCTTCATAATCTTGGTTAATTCCTCCATAAATGTATCAATATCTTTAAATTGGCGGTAAACTGAAGCAAATCTTACGTAAGCAACCTGATCCAAACCTTTAAGTTCAGTCATGATTATTTCCCCGATTTCTTCTGTACTAACTTCCTTCTTCATACTGTTGTACAAAGATAATTCAATGCTGTCTACCAGTTTCTCGATCTGATTCATAGAAACAGGTCTTTTCTCACAAGCTTTGACAATGCCGCCTAAAATCTTGTTTCTATCATAGCCCTGACGGGTGCCGTCTTTTTTCACAACCATCAAAGGTACTGTTTCAATCTTTTCATATGTGGTAAAACGAGCTGCACATTTTACACATTCTCTTCTTCGTCTTATAGTAAGACCTTCATCAGTCGGCCTTGAATCCACAACTTTATCTTCTAAGCAACCACAATAAGGACACCTCATATGAACCTCCAAAAATAGTAGAATAATTTAAGTAATTATACTATATTTTGTGTTTAGTGGCAACCATCTTTCTCAGAATTCTTACAGCAAAATCGATCTGAGTATTATTGTTATTATGCCCGAAGCTGAACCTTACAGTTCCTGATGTATCAGTCCCCAGCGTCTTATGCGCCAGTGGTGCACAATGGAAACCACCTCTTACTGCAATCTTATGTTCAGATAAATATTCCGCAACCTCCATACTTTTCAGACCCTCAAAATTTACAGAAACCGTACCTGTAAAATCTCCGGTTAAAGGACCATATATCTTGACCCCAGGTATTTTACCCACTGTATCGATAAAATACTTTCTTAAAGATTCTTCCCTTTTACCGATGTTAGAAACACCTGTCTGACGTATATAGTCAATAGCTGCCCCAAGCCCTGAAATCCCATGAGTATTTACTGTACCTGATTCCAGACATTCCGGACACTCCTCCGGCTGTACCGGTAAAAAGCTCTGACTTCCGGTGCCACCCTTTATTAAAGATTTCACCTTAATACCTTCTCTTACATATATCCCACCTGTTCCCTGAGGACCTAAAAGACCTTTATGTCCGGGGAAACATAAAATGTCGATATCCATATCTTTTACATTTATAGGGACAGACCCTGCTGTCTGTGAAGCATCCAGAATAAAAACAATGCCTCTTTTCCTACAAAAAGAAGCAATTGGTTTTATATCATATATTTCGCCTGTTACATTTGAAGCATGTGTCATAATAACAGTTCCGGTTTTGTCCGTAATTCTTTTTATTACCTTTTCAGGGTTTATGTGTCCGTCTAAATCCGCCTTTACTATGTTGTAGTAGCCTCTTGCAAAAACAGGTCTCAGGACGGAATTATGATCCATGGCTGTGGTAATAATTTCACCTTCTGCCATGTTGATTGCCATATTAAGAGCATAGGTAGCGTTATAGGTGAATGCTATTCTTAAAGGGTCTTCTATATTAAAAAGTCCAGCCAGTTTTTCTCTTACTGAATATATTTTTTCAGCCGACCATACAGCACTTTCATGGGCACCTCTACCAGGATTTCCGGCTTTTTGTAAAGCTTCATTTACAGAAACAGCTACTTTTGCCGGTTTGGGCCAAGTGGTGGCTGCATTGTCAAAATAAATCAAGCCTGTAACCTCCAAAATACATTTTACAGTTACAGTATATTATAAAATCTCGACTTCTGTTCCGTATTTACTATTCAGGTCAAAGGCAAGATAAAGCTCGTCCTTAACACGTCCTGCCCACTCACGGATCTCTCTCATAAACTGACCTCTATATGTTCTGATATCAGCCTTACAACCGTAAGCATCAAGGCCTAAAGACCTTGCAATATATACAGCTCTGTAAAGGTGATATTCCTGAGTTACTATTATTACAGATTTTCCTTCTAATTGCTCTGCAGCTCTCTTTATAGAATCATAAGTAGAAAGTCCTACCGGGTCAACTATCTGATTCACGGCCGATATACCTTCTTTGGAGGAAAGTTTCTTCATCGCCATTGTTTCATCATAGTCATCCGGTTCTTCAGAATCGCCTGTAAGAAGTAATTTACTGCCTACACCCATATTGTAAAGCTTTGCTCCGGTAATAACTCTGTCATGAAGCATATCAGAAGGTGTACCGTCAGGTCTTACAGAACAACCTAATACCATTATGTAATCCACATATGATTCTTCAAAGTCTGAAACATCCAATATATATTCTTCTGCTACGGAAATTGTATGTATATTAAAGGCAGCAACAGCTGCTATGCCTGCTACGGCAAGAAACAATATTATTACACCTAAAACTTTCAGAAATTTTTTCATTAGTAAACACTCCAAATACGTATTATGTTCAACCCTGTACTTAGTATATCACAAAAAGCAACAGATTGGAATCACATCTTGTTATCCATTTCACCTTTTGATATAATTACATCGATATGAGAGTTACGCAATTTTTTACAAAGGATGGAAGAAAATGAAACATATATTTGTTATTAATGCAGTATCCCGTTCAAAAGCAAAAAGAAAAAAGCTTTTCAATACAATCGTGGACATCTGCAAAAATGAAAACATTACTTATGATATATACTTTACAAAAGGTGTTGGTGACGCATACAATTATGCAAGAGAGATTGCTCTTCAGGGAGCTCCTGTAAGATTCTACGGCTGTGGCGGTGACGGCACAGTAAACGAACTGGCATCTGCCTGCGCCCACATTCCAACTGCACAGTTTACTGTAATCCCTATGGGTAGCGGAAATGATTTTGCAAGAAGTTTTGGCGGTTCAAAAAACTTTAATGATATAGTGAGCCTTATCTATGGCAATCCTATAGAAATCGATTTAATCAAAATAAATGATCGCTACTGTGCTAATATTACCAACATCGGTTTCGACAGACGTGTTGTTGCTGCAACAAACAAAGTTAAAAAGACAAAGATTATAAAAGGATCTGCAGCTTACATATGTGGTGTTATTGTCACTTTATTACAGCATAAAAAAGAAATGCTTCATTTCAAATTTGATGATGGAAGCGAGTTTACCAAAAGATTTCTGGTATCTATATTTGCCAATGCCAGTTATTATGGCGGTGGCTTCTGTGCCTGTCCTGAAGCAAGCCTTTTTGATGGTGAATTTGATGTGTTAATAATGCCTCCTATCGGCAGATTAAGATTTATTTCTTTGGTAGGCAAGTTCCGTCAGGGACGCCTTATGGAATCTGAATTTGCACAAAAGCATGTTTTTTACAAAAAATGTACTAAGGTAAACATCACAAGGGCTACACCTATAAAATACTGTATTGATGGTGAACTCTTGAAAGCTAATGAAATCAATCTTGAAATTGATCCTAAAGCAGTAAACTTCGTGGTACCTGCTGATGTAACAATTAACGAATAAACCGATTGGGTTGGAAAAGACCTTTTTTCCCAACCCAATTTATTAATTAAATCATAAATAATAAAGCAAATGGGTTGGAGTTTTTACTACTTCCAACCCACATTTTTTTGAATTTTTCCCATTTTGGATGTGTATCTCTGCCCTATTAATCATTATCAGGAGTCCACCATGGGCAATAACTGTTCCACACAAAATACTTACGATCAATTTTGTCAGGCTCTGAGAATTTACGACCTTTAGTAGCTACAGTAATACTTTCCACCTTAACACTGTATACCGGCTCATAATGAAGACTTGCACCTGTAACTTTCATGTTGCTGATATCTTCAATTACATTCATACCTTCAATAACTTTGCCAAAAATTGCAAATTCACCTTCTGCATCAGGAAACTGTCCTAAAGTAATAAAGAAACCATCAACACCGGAATCATAGTCAGTTTTTTCATAGCGGCTTAGGGCAACAGAACCCTTTTCAAATTTAAGGTCATTAGTTTCAAATCCATTGGCAGCACATTCACCTTCAATAGCATAATCAGGGGCTGCTCCGGTATTTCCTAAAGTACGAAGACCACTGCCATCAGCAATTTCAACAAAACTGCCTGCCACAGCCATATTAACTTTAACACCATCAAAAAAACCTTGTTGAACTAAATAAATAATATTACGTACAGTATTGGGAGCTTTGTCAGGATAAAGTTCAATCTTAACAGTACCCTCATAACCGGAGGTGCCTCCTGCAAAATTAATAGTCATAACAGGATTTTCATATTTCATCTGACAACCTGTAAGGCAGAAACAAAGAAGCATCACAGACATCAGTATGAAACTTACAAACCTCTTCCCTGTCATTTTCTCAATCTCCTTTTTAAAGCATCTTCCCCTGCAATAGAATATCCAAAAAAGCCTTTGTAATCCCCAAGTTCAAAATATTCGCCATGAGAATAAGCTACAAGGTGAGCTTTAACAAGGTCAATGGCATTCTTATCATCCATAAGTTTACCATCAACATATACCCCTACAACTTCTGCTAAAAACATGTCATGACTACCCAGTTCCAAAACCTGTGTAACCTTACACTCAAGATTTACAGGACATTCCTTAATCATAGGAACACCTGTTTTAGGGCCTGCCTCTTTAGTAAGACCTAAATGTGCAAATTTATCCACATCACGACCGGACTTTACACCACAAAAATCACAGGCCTTAACAGTATCCTTACCAACCATATTTATAACATAAGTACCCTTCTCAGAAATAATTTCATGAGAATATCTTGATTTTCTGATAGAAACATAAACCATAGGTGGCTCAGAACAAATCGTACCTGTCCATGCAGCTGTAAAAATATTTGACTTTTCCATATCACCTGAAGATACCATAACAACAGGAACAGGATTTAGCATAGTTGAAGGTTTAATTTCTTTTTTACTCATATTCACACCTCTTATTATCTCATTACATTATATTACTCAAATCTTCTCTCAACACCGGAATCCACTAACATAATATTAACATCAATATCTACCCAATCTCCGGGTTTTATGTCAGAGCTGCCTCTGTCTACAACTGTATACTGAGTGCCTACTCTTCCAAGAATCGGCAGGCGCTTGTCCTTAAACTTAACAAAACGTGGAAGCCTGCACTTTTTCATTGTATGGTACATATTCCTTAAAATATCGGTAAAATTCATGGCAGGAACAAATCTTTCCATTTCCCAACCGTCTGTATACCCAGCGGAAACAACAGCTGTATTCACCTTGTTTTTAGCCTTGTAAACCATAGAGTAGCCTGTGGTATCACCCGGATCAAGCTGTGAAACCTCGGCTACCTGAGCCTTTAACACACCAATCTTGTTAAGCTTACAATTTGTCTTGCAAACCATACGACCCACTAAAGCAGATCCCACACGAACAGCATCCAAATTAGTCTCAGGGAACCGAAGAGCTGCTGCTGAATTTGCAATATGCCTTAAACCAACATCTATTCCCTGTTCCTCAAGTTTCTTAACTATACCGGTAAAATCAAGAAGTTGTTTTGCGGTTATAGTTTCATCACCAAATGCCACAGGAAAATGTGCAAATATTCCGGTAAACTTAAGTCCTTCAGTTTTGTATATATCCATTATGCGGTTAAAATCTCTTGTTTTTACCCCGAATCGTCCCATTCCTACATCCAGTTTCACATGAACCTCTGCAGGACATACGGAGGCAATTTTAGCCGCGCATTCAGGACTAGACACTGTCATAATAACATTAAGATCGTATAATTTCTTAATAATCTTCTCATCATAAGTCGGTGTCAACAAAAGAATATCCACATCTTCATATCCAAGTTCTCTTATTCTTATAGCTTCCTGAGGGAGAGATACAGCAAAAAACCTAACATCATTTTCATACCATAAATCAATCGCTTTATTGATACCGAGACCATAGCCATTGCATTTTACCACAGCTATTATCTCACTTCTCACGTTTTTCATAATGTTCTTTATATTTTCTTTTACTGCATTTTCTGATATAGAAATATACTTGTTCATTTTTTGCTCCTTTATTTCAAGCTTTAATAAGTATACCACAAATATAGCATAAGTGATATAATTAATAAACAAGCGGAGGATATTATGAAAACATACAGTATCAAAGAAAAACCTTTTGTTATATCCGGTTCACCTTTATTCAAAAAAACCGGTAAAATACACAGGCTTACTGAAGAAATCAGGAATGAAATACCTTCTCTTGATTTCTTGGGTCGCCGTTGTCCCGGAGCAAGAGTTGGCTTTATAACTGATGCTTCTGAATTTACAGTAACAATACATTTTGCCACTCTGAATTTTGATATAGGCATGAGTATTTATGCCTGTCATTCAGCTCATGTTATGGTTGGTAAAAGGTCAGAATCAAAATTAGTTGCAACAGTCTATCCTCCCAATTACACAACTAAAACATTTTCAAATAAAGTTATAAAATCTGACAGTTTAGAAGAAGTAACTATATGGCTTCCAAGGAACGAAGAGATTATAGATGTAGAAATAACTTTTCCTGATAATGCAGTTATATTACCACCTACGCCATACAAACACGGCCCTGCCCTTTACTACGGATCATCTATAACAGAAGGAGGCTGTTGCTGTAACATAACAAATGCATATAATGCTCTTCTCTGTCGCTACTTTGATTTGGATTACTATAACTTTGGTTTTTCAGGCGCTGCCATGGGTGAAGAAATAATGGCAGAATATATTGCTTCATTAAATCCTGAAATTTTCATATATGACTATGACCACAACGCACCAACAAAAGAACATTTAGAAAAAACTCATAAGCCATTCTTCGATAAGTTCAGAAGTAAGCGTCCTTACACCCCGGTAGTAATGCTTACAATGCCTAATTTTGATTTTCATGAAGAAGGAAATATAAGACGTGAGATTATTAAAGAAACATATAAAGAAGCATTGAAATCAGGAGATAAAAATGTTTACTTTGTTGATGGCGAAACTTTCTTTGGTGAAAAAGACAGAGAACTTTGTACAATAGATATGATTCATCCTAATGATTTAGGCTTTTACAGAATGGCCCAGGCAATTAAACCTGTAATAAAAAATATATTAGAAAAAAAGGAGCACACATTATGAAAAAAACACTGATAATTTTATTAACACTTATTTTATTGGTTCACCTATCTTCTTGAAATATGACTAAACCAATGAAACGAATATATGATTATGAATCATTCAAAACAGAATTTTCTAAAAAAATTGATTTATCACAATATTCAACAAAAGTGTCCGGTGAAGAAATTTATTATTACGAGCTCAATCACAACGATGATATTTATCTAAAAGAAAATCCAAAAAATTTCCAGATTAAGTTAAACGGAAAAACAATAACTATGCCCGCTAAAGTATCAGAAATTATTGATACAGGATATAACATTACGGAAATCGATCACCGCCCTGTATCTGATGTGGATATGAACAGAAAGTACAGTTTTACCACTGTAACTTTTGAAAACGAAACCGGTAAATCAATTTCTTGTTATCTGTATGGTACAGTAGGTAAAAAATCAGCACCACTTAAGGATTGTCTTATAACTCAGGTAACTACAGATATTAACAATCCATCCAGCAGTACTTCTCTGAGTGAAGAAATGCAACTTTTTATCGATGGTAAATATGCTGACTCTAAATATTTCGGATCAATCGGTTTAGACTCATCCTTAAATGACATATTAAACACTTTGGGTGCACCTAAAACAATATGGTATACAGATTCTCAAAACAGTGATTATTTAGCCCTCAGTTATGAGTTCAAAGATTCGGAAGGCAGAAGCGGCAGTATACAAATCACAATGCACACTACTTCACCATATGAAGATGTCGAATTTACCGAATTCAGTCAAAGTTTAAGCTATCGCATAGAAATAGATACATAAAATAAATATAAATATATAATAAACCCGGCTTGGAAAACCAAGCCGGGTTTATTTATTATCTGTAAACTAATCATTAGTCTTTTACTGGATAGTTATCTCTTGCTGTATAGTGTGTATGCAAGTCGTGATGAGCCTGATGACTTCCCGGTTCCCCGTAGTATTCATCATACAGCTTCTTTACAAATGGGTTTTCGTGAGATTTTCTGATTGGCAAATCTCTGTCCTCTTCATAAGTAGCTTTAGCTCTCTCAACTCTTAAGTCTACCCAGCTTCTTACCTGTGAAGGCTGAATAATCTGACCACCACCGTTTACGCATCCACCTGGGCAAGCCATGATTTCAATAAAGTGGTAATCAGCTTCACCTGCACGGATTTTCTCAAGTAATGCTCTTGCATTACCAAGACCACTTGCAACAGCCAATTTAACTTCAGTGCCGTTAAGATCTACAGAAGCTTCTTTAATACCTTCAATACCTCTTACACAGTCAAACTCGATATTATCAAGTGTCTTACCTGTAACAACTTCAGCAACAGTACGAAGAGCAGCCTCCATAACACCACCGGTTGCACCGAAGATAACGCCTGCACCGGATGCATTACCCATAGGATCATCAAAATCACTGTCAGGAAGTGCATCGAAGTCAATACCTGCTTCCTTAATCATTCTTGCAAGCTCTCTTGTTGTGATAACAACATCAACATCAGGATATCCTGATGCATTCATTTCAGGTCTGCCCGCCTCAAACTTCTTAGCTATACAAGGCATTACTGAAACAACATAAATATCTTTAGGATCAATACCCTGCTGTTTTGCATAGTATGTCTTAAGAACTGCTCCGAACATCTGATGTGGAGACTTACAGGAAGAAAGATTATCCAGGAAGTCCGGGAAGTTGTGCTCACAGAACTTAATCCAACCAGGACTACAAGAAGTAATCAATGGCAACTTACCACCATTTTTAATTCTGTTAAGAAGTTCTGTTCCTTCTTCCATAATTGTAAGGTCAGCAGCTGTATCTGTATCAAATACTTTATCAGCGCCAAGACGCTTAATAGCTGTAACCATTTTACCTGTAGGACGTGAACCAATTGGCATACCAAATGCTTCACCAATGGAAAAACGCACAGCAGGAGCTGTCTGGAATACAACATGTTTTTCCTTATCTGCAATAGCATCCCAAACCTTAGCCACATCGCTTTTTTCTGTAAGAGCACCTACAGGACAAACTGCAATACACTGACCACAGTTTACACATGGAGTTTCAACTAATGGCATACCAAAAGCACTACCAACTGTTGAAGAGAAACCTCTGCCCATTGTGTCAATTACACCAACAGTCTGAATTTTCTTACATACACTTACACAACGACGGCAAAGAATACATTTGTTAGGATTTCTAACAATGGATGGTGACAAATCATCAATAGGAAGATTTGTCTGCTCGCCCTGATATCTTATTTCCTCAATACCTAAGTCTTTAGCTAAAGACTGAAGTTCACAGTTTTCAGAACGTACACATGTTAAACATTTTCTTTCGTGGTTAGAAAGAATAAGTTCCAATGTTACCTTTCTTGCACTTCTTACTGCAGGTGAGTTTGTCTTAATATCGAGACCTTCTGCTACAGGGTATACACAAGCTGCCTGTAATGCTCTTGCACCTGTAATTTCAACAACACACATTCTGCAGGCACCAATTTCATTTATGTCCTTCAGGAAGCATAATGTTGGTATTTTGATTCCGGCCATTCTAGCAGCTTCAAGAATAGTAATTCCTTCAGGCACCTGCATAGAAACACCGTCTATTGTTATATTAACTGTTTTCATTTTACCCGCCTCCTTTATTATTCTCTTACAATTGCGCCAAACTTACAGCTGTCCATACAAGTTCCGCACTTAATACATTTATCCTGATCAATAACGAATGGGCTCTTAATCTGACCATTGATACAGTTAACAGGACACTTCTTAGCACAAAGGCTACAACCTCTACAAAGATCAGGTTTAATCTTGTATTGGAGAAGAGCTTTACATACTCCGGCAGGACACTTCTTGTCCACCACGTGAGCAATGTACTCATCTTTAAAGTATCTTAATGTGCTTAATACAGGGTTAGGCGCTGTCTGACCCAAACCACAAAGAGCAGATGCCTTAATTCCGGCAGCCAACTCGTAAAGATCATCAATATCTTTAAGTTCGCCCTTACCTGTTGTAATCTTTTCAAGGATTTCAAGCATTCTCTTGGTACCGATACGGCAAGGAGGACACTTACCACAGGACTCATCCACTGTAAACTCTAAGAAGAATTTAGCAATATCAACCATACAAGTATCTTCGTCCATTACAATAAGTCCACCGGAACCCATCATAGAACCAATCTGAATAAGTGAGTCATAATCAATAGGTGTATCAATAAGGCTTGCAGGGATACAACCACCGGAAGGACCACCTGTCTGAGCAGCCTTGAACTTCTTTCCGTTAGGAATACCACCACCGATATCATAAACGATTTCTCTAAGTGTAGTACCCATTGGAATTTCAACAAGACCTGTATTTTTAATCTTACCACCTACTGCAAATACTTTGGTACCCTTACTCTTTTCTGTACCTATAGTATTGAACCAGTCAGCACCTTTAAGAATAATCTGAGGAATATTTGCATATGTCTCAACGTTATTAAGTATTGTTGGTTTCTCAAAAAGACCCTTAACTGCAGGGAATGGTGGTCTTGGTCTTGGCTCACCTCTATGTCCCTCAATACTTGTCATAAGAGCAGTTTCCTCACCACAAACGAAAGCACCTGCACCAAGTCTGATATCAATATCAAATGAGAAATCTGTTCCAAAGATATTCTTACCTAAAAGGCCATACTCTCTTGCCTGCTCTATAGCAATTTTAAGACGATTAACAGCAATTGGATACTCAGCTCTTACATAAATATAACCCTGATCAGAACCAATTGCATAACCTGCAATTGCCATAGCTTCCAATACCACGTGTGGGTCACCTTCAAGAATAGATCTATCCATGAATGCACCCGGGTCACCTTCGTCTGCATTACAGCAAACATACTTCTTATCAGAAGGACTCTTTCTTGCGAAATCCCACTTTCTGCCTGTAGGGAAACCTGCACCGCCACGACCTCTCAAACCGGAATCCAACATAACCTGGATAACCTGCTCAGGTGTCATTTCTGTTACAGCCTTACCTAAAGCGGCATATCCGTCATAAGCAATATATTCATCAATGACTTCAGGATTTATTCTACCGCAGTTCTGTAATGCAACACGAGTCTGCTTCTTGAAGAATTCTGTTTCTCCGGCATCAGCTTTAACATCATCCTTTGCTCCACCCTCTAAAAGACGGGAAACAATTCTACCCTTAACAAGATGTTCGGTAACAATTTCTGTCACGTCTTCAGCTGTAACTCGACAATACATTGCACCTTCAGGGTATACAACAACAATAGGACCCTCAGCACAAAGGCCGAAACAACCTGTTTTAACAAGCTTAACTTCTTTATCTATGCCTGCTTCCTGAAGACATTTTTCAAATTCAGTAAACAAAGTTGCTGAACCTGAAGATGTACAACCTGTACCTGCACAGATAAGAACATGTGCTCTGTAAAATTCCATGATTCATTCCTCCTTATTTACTATTCCAACTCTTCGCCCACTGTATATTCAGCAACAACATTGCCGTTTACAATGTGCTCAGCAACAACTCTAGCTGCTTTTTCAGCAGTCATTTTAACATAAGTAACTTTATTATCATTCTGATCAATAACCTCTACGATAGGTTCTAATCTGCACATGCCGATACAGCCTGTCATAGTAACTGATACATTATTGATATTACGCTTATTAAGCTCATCAATAAAGGCATTTAATACAGGTCTTGCACCTGCTGCAATTCCACATGTAGCCATACCTACAACAACACGTAAACCTGTATCCTGATTCCTTAACTGAATCTCTGCTTTTGCCTTTTCCTTTAAGGCCTTAAGTTCTTCCAAGGACTTCATTTATTACACCTCCAAAAATATTTGAAACATTTTCATTCACAAATTCTTTAATCCATTCCAGAATTTCCTGCTGTAATATTGAGACATCTTCTAAAGTTTCCTTTATTTCATCAGTATCTAAAATAAATTCATCTTTACAAGATTTTATTTTCAGAACATAACGAACATCCGGTGCATACATTATTAAAAACTTAATTGTTTCACCCAGGTCACCCAATGGGATACGATCAATACTGTTCAAACGTAAAGAACCTGAAATTACAGTACCCTCATCCACAACAGAATCAATAAAGAAATTACCATCGGCAGTCTCGCAAGAAAGTTTGAAAAAAGGTATTCCCATTCCCACCTTTCTGGTTGTTCTTTCTGTTGTAAAAGGATCTGTCACCACTTTCAGGAATTCCGGTTTCATACCACAGCCATTGTCTTTAATAGAAACATTAAGAAAGCCTTTTTCATCAGTTAATAAATCAATATTAACAAGTGTGGCCTTAGCACGAATGGAATTCTGAGTAAGATCCATAATATGTAATGAAATATCTCTTAGCATAAGATTTCTGTATTAACGATATTTAGCTACAATACCGGGAACATCTTCCGGAACCAATCTTCCGTAAACGTCATCATTTACAGTGAATACAGGAGCAAGTCCGCAAGCACCGATACAACGACAAGCTTCAAGAGAAAATCTTCCGTCTTCTGTACAGTCACCTACATCAATATCAAGAGCTTTTTTAAGCTCGTCCAGAAGTAAATCTGCACCCTTTACATAACATGCTGTACCTAAGCAAACAGAAATCTTATACTCACCCTTTGGTTTAAGAGAAAACTGAGTATAGAAAGTAGCTACACCATAAATTTCTGCCAGCGGTACACCTGTCTTTTCGGAAATAAACTTCTGCACTTCAATAGGCAGATATCCAAAAATTTCCTGCGCTTCATGCATTGTCTGAATAAGAGAACCCTGAACGGACTTATTCTTTTCAATAACTGCATCTAATTTGCTGAATCTTTCGTCACAGCAACAATTACAATCGTTATTCATTTAAAACGACCTCCAGTTTTTTATAATTATAAAACATTTGTAATTATTATAACATTGTTTGTTAATATTTTCAATAAATTATATTCCCCAATTTAAGGGATTTAATGATTTTTTCAGGTGTATTTTCGTCTACCTCAATAAAAGTCCCCTCCTCAGAGATTTTTTCGCAATAATGAGCATCTGAACTTCTGATAAATTTATACTGCCTCATTTCAGGATAACTTCCCACAAATTCATCAATATCACAGTCCATTGAAATTTCAACTACCTTGTGAGGATATCCGTAAGGCATCATTCCAAAAGATGCTAAAACAGAATATGAGTCTCTGTTCACATGTGCAGGATAAGCTATACCTCCTAAATTATCAACCATTTCAAAAACGTCGTCAATGGAAATTCCTGTAGGAGCCAGAAGCATCGGTATATGTTCTCCTAAAATTTCATCATCTTCATCATATATGTTTTGTTTTCCGAAAATATCACTTATATTTTCACCCGGGGAATAGGATTTATCAACAATCTCCTGAAAAGCTTTTATCGCTTCAGTATCAGGAAAAAGACACACAACATGAATTTCTTCAATTGTTTCAAGTTCCATTCCGGGAATAACAGTAATACCATATTCTTTTGCAAAGTTAAGAGCAACAGGAACATTAAGCCAGCAATTATGGTCTGTAATCGCTATTGCATCAAGACCATTCACCACTGCCATACCTACAATGTTTCCCGGAGTCATCATACTATCACCACATGGAGACAAATCTGAATGAATATGTAAATCAACTGATATTTTCATATTTTACCTAACAAATCAGCCACTTTATAAACTATCTCAGCTGTTCCGGATTCACAGGTAAGTATAGTAATATCCTGAATTTCCGCTCTTTCTATTACACTTTCATCAATGCCACTGTCTTCTGAGATAACTATGCAAGAGACATCAGTAAGTGTCGCAACAGCTAAAATATTTATATTATTCATTACTGTAACCCACATATCCCCCGGGCAGGCATGAGACATAACCCAACTTAAAAAATCACCTGCATATACTCCTGTTACCTCTTTAGTGTCATCTCCTGCAACAAGTTTCATATTAAGTTTTTCTGAAATATCCTTAATTGTCATCTTTTAACTCCTCCGGAACAATATGACCCTCCATTACAGGTGGCATCAAACCTTCTAATTCCATCATTTCTTTTGCAAGTTCACGAACTCTGCTTCTTAAAACAAATATACAGGACTCTATATTAGCCTTACCTCTTACAATATCTTCTGCCAGTGCTCGGCAACTAGGCGAGCCACAGGCACCACAATCCAACGCAGGCAACTGCTTATAGATTTCATTCATTTCTCTTAATTTTCTCATTGCAACAGTTATGTCACTGTCCAAAGTGGTTATATCAACATATTCAGGATACTTATCAAACTGAATATTTGTCATTTCACTTTCATCAATCGGCTTTATGTCCTCTTTTCTTATTTCCTCGTATCTGCGGAATCTGTTTTTTGCAACATAAAGATTTTCAACTGTTAAAGGTCCACCAAGGCAACCACCGGTACATGCTGATGCTTCAATAAAGTCAACATCATCAAGTTTACCATCTTCTAGTTCTTCAAAAACATGTACTACATTCTGTATTCCATCAACAGAAATAATATTTTCAGTGTTAAGTGCTACAGCTTCACCACCGGACACAGCCCAACCTACACCACCGTTAGTAGCTTGTAATTTCACTTCTGAAGTATCAATTTTAGAAAGAACTCTTAAAAGTTTAGGATAAACTGTTTTAATCCCGAAAACACCATCCACATTGGATTTTGATATAACAAGAGGAGCTTTAACACTTGTTATTTTAGCTGCACATGGAGAAATAAAGAAAACTCCCACTTCCTCAGGAGAAACATTATGCATTTTACAGAATTCCCGCCTTGCATTTGCAGCAGATACTTCCATTGGTGATTCCATGGGCATAAGTCTTGTCAGCAGCTCAGGAAAACGAACTCGTAACAATCGCACAACAGCAGGACATGCCGAAGAAATAAAAGGCATATCTTCTTTATGCTTTTCTATGTAAAGATTACTGGCTTTGGTAACAATATCCGCCCCTCTCGCCACTTCATATATGTAATCAAAACCCAATTTCTTTATTGCTGCAAGAATCTGTACCCTAGTATATTTAAGGTCGAATTGCATGTACAAAGACGGAGCCGGCAATGCAATCTTATATTTATAATTCTCCATAAGACTCCAGGAATCTGTTTGGGCAATTTTCGCCTTATAAGGACAGGTTCTGATACATTCACCACAGTCAATGCATTTTTCATTTAAAATTTTAGCTTTTCCCTGTTGTACTCTGATAGCTTCTGTAGGGCATTTTTTGATACAGTTAGTACAACCCATACACAGTTCTTTATCAAGTATTACAGAATGATAATATTTTTCCATATCTCACCTTAATCAAAACTAACTAATATAGACAATCAAAGTTACTTTTGTACCTACACCTACTGTACTTTCTACAAACATTTCATCAGTATATCTCTTCATATTAGGAAGTCCCATTCCTGCCCCAAATCCCATTTCACGAATATTTTCGGGAGCTGTAGACCAACCAGCCTGCATAGCCTGATCGATATTGGGAATACCCGGACCGCGGTCTTCAATAACAACTTCAACTTTTTCCGGAGAAATAGTTACATATGCCTTTCCTCCGTCCGCATGAATCACGGCGTTTATTTCTGCTTCATACATAGCAATTGCAACTTTTCTTATAACTTCAGGAGATATACCCAGTGTCTTCATAGTTTTTTTAACACCGCTGGATGCTTCGCCTGCAGAAGAAAAATCCTCTGCAACAATGTCATATTCCAGCTTAAGAACTTCACCGCTCACTCCCAAACACCCTTTCCTACAAGACCTGCCTGATACAGCTTACCACAAGCAATAAACAAAGGATTTTTTGTAGCCAGAATTGTTATTCCCTTTTCTTTTGCAAGTTCTATTACCTGTTCACCCGGAACCTTACCTCTTACAAAGCAGATTACATTAATATCCATCATTTCAGCTGTACGTACAACCTGAGGATTTACCAAACCTGTGCAAAGAATAACACTCTCCTTTACAAAAGCCATTACATCACTCATAAGATCTGCACCGCAAGCTGAATAAATCTCCATGTCCATATTTTCCTCGCCGGCCAATACATCAGCATTAAGAATATCGACAATTTCCCTAACTTTAAGCATATAAAGCCACTCCTTTATAAATTTGTACGTAAAATATATATCTACAGTATATCATTATTCTTTCCTTACAGCAAGGGCACTTATTCCAACAAAAAAGCGCCCGGTATTTCCAAGCGCTTTTAACCATGTTTTTTTATTAATATAAATCATATGAACCTAATATATATCGTTTTACCTTCATATAGTCAGAAGTTGATATACTACCGTTAACATCAATATCTGATGCTGTAAACTGAGCTTTTGTAAGCGTGTAGCCTGTTATTGCTCTCTTCATCAGCATATAGTCCGCAGTTGCCACTTTACCGTCACCATTTACATCACCGGTCTGAACAAGAACGTATTCTTTGACTCCATCAGTAACAACAATACCGGTTCCTACAAATGCATCTCCGGAAATTTCAACAGATTTCTTAAGAACAACCAACTCTGTACTAACGAAATTTTCCAGAAAAGCATCCACAGTTGTACTCTCTGTAATGCCTTTTATAAGCATATTTTCATTATCAATAATGTAAGCTGATGAATCCTTCAATTTGAAAGGATCAGAATCAGTAGATTTTGCATAAGAAATCATACCATTGCCATATCCTTCTTCAAAATCAACGGTCATTGTTTCACAACAGGTGGAATAAACTAAAGTATCTCCTTCAGTACTATCTTTAAGAGCTGTAAATACTAAAGTAACTGAAAGAGCACCGCTTTGGTTTGTTCCCAGCCAGTTATCACTATCTTCCATAAGTCCGATATAAATAATACCTCCATCATCAACACGTCTAAGCATCTCCCATGCATCATCTTCCGGTGTTGAAGCATTTACCTGATCACAAGTAGATGTAAAGGATTCAACCACAGGAGATAAAAGAGTTTCATCATACCGGAAATCCATATCTATGGTCAACAAATATATATCCTCAGGAATATCATCAACGGTAAATGTAACTTCAACCGTATCACCAGCTTTAAAACCATTTACATCAGAAGTAGTCAGTGAATAAAAATCACCTTTAGGCAATGTAAGAGACGGATCCGGTGTAGGCGTTGGCGTTGGTGTTGGCGTTGGTGTTGGTGAAGCCGTTGGTTTCGGAGAAGCGGTTGGCTTTGGTGAAGCTGTCGGTACCGGTGAGGGCGTTGGAGCAGCTGTTGTTATTGTTGCCGTTACAGTTATTGGTAAATGGTCTGATGGATAGTATCCATTGCTCATTTTTGTAGTTTTAGTCTGATACTGTGACACTGTAAAATGGTTTTTACTTAAGAAACAATGATCAATTACACTTGAACTTCCGCCACTAAAACCAACATATGTACTTCCGCCACTGGAGGAGGATGCTACACTTTTAGCATCCACAAATCCATTTCCGGTAATATTTTTATAAGCAGTGGACGAAGACTTTGCATTCCAGTCTCCCATCATAATCACAGGCAAATTCCCGGCAATACTGTTCATCTTCTGGGCAATCATCTTAGCAGATTGTTCTCTTACAGAAGTATTTTTAGCATCAATATGAGCAGACACAACGTAAAACTCTCTTCCTGATTCTTTACTTTGCAAACGAACCCAGTTAATACATCTTGGAAAATCGCCACCTTCATACACAGATGGAACATCCGGTCTGTCTGAACACCAGAAATGCCCCTTTTCAACAGCTTTATATTTACTGTTTTTCCAGAAAATAATATTGCACAAATCCCACTGGTCTGCGCTTCCGCTGACATTCATTTGTCCGGAAGTACAATAGCCGTATCTTCCATAACCTCTGTCACCAAATAAAGAACTAATCAAATGAGGTGCCCATTCGTAGTTTACTTCCTGAAGACAAATCACATCCGGTTCGGAACCATCAGGCATATAAAGGTTGTTAACAACACTTTGCGCTCTGTTTGCAATTAACTGATAACTGGAAATTGATTCTCCCTTTACACCACTTGCGCATACGTTATAAGAAAACAGGCTTATGCTTTCTCCTGTTGCAGCTTCAGCAGGAACATAAAAAGTCATCATCGGAATACAAATTGATAGGACAAGAATAAGAGCGATAAAACGTTTCATCTTTTCACCTCATATATATTTTTTCGTTAGAACATATAGACAAGTATATCACTTTCACGTATATTTTTCAACAAAAACACCCCGTCTGAACTTCAGCGGGGTGCATTCACTCATTTAATCGGTGTTTTTAAAGTAAATTCAGAAGAAATAATGTTATTTATATAATCTTCATTAAATTCGGAAACTGTAATGTAATCTCCAGTGTAGAAACAAAATTCAGTTCCGCTTGTAATTCCTGTATTTGCATCAGTAAAACCGAACTGTGTAAGATAAACATAAGGTTCATCTACCTGATCACATGAAATATCACCAACTATAAACGTTGGTATATCTACAGCAACAAAACTACAAATCTCATCTATCATGAGCTGTGATGAGAAAAATCTTGCAGAATCACTTTCTTTGTCAAACTGGAAACAAACCACAGCAAATTCTCTTCCTGATTCTTTGTTTTTTAATTTTACCCAGTTAACACATCGTTCCATATCACCTGTTTCACCATTTGACAAAACACAACTTGGAGTACTCATGGTCATTGAAAGCCAAAATTTATCACTTTCCACAAATTCGTACTTGTCATGGTTATAGGCAATAAGATTAATAACATCTCCGGATTCTTCTAAAGATGAAATATCATTTCCAAGACTAGAAAAACCAAACAAATCATAATCACCTTTTGTAGCAAGATATTTAAGAACAAGTTTGCTCCAGTCAGAATTAATTTCCTGAAGACAAATCACATCCGCTTCTTCTCCGCTTTTCGTTTTAAACAAATCAAAAGTTTTCGCCTCTGGTGTTAATGAAGAAACATTACTTGAAACAATTTTTAAACTTTCACCCTTTTTATAATCTTCACCACAGCCTGAAACAAACAAAACAGATACAATAGTTAAAACCAGAAGTAAAAAACAACCTATTCTTTTCATAACTACATTTGCTCTACTACATCAACACCAATGAGGTTAAGTGCAGTCTTAAGGCAGGAGCAAGCAGCGTCAACCAATGCAAGTCTTGCCTTTTGGAGCTCTCCTTCCGTTTTCATTATATTACAGTTATTGTAAAATTTATTAAAATGCTGTGCAAGTTCTATAATATATCTTGTAACTACACATGGCTCGTACTTTTCAGCAGCTTCTCTTATCACATCACCGTAACGGTTTATAACCTTAATAAGAGCATACTCATCCTTAGAAGTAAGTAATCCAAAATCTGCATTTTCATAAGAAATATCACTAGCATCAGCTTTTCGTAAAATGCTTCTGCCTCTTGCATAGCTGTATTGTGCATAAGGACCGGATTCACCTTCAAAATCAAGCATATCCTTCCATGTAAAGATAATATCCCTTTCTCTGCCATTCTTAAGGAAAGCAAACAACACGGCACCTACGCCGATTTTTCTTGATACTTCATCAATATCATCAATTATCTTACAAGTAGGACTATCTTTGATTATATCCTTTGTTTTGGCAACCGCTTCGTTAAGCACATCTTCAAGGAATATAACATCACCGTGTCTTGTAGACATGCTCTTATCAGGGAATCTAACATAACCAAAGCCTACGTGCACACAGTCAGAAGCCCAGCTATGACCCATTTTCTCAAGAGTTCCGAAAACTTGCTTGAAATGTAAAGCCTGTGGTGTTCCTACAACATAAATGTTCTTATGGAAATCATAATGTTCCTTACGATAAACAGCTGCTGCAATATCTCTTGTAGCATAAATTGTAGTACCATTGGATTTAATAATAATACACGGCGGTATATTTTCGTCCTCAAATCTTACAACCTGTGCCCCGTCACTTTCTTCAAGAATATTCTTATCCTGAAGATCCTTAACAATTGCAGGCATCTTATCTGTATAGAAACTTTCTCCCGCATATGAATCAAAAGAAATACCTAACATGTTATACATTCTGTTAAATTCCTTAAGACTTTCCTGTACAAAGAACTGCCACAAAGAAGTAATTTCATCATCACCTTCTTCAAGTAATCTGAAGTACTCTCTTCCTTCTTCCTCTAAAGAAGGATCCTTTTCAGCTTCTTCATGGAACTTAACATAAATCTTCAGAAGCTCGTTTATCGGGTCTTTTTTGATATCCTCAGGTTTACCCCAACGCTTGTATGCACTGATAAGTTTACCAAACTGAGTTCCCCAGTCACCTATATGATTAATCTTAACAGTATCATAGCCTAAAGCTTTGTAAATTCTTTCAATTGAGCTACCAACAGCTGTGGATACAAGGTGGCCGATATGAAAAGGTTTTGCAATATTAGGTGACGAAAACTCTACTAAAACCTTTTTACCGGCACCCTCATCACTTGTACCAAAACTTTCGCCTTTAGCCTTAACTTCACCTAAAACTTCTTCTGCCACACGGCTCTTATCTAAAAAGAAGTTAAGATATCCGCCGGCAACCTGTACTTCGGAAAACAAAGGATCGCTTCCTTCGTTCTGAAGTTTATCAGCCAACTCCTGTGCAATCATAGGAGGAGCCTTACGAAATTCCTTTGCCAACTTAAAACAAGGTAAAGCAAAGTCACCCATATCAGGATTAGGTGGTGTTTCAATCAAATCTACACTTACATTAAGCTTTTTTGCAATATATGCTTTATAATTCATATCTTCCTCTTATAAAATCAAACTACAATATTAATAATTCTTCCGGGGACTACAATTAACTTTCTAATTGTCTTACCTTCCAACAAAGCCTGAATCTTTTCGTCTTCCATAACAAGCTTTTCTGTTTCTTCTTTACCAAAGGCTGTAGGTACATCAATTCGACCTCTTACCTTACCATTAATCTGAACAGCCAGCTCAATAGACTCTTTAACCATAGCTTTTTCATCATAAGAAGGCCAACTCTGTTTGTAAACAGGCTCAGATCCAAGACTCTGAAGTTCTCTGATTTCTTCTGTCATGTGAGGTGCAACAGGATTCAAAAGAAGAATTAACGCATGTAAATCGCCTCTTGAAAGACTTCCCTTTTCATAAATTTCATTTACCAAGGACATCATTGCAGCAATGGCAGTATTAAACTTCATACGCTCATAGTCTTCAGTAACTTTCTTAATTGTGCTGTGAACAGAAGCTTTGTGCATTTCAGAAATACCTTCTTCATCTGTAAGCATATTCTGAAGTCTCCATACTCTCTCTAAGAACTTGAAGCATCCCTTAGCACCTCTTGTAGACCACGGAATAGCCTGATCAAAAGCACCCATAAACATTTCATATACTCTGAATGCGTCTGCACCAATTTCTGCTACAACATCATCAGGATTAATAACATTTCCTCTGGACTTGGACATTTTTTCGTTGTTCTCACCTAAAATCATACCGTGAGATGTTCTCTTAAGATATGGCTCAGGCTTTGACATAACGCCACAGTCATAAAGGAACTTATGCCAGAATCTTGAGTACAGAAGGTGAAGTGTTGTATGCTCCATACCACCATTGTACCAGTCAACAGGAAGCCAGTAATCCATAGCTTCTTTAGAAATATATTCATCCTTATTATGTGGATCACAATAACGGATAAAGTACCAGGAAGAACCAGCCCACTGAGGCATAGTATCTGTTTCCCTTTTAGCAGGACCGCCACAATGAGGACAAGTAGTATTTACCCATTCTTCTACCTTTGTAAGTGGTGATTCACCATCATCTGTCTGAACATAGTTGTCAATATCAGGCAATCTTACCGGCAAATCTTTTTCAGGAACCGGCACCCATCCGCACTTCTCACAGTAAACCAACGGTATAGGCTCACCCCAGTAACGCTGTCTGGAGAATACCCAGTCTCTTAATTTAAAGTTAACCTTAGAGTGTCCCACACCCTTTTCAGCCAACCATTCAATAATTGTTTTCTTAGCTTCTGCTACACTCAATCCGTTAAGGAAATCAGAGTTAACCATTGTACCTGTAGCAATATCGGTAAAAGCTTCATTCTGTACGTCGCCACCGGCTACAACTTCGATTATAGGTAAATCAAACTTCTTAGCAAATGCCCAGTCTCTGTCGTCATGTGCAGGAACAGCCATAATAGCACCTGTACCATAAGAAATAAGAACATAGTCAGATGTCCATACAGGTATCTCCTTGCCGTTTACCGGGTTAATAGCTGTTACGCCCTTAAGAGCTACACCGGTCTTATCCTTAGCAAGTTCTGTTCTTTCAAAATCAGACTTTTTAGCAGCTTGTGCCTTATAATCAAGAACTTCATCATAATTCTCAATAGAGTCCTTAAGTTTCTCAATAATAGGATGCTCAGGTGAAATAACCATGTATGTAGCACCGAACAATGTATCAGGTCTTGTTGTATATACAGTAAGAGTATCATCAGAGCAAGCCAGCTTAAACTCTACTTCTGCACCTTCACTACGACCAATCCAGTTAATCTGCTGAGTTTTTACCTTTTCAATAAAGTTTACATTTTCAAGACCATCAATAAGCTTCTGAGCATATTCTGTAATCTTAAGCATCCACTGGCTCTTTACTTTACGTACAACTTCTCCGCCGCAACGCTCACAAACACCGCCAACAACTTCCTCGTTAGCAAGGCCAACTTTACACTGAGTACACCAGTTAATAGGCATTTCAGACTTATAAGCTAATCCCTTCTCGAACATTTTAAGGAAAATCCACTGTGTCCATTTATAGTAATCAGGATCAGTTGTATTTATTTCTCTTTCCCAATCAAAAGAGAATCCTAACTTGTCCAACTGAGCTCTGAAATGATCTACATTGTTTTTAGTAACAACTGCCGGATGAACTTTATTCTTAATAGCAAAGTTCTCTGCAGGAAGACCAAATGCATCCCATCCCATTGGGAACAGAACATTATAACCTTCCATTCTTCTCTTTCTTGCTATAATATCCATAGCAGTATTTGATCTTGGGTGACCTACGTGAAGTCCGTTACCTGATGGATAAGGGAACTCAATAAGTCCGTAAAATTTAGGCTTTGTATAATCAGTACCTGCTGCAAAAGCCCTTGTATCTTTCCATATTTTCTGCCACTTCTTCTCAATGTCAGAGAAATTATAATTTTCTACTTTTGTGTTCATAGACACAGCCTCCAATAAATTGAAATAACAACCCTAATAATATCACATTTTACTTTCATTGTAAAATACAAATCCCCGACACGAGTTTTTTTCGCATCGGGGTAAAATGTATAGGCTAAAA
The DNA here is from genome assembly GCA_015069135.1 of Oscillospiraceae bacterium. Lineage (GTDB taxonomy): Bacteria > Bacillota > Clostridia > UBA1212 > SIG427 > SIG427. Next base: position 93,290 of record SVJE01000001.1, on the reverse strand, counting down.
TCAAATTTTATCTGCGTTTTTCACAATAGAATCAACTAAAGATACATACTTTTCCAAAGATGAAAGTAATGCTCTCTCTCTGGTTGTGTGTGGGTTTTCCAGAGTCGGTCCCATGGACACAATGTCAGCATCCTTAATATTTCGCGACCAGCAACCACATTCAAGACCTGCATGTATACCTTCAACCTTAGGAGTTTCCTTTAATGTATCTTCATAACACTTAACTATAAAAGGAGTAAGTCTGCTGTTTTCATTTCTCTCCCAGCCGGTTTCAAAGAAGGCTGACATAAGTTCTCCGCCGGCGTCCTTTGCCAATGACTCAATCATGTCACGACCATCATACATAGCCTGGTCTTTGCTGCTTCTGAAACAGCACCAGATTTCAAGAGCATCATCTGTTTCCACCAAACGAGCAAGATTCATGGATGTTTCAGGAAGATTTTCCACATGGTCATCCATTTTTATTATACCGTGAGGTGCTTTTTCGATAACGCCACTGATAGTCTCATAAGCTTTTTCAGAATAAACTTTTGTCCTTATAGTTTCTTTCTTTTCGGTAAAACGTATTACAGCTGTAGGCTCTGTAGCTTTCATGGACACTTCCTTTTCCTTAAGGAAATCTTCAACACCCGCTACACTATCAGCAGTAAACACAAAGCCTGAAGACTTAGGAATTGCATTCATATGTGAACCTGCTTTAAGTTCCAGAAGCTTAAAACCGGGAAGTTTTCTTACTTCCTTAATAATCATATCCAATTCCTTAACTGCATTAAGATGAAGATTGATAATATCCATTCCCGAGTGTCCGCCTTTAAATCCGTCAATCCAAATTTCATAGCTGTTATTAACACTTTCTTCAGTTACACCCAACGAACTATATGGAAGTTTCATTCTAAGGTCTGATATTCCTGCAGAACTTACTATGAGAACCCCTTCTTCCTCATTGTCAAGGTTGATAATATATTTACCTGTTACAAGACTACAGTCGAAGTTTTGTGCACCTGTCATGTTGGTTTCTTCATCAGTAGTAAATATATATTCGGTCTTTCCCATAGGCTCTTTACTTTCAATAAGAGCCATCATAATAGCTACACCAAGACCATCATCTGCACCTAAAGTAGTGCCTTTTGCATATATCCATCCGTCTCTTTCTTCTATTTCAATAGGATCTGTAAGAAAATCATGGTTAACATCTTTATCCACAACACATACCATATCCATGTGTGCCTGAAAAACCAATGTTTCATAATCTTCATATCCTTTAGAAGCAGGTTTCGAAACGAAAACATTGCACTCTGCATCTTTAAGCACCTGACATCCGTTTTTCATAGCAAATGATGCAATAAATTCAGATATTCCTTCCGGATTACCTGATCCTCTCGGTACCTTAGATATTTCGTAAAAAAGTTCTGATACTCTATTATACTCCATAGCATCCTACCTTACACATTAGCCAACGCATTTTTAATATCATCAAGTAAATCGTCAATATCTTCAATACCAACAGACATTCTGATAAGGTCTGCAGGCACTCCTGCTTTTTCAAGTTCTGCATCAGAAAGCTGTCTGTGAGTTGTTGTAGCCGGATGAAGGACGCAAGTTCTGATATCTGCAACGTGAACAACTAATGCTGCTAATTTGAGATTTTCCATGAACTTAACAGCACCTTCCTTGCCGCCTTTTACGCCAAAGGAAATTACACCGCAGGAACCATTAGGAAGGTACTTTTTACAAAGCTCACCATTTTTACCCTCATCAATATCAGGATAGTTAACCCATGAGATTTTACCGTCAGGCTTTTCTGATTCAGCTTTAAGGAACTTTGCAATTGTCATGGCATTGCTACAGTGTCTTTCCATACGAAGCGCCAGGGTTTCCAGACCTAAGTTAGTGTAAAAAGCATTTTGCGGACTCTGCATTGCACCTATATCTCTCATAAGGTGAGTTCTCATTTTAGTAATATATGCAGCCTTGCCAAAAGTCTCTGTATAAACTACACCGTGGTATGTTTCGTCCGGTGTAGTAAGGCCGGGGTACTTATCTTTATCCCAAGTGAAGTTTCCGCTGTCAACTACAACACCACCTAAAGCACAAGCATGACCATCCATATATTTAGTTGTAGAATGAGTTACAATATCTGCACCAAATTCAAAAGGTCTGCAGTTGATTGGTGTGGCAAATGTGTTATCTACTATCAATGGCACATTGTGCGCGTGTGCACATTTTGCATACAATTCGATATCAAACACATCCAAAGAAGGATTTGCCAATGTTTCGCCAAAAACACATTTTGTATTTGGTTTGAAAGCTGCGTTGATTTCCTCTTCAGTTGCACCAGGCGCTAAAAATGTAAAATCAATACCCATTTCTCTTATTGTCTTATTGAAAAGATTATATGTTCCACCGTAAATAGCACTGGCAGAAACAACATGATCCCCTGCTTTACAAATATTCAGTATTGAATACATTGAAGCTGACTGACCTGAAGATGTCATTACAGCTGCAATACCACCTTCCAATGCGGCAATTTTCTTTTCAACCCAATCTACAGTAGGATTCGCAAGTCTGGTATAGAAAAAGCCTTCTGCTTTAAGATCAAACAAATCTCCCATTTCCCCTGCCGAACTATATTTGTATGTTGTACTCTGAACAATCGGCACCACTCTTGGATCGCCATTTCCGGGCTGATATTCGCCCTGTACACATTTTGTTTTGATATTCATAATTTATCCTCCCTTATGGTGTAATTATTACGGTTATTATTACGCTACGATCTCTGTGGGTAAGTGTTACCTCTGTTTTACCTTCTGAAATCGGCTTAAGAATACCGGATTCACTTATATTAATTATTTCATTATCATAATCAGAAAATGTAAGATCTGTATAATGTTCTCTGAAAGTTCCGCCGTTACTTTCTGTGAAAGCACATAACTGTACAGCAGATTCTTCTGATAAAGACTGAACAACTACGGATTCATAACACTTAAGATATGCTGGATTTTCCTTATTTGTATTAGGGTCATTATATACTGCTGCTGTGTAATATGTACTTACCCCATCAAGCGTTACCTTTACAGTAGTTAAACCACTGTTTTTAGGTATGCAGATATTTCCGTCAAAATCTATAATATCTTCATTGTGTTCTGAAAAGGTCAATCTTTGTTTTTCACCTTCTGTTAAAGGTCTTATTGTTCCGTTCTGATCCATAACGGAAAGCATTACCTCTCTGTTATCTGAGATAATGTAGTTCTGGAAACCGATATCAGCTTTAAGAGCCATTATTGACGCGTTTTCATCAATTTCCTCATCTGATACATCACTTTCTTCTGTTATATATACAGGCTGATTCGAGGAACCCGTTCTGTCTGATAAGCAGAACTCAATTGAAGACCACTGGTATCCTTTGTCATAAGCATACATCAGGAAAGGCTCATAGTCACTTTCAGCCCTTATATGTCCATTCACACTGCCTGAAACACCTACAGAATTTATTTTTTTATGAATTTCACCTTCTGAAACTGCTATTCTGATTAACTTTTCCGGAGTGTTTCCTTCAAAACAAACAATGCGACTTTCGTCAGTATCTGAATTATCCACACCAACAGCTATCATTTTACCGGTAGCTTCTGAATATTTAACATCCAGGCCGGATATGTCACCTTTGCCGTAACACACGTTGCCATACTGGTTTATCTTTCCCGGCCAATTTTCATCTTTGATATTGGCTTTTGCAAGACGTATCTGGCTTACAATATTTCCTTCTGTATCGGCAGAATCCCATGTGTAATATACATATACTGTGTCATCAATTTCAACCAATGATAATGATGATGCACCAGGCTGATTAACAGGTCCGTTAAAGTATACGAAAGGAACCGCTATTCCACCCCAATCTGCTCCGTTCCATTTTTCATATGGTCCATCCGGGTTTTCTGAACGGGCTATGAAACCACCTGTGCAGCTACTTTCAGCACCTTCTTCATTTAATGAAGAGCCGGTATATGCCATGTAATAGTAGTCACCGTATTTTATTACAGATGGTTGTGAAACGGCATATGAATCCAAGGCTCCGGCACTGGTCTGAAGTACACATTTGTAGTCTGACCATTGGTTTGTTTCTCTTTCAAAATGGTTATACACAATCCATGTTTCTCCGGTGATGCTTCCCGAACATGTGTACCATCCGTCAATATCACCATTTGCATACATAATGAAAGCTGGTTCAAAAATATTATCACCGGAAGGTGTTTCAGGGAAATCTACTGAAGATAATCTATCGGTTACTGCCATAGAAATATAGCTGTTTGTATCAGGTGTTACTTTAGGCCCATCTTCTTCTTTGGCCATATCACACCCGGTTAAAGCGCACAGGCACAAAACCATTGCTAAAGCAATAAATAAAAGTTTGTTTTTAGCTTTTTTCATGTGCAACACCGCCTAAAATTATATTTTCAAAATCATTATATTATAGTAACATTTTTTTGTTGGTTTAGCAATTATTTTCTGTACATAACTCTTCAATTCGTAAAGTACCCAAAAACAGCCTTTAGCACTTAGTTGACAATAAAAAGTCCAAGAAAGTATGTGCTTTAATTCTAAATCAGAAAAAATAAACAAAAAATTGAGTATTGGAATCTGTCCGAGAAAAATATTGACATTATAAAAACATATATTACAATAAAGCTGTGGAAATCAAAAACGGTTACCACAGTTGATAAGATATAGTTAATGAGATTATTATCTCAAACCAGTGAACCTTCCAGTGCTAGTAGACGGTTCACTTTTTCTTTTGGGATTTATAATAAACATAGATTGTAAAGAGAAATCCAATGATACTACAAATAGTTCCAATGTCTGAAAACTCACATGTATCAAGCCTCCTTTGAAAACGTATTTTCTACGAAAGCTTTAACATCGCTCTCCTTTCCTCATTCATAGAATGACAGGAGGCAACCGTCTTATAAACCGTCAACCATCTACAAGGAGACGGGGTTATGGCACCCCTTAAACTCGACTTCGTCGGCTGATTTCCACACTTCTATTATAACATCTTGGTTTGTAATTTCAACCAGAAAATGAAGTTGTTTGGCACAAAAAAGTGTTAGTGGGTAAATCACTAGTCATGTGCATACAGAAAGGGAAATTAACCACACCAAGTAATACCAGTAAATATTTTACTTTACTCATTTTTTCACACCACTCAAAAGCAAAAACTCCCTATTCTCTTAAAGAACAGGGAGCAATCATTAATATTAATTTATCCGGCTATTCTCTTTCTTTACTTGGAATATACTCTTTTCTGTCTGCAATACTCATGTAAGCAGGACGAATAATCTTACCAACATTAATCTGCTCTTCTATAAGATGAGCACTCCAACCAACTATTCTTGACATAGCAAATACAGGAGTGAAAAGTTCCTCCGGTAAACCCAACATGTGGTAAACAAAACCTGAATAGAAGTCAATGTTAGCACTAACACCTTTGTAAGTCTTTCTGCATTCTCCGATAACCTTAGGAGCAAGTCTTTCAACAATTGCATAAAGCTCATACTCCTTCTCCATACCGTTTTCAATAGAAAGATCTTTAACAAAGCCTTTGAATATATTAGCTCGTGGATCTGACAATGAATACACAGCATGACCCATACCATATATAAGACCACTCTTATCAAAAGCTTCTTTATTAAGTAGCTTTCTTAAATATTGAGAAACCTCTTCTTCGTCAGTCCAGTTCTTTATATTCTTCTTCATATCCTCAAACATCTGTACAACCTTGATATTAGCTCCACCGTGTCTCGGACCCTTAAGAGAACCTAAAGCTGCAGCAATAACAGAATAAGCATCTGTACCTGATGAAGTAACAACATGAGTTGTAAACGTAGAGTTGTTACCACCACCATGTTCAGCATGAAGAACCAATGCAAGATCAAGAATTTTAGCTTCCAGCTTAGTATATTTATGGTCAATACGAAGCATGTGGAGAATATTCTCCGCAACAGACAAATCAGGTCTTGGCGGATGAATAAAGAAGCTGTTTAAAGGATGAAGGCTGTGATAATATGCCTGGTATCCATATACAGCTAACTGTGGGAACAATGCAATCATTTCAATACACTGTCTCAATACGTTAGGAAGACTTGTATCATTTCCCTTCTCATCATAAGCATATAGGGTAAGTACACTTCTGGAAAGAGTATTCATCATGTCCGCAGTAGGACCTTTCATAATGATATCTCTTACAAAATTTGTAGGAAGGGTTCTGTATTTATTAAGAATTTCTCTGAATTCCTTTAACTGTTCAGGAGTCGGTAATTTTCCAAACAAAAGCAAATAAGCAGTTTCCTCAAATCCAAAACGATCCTCACTTAGGAATCCGTTAACAAGATCCTGAACATTTATTCCTCTGTAATACAGCTGTCCGTCACAGGGCACACTTTCCCCGTTAACCATTTCAGAAGATTTAATTTCAGATATTTCTGTAAGACCTGTCAGAACGCCTTTTCCGTTAATATCTCTTAAACCTCTTTTAACATCATACTTTGCATATAATGAAGTATCAATTGTGCTGTTTTCTTTACACAATTCAGTCAGGGCGATCATCTCAGGTGTAATAGCAAAATAATCATTTTCGCGTTTTTTTCCCATAGGTGGTGTCCTCCTTCAAATAAGTTAGGTAATCAGTATACCACAAAAAGGAAAACCTTGCCAAGTAACGTCGAATTATGTACAAGATTGTATTTTTACAAGCTTTCTGGCAAGGTTCTCAACAATCACCGTCTCTCCCACAATAGAACCGTCCACCTTTCCTTCAACAGCACTGACAGAGACCTTTGCACTGCCTTCAAGTTCATACCCTTTTACATAAACAAGGTCTCCGGCACTTACTCTTAAATTTTTAGAACCATTTGTTATATATAACTTCATTCGTCCGTTAAGAAATACATGAACACCACCCTTACCGGAATACTCACAATTAATGGTAATCATGCCCTTTCCATCTTTATAGTTTGCCCCTAATTCTTCCACGGCATCAAGATCCTCTGAAGAAACATTAAGAGAAGGCTTAGAAAAACTAACCGGGTTAAAATTCACACATTGAATCACAATATAAACCCATGCCACAGCCAACAGAACAATACCCAAAGCACGCCATTTATGCTTAACTGAAAAGGTAAAATATTTCAAAAAAATCAGCTCCTTACATAACACTGTAAAAGTTATGTAAAGAGCTTATATTTTATGATTTAAAAATTACTCACTCGCCTTAGAAATGGCAAGTCCTGCGGCATACCCTGTCGAAAAAGCAATAGTTAAGTTAAAACCACCTGTATATCCGTCCACATCCAGAAGTTCACCAACTATATATAGACCGGGAACCAGTTTAGATTCCATTGTCTTAGGATTAACTTCAGAAGTCTTAACACCACCGGCAGTAACAACCGCTCTCTCAAAGCCTTCAGACCCGTCCAGTTTCACAGTAAAATTCTTTAACAACTTCACAAGTTTAAGACGTTCTTCCTTTGTAATCTGATTTACAAATTTAGTTTCAGGCACACCCCAGAGTTTAAGCACTACAGGAATAAGACTCTTTGGAAGAAGACCACCTATAGCATTTGAAATCTGCTTTCTTGAAAGTTCCCTGAAATCCCTTTGAATCCTTAAGTCCAGCTTTTCTTCCGTAAGTGCCGGTTTAAGATCAATTACAGCCTTGATATCTTTATATCCATAATCCAAAACATGACGACTTCCGCTTAACACCACAGGCCCGGATATTCCCTTGCCGGTAAAAAGCATTTCTCCGAACTCGCTAAACACAGGCTTATCCTTGTAATAAAGGGTAAAATCTATATTCTTAAGGGCCAAACCTTCTAGTTCAGGAATCCATTTTTCAGTAGAATTAAGACCTACCAAAGAGGGTCTTGGTGTAACTATAGTGTGACCCATTTTTTCTGTCCATTTATAGCCGTCACCTGTAGAACCTGTTAAAGGATAAGAAATACCACCGGTAGCAAGAACTATATTTTTACCGTAAAATTTACTGCCTTCACAGTCAACACCTATAGCCCTGCCATTTTCATCAGTAAGAATTTCAGTAACTTCATAGCCGTATTTTACCTCTATATTATGTTTTTTACAGAGCTTTTTAAGGCACTCTGCCACATCAATGGCTTTTTGAGATTTAGGAAATACCCTCTGACCTCTTTCTGTTACTGTAGGAAGACCATTTTCCTCAAAGAAATCTATAAGATCCCAGTTAGAAAAAGTTCTGAAAGCAGAGTACATGAACTTTCCGCCCCCGGGAATATTGGCAATTAAAGTATCAAAGTCGCAGGCATTTGTAATATTACAGCGACCTTTTCCCGTAATTCTGAGCTTTCTGCCCAACATTTTATTTTTTTCAAAAACAGAGACCGACAGTCCCTTTTGGGCAGCAACAATTGCTGCCATAAGTCCTGCCGGTCCTCCACCTACAATCAATACGTCCATAATCACCTATTATACGGGATGAGTAGCATTCTTGTAATCTACATTTGAACCGTCAATCTTGTACTTTGCAGCCTGTCTGGACTTAAAGAAGTCAACAGCCTGTTTCGGGAACAATGCATAGGTAAGTACATCTTCTTCCTGTTCAATGTATTCCTTGATTTCACTTCTGATTTTCTCAAGTTCAGGCTCAATCAAATCAGCAGGACGGCAAGTAATCTGCTCCTCGCCCTTAAGTATTTTTTCTTTGATTTCATCTGAAATCGGAGCTGGTGTTGCACCGTATTCACCCTTTACAATACCCTTTGTTTCTTTAGTTACAACCTTGTATCTCTCACCCATAAGAGTATTTAATACAGCCTGTGAACCAACAATCTGGCTGGAAGGTGTAACCAATGGCGGGTAACCCATATCAGCTCTCACTCTTGGAACTTCCTTAAGAACTTCTTCGTATTTATCCATGGCATTGGCCTGCTTAAGCTGTGAAACCAAATTAGAAAGCATACCGCCGGGAACCTGATAGATAAGAGCATTAGCATCAACACCAAGCATCTTAGGATCAAGCTTACCTGCTCCAATGTATTTTTCTCTGATTGGTCTGAAGTATGCTGCAATATCACTTAATTCTGTAAGATCAAGACCAGTGTCATACTCAGTACCCTGAAGTGTTGCAACCAATGGCTCTGTTGCAGGCTGTGAAGTACCTAAAGCAAATGGTGAAATAGCACAGTCTACAATATCAACACCGGCTTCAATAGCCTTAAGATATGTCATGGATCCACAACCACTTGTGTAGTGAGTGTGAAGTTCAATGGGCACCTTAACATTTTCCTTAAGTGCTTTAACCAGATTATATGCCTCATAAGGAAGCAAGAGAGCTGCCATATCTTTAATACAAATTGAGTCAGCACCCATTTCTACCATACGAACTGCATCTTTAACAAATACTTCAAGACTATGATAAGGGCTGTTTGTATAGCTGAAACAAGCCTGAGCATGTCCACCCTCTTTTTTAGTAGCCTTCATAGCTCTTTCAATATTTCTTGTATCATTAAGAGCATCAAAAATTCTTATAATATTAATACCGTTTGCAACTGCTTTCTGTACAAAGTAGTCAACAACATCATCTGCATAATGCTTGTAACCTAAAAGATTCTGACCACGAAGTAACATCTGCAAAGGTGTTTTCTTTGCCTTGTCTTTAATCTTTCTTAATCTTTCCCATGGATCTTCATTAAGGAATCTTAAGGATGCATCAAATGTAGCACCACCCCATGCTTCCAAAGCGTTATAACCTACGTTATCCAACTTTTCAACTATAGGGAGCATTTCATCAGTGGACATTCTTGTAGCAATCAAAGACTGATGTGCATCACGAAGAATGGTCTCTGTAATTTTAACCTTTCCCATAATAACCTCCAGGATTTATTAATTTAATGTAACAAGTACATCGCCGGTTTCAACAGTTGCACCCTGAGAAACATTGATAGAAGCAACAACACCATCTGCTGGTGCTGCGATTTCGTTTTCCATCTTCATAGCTTCCAACATAAGAACAGTGTCACCCTGATTTACAGAATCGCCAACTTTAACATTAACCTTAAGAACTGTACCTGGCATAGGAGCTTCAACCTTAACGCTACCTGCTGTACCGGTTGCTTTTGGTGCAGCCACAGGTGCCGGTGCAGGAGCAGCTACAGGAGCCACAGGTGCTGCAGGAGCAACAGAAGCAACACTTCCGCCGATTTCTTCTACCTCTACTTCATATCTATTACCATTAACAGTAACATTAAACTTTTTCATAATATTTTACCTCCGAAGATTATTTATTTCCGTGCTTTCTGGCAGGACCTGACACTCTTTTGGTTGCCAGCATTTCAAATGCACTTATTACTCTTGCTCTTGTTTCGCAAGGTCTTATAACATCATCAACATAGCCCTTCTGTGCAGCATTCAAAGGAGTTGCATACATCTCTCTGTATTCCTTTGCTTTTGCCTGACGAACTTCTGCCTGATTGTCAGAAGCAGCAATTTCATCATGGTAAAGAACACTTGCACAAGCTATAGGATCTAAAACTGCAACGTCAGAACCCTGCCATGCATAAGTGTAATCAGCACCTAAGCTCTTACTATTCATTGCTACATAAGCGCTACCGTAAGCTTTCTTAATAACTATGTTTACTTTAGCAACCGTTGCCTGGCTGAATGTATAAACTAATTTTGCCATTGCTCTGGCTACACCCTGCTTTTCCTGGCAGAGACAAGGAACAAAACTTCCTGTATCTGTTAAAGTAAGAACAGAAATATTAAACGCATCACAGAACTGTACAAAACGTGAAGCCTTGATACAAGCCTGTACACTTAATGCACCTTCTTTAACTGCATTCTGGTTAGCAACTACACCAACAACAGCACCGTTGAACTTAGCGAAACCTACTACCATGTTATCAGCATAAGTTTCGTGAACTTCCAGGAAATATCCGTTGTCAGAAATAGCTTTGATAATATCTTTAACATTGTAATCATCAGAAACTGTAATAGAATCTAATGCTACATCTGCTCTGTTAAGATCGTCTTCGCAAAGCTCTACAGGAACACCTGAAAGGTTGTTATCGGGAAGAACACTTACAAGTTCTTTAATCTTAGAAATGCAAGCTTCATCACCATCAACAACGAAATGAGCACATCCGTTTTTAGAACCGTTCATCTCGCTACCAGCCACAGACTTTTCATCCGCATCAGCATTACCTGCTGCCTTTATAGCATCTACTGAGTTAACACTCATAGTAGCATTCTTTGTCATTACAATGAAATCAGCCATCTCTGCTACAAAGCTCATACCTGCAGGACATGGACCCATAACGCCGGTAATCATAGGAATAACACCAGAAGCTGAAGCCATAGCTGAAATCATTTTACCAAAGCTCTCCAATGCATCCAGACCTTCTTCAACACGTGCGCCTGCACAATCAATGAGAAGAATAAAAGGAGCACCCATACGAGCTGCTAATTCTGCTGTTTTTGCAATCTTTGCACCATGCATCTCGCCTACTGCGCCACCCATGAAAGAAGCATCCTGTACTGCGATATAGGAAAGTCTTCCATCAATCGTGCCGTATCCTGTGAATACACCGTCACCTGCTGCTTTTTCTGCACTTAAGCTTACAGCTCTGGATACAACATAGGCATCAGTTTCAACAAAAGTACCCTGGTCAAGCAAGAGTTCAATTCTTTCTTTTGCTGTCATACTTTACACCTCAACTAAAAAATTTAATGTTAAAACCGTTTAACAAACGGCATTTGTCATACATGAAAAATCAACATAAATTATACAAAAATTGCTTGTGAAAGTCAATCAAGCCACACAATCTGTGGTATAATAATTTTATAAACCACAAGGAGGACTATTAAATGCCATTTTTCTATATTGATTGGACTTATATTATTCTGGTGGTGCCTGCAATTATTTTTTCTTTAATTTGTAGCAGTGCCGTAAATTCAAATTTCAAAAAATACTCCACCATTTTTTCTGATTCCGGTATTACAGGTTCCCAGGCTGCTCAAAAAGTACTGGCAACTGCCGGTGTACAGAATGTGTCAATTACAACTTCTCAAGGAAAACTTTCAGATCATTATGACCCTAGAAAAAAAGTAATTGCTCTTTCTCCGGAAGTTCATTCTTCATCTTCTGTTGCTGCTATAGGTGTTGCCTGTCACGAAGCCGGCCATGCAATACAGCATGCCAAAGGATATGTACCGCTTAAGTTCAGAAACATGATCATTCCTATTACAAATATAGGTTCAAGACTTTCTGTCCCTCTTATATTATTAGGTATTATCCTTACACGACTAGGCCAGGAATATATATTTATTGCTTATATAGGTGTTGCCTGTTTTGCCTTAAGTACCTTATTCCAGCTTGTTACTTTGCCTACCGAATTTAATGCCAGCAAGAGAGCTATGGAGGCTATTCAGAACAACAACATACTGTCTGCTGACGAAAGAAAAGGTGCGAGAAAAGTTCTTTCAGCTGCAGCTATGACTTATGTGGCTGCCCTGGCAGTATCGGTTATGCAGTTATTGAGACTTTTAATTATGGTAAGAGGAAATGATAGAAGAAGATAACAGAAGTGTCCAACGGTTTTTATTTTATCCTAGTAAAAAGGTTGGACAAAACAGCTGAAAAGCCAACTGATTTGCATTATAACAGACAGTAAAGGTTGGACAAAATCACTAAAATAGCCTATTTAGTCCAACTCATTCTTGCTCTACAATACTAAATAGTTAGGATAAACCACCAAAAAGGCCAACTGATTTACTACAAACAAAGTAAGTCCGTTGGCCATAATCATATCACAAAAAATCTTTCAACATATCAAACACAGTATCAACATTTCCCGCTCTTCTTATATGATACTCAGAAGGCATAAGTTCTTCGTACTCATAGTTCTGATACCTTTCATCAAGAAACACAATAAAACCTCTGTCAGTATCAGTTCTAATAACTCTACCTGCCGCCTGAAGAACTTTATTAATACCCGGGTAAACATAAGCAGTACGAAAACCCTTATCAGGTTCATCCTTACCGGTTACTGCCCTTATAATTTCATTTTCCTTGCATACCATTGGAAGACCTACACCAATGATAATAACTCCCGAAAGTCTGTCTCCTGTTAAATCCACACCTTCAGAATAAATACCACCAAGAACACATAAACCCACACGTGTCTTTTCAGGTTTACTCTTGAAATCTCGTAAAAACTTTTCTCTGACTTCAGGTCTGGAAGTGTTAGGCTGAGGAAAGAAAACCTCTCCCACCAGCTCAGCAGGAAGCCTTGACTCCACTTCTTTAAGATACTTATACGAGCCAAAGAACACCATATAATTTCCAACAGGGAGTTCTGTCAACCGTTCTACATATTCTGCTGCTTTTTCAAAATACTGTCCTCTTTTTTTATAAGTAGTTGCCACATCATAAGCCCCTAAAGACAACCTGTTTTCCATTGGAAAAGGTGATGGCACATCAACAATAACATCATCCCTGGTACCACCCATAATATCAATATAATGAGTCATGGGAGCTAAAGTTCCCGAAAAGAAAATACTACTATTTCCCAGCTTGCATGTTTCATTTATAACGCCTGAAGGATCTGCACAGAATAAAGTCTGTGTGAAACTTCCGTCAGATTGTATTTCCTTAAGAAAACAAAACTTTTCGTCATATAAATCACTTATTTTAAGATAAAAAAGGCTCTCAAAATACAGTTCCATCATCCTGTTTTTAACATCTTCCGGCATTTTCTGTTTCCAGGTTTTAGTATCAGTAAAACGACTCATCTTCTCACAGAAATTCTCCACCAACCCTAAAATACTGTCATCCTGGGAAAAACTGAACTCCATCATCATGTCCTGGTCTCTTAAAACATTACCAATATTATTCAGAAACTCACCCACTGCCATAGCACCGTTATAGAAGCCTCTGGAATATGACTTAACCTCCTCTCCCATAGAAAGATATTTCTTACTGTTAATACTTACCGTATACATTCCCCTTACCCTATCAGGAAGATTATGGGCCTCATCAATTAAAAAGGTATAGTTTCCTCCAACACTAGCGCCAAAAAACCTATTAAGCTTAACTCTCGGATCAAAAAGATAGTTATAATCCCCTATAATCACCTGAGTAAAATACGAGCAATCCAGCGCAAGCTCAAACGGACACACGTTGAATTCTTCACCATATGAATTAATTTTTTCTCTGGTTAAAGCTTTTTCAGAATGCAGAACTTCCCACAAAGCACTATTAACCCTGTCAAAATGACCATTTGCCCTGGGGCAATTCACCGGATCGCATTTAAGCCCGTAAGGACATACCTTTTCCTTTGAAGTAAGATTAATATATGAAAGTTCCGGAACTTGTTGTCTCATAATATCTGCAGCTTCCTGAGGTGGTAGCGCTCCTGCATTTCTGGCAGTTAAATAGAACACCTTGGAAGTCAGTCCCTCTCCCATAGCCTTCAAAGCCGGGAAAAGTGTAGATACAGTCTTGCCTATACCAGTTGGAGCATTGGCAAACATTTTACCACCGTCTTTAATAGTCCTGTACACAGAAATAGCTAACTCTCTCTGGCCGGTTCTGTATTCACCATACGGAAAAGACATTTTACCAAGTTCAGAAGCTACGCTCTCTTGTCTATCCCTATAAAATTTAATCCACTTTACATATTCATCCACCAAACCTTGGAAAAAGTCCATTGCCTCTTCCGGTGTCTCAACAACACCATGAGCATTTACTTCCATATTTTCAATATTACAATATATTACGTTGGTTTCTACCTTTTTAACATCCGGTAAAATATTACTTAGTATTGCAGCATAGCATCTGCCTTGTGCTATATGCAGACGTTCAGGCTCAGAAATAGACTTTACGTCTTTGTCAACTGTTTTAATTTCATCAATATGCAAAAATCCATCTTTGAAACGTATGCCGTCTGCTCTTCCGGATATAACAAAATCAAAGCCATCCTTTTTAACAGAATAGCTTACGGATTTTTCCGGTTCATAAGTGTGATCTGCTTCCTTAAAGGCACTTTGCAGTTTCTTATGTATACGGGTACCTGCCATTGCTCTTTCAGGACTTTCCAAGCCAGAACCCGGTTCTATATTTCCGTGACGAAGTATAAACTCCACCAGATTTCTGACACTTATATCATATTTTCTCATACAAACTCTCCAAAAACTTCATTACCAAAATCAAAGCCTTTATCCGTAAGACAGAAATTATTTCCAATCTCTGTAATAAGTCCCTTACAATATAGTTTATCCAGAGTTTCTTTATATTCCTTTTTATAGTCCACTCCAAACTTTTCCATAAATAACTTATAAGATGGACCATTTTGCAGACGGAAGCCAAGCATCATAAACTCATCCATCTGTCCCTTGACACTTAATATATCTGTTTCGCTTTCATCTCTAAGATTATAAACAGAACTATTTATATAACGGCTTAAATCACATGTATTTTTATACCTAACCCCTTCAACAAAAGATGCAGCCCCAAGACCAACTCCTATATATGGCACACCTGTCCAATATCCAAGATTGTGAACACTTTCTCTTCCGGTCTTTGAAAAGTTTGAAATTTCATATCTTTCATAACCTGCTTCAGTTAGCATTTTAAAAGCTGCATTATACATTTCACGGTCTACATCGTCTTCAGGTTCCGGAACCAAGCCATTTTCAATGTCCCGGCAAATTTTTGTCCCCTCTTCAACAATAAGGCTGTAGGCTGAAATATGTTCAGGCGAAAGCTCTATGGCTTTTTTTAATGTATCAATAAAAGAGTCTACAGTCTGACTAGGGTAACCAAACATAAGATCGGTATTAATATTTTCATAACCGGCCTCTCTTGCCATAACAAAAGCTTTTTCAGCATCTTCTGAAGAGTGAATACGCCCCATATTTTTAAGAACAGAATCATCAAAACTCTGAACACCTATACTAAGGCGGTTTATTCCCATATTTCTAAAAGCTTTTAATTTTTCATAATCTGCCACGCCGGGGTTGGTTTCCAATGTTATTTCACACTCAGGAGAAAGTCGGTAAAATGTTTTTACAGTTTCCATAACTTCTAAAATTTCATTAGCAGAAACCATACCGGGAGTACCCCCTCCAAAAAAAACACTTCTTATTTCGCTATTTCCTGATTGCTCCCCGTAAAATTTTAATTCTTCATTTAATTTATGAAAATATTTTTCAGATAGAGTTCTATATGCATTGTCAAAAGAAAGAAAATCACAATATCTGCATTTCTTTACGCAAAAAGGTATGTGTATATATAGTTCCATATTTTCTGCCATAGTAATAGATTCCCTTTCTTATTTTCATACATTATATCATAAAATAGATGTAAACTATTAACAATTTTTTCCACATGTGATACAATAGAGTACATGAAGTTGAATATATCCAGCGAGGGACACATATTATGAAAAAGACATTTGTACTTTGGGTTGTAAGTTTATTGCTTATTGCTAATGTTGTATCTATTATTCCTGTATCTGCATCTGTCGTACCTGATACATGGGCCATGATGGATGGTTTAGGTCGTATTATCAGTGACAACAGTGATGTAGGTAATGTTAAAGAAGAAAAAATTGTAGGTATGTTCTATTGGCCATGGCATGAACAATTCGCTAAAGAAAACCAACCTATGAACCTTACAAATCTTATGAAATTCTTCCCTGATGCACAGAACAATTACTATCATACTGCATGGACTACTTATGCCAGTTCATACTATTTCTGGGATCAGCCTATTTACGGTTATTACAGCAACGGAGATTTGTATGTAGTCAGAAGACAGGCTGAATTGTTAGCTGATGCCGGTGTAGATGTTATTTTTATGGATCTTACAAATGGTACATTCATGTGGGAAGCTGGCGTTGACGCTGTATTCAGAGCTTTCCGCTCTGCTAAAGCAGACGGAGTTAATGTTCCAAAAATTGGTTTTATACTTAATCTTGCCGGTAGCACTGATACCCGAACACAATTGGTTAATTTGTATAACAACATCTACAGTCAAGGAAAGTATCAGGATCTTTGGTTCTACTGGGAAGGAAAGCCATTAATCATGGCAAATTCCGGATGTTTAACCAGTTCTCAGACCGCAATAAAGAATTTCTTTACTTTTAAGAAATGTGAACCTGCATATAACAAAGGTAACACTACCGCATCCAGTAATAAATGGGGCTGGCTTAATATTTATCCTCAGGCTAAATATTGTGTTGACGACGCAGGCAATGTTGAATACATGACTGTTGGTGTTGCACAGAACTGGAACGGCGAAGGTCTTGTTGCAATGAATGACCCTGACGGTGGCGTTCGCGGCAGAAGTTATACCAAAGGAGATTATTCATATTCATATGTTAAAAACGGTAAAACAGTCACTGTAAACAAAAACATTGCAAACTCTGCATATTACGGACTGAACTTCCAGCAGCAATGGGATTATGCAATTGAGAATAATCCTAAAATGATTTTCATTACAGGCTGGAACGAATGGGTAGCTAAAAGACTTCAGCTCTGGCAAGGTACAGAAAATGCTTTTGGTGACCAGTTTGATGTTGAAAGAAGTCGTGATATAGAGCCTGCCGACGGTGTTCTTAAAGACTACTACTACACTCAGTTAGTTGAAAACATCAGACGCTTTAAAGGTGCAACTTCCCTGCCTGAAACGAAAGCTAATAAGACTATTGATATTAATTCATCTTCAGATCAGTGGGCTGATGTTCTTCCTGAATACAAACATTATACTAACTCTGTTCCCAAAAGAGATTACAGAGGTTATGGCGGAATGTATTTCAAGTATGAAACAATTAAAGCTGTAAGAAATGACCTTGTATCTGCTAAAGTTGCATATGATAATGATTATGTGTATTTCATGGCAGAAACAAAAGATTCCATAACAGCCTACACCGGTGACAGATGGATGAGATTGCTATTAGATACTGATACGGATTCAAACGCTGCAAGCTGGGAAAGCTTTGAATACATTCTTAACAGGACAAACTCCGGAAAAACAGCCTCAACTTTAACCCTTGAAAAATCCACAGGCGGATGGAATTTTACAAAGGTAGGAACTGTCAGCTATAAAGTAAGCGGAAACAGAATTCAGATTAAAATTCCGAGAAGCTATCTGGGATTAGGTTCCGGATCAACAATTCCTGCATTTAATTTTAAATGGGCAGATAACTGTATTTTTGAAACAGATTACAGTGATACTGAGCCTGCAGGAAACATTATGGATGTTTATCGTTATGGAGACGCAATGCCGGGAAGTAGATTCACATTTGCTTTTAACGCAGGCAGTGAGAATGTTGTAAACCCTACAGCTACACCTGCCCCCACAGCTACACCTGCCCCCACAGCCACTCCTGCTCCCACAGCTACACCGGTACCTACCCATACTCCTAGCCCCACACCTACAGCAACGCCTGTTCCTGTACTTACATTAACAGGAGCAAACGGTTCTCTCTATATGGCAGATGGTTATCTGTTTGGACTCCAAGAACAACAGCCATCCTCAATTGTTGCAAACGAGTTTGAAAACAGTAGTCACATTCAGATTTCTGAAAGCATCGTAGGAACAGGTACTTCAATTTCCCTTGTTATCAATGGTTTAACACTGGATACTGTTTCTGCTGTTGTTCTGGGCGACATTAACGGCGACGGTAAAGTAGCCACAGTAGACTATATGATGGTTAAAAGGAATATTATAAATCTATATGAATTTTCTGATGTCCAGTTCTTTGCAGCAGATGTTAATAACGATAATTCAATAAGAACTACAGACTATATGAAGATCAAGCGACATATTGCAGGCTCTTTCATTCTTTACGTCTGAACATATAGTACACATTTTCAGGGCTGGACCAGATTAATGTCCAGCCTTTCTTGTTACCCAAACGTCACAAAGTTTATATTTTATTAACATTTCCTCGCTATCTCTGTGTTATTATATAAGTACATATTGATAGAAAGGAATGCATATTTGTATGAAAAAATTTACAACTTTATTTATTGTAAGTATTTTACTTATTGCTTCTGTGTTTTCAGTAATTCCTGCAAGCGCAGCTTACGCACCTGACACATGGGCCATGATGGACGGTTTAGGCCGTGTGTTAAGTGACAACAGTGACGTAGGTAATGTTGATAACAGTAAGAGTGTAGGTGTATTTTACTGGCCTTGGCACGAAGATTTTGCTAAAGACGGTAAGACATACAGCATTACTGAAATTCTCACAAGTTATCCTGATGCTGTAAACAATTATTATCATTCAGCATGGACTACCTACGCCGCAGAACACTATTTCTGGGACAAACCTATTTTTGGTTACTACAGCACAAACGATCAGTTTGTACTCCGTAAACAAGCAGAACTTTTAGGTGATGCAGGTGTAGACGTAATTTTTATGGACTGCACTAACGGCACTTTCCTCTGGGATGTTGGTGTAGACTGGATTTTCAAAACATTCCAGGCTGCTAAAGCTGATGGTATCAAGGTACCTAAAATTGCTTTTGTTTTAAATCTTGCCGGTCAAGAAGATACATTGACTCAGATTTATAATCTCTATAGTGATATTTACAGTGCCGGAAAATACAGTGATTTGTGGTTCTACTGGGATGGTAAGCCATTAATAATGGCTGATCCTGATTGTTTAAAGAGTACAGATGCAGATATCAAAAGTTTCTTTACTTTCAGAGATTGCGAACCTGGTTACAACATGGGAAACACTACTGTTGCTGAAAACAGATGGGGTTGGTTAAATGTATACCCCCAGGCAAAGCATTGTGTTGACAGTAATGGTAAAGTTGAACAGATGACAGTAAGCGTAGCTCAGAACTGGAATTCAGAAGGGCTTGTTGCTATGAATGACCCTGACGGTGGCGTTCGCGGCAGAAGCTATACTGTAGGTAATTACAGCTACTCTTTTACAAGTAACGGAGAAACAACTACTGTAAATAAGAACACAAATACAGCTGTAAACTATGGTCTTAACTTCCAGCAGCAGTGGGATTATGCTATACAGAATGATCCTGAAATTATATTTGTAACCGGTTGGAATGAGTGGGTTGCAGGTCGTCAGGAAGAATGGCAGAATACTGAAAATGCTTTCCCTGATCAGTTCAGCCCTGAATACAGCCGTGACATTGAACCTTCTGAAGGTGTACTTAAGGACTATTACTATTCACAGTTAGTAGAAAACATCCGTCGTTTCAAAGGTGTTTCAGAACTCCCTACTAACAACGCAGATGCTATAATTAATATTCATGCAGTAAATGATCAGTGGGCAAATATCACTCCTGAATATACACATACTAAAAATACATACGGAAACAGAGATGCTTTTGGTTATGGTAATATTGTTTTCAGAAAGAGAACAAATATCAAAAACGACTTTACAAATGCCAAAGTTGCATATGATAATGATAACGTATACTTCATGGTTGAAACAGTTGCAGATATAACAGCAAGAACTCAGAAAAAGTGGATGCGTTTGTTAATCGATACAAACCCTGATTATAACACTAACAGCTGGGAAGGCTTTGAGTATATTATCAACAGACTTTCAACTAACATCACAGATACAACAACAGTTCTGGAAAAATCCACAGGTGGTTGGAACTTTACATCAGTAGGTACCGTTGAGTACACAGTAAGCGGTAACAGAATGCAGATTAAAATTCCAAGAAGTTATTTAGGATTAGGATCCGGTAAAACAATTCCTACATTTAACTTCAAATGGATGGATAACAACCTTTCCGAAACTGATGCTGATATTATGGATGTTTATACTCTTGGTGATGCTGCTCCGGGAAGTAGATTTGCATTTGTATTTGATGCTTCAACTAATACAACATATAACCCACAGGTAATCCCTGGAAGCTATACTCCTGCTCCTGCAGCTACAGCTACACCAGTACCTACAGCTACTCCTGTTCCAACAGCGGCTCCAACAAATCCACCTAGCTCTTCCGATGAAAACTTTGAATTGGATCCATCTTCATCTTACACAAGAGACGATGTAAACCATCTTATTCTTGGTATTACACCGGGAACAACAGCTGATGATTTCATCTTTAACTTCCTTAATCTGGATCTTGTTCTTTACAAAGGCGGAAAAGAAATCTATGGTACAACTGTTATCGGTACTGGCACTATAATAACTGATGGTGTTACTGAATATGCAGTTGTTCAGAATGGTGACGTTAACGGAGACGGTAAGGTTGCAACAGCTGACTACATGCTTATCAAACGAACCATTACAGGTTCCGCTGAAATTACAGTGGCTCAGAGAGAAGCTGCTGACGTAGACCACAATGCAAAAATCAATACAACCGACTACATGAAAGTTAAAAGATATATTCAAGGTTCTTTCGATTTGTACTAATCAGTAACTAAAATTTTACCGGCGCAGGTATTTAAAACCCGCGCCGGTATTTTTTATATATTTTTTAAAGTGAAACTATAAGTTCTAATGCTCTTACTGTATTTATTCTTCCTGTCTTACTTCTCTCGTCCATATCAAGACAATATTCTATCTTATCACTTAATGTCTTAAGACTAAGCCTGGAAGCTTGTTGGCACGCCTTTCGTGCCACAAACTCAGGAGAGCCCATAATAGATGCAATCTGTGAATAATTTTTTCCTTGATCATGTAAAGATTTTGCATTATATAAATTTATAAAATTCTTAGTAATTGAAAAAAGAATCATTTCTGC
The DNA here is from genome assembly GCA_015069135.1 of Oscillospiraceae bacterium. Classification (GTDB taxonomy): domain Bacteria; phylum Bacillota; class Clostridia; order UBA1212; family SIG427; genus SIG427. The sequence goes on along the minus strand of SVJE01000001.1, from coordinate 71,522 downwards.
AGGCTCTCTGGCATCCAATAAAGCTTTTAAATAAACAAAAGCTTTCTCTTTGTTGCCGGATGCAATAGCATCTGTTAAATCCCATATTTTCGACCCCAATGAAAGTGCACAGGTTTCTCTGACATGTTCTTCGTTAATAACCTCATCTTGCGCTGTCAGAAGTACTAACTTCTCCAATTCAGACAAAAGTCTTTCCATATCAGAGCCAATACCCATAATCATAAGCTGTGCTGCTTCCTGTGTAATCCCTCGTTTTTTTGATTTAGCTACCTTTGCAAGTAATTTTGTAATCATTTCAGGTTTCTGTCTTTCACAATTGAAAACAACACCATAACTCTCAATAGCTTTATATAGCTTACTTCTCTTATCAACCTTTGATTCTCTGAAAACAAGAATTGTGGTCTCAGGCACAGAAGAAACAAATTTAATCAGGTCTTCATTTTCATTTTTACCGGTAAAATACTCTGATTCACAAACCACAACCATTTTAAAGTCCGCAAACATAGGATACCCGTTGCATATTTCAATAATATCTACAGGATCAGTTTTTGTAGTGTACTTTGTATAGTTAAGCACATCCTCGCCAACAGATTTTTCTTTAATCTTGTTACAATAAAAGTCTTTAAAATACTCTTCCGGACCATGAAAAAGATAAACACCCGACAGATTTCCATCTGCCAGAAGCTGATTCATTTTTTGAATTGTATACACTCCCTTTTCAACCATGTTCTGACCTTTAAATTTTCCTTTTCATCAATAGTTAATACAATAGCTCCGTCTTCATCTGTTCTGAAAATATATGCTCCGTAATTCTCGAATCTTTCCAGTACATCTCCATGAGGATGGCCATACATATTTCTCTGCCCTACGCTGATAACACCTATTTGAGGACAGGTAACAGAAAGCAAATCTTCACCGGTACCTTTACCTGATCCATGATGAGAGGCTGTAACAACCAAGCATTTCTTAAGAAAATGTCTTTCAAAAAGGACTCTTTCTCCTTCCATATCCAGATCACCAGGAAATAAAAAAGAATTGCTTTGCAGTGTTAATTGTACCACTACTGATGAATTATTTAAAGAGCCATTCTCAACAAAACATATCATCTTAAAAAGTGCCTCACCAATATAAAATTCACCCTGACCTGAAATTTTTATTACGCTAACCCCTTGTGATTTTGCTACTTCTGAAAGTTTCTTCGCCCCTTCATCCTCCGGATTATCCGGAATAATGATTTTTTTAACAGGATGTTCTTTCAGCACCTTAAAAAGCCCTTCACAATGGTCACTATCGCCATGACTTAAAATCATATAATCAAGAGTCCTTATCCCCTGTTTCCACAGAATATTGCTTACATCTGTATATCCGTTACCGCCGTCTATAAGGACATAACCTTCTGAGGTTTCAATAAGAGCACATGAACCTTGTCCTACGTCAAGCCAGGTTATTTTAACATTTTTATTGTCATGCGTTATAAGGATTACATTCCCTATAACTACTACAGACAAAAAAATACAAATATATTTTTTATAAATCTTTTTCTTTTTTATCGCAATATAAATAAACACTATAAGACCATAATATAACCCAAAGAATATAATATCGGGAGAGACTGTATAAATGCCTCTTATACCGGCTCCCCACTCCGCCAGAACAGACAAACCTTTTGTTACAGAGTTCAGGCCAAAAGCCAAGATTTTTGCAAAAACCTGCAAAAAAGGAACATAATAGCAAATAACCATAACATATCCGAAAATACACATTAATGCTGACAATGGAGCCGCCAGAAGTGTGATAACAACTCCCGCAGGTGAAACCACATTAAAGTAATACATCATAACAGGTATTAATCCTATATTTACACTTACTCCGTAAAAAAGTCCTTCAAGACATTTTACAGGTTCTCTGTTTCTGTATATAACCTCCTTAAGAATGGGGTTAATTACCATGCCTGACAACACTGCCCCGAAGGAAAGCAAAAAGCCAACGTCTGCCACAGCAAAAGGGTAAACAAGCAAACAAACCAGGCCTGCTATACCCAGAGTGTTTAAAGGATCATTTCGGCGGTCAATCACCTTGCTGACAAGTTCAGTTCCGCACATCACTCCTGCTCTTAAAACAGATGGGCTGAATCCGGCAATAGTTACAAACAGGAAAAGAGGAATAATGCACAAACCACTTCGCAAAGCAATGTCCAATTTTTTTCTTTTTACCAGAGTCCTTACCGGCATCAGTATATATGTAACATGAGTCCCTGACACTGCCATTATATGTGATATACCGCTAAGTCTTATCCACTGCTTCTCTTCTTTGCCTATTGAAGAAGTATCTCCGGTCATTACACCGACAATAAGGCCCTGATAATTCTCATGTACACTGGATGATACAGCGCTTTCTATATATTCTCTTATAACAGCCCCTATAGCCCTTAAAGAATATGACCTTCCTTTTATTTCAATCCGGGGATTTTCCGTAACAAAAGAAACATTTTTACCAAGCAAATATTGTCTGTAATCATAGCCACCGGGATTTCTGGCACTCTCAGGTCTGTAAAATTCTCCTTCTATTTCAACAAGCATGCCATTAATATCTGGATATACTGAACCTTTCACCAATATTCTTACCGAGCTATGTTCAGGCTTAAAAACGTATTCCCCTTCTTTATTCCACACTTCCCTGAAGATAGAACCTTTAACCCTATCACCATCAGATTTCCATGAGCTTCCGGGATAATATTTCAAAGCCCAAAAAGAAACTGCAACTCCTAATAAAAACAAAATAAACATAACTCTGTATCTCACAAAGTTATGTTATCTTTTTAGAGAAAATTGGTCAATTTCCCGGGAAATAAAATTTTTCGACATTAAGGTTTCTTTGATTTTGGTTTTGATACCAGGGAGGCTATAACTCCAAAAAACACAGCCATTACTATGCCACCAGCCACATCAGGGAGTCCTCCTGTAAAGATTCCTCTGAAACCCATTTCATCAATTGCCTTAACCACACCCTGATACAAAGCGTGACCAAAACCTACCAAAGGAACGGTAGCTCCGCAATGGCCGAAATCCTTTATTTTTTCATATACTCCAAAGGCAGACAAAAATACACCTGAAACCACAAATAAAACCAGAATTCTTGCTGAAGTCAGTTTTGTTTTATCAATAAGAATCTGAGCAATTACGCAGATAAGACCACCGGTAATAACAACGCCAAGATATTTTACAAATATATCCATACATTTTACTCTCTTTCCAAAACTACACTGTGAGCTATCCCTACAATAGGATCACCCTGTTTAACTGATACTGCGCTCATAAGGGCCCCCGTTGCTGTAAAAAGTATTCTTTTTATCACACCTTGCTCCAACTGTTTCAGTAAATATGCAGTTAACACTGATGCACAACAACCGCAGCCACTTCCCCCGCAGTTTGTTTTTTGTTTTTCCTGATTAAAGATTTCAGCACCACAGTCAAAGGCTTTTTTATCAGGTACTGATATACCCTGCTTTTTAAGCACTTCCAGCATAAGTTCACGGCCTAATATTCCAAGGTCTCCGGTTACAATAAGGTCATAGTAATCCGGTTTTCTGCCTGTATCTTTAAAATGAGCTGTTATTGTTGATGCTGCCGCACATGCCATAGCCGCTCCCATGTTATTAGTATCAGTTATTTTCATATCTGTCATTATTCCCGGAGTTACGGAAGTAATTTTAACAGGAGCTTTTTCTGAGGATAGTATCACACCTCCGCAACCGGTAACTGTCCATTGGGATGTAGGTGCTCGCTGGGTTCCTAACTCTAAAGGAAAACGGAATTGTTTTTCAGCAGAACAAAAATGGCTGGATGTGAGACAAATGCAATTATTCATTCCCCCACCATCAATAAGCAAGGATCCTATCAACAGTGCTTCTGCCATAGTTGAACAAGCACCAAACATTCCTAAAAAAGGTCTTGTCCCTTCTACCAGCCCCAAAGCAGATGCACTACATTGACTTAAGAGATCTCCTGCAAGAACACAATCTATCTGGTCTTCTGTAATAGTGCTTATTGCAAGGAGTTTGTTGTAAACAGCTGCCTGAAACTGGGCTTCTGCCCTTTCCCATGTATCTCTTCCGAAATACGGTTCCTGTACTATTTCAAAATGTTCTCCCAAAGGACCGTCTTTTTCCATCTGTCCTACAATACAAGCTCTATCATGTACGAAAACAGGCTTTGTTAAAATGTATGTCTGTTTTCCTGTTTTTATAGCCATTTTACCCACCTCTTAAGTTATGATTTGCTGAAAACAAGAAAATATTCCCGACTTTGATAGAAGGTTCAAAATTTTACCCCTGGATATGCCTCATCTCACAATGATAATATTAAGGGAAATACCCTTATACATTCACATTTATTTAAGTATAATGTTCAGGGAATTTGTAAGATTTATTCTTACTTTTCACTGTTTTCCCCTGATATTACCTTTTTTAAACATACTGTATTCAGGGTATTTCCCCATATAAATGCCTTTAATTATCGTTGCCATTCAGGGGTGTTTCTTTGTTTCTTGACCTTGAATATTTGTAGAAGTATAATTAATCGACTTATACATGAAAGAAGTGTGCATTTTGAACTCTAAGAAGACTTCACTTACATCCGGCTCAATATGGAAAGCTATGTTACTTTTTGCTTTACCTGTTTTTTTAGGTAATGTTTTTCAACAGCTTTACAACACTTTCGATGCCTGGGTTGTGGGAAATTACATAGATGATAATGCTTTGGCTGCAGTAAGTTCTTCCGGCAGCCTTATTTTCATGATGATAAGTTTCTTCAATGGTGTGGCTATGGGAGCCGGTGTTGTTATTGCAAAAGCTTTCGGAGCTAAACAATTTGATTCATTAAGAAAATATATTCACACAGCCATTGCTTTCGGTTTGATAACAGGAATAATACTGACAGTTGTAGGTGTAGCATTAACGCCTTTTGTTTTACAATGGATGGGAACACCATCTGAAGTTCTGCCCCAGTCCATTACATATTTCAGATATTATTTTTATGGTGCTATATTTATTGTCATGTACAATATTTTTGTAGGTATTCTCCACGCTGTAGGAGATAGCAAGCATCCACTTTATTACCTTATTTTTTCTACTTTTATAAACATAGCACTGGATATGCTTTTTGTTGCCGTATTGGGCTTAGGTGTAGGTTCTGCTGCTGTTGCAACTACCATTTCACAAGGAGTCAGTGCCCTTTTGTGTTTTATACACTTATTAAGAGTTAATGCACCTTACAAAATTGCTGTTAAGGAAATAAGATTTGACAGAAAAAGTCTTGTAGATATAATCCGTTACGGAATACCATCAGGGGTGCAAAACAGCGTTATTGCCGTCGCCAACGTAGTTGTTCAGTCTAATATAAACAGTTTTGGTAAAGCTGCTATGGCCGGATGTGGTTCTTATTCAAAGTTAGAGGGATTTGCTTTTCTGCCGGTAACTTGTTTTACTCAGGCTTTGTCTACTTTCGTAGGACAGAATCTGGGAGCACGCCAATACGACAGAGTAAAAAAAGGTGTTGGGTTCGGTATAGCCTGTAGTACTATTTTAGCTGAATTAATAGGTGTGTTATCCTATACATTCTCTCCTGTTTTAATCGGGCTTTTCACAGACTCACCTGAATCAATTTCTTTTGGCACGAGACACATGAGAACTATTTGCCTTTTTTACTGTTTGATGGCATTTTCACACTGTATTGCCGGAATAATGAGAGGAGCCGGTAAGCCTTCTGTTCCTATGTTTACAATGCTGGCATGTTGGTGCGTTATACGAGTAACTTACATTACTGTCGCTCTTAAATTTGTAAACGAACTGACAACAGTATCCTGGGCATACCCAATTACATGGACATTAAGCAGCATTATATTCTTGATATACTTTCTTAAAGCTGATTGGATTCATAACTTTGAGCGAATAGAAGAAAAAAAAGAAAAAGTCGGTAAAATTTAATATTCATTTTACCAACTTTCACCTGTTAGATATATCAATCCAATATGCTACCATCTGTAGAAACAGTTACAACTCTCCATGGAATAAATTTCCCACTTGCCTGTAAGGCCTTTTTGACAGCAAATTCAATACCACCACAACAGGGTACTTCCATACGAACTACTGTAACACTTTTAATATTGTTATTTGCAATAATAGCTGTTAGTTTTTCTGAATAATCCACATCATCAAGTTTTGGACAACCAATTAATGTGATATGATTCCGTATAAACTCGTTGTGGAAATTACCGTAAGCAAAGGCTGTACAGTCTGCAGCCACCAAAAGCTTTGCCCCGTTAAAATATGGTGCATTCACAGGAATCAATTTTATCTGCACAGGCCACTGAGACAGCTGACTGTTTGTATGTACTGAAGGAATATTGCAGCTGTTATCTCTATGAATTGCCTTAGACTGTGTTCCGGGACATCCGCAAGGAAGAGGTTTAGAAGCTTTTTTCTTTGCTTCAAGGACCGCTTTTTCATCATATGCAGGCGCTTCTCTTTCTTCAAAAGTAATAGCGCCGGTAGGACAAGCGGGAAGACAATCACCAAGTCCATCACAATAATTCTCTCTGGTAAGTTTCGCTACTCCATTTATCATTTCAATAGCACCTTCATGGCAAGCCGATGCACAAGCACCACAACCATTACATTTATTTTCATCAATTTTAATTATTTTTCTAATCATAATTATCACCTCTCTTGAATTTACAAACTAATTATATTATGATAACCAAAACAAAACGGTTGTTTTTACAACGGAAAGTGAATTTTTATGAAAGAATATATTTCCATTCTCAAAAAAACACAACTATTTGCAGGCATAAGCCAGGATGAAATAACTGCTATGCTTTCATGCCTTGGAGCCAGATTCAACACATATAAAAAAGGTGAATATATATTCCGCCAGGGACAAGAGATCGAGGATATAGTAGTGCTATTAGAAGGAAATCTCCATATTCAAAATGATGACTATTGGGGAAACAGAAGCATCCTTGGGCATATATCAGTGGGGGAAATATTCGGAGAAGCCTATGCCACACCTGACAGTGATCCAATACTTAATGATGTGGTTGCTGTAGAAGACAGTACCGTTGTTTTCTTTAATGTAAATCGTATTATTACAACATGTTCTTCGGCCTGCCCTTTTCACACCTTGGTAGTACAAAATATGTTTTTTGCTATTTCAGAAAAAAACAGAAAACTGGTACAAAAACTTAGACATATATCCAAGCGCTCTACCCGGGAAAAATTGATTTCTTATTTATCTATGGAAGCAAAAAGGCAAAACAGCGCCAGCTTTACTATACCTTTTAACCGTCAACAGCTAGCAGATTTTCTGTCTGTTGACAGAAGTGCCATGTCAAATGAACTCTGTAAAATGAGGGATGAAGGCCTTTTAGAGTTTAATAAAAACTGTTTTACATTGTTGTAATAGATGTTGTTTCACACCATCTTTAAAATCCAATACACAGCCCCACACACCACACTTGCCACTGTACCATATACAATAACAGGTCCTGCCACCACAAACATCTGAGCACCAGAACCCAAAATTCTACCCTCACTGCGAAACTCCATGGCAGGTGAAACAATTGAGTTGGCAAAACCACTTACGGGCACTACTGAACCTGCTCCGGCTACTTTGCCAATGTTATCATACACATTGAATGTAGTAAGTATAGCCCCCAGAAAAATCATAAATATCGTTGTATAGGTTGAAGCATCCTCTTCGGATACACCTTTGTACATAATAAAATCCTTAAAAATCTGTGCAATAACACAAAAGCCTGCACCAAACAAAAAAGCTCTGATGCAGTTCTTTAATATAGGTGTCTTTTTTGCTTTTTTAGCTGCAAGCTGCGAAAATTCTTTAACCTCAATATTTTTAAGATTAATATCCATAATGAACTTACCTCCCACATAACATATCTCTATTATGTCAGGTTAAAGTAACATTTATTCTAATCAGCATGTTCTCTCATCTTCTTAAGAGCTCTTTTCTCTCTTCTCGAAACCTGAACCTGAGAAATTCCCATAACTCTACCTACATCACTTTGAGTCTTATTTTTAAGATAACGTAAAGTAATTATGTTCCTTTCCTCAGAATCAAGACATTTTAACAAAGAAACCACTGTCATCCGGTCAAGAATACCCTCAAATTCAGATTCTTTCTCTGCAGATAGCTTGTCCAGAAGATAAACCTCTTCTCCTTCACACATACTGTAAAATGACTCCGGACTTTCCTGAGCCTCCATAGCCAACGTAAGGTCTTCCACAGAAACATTTAAAGATTCTGCAACTTCAGAAAGTCCAGGTTCCCGCCCCAGTTTAATGCTTAAAGCAACACTTGCTGCCCTGGCTTTCATGTATAGTTCTTTAAGACTTCTTGATACCTTTACCGGTCCATCATCTCTTAAAAATCGTTTAATTTCACCTGCAATCATAGGCACAGCATAAGTAGAAAACATTACGTCATAATCTGTATTAAAGTTCTTAATTGCTTTAATAAGCCCTATAGATCCAATCTGTATTAAATCTTCTCTGTCAACACCTCTGTTAGAAAATCTTTTTACAATACTAAGTACCAATCCATAATTCTGTTCCACTAATTTTTCTAAAGCAACATTGTCACCAGAAGCTGCCAACTTCAGCAAATCCATGTCTTTAGGTTGCATAGAAGGTCACTCCCTGTTTTTAGAAAAAATCTTAACCATTGTTACAGAAGTTCCCTCCCCCGGCGTTGATTTAACCACTAGTCTGTCAGTAAAAGTTTCCATTACGGTAAAACCCATACCTGACCTTTCCATCTCCGGTGCAGAAGTATAAAGTGGCTGCATGGCCTTATTTACATCTTCAATACCACAACCTTTGTCCCTTACTGTAACAGAAATCCTGTCTTCATAAAGAATACAATCCATATATACTATGTTTTCAGGACAACATTCCTGATTATATCCATGGATAATACTGTTTGTAACAGCTTCACTTACAGCAGTACGAAGATCATCCAGTTCATCAAGAGTAGGATCCAATGATAAAGCCAAAGACGCCACGATTGTTCTTGCAAGTCCTTCATTTGAAGATCTTGCTTCAAACTCACAACTTAACCTGTTTATGTATTCCATTAACCCTCACCTCTTAAACTTTCTTTTATAATCTCAACGCTGTCAGCTTTTTTTATATGACTAAAAACACCTGACATGGCAAGCAATTTTTCAACTGTGCCGTTACACACAATAAACGCCTTGCCACCCAGAATTTCCACGCTCTTATTTCTCCCCATCAGCATACCGATTCCGGAACTGTCCATAAAAGTTAATCCGGTAAAATCAAAAATTACATGTTTGCATACATTAGCCAGCAATGCAGTGTCCATTCTTCGTCTTACCTCATCTGCACTGTGGTGATCCAATTCTCCTGAAAGTGAAAAAGTCAAAATATTATTTTCTCGTCTGATACGTATCTGCATTTTACATCTCCTGCCTTTCTCTTTTGTAAAATGTTATTTTTTTAAGTATATATTATTTCCCGGAAATTGGTACATTTTGGGAAATAATTTTTATTAAAATTTTTTAAACACAAAAAGGTAAAACGCAATTATGAAAATCAGAATAATCCTTATTACATTCAGCATCAATGGTCTTTTCTGCTCCCATAAAAATTTGTTGTATGCAGTCATAAAAACATCTCCTCAATAATATATTATGCAAATGGAAAATTTTTTGGTATAATAGACTCGAATATATGTTAGGTTGAATTCGAAAGGATTTTCCGTATGGCAGAGAACGTAAAGAAAAAAAGAAAAACAAAGTTGACAAAGGAACAAAAACTGCATATTGCCTGGATTTCTTTTAAAGGTCTCTGTAAAGCAGGTCTTATAACAGCTGTTGTGTTCATGTGTATTGCAGTGGGATTACTTCTTGGCATATTCGCCGGCTGTATCATTACAACTGACACATTGGAAGACGAAGACCTTTACGTTACCGGTTTCGTGTCCTATATTTACGATAGTGATGATAACATAATAGGAACCTTGAAGGGCTCTGAAAGTAAAAATCGTAAATTAGCGGAATATGACGAAATACCTCAGAATCTTATAAATGCTCTGGTTTCAATTGAAGATGAAAGATTTTACGAACACGAAGGTATAGATTTTAAAAGAACTATTGGTGCCGGCTTAAGCTATTTTATTCCGGGATTTCCAAAGTTCGGCGGAAGTACTATTACCCAGCAGGTTGTAAAAAACATTACGGGAGATGACGCCAGAAGTATTCCGAGAAAAATCCGCGAACAATGGCGTGCCCTTCAACTGGAAAAAGAACATAACAAAAAAGATATTTTGGAACTTTACTGTAATGTTATTTTTATGGCCAATGATGTTTACGGTGTAAAAACTGCCGCAGACGCATATTTTAACAAAGAGCTTTCTGATCTTAATCTGGCTGAATGTGCTTTGCTGGCAGGTATTACAAACAGCCCCAGTAAGTATAACCCAATGACAACAAAAGGTCGTGCCAATGCATATAAGAGACAAGTTATCATTCTGGATAAAATGCTCGAACTGGGCTATATAACAGAAGCTGAATACATGGATGCTATTCAGACAAAGCTTGAATTTAATGAAAGCTACAAAAAAGAAAACAACTCCACCGGTAGTAATATTTATTCATACTTTATGGAATCTGCTGTAAGAGATTTGAGAAAAGACCTTATGACCACATTAGGATATACTGAGGCACAGGCTAATAATCTTATCTACAACAGCGGTATATCCATCAAAACAACAATGGATCCCCATATACAGGCAATTGTAGACGAAGAATTCTGCAACGTGGATAACTTCCCTACAAATGCAAATAAATACTATGGTGATACCATGGCGCAGGCTGCAATAACAATTACAGATCCCTATACCGGATATGTAGTTGCTATGTACGGAGGTTATGGAGAAAAAACCGGTAACTGGTGGTTTAACAGAGCAACTGATGCAAAGCGTCAGCCCGGTTCTTCTATAAAACCAATTATACTTTTCGGCCCCCTTCTTGATATGGGATTGATTTCAGCAGATACTGTAGTCGAAGACAGACAAGTATATTTAAATCCTCAGACGCCTGATGTACCTTGGCCAAAAAACTCCGGTAATGTATTTTACGGTAACACTACAGTAAGACAGGCAATATTCCGTTCACAGAACGTTGTAGCAGCTATTCTTTATGACAGATACGAAGACAAGAGAAATGATTGTCTTAATTACCTGAAACTTTCCGGTATCGACAGAACTACAGAAACACAAATTTCTGCTTGTCTGGGTGGTTTCACTGAAGGAATGAGTACCAGAGAAATGGTTGGTGCATTCAGTCCTTTTGTTACCGACGGAACATATAACCCTGCTATAACATATACACATATTTACGACAGAAATGGTGATTTGTTGTTTACAAATCCAAATACAAGCACTAAATTATATAGCAAGAATTCCGCGGAAGTTATGACTTCTATGCTTCGTGATGTTGTCACTCAGGGTACTGCCGCCGGACACATTGATGTACGAAACGCTAATGGAGAAGAAATGAAAGCTTGCGGTAAAACAGGTACTACAACAAACAACTATGACAGATGGTTTGTAGGTTATACCCCATATTACGCAGCAGCTGTATGGTATGGTTATGATAACAACACATACATTAATTCTTCTGAATACTATTGCGCTGTAAACCTTTGGGATAAAGTTATGGATAGAATTCATGCAAATCTTCCTGTTGTAAACTATACCCATACAACCAATAGTATTGCACAGGCTACCCTTACTCCACAATCCACTTCTGCTCCTGAAAAGGTAGAGGTAAACATTTGTTCCGAAACAGGTAATGTAGCAAATCCGGGCTGTCCTTCAACAGGTGTACAAAGCTTTATTGCAGGAACACAGCCTACAACAGTATGTACGGTTCACTCAGTTCCTACCCAGCAACCTACAATAACAGCAACCCCTGAAGTTATTGTTACTCCTGAACCATCACCTACTGTAGCTCCTACACCGGAAGCTATAACAACACCGGTTCCTGAGCCTACACCGGAAGCAACAGCGGAAATCCCACCTGAACCTACACCTGAAGGTGGCGAAAGTTCTCCTGAAGAGCAACAGCAGGTTGTTGCTGCATAATTATATATATTATTAAATGGACTGATTAAACCCAGTCCATTTTTGTTTCCCTTAAAATCGACAATATCACGTAGAAAGTATTATTACAGCAATAAAAAAAGCCATCTGAAAGACAGCCTTAAATCTCATAAACAATTATTTTCTTGCTACAAACAAAGTTCCTATATCCTTACCATCAATGATATCAAAAACTACTCTCGGATCTGAACCATTTACAATAACTGAATTAATTCCCCGCTCTGCAGCTAATCTGCATGCATGAACCTTAGTAAGCATACCGCCGGTTCCGAGTTTACTACCTGCGCCACCGGCAGCTTTTTCAATTTCTTCGGACAAATCATATACATTGTGATAAAGCTTTGCATCAGGACTTTCCGGATTCTTATCATAGTAGCCATCAATGTCCGTAAGAATAACCAATAAATCAGCTTCAGTAAGAGTCGCAACAACATAAGACAGATTATCGTTATCACCAAACTTAATTTCATCAACAGCAACACTATCATTTTCGTTTACAATAGGAATAATCTTAAGATCCAGAAGTTCATTGAAGGTATTAATGGTATTAATCTTCATATCACTTCTTTCAAGAATATCTCTTGTCAGAAGTAACTGACCTACATTGTATCCGTAGTCAGAAAAAATCTGAGAATAAATCTGCATCAGATTGCACTGACCTACCGCGGCAACAGCCTGTCTACCTGCAACACTGGACGGTTTTTCGGCCATTTTAAGGGTGTTTACGCCAATACCTATAGCGCCGGAAGAAACAAGTATAACTTCCTTTCCCTGATTCATAAGGTCAGAAATAACCCTTACAAGAGTGCCTATGCGTCTTAAATTAGTTCTTCCGTTTTCGTAAGTAAGAGAAGAAGTACCTATCTTAATTACAATTCTCTTAGACTCTGACAATATATCTCTGTCGTGCTGAAAATCCTCACACATCTTCTTCAACCTCTCTTATTTCCACAATAATTTCTTCAACATGTCTTTCATCACATTTTATAACAGATACATATAAATTGCTATATTTGAAGCTATCACCTACCTGAGGTATTTTGCCCAGGATCTCAGTAACCCAACCACTAACAGATACTGCTTCCTGTTCTTCATCGGGATTGTCCATATCAAAACAATCGAACATATCTTTAAGGGACGCAGTACATAATACTCTGTATCTGTTGTCACTTAATTTGGTGAATTCTTCAATCACTTCATCATGTTCATCCCAGATTTCACCAACAAGTTCCTCAACCACGTCTTCCATTGTTACCATACCCATAGTGCCACCATATTCGTCAACAAGAATAGCAATGTGACTTTTCTTTTTCTGTAAAATGCTGAGAAGCTTTGTAAGCTTAACTGACGGAACTATAACAAGTGGTTTACTCATTATTTCTGCAACAGACAAAGAAGAAGCAGTAGGATTTGTAAAATCTTTATAGTTTATCACACCAATTATATTATCAATGGTACCTTCATAAACAGGAAGTCTTGAGAAGCCGCTGTCAATAAACGTCTGACGAATTTTCTCCCTATCGTCCTCAATATTTACAGCAACCATATCAACTCGTGGTGTGTATATATCCTCAGCTACAGTTTCATTAAATTCGATAGCATTACGGATAAGGTCACTCTCATCTTCGTTAAGATCACCTTCATTTTCTGCCTCATCAACAAAAGTAAGAAGTTCCTCTTCAATCTCAAGTTCAATTTTCTTAGGCTTGATAATTTTAGTCATAAGTTTTTTCCAAGCCATAAAGATAATGTTTAAAGGAGTAAGCACATAAACTAAAAGCTGCATAAAAGGGGCAGAAAACATTGCAAAATTTTCTGCAGATTCCTTTGCCATGCTCTTAGGTGAAATTTCACCAAAAACCAAAACTACAACAGTAAGAGTTGCAGTTGCAATCGTAACAGACCAGTTGCTGTCAGAAATTTTAGCAGCAGTAATTGTTGCTAATGAAGATGCACTTAAATTAACAATGTTATTGCCTATAAGAATAGTAGATATAAGGGCATCATATTTATCAGTAAGTTTAAGTACTCTTTTTGCTTTTTTATTTCCATCATCCGCAAGTTTCTTTAATTGTAATCTGTTCACAGCAGAAAAGGCAGTCTCACTGCCTGAAAAATAAGCTGATAAACCAACTAACAATATTATAATTATAAAATTAAGAATCATTTTAGAATAACTTCCTTTCCCGGGCTATTATACATAAACAATATAAAAATATCAAATTTTACAGAAGTAACCTTTTTATGCTACAATTACTGTGTATTAATTATACGAGGTGAATCAGTTTGGATTTGGAATTTTTAATAGTCGGTATTGCAAAAGGCTCTCAGGAAGATTTACATAGTTTATATGAAAAAACCGCACCTGAAGTTTACGGAACTGCACTTTCAATTGTAAAAGACACAAATTATGCTGCAGAAATACTGGCAGAAACATATAAAAGAATCTCTACCCTTGCATATCTTTTCAACACAGAAATGTCAGCTGAATACTGGCTGCTGGATACAGCTAAAAATCTGGCAACAAATGCGCTTCATGACCCTTCTGTTCAGGAAAATCTTATAACTCCAAAGCAGGATAACATGTCGAAAATGCTTATGGAGTTAGTTAATAACGGTAAAGATGACAGAGCTGCCATAATAATTACAACAGTAATGTCAGGATTATCTAATGGAGACATTGCCAGACTTTTGTGGTACAAAACAGGCGCCTGCAAGCAAGAATACAAACGAGGTCTAAACCGTTTATCTGAAAAATTCACAGTTGCAAATAAAGCTGAGATTGCTTTAAGTATAAAAAATGACATTGAAAACACCTGTCCTGATGTATGGAATAAAATAATCAGCAAAGCAGATGGTCCACTGGCTCACATCAGTCACGAGGAGTTAAACCTTGAGTCCAACGAGCTTATATATTCCGATAAAGACATGGAAAATGCTCTTGAAGAAAAGCACAATCAGCAAAAGCGTAAGAAAAAAAGACTGATTATTGTAGCAATAGCTCTGGGAGTAATAGTTTTGTCGGGATTGACTGCCCTTCTGGTTAACAATTTTCTTAAAGATAAACCTGAAGAAATAACTGTAGATGTACAGTTCGGTAACAAAATTTCTCTGGTACAGCTGGGCAACAAAGTTTATTATCAGAACAACGATAAAAATAACCATCTCTGGTGTTATGATTATGACACTAAAAAAGCAACAGAAGTTTGTGCCGACAGACTTAAAGAGCTTATAACTGACGGAGAGAAACTCTATTACAGGAACTTAGATGACGGTAAAATATATGTTATCAACAAAGATGGTTCCAATAAAAAGCTTCTTACAAAAACTCCGGGAACCTGTCTTAATTACAAAGACGGTAAAATATATTTCTCCACCGGAATTGGAATCAGTTCCATAAACCTTGACGGTTCCGAAGAAAATCTTATCATAGACATTTCTGAAGATTCTGAGGACTATAAATATTATGAAACTCAGGAATCCATACCTTTCAGATACAGCATGAAGTTTGCACCTGACGGAACACTTTTCTTTTCTTCCGGTGCTGGTAAAGGGCTTTTCTATGTAACCGATTTTAACGAAGGTACGGGTATTGAAGCCTTAGCTTTATTGGAAATATACACATTTGACTTCTACAACAACAATGTATATTTCGACTACAAAATACTTGACGAAAATTCCAACGGAACAATATATCTTTACAAAGCAGACATGGAAACTCAGTTAACCTCGTCTGTAGAAGGGATAATTATGGGAACAGGAGCATTTTACCTTGATGGTTCCGTAATGTACTACGATGGTATTGATGGGGATGAAACCGGTATTTTCAAAGTGGATTTATCCAAAAATACTGTAACTCCGGAAAAAATAAGCGATTTACGTGCATCAGATATATATGTGTACGGAAATAAATTGTATCTTTATTACCCTGGGGATGCAGAAAATGCAGATAAGACATTAACAGCCTTATCTCTCGATAACTATTCTGATTGCTTAACTATTTTCTGATATAAATTAGGAGGTGCCATAATGAAAGGTCTTGCAATCATAAATCCTTCTTCAGGAAAACAAATGGTTCAAAAAAATGCGCTTGATGCCATAAGCATGATGCTTTCTAAAGGTGTCGCTAAAGAAATACATCTGTTCTACACACAGAAAAAAAACGACGGCAAAAATCGTGTGGCTGAAATTAGAAAAGGCGAATATGATTTTGTAATGGCCGTTGGCGGAGACGGTACAGTAAATGAAGTTGTCAATGGCCTTGTTAACAGCGGAACAAAAACGCCTCTTGTTATTGTAGGTGCCGGAACAATTAACGACTATGCAACAGCAATGGCAATACCAAAAAAGCCTGTACATATCTGTGAAATGGTTAAAAACATGAATACAGTACTTTCAGACGTAGGTAAAATCAACGACAATTATTTCCTTAATGTTGCCGCCGGCGGAATTCTTTCTGAAGTTGCACATAACGTAAGTTCCGACCTTAAAACATCTTTTGGTAAAATGGCATATTACTTTGCAGGTCTTAAAGACCTTACTTCATTAAAACTAGACACTACTCCACTTAAATTCGAATTAGATGACGGGATTACATTTGTGGAAGATGTTTTTTGTTTTGTTATTGCAAACACAAGTAGTGTAGGTGGTTTTGCCAGAATAACACCAAAGGCAAAAATTAATGACGGCAAACTTGACCTTTGTATTCTGAAGAAAATTGATCCGTTGGAAATGCTTCCTGCAGCTCTTAAAATCCAGACAGGTACACACATAGACAGTCCTTGGATTTCATATTACCAGTCGTCTAATATAAAGGTTTCTCCTGCTTCAGATGTCACTAAAAGTTTTCCGGTTGACTTTGATGGTGAAAATGGAGGCATTTTACCTATATGTGTTGAAACATGCAACCAGGCAATAAAATTGGTTGTCCCCAACGAAAACCTGAGACTGGTTATGAAGGAAACAGCTGCCAGCGAGGAAGAAAATTTTGTAGACAGTGTATTTTACAATAAATAATCGCTTATATCATTAAAATCAAACCCCTTATGAACCGCCATGTTAAGGCCGTTGGAGATTGCATTAGCCATTCTTGCAACGGCCATATCTATATTTTTGGGAGTTACAATATTATCAGCCCCACAGGAATTCAACATATCTTTTTCAATGTTCTCCCGGAGAGAGTCCCCGGTGGCATTTTCAATAAGGTCTCTGGCTAAAGTAAGTGTATCTACAACAGTAGGCACACCAATTGCAATTACCGGAATATTCAAAGTTTCTTCTGATAATTCCATTCGTCTGTTACCTATTCCGGATCCGGGAACTATTCCTGTATCGGATATCTGTACTGTTCTATTTATACGTGATGTTTTTCTGGCTGCAAGAGCATCCACTGCAATAATAATGTCGGGATGTACTTTTTCCACCAATCCCAGTATTATTTCCCCTGTTTCAATACCTGTGACACCCATTACACCGGGAGCTATAGCACACAAATTACCTAACCTTGAATCTATATCATTACTGCCTCCGGATAATTTCTGAACATGTCTTGTTACAACTATTTTTTCTACAACTTTAGGACCTAACGCATCCGGTGTAATGTACCTGTTACCCAACCCAACAACCATAACCGAGGGTCTGCCCCCTGTCTTGGCTATAAATGGTTCCAGTTCTTTATCAATGGCTTCCGCCACTTCATTGTGAATTTCCAATGTGTTCAGTTCCACATCTTTTAATTCAATGGTAATATATGCACCTTGTTTTTTGTTTAAAGCCTTTTCCCCTTCTTCATTGATAACATCAATTCTGGTTATGGTAATGTTGTTGCCCTCCTGACTTTGCACTTTTACACCATCAGGTAAATTATCTTTGCCGAAAATTTCTCCGGCTTCAATGGCCAGGTCTGTTCTTATCTCCATTTTCTACCTCCCGGATATTTTGGTAAAATTATTATCTCTTTATTCTTGCATTTGTATTCTTTTTATGTTAAAATCGTCATTGTGTCTTTTAGGGCATGGTATTTTATTCCTGGAGGTGAATGTTTTGCCTAATATTAAATCAGCTAAAAAGAGAGTTTTGGTTACAGAAAAGAAGAACGCTAAAAATTCTGCTCAGAAATCTGCGCTCAGAACTTCCGTAAAGAAAGCTAAAGTTGCTATCGAAGCAAAAGACGAAAATGCAGCAGCTGCTGTAAAGGTTGCTTCTGTTGATTTGGATAAAGCTGCTTCTAAGGGTCTCATCCACAAGAAAACAGCAGATCGTAAGAAATCAAGATTAGCAAAGGCATTAAACAAAGCACAGTAATTTTTTGGTTTTGCGCAAAATCAAAAAAGAGCTGTCTCAGTAATCAGACTGAGGCAGCTCAATTTTTTTATTTCTTTTTACCGATAAATATCATCAGGACAATTTTAGGTCTCCTTCTCTTATCCAACCGATTTTTCTTAAAATAAAGCCGAACAAACTGGTGAGCACAGCAGGAAGCACGAAACATATAAGGATAAGACCTATCCAATCAAAAGCTGTTATGGCATCTTTAGTACCTGCAGCAACATCGCTTACCCAGCCTGTATATATTCCAATCTGACCTACCAGTCCGCAAGTACCCATTCCGGAAGCTACCGGAGCACCATTCATTTCCAGACCAAACACACATGTAGCCAAAGGTCCTGTAATTGCTGAAGTGAGAATTGGCGGAATCCAGATTTTAGGATTTTTAACTATATTTCCGATTTGCAACATACTGGTTCCAATCCCCTGGGATAATAGTCCACCTACTTTGTTTTCTTTATAACTCATAAAGGCAAAGCCTATCATCTGAGCACAGCAACCTGCCACAGCAGCTCCACCGGCAAGACCTGTAAGCCCTAATGCTGCACATATGGCAGCACTACTTATTGGTAATGTAAGAGCAATACCTACAATAACAGATACCAAAATACCCATAAGAAGTGGCTGTAATTCTGTAGCCCACATTATAAGATTTCCCACATAGCTTGCTGCTGCTCCTATTCCGGGTGCCAGCCACATTGAAAGTAAAGCACCTGACGAAACCGTAATCAAAGGTGTAAGAATAATATCAACTTTTGTTTCCTTAGAAACTATTTTACCTAATTCACAGGCAATAAGAGCTATAACAAAAACTGCCAGAGGTCCTCCTGCTCCACCTAATGAATTAGCACTCCATCCTACAGCTAACAATGAAAACAAAACCAGCGGTGGCGCCTGCAACGCATAACCTATGGCAACTGCCATAGCCGGACCTGAAACAGTCTTTGCAAAGCCTCCTATATCTACTAGAACTTGCCATCCTGTCTGTTCACCTATTGTCGAAATAATTGTACCGATAAGTAAAGACGCAAACAACCCCTGAGCCATTGCCCCCATTGCATCAATAAAATATCTTTTTGCTGAAATAACTATATTTTTTCTTTCCAAAAAAGTTTTTATTTTTTCTTTCAAAACATAAGCACCTTCCTTCCTTAGGATTATAACACAAATTCAGGACGGGGGGCAGGTCCCCGTCTTGTTATTTTGGGTAAAAAGTTATATAATTTTTTCGTATCATTTTTAAAATTCCATAGTAATTTGTTTTTTCAGGAGTTATAAATCATGGTAAAATCTTTAGATAAAAAATGGAAAGAATTATTGTTCTCTGCATCCGGACTGGGACCAAACTTACTTATGGTTCTTATGGGCGCATATTTTACGGATGCCATTAACCCTGCCGCTTTAGGCGAAAACTCATTCCAGGCAATAACAGGTACCTGTCTGATTCTCCCGGCTATTTTCCCTATTCTTTGGACAATAGCAAAAGCTTTCGACGGAATCGTCGATATTCCTCTGGCTTCTATTACTGATAATCTTTCAACTAAATGGGGACGCAGAAGACCTGCTATAGCAATTTTCCTTGTCCCGATGATTATTTCCTATGCAATGTGCTGGATTCCAGTCGGTGGTGATAATCAACTTGTAAACACAATCTGGATTGTTTGCTGGGCCCTTTTATTTTTTACATGCTACACAATGAATTTAGTAGCATTTTACGGAAGTTTTGCCACCGTATGTGTCAATGAAAAACAGCGACTGAATGTATCAAGTTACAAAGCTTTTTTTGATACAATATCTTACTGTATTGTATATGCACTAGTTCCTCTTTTCCTGGATATCTTCAAATTACATATTGATAAATTTGCTTTAATTTGTCTTCCTTTAATGTTAACAATGGTAATACCTCTTTTTATGATTAAAGAAGGAGAAAAATACGGTTTCCCTGAACTTAAAGATGGTAAAAGCGAGAGAATCAAAATCAAAGAAAGCCTCAGGCTTACTTTTGGTAATAAGATGTTTACAACCTGGATACTGGTAAACTGTTGTTCCTTCTTTGGTTTACAGATGTTTCTTGTTGGTATGAATTCTATGATTATCGGCGGTATGGGAATGAGCGGTACTGAAATGGCAATATTTAACACATCTGCCTTTGGACCTGTCCCTGTAATGCTTTATCTTTTTAACAAGCTGAAACAGAAAAAAGGTATCCGTTTTACATTCCAGACCTGTCTTATTTCTTTTGCTTTAGCAATTCTTTCATTTGACGCAGCCAGCCTTTACATAATGGGAGAAAACAACAAAACACTTCAGATGGTGATAGGTATTTCAGGAGGGCTTTTAGGCAGTTGGGCTATAGGAGCTTTCTTTATGATGTCTTATTTGGTTCCGGCACAGATTGCAGGTGTTGAAGAAAAAATCACGGGCAAGAACCACTCTGCCATGTATTTTGCCGCACAGGCTGTAACAACTTCTATCGTTGGTGCTGTTGCATCTTCTCTGGTATACGAAAACATTAAGATGTTGTTTATAAGCAAAGAAGCGTCCGGAGTTGTATATGCTGAAAGTTTTACCGATGCAGCCACAGAATTTGGAGTTGCTGAAGCAGCTGTATTTAACTTAGGGACTTTGTTGGTTCCGATAATTACATGTGCTACATGTATTTTAGGTTTCTTTGTTGCATTTAAGATGCCTAAGGATTACTCCCCTGAAGCTATTGCAAAGTCACTGGGACATAATTCAGATTCAGTTAAAGATTCTGAAAACGAAAAAGAAGAAGGAGAAACTCTTTTTGTTCAGATTGCCCTTACAATACTGTCAGGCTTCATTTTCGGTTTTATATGGACAGCCATCTTAAGCGGATATATTAAGCGAATAACAGAGAAATTCTGTCGTGTCAGATATTTCATTATATCCTGTATTATTCCTTTTGCGTCTGTTGCAACTAATATCATTGCTCACAAAAAGCTTGAGGAAAAAGCCAAGGAATTAGACATTAATCTTACAGGCAGCAAAGCACTTTACATTATAACCGGAATATTTTTCCCTATATTACCATTAAATATAATCGGACTATCGGTAATGCAATATGATATAAATAAAATACTGAAGGCTAAATATGAATAGATTTTTTATAGGTTTTGTGAAATTTACAGGCTGGCTTCCACAACTTATTTGTTTCCGTACAAAAACATATTATCAGAATAAAAATATACAGGGACGAAACCTACAGGGACCTGCCATACTCATATCCAATCATACATCAGTATTTGACTATGCTGTTTTTCTTTTTACTTTCAGAAAATGTATCCTCCGCTATCAGATGGCAGAAATAATGTTTAAGAAAAACAAATTTGTTACGTTTACACTGAATAACCTTGGTGGTATATTAGTAGATCGGAACTCACATGATTTTACATTTATGGGAGAATCGGAAGACATTCTTTACAATGGTGGTGTAGTGGGAATTTTCCCTGAAGGACGTCTTCCGTTAAAAGGTGAAGAAAGACCCCTTCCCTTCAGACCGGGAGCTTCCTACCTGGCAATGAAAACGGGAGTACCTGTTATTCCTATATATACCAACGGAAGCTATTTTCAAAGAAAAAGAGCAAGAATAATAATAGGCACACCTATACATCCTGAAGATCATATTAATTCAGACATGAGTGATAAAGATAAAATACAAGAACTGAACACAGTTTTCAGAAATAAAATAGTGGAGCTGGAACATGAGCTTAAAAGACAAACAAAAAAGTAAAAAACGTTTATTTAAAAACTTCTGCTATGATTTTGTTAAGCTCACCGGAGCTGTTCCTGCCATGATATTATACAGGATAAAATATCATTACGAAACTCCCTCGGCAGCACGGAAAATCAAAGGCGGAGCCATTGTAATTTCCAATCATTTGGGACCTTTGGATCCAATAAGAGTGCACTGTATTCTTTGGTACAGGCGTCTTAACTTCGTGGCTATGAAAGAACTTTTTGACACCAAAGTAAAAGGTTGGTTTTTCAGCAAAATGCATTGCATACCTGTTGACAGAGAGAATTTTAACATGAGTACTTTTTCAAAGGTAATGGATGTTTCCAAAGAAGGCGGAATCACCTGCATTTTCCCGGAAGGACATATAACCCTGGGAGATGAAGCCATAAACACATTCAAATCCGGTATGATTCTCATGGCTTTAAGAGCAGGCGTACCTATTATTCCTATATACATGGCACCTCAGAAAAGTATCTGGAGCAGACAAAATGTGGTTATAGGTGAACCAATTGATATTAAAGCTTTATGTGGTAAAATACCTGATATAAAAGCTATTGAAAATGCAGCTGAAACTTTAAGAAAAAAAGAAATTGAACTAATGGAATTATACATTAAGGAGAATGGCAATGATTGAGATTAATGAAAACAAATTTCTTAAATATGCGTCTAAAGAAACACTTGATAAAATTGTAAAATTTCCTTCTATCTCTCACATGTGGGAAAACTGTGTTTCTCAATACGGAGATTTACCTGCTGTTGAAGACGGAGAAAAATACACTTTTTCCCAGCTTAACAAAGATGTGGCTTCATTAAGAACCATTCTGAAAGAAAAAGGTGTTAAACCGGGGGACAAAGTCGGACTTTTTATGCCAAATTCCTATGAATTTATAAAGACATATTTAGCTGTAACAACTTCAGGAGCGGTAGCAGCACTGTTGCCTGTTCATCTTGATCAGAAAAGTGTTTACGGTCTTTCTATGATGTTCGGTTTAACTGCTGTTATATATGCCGATTCAACAAAAGAACAAACTATTTTAGTATCACAACTTAATCCCGGTGTGGCTTTGATTTCTTCAGATGAAAAAAGCGACACATTAACCCCGGCATTTTACAACGAGGAAAAAGATCCTTGTTCAATTCTTTTTACAGGCGGAACAAGTGGCAAGAGCAAAGGTGCCCTCTTAAGTCATGGTAATATTATGGCAGGAACAATAAACGGATGTTATGGCTATCCGGAAGTATTTAATCAGAGATATTTCCTGATTCTTCCCCTCACTCATGTGTTTGGGCTTATCAGAAACTGCCTTACTTCTCTTTACACCGGAAGCTGTCTTTACATATGTCATAATCCTAAGGATATGTTTAAGATAATGCCTGTGTATAAACCAACTATTCTGATTCTGGTGCCGGCACTGGCTGAAATGGCTCTTAACCTTTCAAAACAGATTGGTCCTCATATTCTTGGTGGTCAGCTTAAAACAATTATTTGTGGTGCAGCGCAAGTTCCCCCACACCTGGTAAACGAATATTCAGAAATGGGCGTAGATCTCTTGCCCGGCTATGGACTCACCGAAAGTTCCAACTTAGTTTCCGGAAATCCGGAAGCTAAAAGAAAGCCTGATTCAGTAGGGCTTCCCTATCCTGGCCAAAAGTTCAGGCTGGAAAACGGAGAGCTCTGGATTAAAGGTGACAATATGATGATGGGCTATGTGGGTGCACCTGAAGAAACAGAAAAAGCTTACGAAGACGGCTGGTTCAAAACCGGCGACCTTGTTCGTTTTGATGAAGAAGGATATATGTACATAGTAGGTAGAATTAAAGATGTAATTGTGCTCCCTACCGGTGAAAATATTTCTCCTGAAGAACTGGAAGCAAAGTTCTGTCAGCTGGATTTTATTCAGGATGCAATGGTAAGAACTGACACAGAAAACGGCACACAGGTCCTTGTCCTTGAAGTTGTTCCAAGAGCCGGCGAAATGGCAAAACTACCTGCTGAAGATAAAGTTTCATATATGAAGGAAGAATTGGGTAAAATTAACCATACACTGCCTGCTTTTCAGCGCGTAAGTAAGATTATAATCCGTGACAGTGATTTCGAAAGAACTCCCGCTATGAAGAAAGTGAGACCAAAATAATGAGTAAAGCAGAAATAGAATTAAAATTAAAAGATATATTTAAACTGGCCGTCAGTAATCCTGAAATTGATGTGGATTCTATTACCGGTGATACAAATTTAAATACTGATTTAGGACTTACTTCTATTGGTGTTTTATACATGGTTATTGCTGTGGAAGAGTTTTTTGCAATAAGCTTTGATGATGTAAGTTTTGGTGATTTTAAAACCGTTAATGATGTTGTAGAATATATCTACGGAAAGAAAAACTAATGAACTGGACTTTTAGAGAAGTTAAATCGGGAGATATAATTAGAATTCAGCTGGGCCCCATTTACCACTATGGTATTTATGTCAGCGATGAAGAAATTATTCAGTTTGGTCCACCTCCTGTAACTTTAAAAAGAAATGATGCAGATATAGAAGTATGTGTTACTGACATTGAGAGTTTTCTTTGCGGTAAAATGCTCGAAGTTGCTGATTACGACCGCAAAGAAAAAAGAAGCGCCCGAAACCCACAGGAAGTAGTTGCCATTGCCCGTAGTCGCATCGGCGAAAAAGGATATAATATTTTACACAACAACTGCGAACACTTTGTCAACGAATGTGTTTTTGGAGAAAAGCAATGCTCTATTGTAGATAGGTTTAAAGAAATGTGGAGAACCATGCCTTTAGTAGATGTTTATGTGGCAGAATATCCTTTTACGTGTAAATCGGATAATATTTTCCCAAAAACACGGTCCGATGAAATAAACAGCTGTACACATCCTGATGTGAAACAGCAGAAGCACTATGTCTGGAAGCTGCTGGAGTACGGACTTGAAAGATCTTTAGGAATTGATATTGCTAAAGCAGGACTTAAACCTGCCCCAACCGGAGGCTGGCAATGTGATAAGTGTAACATTTCTTTATCTCACAGTAATAAAGCTGTGGCTGTTGTAATATCAAGAGCCGCTGTTGGTGTGGATATTGAAAGTTGCAACAGGGATTTTACATTAAAGCTGGCTGAGAAAATTTTAACCGAAAAAGAGCTTTCTCACTACAATAGTCTTGACTCTGATTCAAAAGACGAATTTCTGCTTGCGGCCTGGACACAGAAAGAAGCTTTGTTCAAGAAAGGTAATGAAAAAGTTTTTTCTCCCGGTAAAATCCAGGTTGTTGATAAGTTTTTTTATACTACCGGTATTTCTTTGGATTCTGGTAATTTCTTATTATCCGTGGCAACTGATACTCCGGATAAAGTGAGATTATTCCTGCCCTATGGCGGACAGGAATATGATTTATAAAAATTCAATTTGCGAAGTTGACTATTAGTACTTAATATGCTCTTGTAACATATATCCTGTACACCCAGTTAGCTCCGCTTTCTGCTGTACATTTTACCTCTATAACATTCATACCATGATATAGTTCAACCAATCCGGTACCATCAATAGTAGCTCCCCTATCAACAGCTTCAGCAACAACTTCTATCTTAGATACACCTTTACTCACTTCCATTTTATAGCTATGATTATGCATGTCAAAAGTAAATGCATCTTCATATCCCTTCACCTTAAGTCCTGCCAGTCTGCAATTGGGATTACCATCCCCTGTAGGTGCTGTTACCTTTTCATCAGGCATATTTTCATACACCGGAATTTTGAATATAAGAGAACTATCCAGAAGATTTTTTGATTTGTATGCCTTATACACACTTAACGCTTCAGAAGATGGTGCTGAAATGGTCTGCATGTATTGGTGCCAATAAAGGTCCCAATAAGTACTTTCAACATCAAACTTCTGCAAATACAAAGTGTCCTGACCTGATAAAATATAGTTTTTGCTTATAATATCAGCTCCACCTTCTATTGATTTATATGGAGTATTCCAACCTTCTGAAACAGCTCTTGAAAGACCGTTTGTAATAACAGAATCACCTGTTCCGGATGCTCCTACATTGAAATAGTTGTAATAACTTTCATAACCTTTTCGAGAGCCTGAAATAAGGGCTGAATCCCCTTTTACACCCTGTTCCTGTCTTAACCTGCTTGCTAGGAAATAGGGACTTATTCCAAGCTTTTTACCCACACTGACACAAGCCTCACTATACTTTATGCTGCTTCCAGGAAGTTTTTTGTTACTCATAAAGGTCCCTGATAACACACCCTCAACACCTTTTACAGTCTGAGACTCATCGTATGTAAGTTTTTCAAATTGAAAAATTCCTTCTTCCGTAAGAAAATTTCTGGGGTCCATGTAGTAACCTATTACTTTTTCAGAAGCCTGTACTGAATGGTTACCACTAAATACAATCCATCTGTTTGCTTTCCAATCAAAGGCCCCTTTCTGAGTTGACTTCCAGGAAGAAGGTACTGTACTGTAATCCGGAACCAGATTCCGTCCGTTTTCAGATTCAGCCTCTATTACAGACTGCCAGTCAAGACCTGTATGATATGCCTCAAATTTCCATTGAGGATAAAGTGTATGCAGTTTTCTTAAGGATTCTTTATAGCTCTCCGGAAAACCTTCTGCACTAAGCTCAGATTCGAAATCAGCATCATAGGAAAATACTTCATCTGATTTAATTTCAACATAATCAGAATGTACATAACCAATGCGCTCATAACCATCTCGGGCAAAAAACACTTTATACCAAAGTTCACCTTTACCACTTTTGCAGACATCCAGTATTTTTACCAATTCATCATCATATAAAGCATCAATAACTCTGTATTCAGTACCGGCGCCGTCTCTGACATTCAACCAGCTGTCCTTAAGGCACACTTGTCCTACTTTCTCTCCCGGTGCAACAGCACCACTGGCCATGAGAGATAATAAAAGAAGACAAAGAACAATAATCATTCCTTTTTTTAAACTAATCAAAAAAAGCACTCCCCTCACATAATTTCTGTAAAATGTATGCTCGAAAAGTGTTTTTAATTACTTTCAATATTAAGTTCTTTTTCTGCTGATTTCTAAGAGGCCTAAATGTGTAAAACCATGAATTACAGGTTTGCCGGGATCATTTTGGGAAAGTTCTTTTGAAAGCTTAAGTATTTCTTCTTCCGCCTCTTTATGGGAGCTTATTAAATCACAAATAATTATTCCTCCAATATTTCTTAGCCTTAACTGTCTCATTATTTCAGTTATTGCTTCTTTATTCACTGCATCTTTTGAGGCCTTATTACCGGTTGCTTTACCGGAGTTAACATCAATAACAGTCATGGCTTCTGTTGTTTCAATTACTATGTTTCCTCCTGATGGAAGCCATACTCTTTTTCCGGTTAATGAAACCAACTTTGAAGATATATCTTTTACATCAAAAAGATCATACTCTTTTGCCTGTCTGAATCTGACTTCAGGATATAAACCCTTTATCTTTTCGTATATCTCTACATCATCTGTTACTATATTATCGTATTTGTTGTACTTTGATAATGTTGAAATGACGAAGTCCGGACGATACATAAGACCCGGTGATGGTTTCCCCTGGTTTATTGTTCCAAGCAAGCTATTAAGCTCTCTCGCTGCTGCAACAAGCACCTCTTCATTGGCTTCAGATGCCTCTGTTCTAAACAAAAGGCCTTCAAGGTGAGTGAATTTGTCCAAAACGGCCTCTCCCAGGCTTCTGATTCTATTTCTTGACTCCGTATCTATAATTTTGGATGATATATTTATCACCCCTTTTTGGCTCAAAGAAACCATGTATTTTCCTGTGATTTTAATTTTATTACTTACCCTTACTGCTTTATTATCATGAGCAGATGTTTCCACCATAAATGGTCCGAAATCATCCTGTTTCATTTTATCTTTGTCAGGACAAAAAGCATTCTCAGAAAGGCCTATATCTACAAAGCAGGCATCACTGTTGCCGGAAGCACATTTTACTACTCTGCCCCAATATATATCACCGTAACTGCAAGAGTCAGAGTGCTGATAATAATTTACCAGCACTCCATTTTCTAAAATTGCTATTTGATTTTTCCCCTGTATAAGGGCTTCTCTTGTCATAAATCTTCCTTATCCAAAAGTGCCAGTCTGTGAATCTTTGTTATTTCAGTTTCATGGCCTGCCAATGAATTTACAGCCAGCTCAGGTCTTAAGTTCATCTCATTTCCTGCAGCTGTGGTAACAATAAGGTAATCACCCTGTCTTTCCACTTTGAAAATCATAGGACGAATATCTGTCGGGCGGGTACCACTCTTTGTTCTCTTTTCTACAACTAACGGCTCGGTTTCTTTCGCCTTTTTCAAAATACTTTCGTACTCTTCTTCGGTAAAATTACCGCTTACTCTGTACTTGGAAGCTACTACACTTTTCATAATATTAGGTGCATTATCAGGTAGAAGCTTTGCTCCTAAAAGTCTTACTGACTTTGGCATTACAGCATTCATTTTATCAATAATCTGTTGTGGCTCTAAATCTTCCGTAAGTGTTATATCTACATATTCATCTTCACTGGTGGTTCCTACAGGTATAGGCATACCAAAAACAAACAATGGATGTGGGTTAAAACCCTGGGAGTAAGCCATTGGTAAATAACATCTTCTTGCAGCTCTGGCAAAAAGTCTTAACATATCTAAGTGAGCTATATATTTTACGCCTTCATAGCGTCCGTACTTAATTCTGTATGTCGCCAACACAAACACCCCTTCCGTATTTTGCTACACCGCAACCTGCACAGTTTTTACCGCAAGGTGCCGTAAGTTCACCCTTCTGAGCCTTTTCATATTCTCTTTGGAAGAACTTTTTGGTTACGCCAACACTGACATGATCCCAAGGCAGGTTTTCATCAAGGCCTCTTTCACGACAGTTGTAAAATGCAGGACTTAATCCGCATTTTGAGAAAGCTTCCA
The DNA here is from genome assembly GCA_015069135.1 of Oscillospiraceae bacterium. Lineage (GTDB taxonomy): Bacteria > Bacillota > Clostridia > UBA1212 > SIG427 > SIG427. Next base: position 42,281 of record SVJE01000001.1, on the reverse strand, counting down.
TCCATCTGTCATAATCCATGTAGTCGTCCCAGGCATCAAATGTACCTCCTGCTTTCCACACTTCATATATTACTTTACCTATTCTTCTGTCACCTCTTGAAAGTGTGCCTTCCAATACTGATGTTTCAGGTGTATGCCAGCTAAATCTGATTCTTCTGTCCAAAGCTCCTTTAAGAAGTTGCTGTCGTCTCTTTATTTCCTCTATATCCGGCTGTGCCGCCCACTGGAAAGGTGTAAACGGCTTTGGTACAAATGTAGAAACACTGACTGTAATTTCAGGTCTTCTGCATTTTCTGCCTGCGTGAACATCGTAATATTGATCAAGAACTTTTTTAGCAAGGTCAGCAATGCCCAATACATCTTCATCTGTTTCGTAAGGAAGACCAATCATAAAGTAAAGTTTTACATTGTTCCAGCCACCTTCAAAAGCCAGTCTTACTGATCTGATAAGGTCTTCTTCTGTAACACCTTTGTTTATAACATCTCTCATTCTCTGAGTTCCTGCTTCAGGAGCAAAAGTAAGACCGCTCTTTCTAACTTTTGAAACTCTTTCCATGAGCCCTAATGTAAAGGCATCTACTCTTGTGCTTGGAAGAGCTAAGTTCACTCTTCTTTCCTGGAATTCATCTAAAAGGGCATCTGTAAGTTGCTCTAAATTTGTATAGTCACAGGTACTTAAGCTAAGAAGAGAAATTTCCTCATAGCCTGTGGAGTCTACCAATTTTTTTGCTAAATCCATTATTGTATCTACGCTACGCTCTCTAACAGGACGATAAATAAAGCCTGCCTGACAGAAACGGCAACCATGGCTACAACCACGCATTACTTCAATCATTATTCTGTCATGAACAACATTTCCGTAAGGCACTACCAACTTGTCCGGGAAATATGCTTTATCAAAGGACTCAACTACACGTTTTGTTATTGTAGCAGGAACATCCGGCTCAATCGCCTTGAATTCTTTTATTGTTCCGTCTTCGTTATATGTTTCTTCATAGAAAGCAGGAACATACACACCGGGAATTTTAGCTGCCATTTTAAGAAATTCTTTTCTTGAAAGGCCTGCTTTTTTCCACTCTTTATATGTATCAAGTATTTCGTTAAGGACTTCTTCACCTTCGCCAAGGTTGAATATATCAATATAGTCAGCCAGTGGCTCAGGGTTGTTTGCAACACCGCCGCCTGCTATAACAAAAGGAACACCTTCACCTCTGTCTTTGGAGAATACAGGTACACCTGCTAAATCCAGCATGTTAAGTATGTTGGTATATGCCATTTCATATTGTAATGTGAATGCTAATATATCGAATTTATCTACAGTCTCCTGAGACTCTAATGCAAAAAGCTTGTAGCCCCCTTCTCTCATTTTTGCTTCTAAATCCGGCCATGGAGCAAATACTCTTTCACACCATGTATCAGGTCTTTCATTCATCATATGATAAAGAAGCTTCATGCCCAGGTGAGACATTCCTATATCGTAAATATCTGCAAAGCAAAAGCCTACTCTTATATCCACTTTATTCTTATCTTTAATTACTGCATTCCACTCGCCACCTGTGTAACGGGAAGGCTTTTCTACTGAAAGCAGTATATTATCAGGGATGTAACTCATTTTGTTTCTCCGTCATTCTTAATTATTAACCTTTGTAATTATATAATTTTTAGGGGTGTGGGTCAATGAGAACATTGAAAGTCATTCTATAAAATATCACTAATCATTTCTTTTACGCTCTCCGGAATAGTTTTATTGTTATCACTAACCAGAATTTTGTTATATTTCTCTAAACTTGCATCTTTGCAAAAAATAAAATCAACAATATCTCCCCCATTACTTTTTTCGACAGAAGAGTCTTCTACTCTTAAAGACATAGGAAGATAGAATTCATTAACTTTATTTCCTTTCCTATCTATATTTTCTGTCAAACCTAACGTAAACTCCAAATTTGTTATACTCAATTTATATGTAATAGAAAGAGTTGTCATATCTTTAAGAATACAAACCACACTATCGGTTAATTCAGGCAACTTTTTCAAACAAGGTAATTTTCTTTTAGCATTAGCGAAAGGATGTCTTTTATCAAAAAAGAATTGTTTATCCGACAGCTTCCCATTTTTTGCATTTTTATAAAAATCTTTTGCGTTCAAATCAGTTTTTACACCTGTTAAATGAAGAAAATGAGTTACAGGAAAAGACACTTCAAAGTATTCTGACCCATAAACATATAAAAAATCTTTACCTGCTAAATTAGCACTGTAAATCTTTGCAGCATCTATTATTTCTTTACGTATATTATTTTTCTTTTCACTTTTTTTCGACATTTTACCTCATATGCAAAGAGGAGTGTGATTACTCACACTCCTCAAAAAATATTTTATTAATAGAGTTTTCTGCTGGTTGTCAGCCTCGATATCCAGTTAAGATATCATAAACGGCGTGGAAATCATTAAGTCCTCCACGTGGACTACAACAGTATCCCTGTTGCAGAGCTCAATGTCTATAACGACATTTAGCGAGATGGAAAATTACCCTGCTCCATCTGCAGCCCAACTTTTTACGATGCTCTTTCATCGAGAACATTTCTGCTCTATATTTATTATACTCAAATAATATTGAAAATCAACATGAAAATTTTAATTCACAACCACCCTACACTTACAAAGTTTCTCCAACTTATGAAGCCACATATCCTTCATTTCCTGATCCGGCACAGTATAACTTTCAGCCTTTCTTCCAAGTCCTGCATACTTATTCTCCCCTAATCTATGATAAGGCTCCACTTCTACTTTCAAAATATTAGAGTACTTTTCGGTTAAAGCACCGATACTTTTAAAATGCTCCTCATTATCATTAACTCCAGGAATTATGGGACATCTTAAAATCACATCGTTACCCAAAGAATTTAACAGCTTAAGATTAGAAAGTATAAGCTCATTATCAACACCGGTATATTTTTTATGAAGATCACTGTCTGTAAGCTTGTAATCATACAAAAACAAATCCACAAAAGGTGATGCTTTAGAAAGTTTCTCAGGTGAAACGAAACCACAGGTTTCCACCGCTGTAGAGATACCTGCCATTTTACAGGCCTTAAGAAGTTTACACAAAAACTCGCTCTGGTAAAATGGCTCCCCACCGGAAACTGTCATTCCCCCTTGGGATGCTTCGTAGAATATTTTATCCTGCAAAACTTCTGCCATAACTTCCTCTACGGACATTTCCTTGCCTGTAAGTTCCATGGCATTTTTAGGACAAGACTTAATACATTCACCACACATGGTGCATTTTACCGGCGCAAAAATATGCTTTCCCTCTTCTGTTATACTATGGCAGTCAGCTTCACATACTTTTACACATTCGCCGCAAGAAGCACATAAATTAACTCTTAATATGCCTTCCGGGCTTACATTCTTTGATTCAGGATTATGACACCAAACACAGCTTAAAGGACAGCCTTTAAGAAACACGGTAGTTCTTATTCCCGGGCCGTCATTTATACAATATCTCTGAATATTAAATACAACTGCTGTGTCTGACATTAATAACCTCACCATTAAAACAAATGAGTAGTTCTTGCAATAATATTATCCTGCAAATCTTTAGGAAGATATATAAAGTAATCAGAATATCCGCCTACTCTTACAATAAGGTGGCCGTAAAGTTCAGGACGATTCTGTGCGTCTATAAGTTCATCAGAATTTACAACAGTAACAGTAAGTTGCTGGCCACCATTCTTAAAGTATGCTTTAACCAATGCCACAAAACCGTTAATGCCATTTTCCGTCATAAACATTTCTCTATCAAATTTAAGTTGCAATACAAAACCGCTTTTAGCAAGTTTCTGATCGTACTTAAGAGCAGACTTAACCACTGCAGTAGGGCCTTTCACATCTCTTCCGGGAACAGGACCTATACTATCAGCTATAGTTATATCGCGGGCTTTTCTGCCGTTAGCAGAAGCACCTAAAGCCATACCGTATCTGCCGGTTCTGTCAAAGGTACTCATACCGGGACCGTAAATACCCGTATTACCGCTTCGGAAAGTGGTATGAGAACTTAAAACAGATGCAAAGTGCGAGAATAGTTCCCCTGCTATATTGTCTACTTCTTCTATGTCATTTCCGAACTTCTTAGGATATTTTCTGAAGTCCTCAAACATTTCTTCATAGCCTTCATAATTCTTTTCTAAGGCCTCTGCCACCTGAGCCATTGTATACTTTCCTGTTTCGAAAACAAAGTGCTTAATACAAGCAAAGGAGTCTGCAGTATCAGACATAGCCTCTATTAAAATCTGACCATGGTTGTATAATGGTCCTCCGGCTTTGTAGTCCACACCCTTTTCAAGACAACCTTCTATAAACATAGTTCTTAAAGGGTTAGGCGCATTTAAAGATAAGTGCTTCTGATATTTATTAGCTAAATTCACACATACCCCTGTTATATACTCAACCTGCTTTTTGTAGGCTTCCCACAAATCCTCATAGGTCTTAAACTCAGCAGGATCTCCTGTATCAATACTTACAACTTGATTTTTAACAAGACACTTACCGCGGGACAATGCAAACTCAAGGCATTTAAGAAGACAAACTTCACCATCTTCCAATCCCATATGAGACTTACCGAATATATCTATCTGGTTACATCCGTTCATAACATAAAGGTGAGAGTCTTCAGGTGGAATACCCAAAGCTTCTAATGCCGGACAAACAACTTCGTCATTGTATAAAACAGGCATACAAACACCGGAACCTATAACTTCAGCAGCTCTTTTCAAAAGCTTATCAGGTGTGTTTCTGTGTACACGCATAGTAAGATTTGGTGTAACAAATTTGTACTTTTCTGCTACATCCAGGATTAAATATGTAAGCTCATTGGTAAGGTCATTCCAATCCTTATCGCTTCCGCTGATACAAAGGTTCCAGGCTCTCATTTTAAGGAAACCTACCCACATTTTCTCCAGTATTTCTCTGGCATCCTCAGAATCACTTTTCCTGTAATAGTCAATCATATACTGATCAAAACATCCGGGGGAATCCTTACCGTCCAATGTGTACAAAAGGTAAAATGACTGACAGGCTGTAAAAAAGTCTGTAGCCGGAAGTTTCGGCACTGTGTTAAGAGCCTCTGCTATTCTTAAGTATAAAGGCTTATGTTCGTCGTTTAAGTCAGCAAGCTCCAAAGCTTTTACTTTAAATCTTTCAGACACCAAATCTATTGCATCTAAAACAAGAAGAGATGCTTTGTAAAACTCATCTTTTTCAGGATGGTTTTTACGGCAGTTCTCTATTTCTTCTCGGATTCCGCTTGTTCCAAGTCTCACTATCTTACCGAAATCAGGATTGCTGTGACCTATCCAGTCACCGGAGGAAAAGCTTTCCACCCAATACAGGGCACTTTCTTTTTCTGTCCAGGTTCTTCTGAAAGAACCATCTGTAGCAACTTTATCAAAGTAATTTTTGTAAGTTTCAATTTCTTCTTTAATTTCCGGATACTGTTCTTCGTATCTTTCAAACACATCCCGTCTTACATTTATACCACTACCAAAGTCAAAGTATACAGCAAGATTTGTTATTGCTCCACCATTAAAATAGTCCAAAGCAATCAACCCTACGTCTGTATCAATAGTAAGTGGGTAACATTCACACAAGGTGTATATACCCTCTGCAATTCTCATGCTTATATTTTCACTTTTAGAATTGTAATAACCATATGCAAATGGTTCTAATTCTCTTATTGTCATACAAAAATCACCATTGATAAATCTATGGTTAAGGATAACATATCGAGAGGCAAAAAGCTATACACTAATAGATTTCTTATCCAAAAAAATACATCTCAGATATCGGTTAAGCCTTGATACCTGAGATGTAAGTTAATATTTATGCGTATATATCGAATTCGCCTTTTGTATATCTTTTTATTTTCATATAATCAGCAGTTTTAATCAGTCCATCACCATTAATATCGGCTGCTTTTTTCTGGGTTGCGGATAAATAGTTATAATCTCTTGCAGCCTTCTTAGTTCTCATGTAATCGGCACTCGTCACTCTGCCATCCCCGTTAGTATCACCAATAACTACAAGCTCCTTATTATAGGTTTCTCCTGTTGTCTTACTGGTAACAACTATTTTCATTCCTGTGCCAATAAATGTATCAGAGGAAACAACGATATCACCTTTATATACAACACAGACAAAGTCATCTCCCAGAGCTGATGCAAATTCAGAAACATGAGTCTTTTCTTTAACCTGTCGCTTCAAGTCTGGTTCCAAAAGAAAAATAAACTCATCACCATCTAAACCGTAATATTTTCCCTTGGTAATATTGTCCCATCTGATACGAGTTCCCTCATAATACACTTTAATCTTGTCTCTATCTTCCACAATACTAAAAGCATATTCTCCTATGCTCGTAACCGACGCCGGAATTTCTACTATTTTCAATCCTGCACAATTATAGAATGCATTTTTCTCAATTGTTGTTACTTTTTCAGGTATTGCTATACTAATCAGACCGCTGGAAGCTAAAAGACTTTCCGGTATGATAGTTATTTCCGGAGGTAATTCTATACTGGTTAAATTATCACAACCAGCAAACGCGCTCTTTCCTATCTTGATTACACTATCAGGTATATTCACACTCTTCAAATTATCGCAACCATAAAACGCACTCGCTCCAATACTTGTTACGCCCTCTGGTATTGTTACATTTTCCAAACTGTTACAATTGTAAAATATACCACTATTTATTACCGTTACACCTTTGGGTATTGTTATCTCTACCAAACTGATACAGCCATCAAATACATAATTACCAATTTCTGTTACATCATTTGGTATCGTTACTTTAGTCAAACTGGTACATTCTCTAAAGAGAGCCGGCTTCAAAACCGTAACACTTTCCGGTATATCCACTTCGGTTAAGTTATCACAATAAGAAAAAGCACCAGCTCCCATATCAGACAAACTTTTCGGCAATGCTATAGATTTCAAACTATCACAATTATAAAATACATCTGCACCTATGCTTTTTAAATTTCCAGGTAAATCCACAGTAGTTAAGTTTGTGCAATTATAAAATGCATTTTTCTCTATAGCAATTACCTCTTCAGGTATTGTTACACTGGTTACAATTTCACATTCCCTAAAAGCTGATTCCCCTAATAAAGTCACAGGTACTCCATTAATCACACCTGGAACAACAACGACTTCTTCATCACCTACATAATCAAGCACAACACTGTATGTGTCAAAACATACATATTTCCATAAACCATTTAAAACGCCAAAATCAGACACATTATAAAACACTTTCGGTTCAGCAATCATTCCTAATGGTAATTTAACAGCAAAATTTTCCCATTGTTTCTCTGTTCCCCTGTAAAATACAAATCTTAAATTATTACAACCAGAAAAAGCTGAACTATCAATATAAGTAACAGTTTGGGGTATTTCTATATCAATTAAACTTAAACAACTCGAAAAGGCGCCTTCGCTGATATTAGTTATATTTTTATGAATATTAATAGAATCCAACTTGTAACAGCAGTAAAAAACATGACTTTCTATACTTGTAACACAATCTGGCAGCTTAATATCAGTTAACTTGTAGCATCCACTAAAAGCATACTCACCTATTGTTGTAACAGTACTCGGAATTTCCAAATTAGGTAATATATCACAGCGAGAAAAAGCATATTTACCTATGCTGATTATACCGTCCGGCAAGTCTATGTCAATTAAAGCTTTACACATATAAAAGGTATAATCATCTATATATGTTACACCATTCGGTATTTTAATATCAGACAACGTATAGCAACAATAAAAGGCATAACTCCCTATGCTATTTATACTATCAGGAATAGATACCTCGGTTAATGCTTTGCACATATAAAAAGTATATTTTTCAATTTTAGTTACTCCATCAGGAATATTAACACTCGTTAATTGTGAACAATCACGAAAAGCAGAAACACCTATACTGGTTACACTTTCCGGTATTATCAGTTTGGTTAACCCTTGACAACCATAAAAAGCTGAATCTCCAATACTAACTAAATTGTCAGGTAATTCAATGCTAATCAAATCTCTACAACCAGAAAATGCAGAGTTGCCTATGCTTGTTACCGGCAGACCATTAATTTCTTCAGGAATCACAACAGAATTATTTATACCGTTATAACAAGTGATCTCACAGTAACTATCATATTGTATGAACTCAAGACCATTTTCCAGTGTTCCTGTTACATAAGCGTTGGAATCACTTTCACTTATTTCAGTAGCCGACACAAAGTTAATACCACAGCATATTATTAAAATAATGGTAGTAAGCAAAAAAGCAATCAAACTTCTCTTCATTTTATTCTCCCCTTATTTAATTATCACTAAATTCGTCTCGTAACATCATCTATGTTAATATTATAACACGCGTTTTGCCTTTGGCAAATAGTTTATAAAGCATACTCCTCTTACACTGCTTAATATTTCATCATTATTTTTATTCCCCTATAAGAACTTTCAACCTCAACATCCGCATCAACTCAGTTAATCCAACAGACATTACAAGAGATATGAGAGCTATGCCTATACTCAATAAATAAGGGTTAATATCAATTGGCCCAAGGAAGTAATACAGTATGTAAATAATCATAGGGTGAAACAAGAAAATACCAAATGAATTTTTATTTATAATTTTAAACACAAAAGAACCTGTAAAGTTTTTACACCATCTATCAATACAATATCCTATGAAAACAACCATAATTATACCTACAAATGTGTAACATAAGTTAGATATACTATTGGGATTAAACCAGAACATACCTGCCAAAATAAAAGGAGTCAAAACAAACACTAAAAACAGTTTCCTGAACACCTTTTCAACAAACCCATATTCATAGTGTAGAATCAACCCAATAAAGAAGTACAACTGATAGGAACATGCAGCTGAAGACTGAAGCAGATTAGGTATTTTTGACGAAACAACAAAAAGCAACAATGAGCAAGCAAGAACAATAAAACGAGTCATTCTTGATTTAACCAGTAAAGGTCTTATTATAATTGCCATTACGAAAATTAGGAACAAGGCAAGAACATACCAGAGATGTCTTGAGTCAGAAGACAATAAAATCCCCTTTAAGCAATACTCAAAGAAACTTTGATTGGTTATACTTAATAAACACATAACCGGGGCCACATATGCTATGCCAAAAAACAAGTACGGTATCAACAACCGTTTTGCTTTATTAATTAAAAAGTCTGGAATATTAGTATACTTTCCTTTTTCAATACATAAACCAAACACCGCACCGGAAACCAATATGAACAATGGCATATGAAACACATATATGTAATCAGTGACAGATGCCAGAACCATAGAATCATTTACAGGATGAAAAACACCCTTTTCAGTATACATTCTGGTTGAATGAGCAAGTACTACCAAGAGCATTGAAATAAACTTTATTATGTTATAAACATCGGATTTTTTCGTTTCAACCATAACCTTTTTTCACCCTTTCTTTTATTGTTACCTGCACAAATCAATACCACAATTTCTACGTTTGCGTGTCTTCATCCATTTTACCATATTACTATTAATATTTTAAAACCGGTTTAGCAGCGCCAATCACAGTCAATTTCCTGGTTTCTGTCACAGTTCAGAATACCATTCTCTATCTTAAGCTCAGCCATTTGTACGGAACTTCTGGTAGGAATACTTGCATCCGGATGAGTAAAATAAATAATAAAGGCACGTTCACCTGTAACAAACACATCCGCATGGCCACCTTTATGGTTGTCATCAGGGCGAGTTCCATTCTCAACAAGTATATTAGATGTCTGTCTGGAAAAATTCTCACAGTCATCAGAAGAATAAACAGCCAGTCCTGCCCAAATATCTGCAATCATCCAATACTTTCCTGCAAACTCAAAAACATTAGGGCCTTCCTGTGGCTGGTCCTGGGTAGCCATACCTCTGTATGTCCATTCATAAAGGTCATCACTATCAGCATAACAGGTATTAGAATACTGTCTTTCATCCTTAAACCACATGCGCCATTTTCCGTTAGGAAGTCTGAAGCAGCAAGGATCTATGATTCTTGCAGAACCAAAACTAAGCCCTCCTACATGATCCCAATAAAACAAATCAGTAGATGTATAATGTTCAATAGATGCATTCCCACCCCAATCCGAATACACACCAACTATATATGAAACATACATATGGTACAATTTTTCCTCCGGATTATAAATAACCTCGGGCGCCCAGAAAGTATTGTGTCCGAACTCAAAATCAAGATCAAGAGCGCCGCGATAATGCCAATTAGCCCCATCATCTGATTCTGCAACACCAATCTTTGTACCATAGCAAAATGAAACATTCTCAACTTGCTGATTTGCACGACGTTGCGTATAGAACATATAAAATTTACCGTCTGACTCTTTACGTATTACCATGGGGTCAGCAGCTCCATCATAAATCGGATCTCTGTAAAGTGGTGCTTTAATTTTCATAATGTTCCTCTTTCCGTTTATTTTGTATTATTATAATAAAAATCACTTCTTAAAGCAATAAATACATAGTGCTCTTTTAGACACATCATATGATGGGTACTGAAATTCAAGGAGATAAAAAAACAAGACACATCATAGCCATTTCACTGAATATGATGTGTCTAATGTTAATTTTTATAAATGTGGTCTAAAACCGCTATAAAAGCCTCTTATTTGCAAGCTTCTTCAATAGCAACTGCACAAGCAACAGTCATACCAACCATTGGGTTGTTACCTGCACCAATCAAGCCCATCATTTCTACGCGATTGAAAAAACAAAGAATGTAAAACCAGCAAACAAATGATTTATACACATTATTTACATTAATGTCCGCACACATTATATCAAAAATCCAATTTTTTTACAATTCATTTTTCAATTCTTTTTTATATTTATAAAATGTATTTCTTGCAATTTTTCCAATCATAATCATAACTTCTTTATCTGTTAAACTTCCGCCGAAATCAATGGAATGTTTTTCAATAATCTTCTTTGCTTCAATACTTTTTTTACTTGTTATAATAGCCCCTTTTTGTCTACCTATCTGCTTACCGTTTAATTTGGCTGTTTTCATACCTTCAGACGTTCTTGTGTGTAAATCTTTAACTTCTTTTTCTGCTTGTTCAAAAGCTAATTTTATTTGTTGTTTGGCTAGTATCATTAATACTTTATTTGTTGCTTCAATGTATGTATCTGCTATTTCATTTCCCGTAGTAGCAATGTGTTGATTTAATGAATTTTTGTATGTATTTGTATCTATATACCGCTCTTTTAAAAACACAAGATTGATACCTTTATTATAAAGCTGTTCATATTCCCTAAAACCATCTTCAGCATTACGACTCATTCTACTAACAGAATCAAAAACAATGGTATCACCCTGTTTTAATTTTTTAAGCAGTTTTAACCATTGTTGACGTTCTTGTTTTGTACCTGTGTAAGTTTCCTGAAATATTATTGCTGTTTCATCAAAATCTTTAATATTTCTAATTTGTCTTTCAATACTTTGAGCCGGTGTTGATATTCTTGCATATCCATAAATCATTTTATACAGCACTCCTTTTGTATCATTTTTAAGGTTCCTTAAAACAAATACTATTATAATGTATTAATACATGCCCTGTCAACAATTATTTTAATACAACCATTAAACCGATACTGTATATAAGGGGATATATTACATTTATATTTGATTATCCAATACACAACCTTTGTTAATGTGTTTCACTTCACTCTCACTTAAAAATTCAAACTACCGACCGAAAAGGCTTAAACTAAAATACAAACTCTCAATTATTGGGTGTTTATGCTGTAAAAAGTATGCATACCGAAAAGGTTTTATAATTTAGTAAACCTTCAATTATTGAGCCTTTGATACTACTACCGAAAACTACCGAATAAATTTATAAACATTCAATTTTTCAGTGTTTACAATAATACATGTATTATGTTAATTAACCATAGAAGAAATAAGTAAAGTGCATATAATGTATATTTATACATTATCTTTAATTACATTATCTATTATGGTTTAATCATTTAACTATTCCGGATAAGAAAAACCAAAAGAATAAAACCAAGTTAGAATCAGGCAATAGTTAAATGGAATACATATACTATATTTATTTAATACAACATACATTTAACCTACAAAAAATAGTATATGTATGCGTGTATACTATTTAACAAAGTTAAATACAATAATTGTATTTTTATCCTTTTTGTCTTGACAGACAGTCTAATAAACCAACACATCAGCTCATGGTTTATTTTACCCCCATATTTTTTATATATATTTCTATAGAGAATAGGGGGGTATTATTTTATTTCATAATATCCTCGTTTCTCCGTTTTTATACTATTAAACAAGTCCATAATAGAAACATTGTTTCTCTTGATTTTATCGAATTGTTTATGATTTATCTTCAAATCCTTTAACATATCAGCAATTTTAAACACATATCCCTTTTCTTTAGCATCCAACCATCTTATTATTTTTTTGGCAGAAGTATCTTGTTTTCTTTCTTTAATTTTAAACAATCTAAACTGTGCTGGTGTATCAACCACATTTACAATTGCACCTAATTTTTCATATCGTGATTTAATCATATTAATTATAGGCTGATAACCTTCAAATAACTCATTTTTTTCTTTAACTGTACAAATTAAAGTATATGTACACTGTTCTCTATTATCATTGTTTCTGATTTTACATCTGAATAAATTTTGTTCGATATCTGTAATTATCAAATTGCATCTAATATTATCAATGGTTTCCATATCATAAATACGCTGATTAAAGGTTTTATCACTATCATTAAATTGATTAATCGCATTTGCATATAGCATGTAAATTAATTCAGAATATCTATGTAAGCCAACTTGACAAATATGTTTTACTCCCCTATATTGGTTAGAACCTTTAATATTGCCGAACCAATTTACATTTTTAAAATTGTTTTCAAACTTTTGGGAAATATCTTTATATGTAAAAACAGTATCAATGTTTTGCGGTAATGATTTAACATAATCAATAATAGTTGTTATCAAACTATCACTTTTAGCGCCAAGTTTTGTCAATCTCTCTTTACTTGTATTAACATCAATTATGTTTATAGTTAAATTGCTCAAATCACGCTGAAAATTGTCACAATTAATCAATTCAAAACATTTAAGTTGATATTCAGGTGATATATCAGCTGTACCGTCTAATACATAAATTTTTGCGTTTATTTCGAACAATTTGTTCACATGATTGACAATAACAGTAAAATACTTATTATATTCTTTTCCTGATTTTTTCACTTTTACCTTTTGACTTGTTATTACACCTTCATTAAATAACTGAATAACTGCTTCAATATCTTTTACTACATCTAAATTATATTTGTTTAATTGCCTTTTGTATTTAGGATATAGTTTCAAAAATATATATATATCATCTTCCGTTTTTAAGTCATTAAAATTGAAATATCCTTCCCTTTTATAACCAGAGTTCTGTTCTTCGTTTACATCTAATGCCGTCTGAAGTTTTTCACTAATAACTTTCCAACACTCAATTAATTTAACCTTATTTTTTTGGTCAATTGTATCATCTAAGGCTTGTTTTAATGCTGTATCAATTTTATTTAGTGAATTAATAGTCACTCTACGAGCATCCAATATATATGGTTTTTCATCAAATATAATTTTATTTCTTTTAACCCAATGATTAGAGGTATAATTTATTATTTCATCTTTAGTCAAACTAAAATAACGCTGTGTGCTCATTAAAACAACAGGTTTACTATGTATATCTTTAAGTTCTTCTTTAATTGTTTCACTAGTTAAAATAGCAATAAATTTTTTATTTTTGTTGATATATTCTGTTAATTCCTCATCCTGTGCAACTGTATAATTCTTAAGACGGTCAATTTGGTCTGTTACAACAATCAAACCCTTACCATTTTGCAAAGTCTCAGCAATAGTATATTTAATATATTCTGATTTGCCAATTCCACAAGGGAGAGGGAACACTGATATTTTTGTTGTATCAACTTCTTTTTCCAAGTATGTATCAAGAAAATTTTTTAATTCTACATTCATTATTATACCTCCTTTGCCTCAGCAGATTCTTTAATAATGCTATTAACTGGAACATTTCTACTTTCTTTATAGGCTCTAAAACCATTTTCAGTAACAAACATAAAATAATTGAAATGTTCATCTGATTCAAAATCCAAATGTGGTATTTTATATATTTTTTGACGATTTTCATTTTTAATTTTTTTAACCATTTTGTTATAATCCTCCATTTTATTTTCTTTTAATAACCTGTGTAATTCATCATGTTGCCACTTCCAAACCCATATTAAATTGCTTGCTTTATCTATAGACGGATTATGTATTTTTATGTGATGAACTATGTCTTTGAATAAAGAATTTGGACATTGTGTTAATGCAATTAACCGATGTAAATATTCAAGTTTTGATTTTCCATATTTTATTAAACACACCTGTTTATAAGAATCTTTACCTCTTGGCTGAGCTGTTAAAACTTGACCATTAGTGGCATTAATGATTCGACCTTTATTTGACAAGAAGTATTTGTAATCATATCCAAATAACGGATAGAAATATTCCCCTTCAAGTTGATTAATTGCATCCCATACTGGATTTAATATTGTTTCATTTGGATGAGCCGAAGAATATTGTAGAATATCTATTAAATTATATAGTTTGTGACCATTACTTAATTTTTTAGACCTAATTCGTTCGTTTCCCAGCTCTGCTAATTTTTGTATTTGTTTTTTTGAGTATCTACTACGCTTTGAAGCCTCTGATAATGTTGCGTATTCATTTAAATTTGTATTTTTCATTTTTCTACCTCTTTCTTAAATAATTTTTTTGTACTGCTTTATAAAAAACAAAAAAGCTATGCAAACTGAATACAACAAACAAAGCATATCTTTCAATACACTTAATTCGCTATATTCAATCAGCATAGCCTATTGCCATTTAGGAAATTGCTCCGCTTGTGCTTTTCGAAAAACATTCCTAGCACTAACCTACATTAAAAAGCGGTAAAGATTATTAATTGTGTTGTTTATTTGGTTTGCTCTGGACTTCGAGCAACAACACTTACATTATACCATAAAGGTCAGAAAAGGTCAATATATTTTTTAAATTTAACTCTCTTACACTTATGTTTATTTATTGATAAAAGATTAATTTTATTTTTTTACCATTTATGTTTACAATTTCTACATTCGTATTGTTTGCCTATTTTAGAAGATGCCAATCCAACTGTAGCAACAGAAATCGTTCTATTAAGAGTAGAAATTCTCTTGATGTTTAACGAACCACAAACAGGACATTTTAAACTTTTTAGAACAGGCGTATCGTTTTCATTGTTATTTTCATTATTGCTATTATAAAATGTCATTTCTCCACACCGCGCACATATGCCAACTTCTGAATAAGGTGTAACACTACGATATGATTGATTATAACCACATTCCGGACATTCAAAGTCTATTATTTCTCCTATTTTACATTCAACAATACGTTTTTCATATTCATCAAAATCCTGTTTTGCAATTTTTAATTTTTCAGTATTTTTACGTTTGTCAGAAATATAACTTATCAATAAAGCCAAACAAAAGAAAATCAAAAGAGCTTCAAACACAATAATGCCACCAAAATTATTCTCTTCACTTATATGCAAAAGAAAAACAAATAATGGAACAATAATAAGTAACCCAACAAATGAACATATAATACCTTGCTTATCTTTAGAAATTTTATTCATCAATTCTTTTATTGCTTCCTTTTGTCTATCTCCGGCAGTTTCTTTTTTAATTTCTTCTAATTCTTCCCACTCTTTTTGCTTTTCTCTCTTTCTTTGCAAAATTCTTTCTTGCTCTTTGATATCATCAAAATATTGCTTTATTGCATACCCGCAATTTGGACAACTTTCTGCACTATCTGAAACATTTTCACGTCCACATTCTGGACATTTAACTAAAGCCATATAATCCTCCTGAACACTCTATAATAATATTCCATAGAGAAATATTATCACAATAAGCGGATATCATCAACACTTTAATAGTTTCATATAAGAACCCATTGTAATGACACTTTGTTTACAATAAGTGTTGGAGGTGAACACAATGATTAAAGGATTACCTGAAAACTTAAAATACTTACGTATGCAATATGGATATTCACAAAAACAAGTTGCTGAAAAAACAGGAATTTCCCCTTCAATTGTATCAGGATATGAAACCGGTGAAAGAACACCAAGTACAGAGGTATTATTATCCTTTTACCACATGTATCTTTGGCTTGGTACCTGTAAATCAACACAGAAGCATGTAATCGTAGCATTGGCTATTTTGTTTACAGTTTGCCTCAACTCATTAAGTGAGAAGCCATACTCAATATCGCTTGTTAATTTTAAAACAATTTCTTCATCATCCATCTTATAAAAACATAAATTAATAGAATCATATAAAGATTTTACGTGCTCATATACCTTTTTAGTTGACATTTCATCATTAATCAAAATGGATACAAACTGTTCATTTTCGTTTTTCCCTGTAAATTTAATCATTTCTTTTCACCTCATTTTTATATATTTTTTGTCACTAAACATATCAATCAGATTAATTTCTTCAACTTGTTTTGCAACGTCAGAAACAAGTAAATTTATGTAATTTTGTGTTATCTGAAGGGAACTGTGACCTAATAAGCGGGAGAGGGTTACAACATTTCCACCATTCAAAATCCATTGTTTTGAAAAAGTATGTCTGTATCTATGTATTCCAGTAGTATTAACCCCTCTACGCTTGTTATAACTATATAGCATGTGGTAACAAGTGCTTTTGACAAGCTGTTGACCAAACACATTGCAAAACAAATAATCATCAGAAGTTTTATATTGTCTATACCTCATAAATTCAGACAGTATGTTTCCCATAGTTTTATTTATAGGAACAAGAAGCGGTTTTCTATTCTTTGTAACGCTTACATATATTAAGTTATTATCAAAATCCAAATCTTTAATTTTAATATTCATAAGACTTCTTTGTCTTACCCCGGTACAAAAAAGCAAATTCGTCATTACCCACGATTGATATTCAACATACTTACAATTTTTAATGTTCGGTTTTTGTAACAATAAACGTAATTCATCTTCTGTATATGTTTCAACTCTCGTTTTATCAACTTTTATTGCTTTCATCTTAAAAGGTAAAATATATCCCTCATTCATAAGAAAGTGCAGTGTTGTTATTAAGTCCCTAAGATAAGAGTTAATACTAATATCGTTATTAAGACTTTCTCTTAAATACAAAACATAATTATTGTACGAACTTTCTGTAATTTCTGAAACTGGCATTTCAGGATTAAAAAACTTATAAAACTGTGTGTAACTTTGCTTGTAGTGATTAATAGTCCCCTCTCTTAAATTTCTTTGCCGACAATTATCAAGATACTTATTACAGCCTTCTTCAAATGTAATAGTATTTGATATTAACATCTGCAGTTTTTTCATAGCAAACCTCCAATAAAAAATTAGACACATCATCCAGGAAAACCCAAAAATAATGTGTCTAACATTTCACTTATTGGTTTTTATATAACAAGAACCCTACAAAAGCGCAAAAGCCCCGAAAATCCTTATTATTTGCAAGCTTCTTCAATAGCAACTGCACAAGCAACAGTCATACCAACCATTGGGTTGTTACCTGCACCAATAAGACCCATCATTTCTACGTGAGCAGGAACAGAAGAAGAACCTGCAAACTGAGCATCACCGTGCATACGACCCATGGAGTCTGTAAGACCATAAGAAGCAGGACCTGCAGCAACGTTGTCTGGGTGAAGTGTACGACCTGTACCACCACCGGAAGCAACTGAGAAGTACTTAACTCCGTTTTCTGTAGCCCATTTCTTGTAAGTACCTGCAACTAAGTGCTGGAATCTTGTTGGGTTTGTAGAGTTACCTGTAATAGAAACTTCTACATGCTCATGCTGCATGATAGCAACACCTTCGTTAACGTCGTTAGCACCGTAACATCTAACCTTAGAACGCTCACCATCAGAGAAAGCTTTTGTTCTTACAACCTTAAGTTCTCTTGTTGTGAAGTCGTAATCTGTTTCAACGTATGTAAAGCCGTTGATTCTGGAAATAATGTAAGCAGCATCTTTACCTAAACCATTCAAGATAACCTGAAGTGGTTCTTTTCTTACTTTGTTAGCTGTTCTTGCAATACCGATAGCACCTTCAGCAGCAGCGAAAGATTCGTGACCTGCCAGGAAGCAGAAACACTTTGTATCTTCACGAAGCAGCATAGCGCCTAAGTTACCGTGACCTAAACCTACGTTTCTTGCATCAGCAACAGAACCCGGGATACAGAAAGCCTGTAAACCAACACCGATAGCTTCAGCAGCATCAGCAGCGTTTGTAACGCCCTTCTTAATTGCAATAGCACAACCTAATGTGTAAGCCCATACAGCATTTTCAAAAGCGATAGGCTGAACACCCTTAACGATAGCTTCAACATCAATACCCTTAGCAGCACAGATATCTCTTGCATCTTCCAAAGAGGCAATTCCGTACTCAGCCATAGCTTTATTGATAGTATCTATTCTTCTGTCATAACCTTCAAATTTAACCATGGTATCTCGCCTCCTTATTCTTTTCTTGGGTCAATAGTCTTAACTGCATCAGCATAACGACCATATGTACCAATGTTCTTCTCGTAAGCTTCCTTAGGATCTACGCCATTTTTGATAGCTTCCATCATCTTACCAAGGTGAACAAACTTATATCCGATAACTTCTCCGTCTGCATCCAAACCAATGCTGAGAACGTAACCCTCTGCCATTTCAAGGTATCTAACACCTTTAGCCTTAGTACCATACATAGTACCAACCTGAGTTCTTAAGCCCTTACCTAAGTCCTCAAGACCAGCGCCGATTGGCAAACCGTCTTCAGAGAAAGCAGACTGTGTTCTACCGTAAACCAACTGGAGGAAAATCTCTCTCATTGCTACGTTAATTGCATCGCAAACCAAGTCAGTGTTAAGAGCTTCCAACAAAGTCTTACCACCCAAAATTTCTGCTGCCATAGCTGCAGAGTGTGTCATACCGGAACAACCTAAAGTCTCAACGAGAGCCTCTTCGATAATACCGTTCTTTACATTAAGAGTAAGCTTACATGTACCCTGCTGTGGAGCACACCAACCCACACCGTGTGACAAACCTGAAATATCAGTAATTTCTTTAGCTTTGACCCAACGACCTTCCTCCGGAATAGGAGCTGGTCCATGGTTAGGTCCCTGCTTCACACAGCGCATATTTTCAACTTCATGTGAATAGTTCATTGTACATAAACCCCTTTCGTTTTTTTACCTATAAAGTATAATATTTTTTGGAGAATTTTGCAATGGTATTTATTTTAGTGCTATACTATAGTGTATAAAGAATTTCCGGAGGAAAACTAATGGATAAACATTCAGAAAAAAATAGATATTTCACTACAGAAACAAAGAAAAAAATCATAACCTACGTTACAGTAATACTCGTAGGAATTGTCGCTTTCTTTCTTTTGAGTAAGACAGACAATCTCACTGGTATATTTTCTTTATTTTCAAAAATACTGGCCCCTATAGTCTATGGTGTTGCCATCGCCTATCTGGTAAATCCGCTGACAGAAAAAATCAGAAAACCTCTGGAAAACTTTTTTACCGGTAAAATAAAAAACAAAATCCGTGGTAAAAAGTTAGCTAAAGGAATTTCTATTTTCTTGTCAATAAGCTTTGTTATAGTACTTATCACGATTTTATTGTGGATGATTATCCCTGAACTGTATAACAGTGTAATAAAATTAATCAGTTCTGCCCCTTTACAGCTTAAAAATTTACAGGACTGGTATACAAAGCAGATGGATGCCGGTGCCGAATGGACGGTTTACGTTAAAAATGCTCTTGATTCCGGAATAGAATCACTAAACAAATGGTTGAACAGCGGAAGCCTTATGAATAGCCTTAACAGCACATTTTCATATTTATTTAATGGTATCGTGGGTATTTTGTCCGTATTGATAAATATAGTTATCGGAATAATTGTTGCCGTATATGCACTTATAGAAAAAGATAAATTCATATGTCAGTCCAAAAAACTCATTTATGCTCTTTTCAATACAGAAAGAGCAAACTCCATATTGGAAACAGCAAGACACGGACATAAAATTTTTGGTGGATTTCTATCAGGTAAAATTCTGGATTCACTCATCGTAGGAATTATAGCCTTTGTTTTCATGATTGTATTCAAAATGCCCTACCCACTTCTTATAAGTGTGATTATTGGCGTTACAAATATAATTCCTTTCTTTGGTCCGTTTATTGGAGCTATACCAAGCGCCTTTCTTATCCTTATTGTAGATTCTTCAAAATGTTTCTGGTTTATTCTTTTCATATTTATTCTTCAGCAAATAGATGGAAATATTATTGGTCCGAGAATATTAGGAACTACTACGGGTATATCAGAATTCTGGGTTACTTTTTCCCTGTTGTTATTTGGCGGATTATTTGGTTTTACGGGAATGGTCTTAGGTGTACCACTTTTTGCAGTAATTTACTATATAGTAAGAAATATAGTAAATAAACGCATAAGAGAAAAGGGGCTCCCCTTAAACCAGGAAGATTATCATAATGCAAAAAGCATTGACCCGGAAACTCTTGAAATAATTCCTTTCACAGAAGATAAAACAGAACCCCAAAAAGAGGTTTCAGAGGAACCAACAAAAAAGGATGATAACTAAACACTAAAGGAGCTGTCTTAAAAAATTAATTTTTAGACAGCTCCTTTGATTTAATGTCCTGATTTTATCTGTAGAACTCGAATTCTGTTTCGTATATTCTGACCAGATCTCCATCCTGAATACCAAGTCTCTCCAATTCAGCCACAAGACCTTTCTTTCTGATAAGTCTTTGGAAGTACTGAGCAGACTCATTGTCATAAAGGTTAGTAGAATCCACAACACCTTTAATCCACTTACCGGTAACCTCGTATGCACCATCTTCAGCCACGTTAACTTCAAAGAGATTTTCTTCTTCCTCAGGAGAATATACAATATACTCTTCACCGGGCTGCTCCATTTCAGCAACAGGCATTTTACCGAGAACAGATTCAACATAAGCGATAAGCTCTTTGGTACCGTGGGAAATCGGCGCACAAATCTCAAATATTCTCCAGGCACCTTTTTCAAGCCCATCAGCCACATCATCGTTGTGCTCTTTAAGCCATGCATCAAATTTCTTCTTGAATATCTCAAGATTCTCCTCTGCCCCAGGCATATCAATCTTGTTCACAGCAATAATCTGTGGTCTGGCTGCCAGTTTCCCGTTATATTTTGAAAGTTCGTTATTAATAAGCAAGAAGTCCTCAAAAGGATCTCTTCCTTCCGAACCTGAAATGTCAATTACATGAACTATAAGTCTTGTTCTTTCTACGTGACGTAAGAACTGATGACCAAGCCCTAATCCGTCAGAAGCACCTTCAATAAGACCCGGAATGTCCGCCATAACAAAGCTTGGACCGTACACACCAAAAACCACGCCAAGGTTAGGAACTATAGTGGTAAAATGGTAGTCTGCTATTTCAGGCTTCGCTCCTGTTGTTACAGACAATAAAGTTGATTTGCCTACATTAGGGAAACCTACCAAACCAACATCTGCAAGAAGCTTAAGTTCAAGACTAAGCTCCATTTCAACACCTTCCTCACCTGCTCTTGCAAAGTTAGGAACCTGTCTTGTGGAAGTTGCAAAATGCATGTTGCCTAGACCGCCTTTACCGCCTTTAGCAACTATTACCTGCTGATCTTTGGATGTTAAGTCGGCAATAAGTCTTCCGGTTACGCTGTCTCTCACAATCGTTCCCTTAGGTACTTTAACAACAATGTTTTCTCCTCTTTTACCTTTACACTTGTTAGCACCGCCATCAGCACCGTTTCCTGCAGCATACTTTCTCTTAAAACGGAATTCAGCCAGGGTAGTTTCGTTTTCATCAACGGTAAAAATAACATTACCACCATTACCACCATCACCACCGTCAGGGCCTCCTGCTGCTATATATTTCTCACGACGGAAAGAAACTATACCGTTTCCGCCTTTACCTGATTTTATAAATATTTTGGCTCTGTCAATAAACATCCGGCATCCTCCTTTTAAGATAGTTTACTGCTATTTTACGTAAAAAAGGGCAAGCATATTAAGCCTGCCCTTTTACAAGTCAAATAAAACTGTATCACAGCTCTGTAAAATTACTGAGCTACTACAGATACCTGCTTCTTATCTCTGCCCAGTCTGTGGAACTTAACCTTTCCGTCAACCAAAGCATACAGAGTATAGTCTGTACCCACACCAACGTTTACACCTGGATGGATTTTTGTTCCTCTCTGTCTTACGATAATGTTGCCGGCAATTACAGGCTGACCGTCAGCCTTCTTGACACCCAGTCTCTTGGACTCAGAGTCACGACCGTTCTTAGAGCTACCTAAACCCTTCTTATGAGCAAATAACTGCAAGTTAATTTTCAACATTTGGAATGCACCTCCTCGTATTGTATCATCAAATACTTCTCACCATATGATTCTCTGATCTGCACAAGACCTATCACCATAGCCTCTAACACTGCATTAACTTCAGCGCTTCGAATATCTCCGATTGCAGACTCACCGTAATATCTGTCCCATTTAATATTGCCGTCTGATTCATTAAACTGAACATTACATCCTTTTTCCTTCATCAGAACTTCATCAATATAACCCAATGCTGTATATGTTATTGCGGAAACCGCCGAACAGATAATATCATGTCCTTCTTCAGCATATCCTGCGTGACCTTTCACGCTAAATCCTGTTATATGACCCTCTTTATTCCGGGAAATTACAGCTTTAATCATAATTAAATTACTTTACTATCTTTTCAATAGCTACCTGAGTATAAGCCTGTCTGTGGCCCTGTCTACGTCTGTAGCCCTTCTTTGGCTTGTACTTGAAAATGCGGATCTTCTTGCCCTTGCCGTTTTTGATTACCTTACCTTCTACTGTAGCACCTGCTACTGTAGGAGCACCAAAAGCAATGTCCTCACCTTCGCCTACTGCTAAAACGTTGTCAAATACAACCTTTTCCTCAGCCTCAGCATTAAGCTTTTCTACGAAGATTACATCTCCTTCAGAAACCTTGTACTGCTTTCCGCCTGTTACAATAATTGCGTACATACCTTGCACCTCCTAATTTAATATTATCTCGCCTGGCAGCTTACGGTATGGTGCCCCGTAAGCTCAAAAGGTACCTGCCGTTTATTAAAAGACATGGATTTAAGAACCTTCTCAGAGCGGCACAAGGTGTATGATATCATACCACCCTGTAAATGTCAACGATTTTACTGAATTTTCTCAGGCTCCGGATACTCTACACCCCATGTTTCAACAGTAACAGATTCCATGATAACATCTTCTACAGGTTTGTCAGAAGAATCCGTTTCAGTAGTAGCAATAGCATCCACTACATCCATACCGGAAATCACTTTTCCGAAAGTAGCATAATCCCCGTTCAGATAAGGGTAGTTTACATGCATAATAAAGAACTGGCTACCTGCTGAATTGTAGCTATCGCCTCTTCTGGCCATGGAAATAACTCCCCGCTCATGGTCAAGGTCATTTGTAAAACCATTGGAAGAGAACTCGCCCTTTATTGTATATCCCGGACCACCTCCGCCTGTACCTTCAGGATCACCACCCTGAATCATGAAGTTTTCTATTACTCTATGGAAAATAGCTCCGTCGTAATAACCTGATTTCGCTAAAGATATGAAATTATTGACTGTGTTAGGAGCAACATCAGGATATAACTCCACATAGATATTACCTAAATCCTTAACTTTAATAACAGCGACAGGATTCTCCCCTTCATACTGCTCAAGAGAGTAATTGTCTTCTATAGGCTTTCTTTCACTACCTGAACAACCGCACAAAAAAGCTACACATAAAACAACTACTGATATGAAAATTAATAATTTTTTTGTCATTTCAATTTCCACCTTAAATTAAATATATTTTATGAAAATAAGTATAACTGTAAAATGTAAAAAAGGCAAATAAAAGCTTTTGCTTTTAGTTATGCTGTGCTATAATAATAAAGTTATAATTTAATTGTAAAATGCAGGAGGCATAAAATGAGTAATTACGAAATTAAAATTACCAGAACAGACAGTCCTAAAGAGAAGCCTCAGGATCAGTCTAAATTAGGTTTCGGTAAAATTTTTACCGACCACATGTTTGAAATGGATTATACTAAAGGTATTGGTTGGCATGATCCAAGAGTGGTACCTTTCCACGAAATCAGTTTAAGCCCTGCTGCAATGGTTTTCCATTACGGTCAGGAAATGTTCGAAGGAATGAAGGCTTATAAAGCTGCTGACGGACGTACATTATTGTTCCGCCCTGACAAAAACATCGAAAGAGCAAACAACTCCAACAGAAGACTTATGATTCCTGAAATCCCTGAAGATCTGTTTTTAGAAGGTCTCAAAGCTGTTGTTAAAGCTGACGAGGATTGGATTCCTACAGCAGAAGGCACATCTCTCTATATAAGACCATTTGTTATTGCAACTGACCCATTCTTAGGAGTTCGTCCTTCTGACACATACAAATTCATGATTATTCTTTCTCCTTCCGGTGCATATTATCCGGAGGGACTTAACCCTGTTAAGATCTGGATTGAAGACACATATGTAAGAGCTGTTCGTGGTGGTATTGGTGAAGCTAAAACCGGTGGTAACTATGTTGCATCTTTGGCTGCACAGATTAAAGCTCACGACGAAGGATATTCCCAGGTATTGTGGCTTGACGGTGTCGAAAGAAAATACATCGAAGAAGTTGGCGCTATGAACATTTTCTTCAAGATTAACGGCAAAGTTGTAACACCTATGCTTAACGGAAGCATTTTACCGGGTGTAACAAGAAGAACATGTATCGAGCTTTGCAAATCATGGGGCTATGAAGTTGAAGAACGTAAAGTTTCTGTTCAGGAATTAGAAGAAGCTGCACGTACAGGAACTTTAGAAGAAGTTTGGGGTACAGGTACAGCTGCTGTTATTTCACCTGTCGGTCACCTTCGTTATGAAGATGATGTATTCCAGATTAAAGATGGTAGCATCGGTCAGCTTAGCCAGAAGCTTTATGATACAGTTACAGGTATTCAGCTTGGTAAGCTTAGCGATACATTCAACTGGACAGTTGAAGTAAAATAATCAATATATATTATATATTTAACTTTTCGGGAGATAGTTGTGGGTAAAAAGTTTCTTGTTTTGGTATTGGCTTTAATTTTGTGTATGTATCCTTTAACAGGTGTATCTGCACATGAATTAAGCGGAAGCCAGTATTCCCCCTCATATATAGTAATGTCCTCTGAAACAGGACAGGTTCTATTATCAAGAGACAGTACTTCACCTGCAAACATCTCCCTTCTTTATAAAATGATGGTTTCTCTCATCGCGCTGGAAACCTTAAGTACCACACTGAAAGCTCCGGTGGAAGGAATATTTTACCCGGTTCCGGACTTAATAAAACTGACTATGCTCACAGAAACAAATGATGCAACTATAGCATTAGCCGGTATGATCGCACCTACAAGAGATGATCAGATAGTTCTCTTAAATACCAGAGCAAAAGAAATGGGACTTAATAACACTATTTTTGCAGACACAATGACTGCAGACAATCAGGATTTCCAACATTCCAACACTACACTTACAGATATTGCTACTTTTATTTACAAAGCTCTCAACAACAAGGAGTTTAGGATACTTTACTGTTCTCAGGCTACCGTGCTAAGTACAGATGGCACACTTATCAGTAATAGTAACAAAATGGTAATGGCTGCCGGCAACTCGAAAAACGTAGGCGGAACAACCTGTAGTTATCACCATAATAATGGCAAGTACACATCTATGAGCTATCTTGGAAGAATAACAAGTATCAGCAATAATCTTCCTATAGAACTGATTATTGTGGCAGACCACATGTATGGCATAGATCATAATACTTTGGGACAGAATTTAATCACTAATATATCTCAGCACTATTACAAAAAAACAGTAATAACTAAAGGAGATATTCTTCTTTCATACAAATTAGGAAGTGAAACATTAGACATCTCAGCAACTAATGATATTTACTGTATCATTTCTGCTGATGTAGACACCCCTATTTTACAAACCAGTTTTATCATGAACGAAGGGTATGATTTCGAAGAAATAGCTCCACCTATTTATAAAGGTGAAGATATTGGAATTGCAAACATTCAGCTTTTCGACGGCAGTGTTGTAACGACACCTGTAGAAGCTGCAAACACTATATACATTGAATCATCCAGAATAAACGACCTTATAAACCTTATGTCTGAAAACAGACAGGTTACATTTATTATATTCGCTTTACTTGCAATAGAAGCTTTGCTCATTCTATTCAAGCTTCGAATCAGAAAATAATCAGTATATACATTACCCCTACACAAGCTTCTATAAAGTTATAATTATATAGGGAAATGTGTCGATTACCCCTATATAAACATTTAAATCAAACCATATCATCCAGGGGTTTTGGTCATTTTAGGCCTTATTTCCCTATATATAATCCTTTAAAAACAGCAATTATATAGGGGAAAATATCAACTTTCCCCATACAAGCATTCAATTCCAGCCCTTCTATATAGGGGTGATCGAATAAATTTTTCAAAAAAAATAAGGCTGACACAAAAGAGTCAGCCTCATTAAACGATTTTTAATATTAAGCCTTGCCGTTGCAACCAAGAACGTTAATCAACTTGTGACGAACCAATTCCTTGATGTTAGCTCTAGCTGGTTTCAAGTACTCTCTTGGGTCGAACTTGTCAGGATGCTCATTGTAGAACTGACGAATAGTACCTGTCATAGCAAGTCTCAAGTCAGAGTCAATGTTAATCTTACATACAGCTCTTCTTGCAGCTTCACGAAGCTGATCTTCAGGAACACCAACAGCATCAGGCATCTTACCACCGTTGTCGTTAATCATCTTAACGTAGTCCTGTGGAACAGAAGAAGAACCATGAAGAACGATTGGGAAACCAGGAAGCT
Source organism: Oscillospiraceae bacterium (assembly GCA_015069135.1). Taxonomy (GTDB): domain Bacteria; phylum Bacillota; class Clostridia; order UBA1212; family SIG427; genus SIG427. The sequence continues at coordinate 15,055 of SVJE01000001.1, read as the reverse complement.
TCTTAGCAACTTCATCAAGAATGTCAAGGCGAAGTGGTGGTGGAACCAGAATACCCTTTTCGTTTCTTGTGCACTGTTCTGGTTTAAACTTGTATGCACCATGGCTGGTACCGATAGCAATAGCCAAAGAGTCACAACCTGTCTTAGCAACAAACTCTTCAACCTCTTCAGGTCTTGTGTAAGAAGAATCTTCAGCAGAAACCTGAACATCATCCTCAACACCTGCCAGAGTACCAAGCTCTGCTTCAACTGTTACGCCGTGAGCATGTGCATACTCAACAACTTTCTTAGTAATTTCTATATTCTCTTCGAAAGGCTTAGAAGAAGCATCAATCATAACAGAAGAGAAACCACCGTCGATACATGCTTTACATGTCTCGAAATCAGGACCGTGGTCCAAATGCAATGCAATTGGTAAATCAGGGTTGCAAACGATAGCAGCCTCAACCAACTTTACAAGGTAGTTGTGGTTAGCATAAGCTCTTGCTCCTTTGGAAACCTGAAGAATAACAGGAGCGTTCTCCTCAGCACAAGCTTCAGTGATACCCTGAACGATTTCCATGTTGTTTACGTTGAATGCGCCGATAGCGTATCCGCCGTTATATGCTTTTTCAAACATTTCTTTAGTATTAACTAATGGCATAAAAAACATCTCCTTTTCAAATAATAACCATATTGAGTTAATTTTACCACATTTCACGGTAAAATCAATAGTTTTTAATCATAATAACAGCATTTTCTCCATTATCCTGATAATAACCTTTTCTTAAGCCAATTTCTTTGAATTTTGAATCTTTATATAAGTTTCTTGCAGGTGTATTTCCTTCCCTTACTTCAAGAAAAACGCAAGAAGCCTTTTTAGCAATGAAAATCTGATCCATGTGGTTCATGAGCATTTTACCAAAACCATTGCCACGATAATCAGGAAGCACACATATGCTCATAAGCTCACCTTCGTCCAGTATCTGTCCTGCAACATAATACCCTACCAACTTATTTTCTGAAAAAATCCCGAAAACCTCAGCACCTGGATATCTGAATGATTCCCTTACCATCTGTTCTGACCATCCGTCAGAAAAACAAACAGCTTCAAGACCAGCGATTTCTGAAATATAGCTTTCATCCAGTTTCTTAATTTCCGCCATTTTTCATTCTCTCCGCCTGAGTTATTCTGTAATAATTAACCTGAAGTTCAAAAGCATTTTCAGCTTCAGCTTGTTTCTTTTCAGTAATATAGCACAACACTTCTGCTCTGCCCTTGATTTCATTTGCCGGAGCTGTTTTGCACAAATCGCCTAAAATATCTCTGTATATCTCAAAATATTTTTCAGCTCCGTCACCTGTGAAAACGACCTCTTTATTAAGGTCCTTTAGCTTTTTTGCCAGACATTCAGAAGAAAGGACTTCACATTCCCACAAAGGACTTCCATTTTCATATGCATTGCAATAAACATTTGTATTTCTTGCGTCAACAACAGGGCATATTAACACATCTTTTTCTGAAACAGAAGCAGCCAAAAAATCAAGTGTGTTTACTCCCACCAACTTTGTATCCGCTGCATAAGCAATAGCCTTTGCAGTGGTAACGCCTATACGAAGTCCTGTAAATGATCCCGGTCCGGTTACTACACCTATCAGATTCAGATCAGCCGGTAACACATTATTACTCTTAAGAACCTCATCCACCATAGGCATAAGCTTAACAGAATGTGTTTTCATATCATCAGCATAAGAAGTCCCCAGAACCCGACCGTCTTTCAAAAGTGCAACTTTAGCACAAGCACAGGATGTATCAATTCCCAAAATCAGCAAAACGATCATCTCCTTCCGGAACTTTTAGTATAATATTTCTGGTATTCAACCCCACCATATCCATACGTTGAATTTCAACCCATATGGTATCCGGAGGTAAAACATCTTCCACAATATCAGCCCATTCAATTATAATCACACCGCCGCCGGATAAATATTCTTCAAAACCTATTTCCATAAGTTCATCAGGGTCTCCCAATCTGTATGCGTCCATATGATATAGTGGCATCTTACCTTTAGTGTATTCATTTACTATGGTAAATGTAGGGCTGCTTACATATTCAGTAATACCCAGAGTTTCTGCAACACCCATTGTAAAATGGGTTTTTCCGGCACCCAAGTCTCCGGTCATTGCTATAACATCTCCCGGTTTTAAGAAAGCGCCTACTTTTCTTCCCAGGTTCATTGTTTCATTTTCTGATTCTGTGGTAAAAACATATTTCTTCATAACAGATTTATTATATCATTGCTGTAAAATGTGGTCAATTTGATTTCATATCATCTGTTGCAGGATTATCTATAAGCTGACCATCTTCTGTAAATCTGGAGCCATGACACGGACAGTCCCAGGACTTTTCCGCAGAGTTCCATTTAAGGCTACATCCTAAATGAGGACACCTTTTACCGGTAAAACACAAAAAATTAGTTATTGTTTCAAAAGTATTTACAGCAAGCTGAGGCCTTAAAATACTTCTTGATGGCAGAAATAAAGATTCATAAGGATTCTCCTTTTCCTGAACCAAATCAAGCAGAACCAGAGCTGCAACCATAGAAGATGTCATTCCCCATTTATTAAATCCTGTTGCCACATAAAGATCCTGGGTATTCTTTGAATATCGTCCTATATAAGGAACACTATCTAAAGTCATACAGTCCTGCGTGGCCCAGAAAAATTTTTCTTTAGCATCAGGATAATACTTCTTTGCAAAAGACCTTAATTCGGCCCAATTTCCACCCTTTTTACCGGTCCGATGATCACCGCCACCCAGCAGTAGCATGTCTTTATAATTTCGGAAAGACATACCTTTTTCGTTTTCATCTACGTACATCCCATTAAGTTGCGGTCCTTTTTCTAAACCAATCACATAAGAACGATGCTGGTACATTTTAAGAAAATAATTTCCGTGTTTGTTGATTATTGGAAAATGAGTGGCAATAATAATTTTCTTGGCTTTGATTGTTCCATTTGGTATCACTGCAGTGTTTTTTGCAAGACTCATCACTTTTGTATTTTCATATATATTGAGATTTCTTGAAATTGCAGAAATAAATTTAAGCGGATTGAATTGCGCCTGATTTTTAATTTTTACGGAACCGGCAACCTGAAACGGCAGTGGTAAATCTTTTTCAAAGTCTGTTCTTAAGCCAATTTTTTCGAGAACCCTTATTTCATTCTCTATTTTTTGTCTGTCACTTAATGAGTAAACAAAAGAATCTTTAATTTCAAAATCACATTTGATTTTTTTGCACAATTCAGTATATTTATTTAAAGCTCCAATATTCGCCTTTAGATAAAGAGAGCCTTTTTCTAACCCGAATTCATTTAGTATTTTACTATATATGAGACCATGCTGTACTGTAATTTTAGCAGTAGTATTTTTTGTAATACCGCTGCAAATTCTATGTGCCTCAACTAAAGCATATTTCACCCTGGCTTTTGATAGCATGTAGGCACAAAGAATCCCGGCCATACCTCCCCCGATGATGAGCACATCAGTACTTATATCACCTTCAAGAGAAGAAAAGCCGGGAAGCTCCGAAGTTTCTGTCCATATTGAATTCACACAAATCACCCCGGATTAGTATTCCCGGAAAATCATAAATCTATTTTACGATTTTTAAAATAAAACTCTTTATCTCTTTGATTTATCTCTCTTAATACCTTGCAAGGATTTCCCACAGCCACAACATTGGATGGCAAGTCTTTAGTTACTACACTACCTGCTCCTACCACGACATTATCGCCTATGGTAATCCCGGGTAATATTATAGCTCCTGCACCAATCCAACAGTTTCTGCCTATTTTTACAGAAGCATTATACTGGTAAGCTTTTTCTCTTAATTCCGGTAAAATTGGATGCCCCGCAGTAGCCACAGTTACATTGGGACCAAACATGGTATAATCCCCTACATATATGTGAGTATCATCCACCATGGTAAGATTAAAATTTGCATATATGTTCTTCCCAAAATGAATGAATTTACCGGCCCAATTAGCATGAAAGGGAGGCTCAATATAACATCCCTCTCCTATTTCAGCAAACATTTCCTTAAGCATTTCTGCTCTTTTATCCTGCTCAGAGGGACGTGTATGATTGTAATCATAAAGCTTCTCCAAACAAAGAAGCTGTTCCTTCATTATTTCTTCATCTCCGGGAAGATACAACTCCCCAGTGTGCATTTTCTGTTTCACGACTTGATAGCCTCCACTATATAACCTTTTGATTTCAGCATATCTAACACTGAATTTTTGCCAAAAACACTAAAAGTATCAAGGCAGTAGAATACTTTTTCGCCTGTCTCTATTTCATTTTCTATGTGAGCTACTATTCTCGAATTTCTATCAGTGTAAGTTTCCTTCACATATTCATCATACAAAGTTGCATCTATTTCCATTGAAAAATCCGAGTCAAAGCCTTTATCAAGTTCTGCCTCACTTCCGTTTTCCCAGGCTTCGTAAAGCATCTCTCGCTTCTTCTTGAAATCGTCAAGATTGTTATGCTCATAGAGAGAATTAATAAGCATTGCTTCCTGCAAAGGATAAGAATACCCGGAAATCATTTCGTAAACATATGCATAATATTCAATCTCTTTTATGGGTTTATCAACATTTTTTGCCCTGGTAAGAAAAGTTTTATCAAGCCCGGCATCATTTCTTATTCCAATCTCTTCTCTGACAATTGAGTCAATGGTTGTGGACCAATAAGATGCAATATATTTATCATATTTTTCCGAATAAACAATGTTGTCACTGACAATTTTTATGGTTTCATTATAAACATCCAATGCCACATGGTCTTTCAAACTGGTGTCATCATTGTAAAACAGTTTAGAAATAGCCATCTGCTGAACATCTGCAGGATAACTGACTATAGAATCGTATTTTACAGCAAGATAATCTGACTCATTAAAAGCATCGTTAATATAATCAGGCAATGTATAATATGATTGTTTAGGATTGCTTATAGCTCCAAACAACCAAACATAGAAGCCGTTTTCATCAGAAACTTTGTATAAAACCGGCGTAATATCCGATTCTTTTTTATTAGCATCCGGATTATAGCTATAATCATAATCCGGCTCACCAGTGAAAGACGGAACCAGATTATTAACGCAGGAGGTAGTTGTCAAAGTCAATATTAAAATCATAAACAGGCAGCAAAAATGTTTAATTTTCATGTAAGTACCTCCTTTAAAATTCTATAGTATATTATACTCAAAAAAGGCAATGCCGTAAAGACATTGCCTCTTTTATAAGCATAATAATTACAGGTTGTAATATTTATCAAATTCAGCAGGATGAGGAATCTTTGCCAGTTCTCTGCATTCAGCTTTCTTGGCCTCAATGAAGTTTTTAAGTAACTCTTCAGGGAATACTCCTCCCGCTGTTAAGTACTCATAATCATTTTCCAAAGCAACCAGTGCTTCATCCAATGAGGTTGGAAGATGATGGAGTTTAGCCTTTTCTTCATCACTTAAATGATAAAGATTCATATCATACGGGCCCCAACCATTTGCATGTGGATCAATTTTATTCTTTATACCATCAAGACCTGCCATCAAAATTGCTGCATAACAGAAATATGGGTTACAGGTGGCATCAGGGTTTCTTAGCTCAAATCTGCGTTTATCAGGACTCTTTGCATATGCAGGAATTCTGATTACAGCACTACGATTAGATGTAGCATAACCTACTGTTACAGGAGCCTCAAATCCCGGAACCAATCTCTTAAATGAGTTAGTGCTTGGATTTGTAAGCGCGCAGAGAGATGCAATATGCTTAAGAAGACCACCCATAAAATAGTGGGCATTTTCACTTAAACCTGCATAACCTTTATCATCTGCAAAAACAGGCTGTCCATCTTTAAGAAGTAACATATGAACGTGCATACCGCTTCCTGCTTCTCCGTAGATAGGTTTTGGCATAAATGTAGCGGTCTTGCCATATTTCATAGCTGTATTATGAATAATATATTTGATCATCATTGTGGCATCAGCCATCTCAGACATTTTACCAAGCTGAGGCTCGATTTCAAACTGACCGGATGCGGCAACTTCAGGATGATGGTAGTTTATTGCAATACCCGCGTCTTTCATATGTAAACACATTTCGCTTCTGCACTCATATGCCTGGTCAAAAGGCTTTGCTATGTGATATGCCTTCTGCTTAGGAACCACGCAACCTCTTCCCTCTGTACCACTGTTCCAGTAAGATTGCTGTGTGTCAAGAGAAACACCGATACTGTTAGGTTGAACTTCCCAACCTACTTCATCAAAAAGATAGAATTCAAATTCCGGTAAAATGAGCATTGTATCTGCAATACCGGAATCCTGCATGTATTTTTCAGCCGCAAGAACTATGTTTCTCGGATACTGAGCCAATGGTCGGTTCTCAGGATTATCTATTATCATGGCATTACCTGTCATTGATAATGTTGAAATTTCACAGAAAGGATCAATTACCGCTGTATCAGGATCCGGAATGAATACCATATCACTTTTTTCCACAACAGCATATCCATAGTTTGATGCATCAAATCCGATTCCGCTTTTCATTGTATCTTCGGAAAAGTTTTCTGCAGGAATAGTTACATGTCTGTACTGACCGTTAATGTCAACCATTTTGAAGTCAATCATCTGAATATTATTTTCTCTGATTAAATCAAGTACATCTTTTATGCTTTTTGCCACGAAAAACACCTCGCTTTTAAAATCTAAAAAAAGTATATCAATATTTCAAAATGCAGTCAACAAAAAACTCCCGGTCAAATCGCGACCGGGAGTTTTATATTATTTAAACCAATGCCAATTTTCAAGACTCTGATTAAAGTTTGGAACTTCGGGCAAGCCCTGACCTTCAGAAAGACGACCTACATTATGCTTAACCATAAGATCGTAAAGTGTCTGTAATTTAGCAGGACCTTCTCTCATATTCCATCTCATAATCAAATATGCATAAGTAGCCTGTATTGAAGATTTTTCAACATTCATGTAATGTTCTTCATCAGCTTCTAAAAGTGCATCCGCAAAAAGTGTCTCAAGTTTTTTAGCGAAGTTTACACGTTCTGTACTGGTTGAAAAATAGCTGATAGCAAAAATATTTTTAGGATTAATTGACCAATCCATATGTCCTTTAGCTGCTACTTCACAAGTCATATCAATAAACTCTCTTATATTCTTCCATCCATCACCATAGTAGCCCTCAAGGAAATCATCTATAAGATTCTGATATTCCTGCTCTGTCATATCAGGATTCCAGAGAAGTTTAGCTAATAAATATGATCTTAACTCCTCAAATTCTCCACCGGTTGCCTGATAGTTACCCTGTTCAAGAATACCGATTACGTTGTTGTCCTTAAAGAATTTCATATTGTCACGCAACACATGGAAATTTGGATACGGAGCATTATAGAACCAGAAATTTGTTGTATAATCCCAGACAAATATGTTATCGCAAATTTCTCCCCAAGCTTCAATATCTTCTCTGAAATCTTTATTAACTTCACAAGATTCATCATTTAAAGGATGAGAATAACAACAGTTTGAAGTACAGAGTCGAATAATAACATTGTCCCTTGGTTTAATTGTTTTAGGGGCTTTTCTTGTATATTTGTAAGCCAATGTATCGATATATACATCCGGGAACTCTTTCTCAACATCTTCTGCCAACTTATTTATAAATGTAAGTAATGAACCCATTGGTGTTCCCTCTGCTTCATCTATGGCTTTACAATTCTCACACTGACAACCCAGTGCTCCATCAGTTGAATCATTCTGTGATACAGAAATAATTTTTTCATCAGGATCATTTCTAAGACAATTCAGTACATTATTAAGCACTGTTTCATAAATCACAGGGTCAGTAAGGCATGGCTGGTTATCAACACCGGACACTCCGGAAAATCCACCTAATGTATGCACAAAGGCACCGCCTGAATATGACACTGAATCACTGCGTCCGGTGAAATCTCTGTCCATACCACCATTTATCTTAAGCTTTGCGGCAAATTCTGCATCAAAAGTACAGTACCACAAAGGTTCACGATATATGTTTGATGGTGAATATGTTACATTAGTTCCTTCAGCTATATTCTGCTTCAGAGAATATTTAACAGTTTCGTATCGTTTTGAATAGAATCTACAACCTACATAATCCTCTAAAAAGCTGTAAACAGCATACAAAGTACCTGTAGCATCGTTTCCTGAAAGGTACAATGTTCCATCATTGCAGATAATTGAGTATCCGTTATTTACAAGAGTTGCTCGTGCATCAATTACTTCCTGAACATCTCTGGATGTGGAACCGATACAGATTTCATATTCATTGGATGAGCTTTCTGATTTTATAGGAAGCTCAATGCCTGTGGCAATTTTAATATATTTCTGCAAATCATTTGCAGCAATATTCTCAGGTGATTCTGCACTATCGGGAATAACAATCACATAGTTGCTGATATCTGTGTCAGCAATAGTAAGTTCCTTCACATGAGGGCCTTCCCAGTCAGGTAATTCATTCATATATCTATAAAGATCTATATCACCTGATATCTGCTTTTTGATTCGCATATAGTCGATAGTAGCAATTTTACCATCTTCATTCACGTCAGCAGCCACACAGCCGGCATCAGACATATCACGCTGACCGTTAAAATAGCCTTTAAGAAGCATATAGTCTGAAGCAGCTATTTTACCATCTCCTGATACGTCAGCAAGCACAACAGCTGTATATTTTACACCATTGTATAAAATTTCGCTGCCTGTGCCAACAAGAGATTCAGGATTCTCCAAAGTTGCATCACTTTTCAGATTCAACAACATTGTGGAGCCGGGAACATTTGAAGGAATACCTTTTATGTAGTTACCTTCAATGTTAAAATGTGATTCTTCAGACAAAGGAGTCTGATTATCTTCTGTGGCATATATCGGCATGACAGCTGTCAGCAACATAACAACTACCAATATGCCGGTGAAAATTCTTTTTGATAAATTTTTCATTACTGTCCTCTCGATCCTATTAAAAGTCAACATCACCGGATATTTAACTCAATCGATATCCTTCTTACATTAGATGATAACATACAAGCTTAATATATATCAATACTATTTAAATCTATCAGGAGATTGTCACAAACGGAATATTATTTTCCTTTGCATAATTTTCAGCATAACTATTCTTCGGACAGTGGATTGTGAGAGAATTGCAATACCCAAGTGCTCCCGGGCAGATTTCTTTCAAGCTACTTGGAACCACAAGTTCAGTCAGACCTGTGCACCCGTTAAATGTTCCATAGGAAATTCTTTCCACACCCTCCGGAAGAACAATACGTTTAAGCTCGGTGCAATCGCCAAATGCGTGGGAACCGATTTCTGTTACACCTTCCGGTATAGTAAGTGTGGCTAAATTTGTGCATCTATAAAAAGCAAATTCATCAATTTTTTTCAAACTTTTGGGAAGCACAACATCTACAAGACCGGAGCAGTTAGAAAATATTGCGTCAGGAATATTTAAAGCACCTTCAGGAAACACAGCTTTGGTAAGGCCAACACAATTGGTAAAAACAAGTCGCCCAAATTCAATATTACAGTTTGGAAAATCAACTTCTGCTATTCCTTTACAATAATCAAAGGCATTATTGCCGATTTTAAGTAAACCTTTAGGAAATTTTATCTTGGTTATATTAATGCATCGATAGAATGCATACATATCTATTTCTGTAAGATTTTCCGGAAATTCCACACTGGTCAACCCACTACACTTGTGAAATGCATATTCACCAATCTTTATCAGACTTTTTGGAAAAATAACATCTGTAACCTCACGGCATTGGTCAAAAGCATCCTCGCCAATTTCTGTTATACCTTCCGGAATAACAACTACTCCACCTTTACCAATATATTCTTTAAGTACACCATTTTCAATTACAAAATCCTCCGGATTACAAGCAGGTGTCTCATTCTCTTTTTCTATAACTTTCTCTGTTTGCTGCGGTTCTTTATTTATCACAGCCTGAACAGTTTGCTTTTTTTCTTTTTTCTTAAAAAAATCAAATAATCCCATAATAGTCTCCCTTCTTTTGTTGCATTTTAACATACGTAAAAAGCATTTTCAATTGCAGTATAAATCCCGTTTTGCTTTGCATCAGTTGTAACACTATCAGATATTCATGTAAAAAAAGACTGTCCCAAAATGAAATTGAGGCAGTCTCTTCTAAGTATCAGTTAATTATCTTACTGATTTACTATTTTATACCTTCGATAAATCTCCACCTGAATAAATATTACGAATCTTAACTTCAAAATTTACATCACTATCTTCAACAGAAAAAACTATTGGGTCAAGTGCATGAGATATCCCTTCAAAATCCGGTTCCATATTGTCATAGATACCATGAATTGAATGTTCACCATTAGTAACTGGAATTTCAAAAGTACTATTGCCCTGTTTCTTGCCATAAGGAACGCCGTCAACAAAAATACTTACTGTATCATAATAATCTGCACTAACTATCTTAACAATAATTTTATTCATTTTAATCGTCCTTCCCCATTTTTGTTTTATTATATAAAAAAAAGAATAAGAAAGCAATATAAAAGAGGCTCAACAGTTTGGTTGAACCTCTTTTTGGTGCAGTGAGTGATGATAAATCCGAACCAAATGCCTCTTCGATTTCGGCAAAGGTGATTGTTTTTGTGCCTTCCTTGTAGTTGAATGTAATGACCAAGTAATCGTCGAACATATAGATCGCGTTGACAAAGCTATCGATCAGACGGCGGCGGTGGTCAAGCTGTTTCATATTGAGCTTGCGATACTTGACAAGATATGCAAGTATATCTTCTTTTGTAACTGTGGGTTTAGCAATTTCTTCTTTGAGAATCTGCACCGAGATCTCGCTTTTTTCTGCTTCAAGCTGCTCAAGACGTTGCTTGGTGGATGCGGTAAGAATTCCCGCTTGAATGGCGTTGACGAGATTGTCAATGCCTTTTTCTATTTCATCAAGTTGCTTGCGAAGAATTGGCAATGTGCTACTCTCGGCATTGAGCTTGGCAATCAGCATATCTGCAAGTCTGTCGAGAAATTCATCGTCAAAGATAAACTTCTGAATGAGCAGGATCACAACTTCCTCGATCCACTTCTTCTTGATCGTTTTCTTTTTGCACGTGCCGCCCTTGCGAGTTCCTCGGCACTTGTAATAGCGGTGGACTTCCATCGTATGACTCGTTCCGCTTTCACCTGTGATCAGACACTTGCAATATCCGCAGAACAGTTTTGTGGTCAGCAAATACTCGTCCTCGGCTTTGTGCTTTGCAGGAGCTTTCTTGTTCGCGGCAGCTCGCTCTTGCACTTGCTCAAATAACTTGACAGGAATGATGGCGGGGATTCCGTTAGGAACGACTACGTCACGATATTGGTATTCACCAATGTATCGGCGGTTTTGCAACATTCGTGTAACGGTATTAAGGCTGATCTTCGTACCTCTGACGGTGCGGATACCTTTTATGTTAAGATCGTCTGTAATCTCTTGCATTGTTGCCCCCTTGGCGTATTTTTTGAACGCATCAAGAATGGCAGGTGCGGCAACGGGATCAACTTGAAAGAATTGATTTTCGTCAACGGTGTATCCGATGGGAAGTGTTCCACCGTTGTATTTGCATTTGAGCGCGTTTTCGGTCAGACCTCTCACAACCTTCTCGGAGAGCTCGGCAGAGTAGTATTCAGCCATACCTTCAAGCATTGACTCAAGAAGGATACCTTCTGCGCCTTCGGAGATCGCTTCGGTTGCGGATACGACCTTCACGCCATTCTTGCGGAGAACACTTTTGTAATGCGCCGAGTCAAAACGATTGCGGGCAAATCTATCCAACTTCCACACAATGACAACATCGAATTTCTTTGCCGCACTATCCTTGATCATCTTTTTGGAAGTTCGGACGGTTGTCCGTCTTTGCCGACAAAGCTCTGTCGATGTACGGCTCGAGCAAGGTGATGTCATTCTTCTTTGCAAAGGCCTGACATTCCCGGAGCTGACCTTCAATAGATTCCTCTCGCTGATTGTCCGAGGAATAGCGAGCGTATATTACTCCTGTCATTCAAACCCTCCTTCTATGCAATTTGCGGGAACATTATTTCGAATTTTGCCAAAGTATCTGTTTGCTTGGGTTTTCCTTCTTATCTCTTTTAGATATTGAGGTACAGCACGCACTTCTTTTACTGACAAAACATCCAAAAAGGCGGCAGCGAAAGCCGCAGTAGGTTCAACACTTCCATTAATCAATGAGGCAACACTTGAGCAAGAGAGGAAGAGCGATGCAGTGGCAATACCGAGAGATTGTAGTATTTTTGCAATCTCCTCTCGAATTTTTAATTGAGAATTAAATGACATATTGGGGTCATCATCTATAACTTTTAAGTATTTTTCAATCTCGTAGGTATAAGCTCTTCGACAATTTTCAAAGTCTCTGTTTTGTCTTAACTTTATAATTTGATTCATAGGAATATCTTTGATCCTACATGGAATCGCAAATTCTATTTGGGTTTTGGCAATCTTATAATGCAATTTTTGAGATCTACAAATTATTCTATCATTCTTTTCTAATAGGGTATTGTATTTACTAACATCTGTAAACATTTCAAACTCTTGTCTCTTTGCAATTACATCCGCCAAAAAACTCATATAGGCAAAAGCTAAATCATTCGAAATTAAAATTCCGTAATCGAAAGGAGTTGCCAATCCATTTTCTAAACAAAAATCAAAAAACACTGGAGAAAATTTGCCTTCATACAAACGGCAATTTTGAAATCGGGTATTCCTCCAATTGTTAACCAACTCTAATGATTGCGAGCGTGAAAAGAATGATAAATACCTTTCGGGATAATTTAAGTATTTTTCAAATTCTTCACACGCTATGATCGAGGCAATGTTGCCTTCTTCATACTCTGGGTTATATGGGCGAATTAAATTTGTATCATTCATTATTTCTATCGCAGTTTGCGAAAGGTATTGTTCCTCACGGACACACATATACGGAATGATAGGGCGCAACTCTTCAAAATACAATAAAGCAAACTTTAACCACGTTTCATCTTTCACTTCGAAACCGGGATAATAAATCATACTTTTCATAAATTTTTAATCCTCTTTATATGCAATCTTGCTATTTGCTAAGTCTAACAACTTGTTTTCCACACTTTGTTCCTTCTTCCATGTTTCAAGCTCGGCACGCCATTCGTCCGAGGAGAAGAATTTTATAACACCGGGAAGGAGCATATCAGCGAGTGCTTCGATTTCATCATCGGGGATATCCAATCCCATATTCGCGCCGCCGTGCTTGTCCTTTAGAATCGCAATGATCCTTTTGCGCAGCGCGTCAACGTTAATTTGTGGAAGCTCTAAATAAACCCACATGGTGTGCTTATCTTTGAGAATATCGATCATTCTATTTAACATTTCTTTGACCTTCAAATTACATTTACCTCCTAAGGTTTTGTCTGTCATGACAAAAGCAGTGCTTGCTGCGACTGATAGACGGATTTGGATGCCCAAATCCAGTGCTTGCTAAGACTGATAGACAAGCAGAACGTTGTTAAAGCTTCTTAATGACTTGTGTAGCAATCCCTTGGATCTGTACGTTGCGCTCGATGCGATCATCGTAATCTGGATTCTCTGCGTGAAGCAAATATGCTTTTTTATCGGGAAGATAAGTGATAGTTTTGAGCAACGTTTCATTTCCATTTACAAGGACAACTGTATAGTCTCCGTCCCTGCAAGTATTCTGCTCTCGCACGATAACGAGGTCGCCATCGTCAACTCCTATGCCCGTCATCGAATCACCTTTCGCGGTAAGAATGAAAAACTTTCCCTCTCCCACAAGCGCAGTCGGCAACGGGATGATCTCCGCTTCTTCCACGTTCGGTTCACTCGGCAACCCGCAGGACACGGTGGAATCGTATCGAATCGCGGGCGTAGTTTCAAACATATTTCGAGAAAGATTTGTTCCGATGCTGCGTCGACCGTTGTACTCGATCTCTCCGTGCTCTTTCATATCGGTGAGGTATCTCTGCACCGATGTTTTGGAGATACCCGTTCCCGCCGCGATATCGCGCACCGTCGGGGACTTGCGGTTCTCCATGAAATATTCGTCTATAAATTGGCGGATCGCCTCCGCTCTTTCGGGACTCCACTTATTCATAAATGCCTCCAAATCGCACAAGGTACAATTGTACCGTGTAGTAATTATAGCATACGAATAAAAGTTTGTCAATAGGTTTCATAAAAATTTCGCAACGATAAAACGAGGTCGCACTTTTTAAGTGCAACCTCGGTGTTCTTTTATTGTATTAAGTTTTTCTGTGCCAAATTTAGTGCAATCACAGTCAGCCAAAACAATTCTTCTTCGGTTCTGTATTCAAAACAAATATACTTTTCTAATGGCTTTTTGATTGAATTTGCATCGTAAGCCTTCCATGTTTTAAGGATAGCTTTTGAATATAGATTTGCAAATTCATATCCAAAATGGTTGTCATGCGGCATATATTGTGGCAACAATAGTTTTTCGATTTCGAGATTACAATCAACATTCATATTTTGAAAGCAATCATAGATTTCGCCTATCCCCAAGATAACTTTTTGCCTAAATGCTTCAATAGCATCTGTGTTTTTCTCGCAACAAAAATTTGTTGTGAGAAACCGCTCCATTTGCTCCAGTTCTTCAATAAGAATTCCGCCGCCAAATCGTTGTTGCGAGGCATTTTTCAATATCGTAATTTGCTCTATCAGATCATTTGATTTCGGAATAACGCTATTTTGCATTTCTTTTTTGTAATCAAAAGCGATATTGTCAATAGCATCTATTATTTGCTGTATATATTGGCAGCGTGTTTCGTAGAAGTTTTTCAGCTCGTCAACAGTTACCGTTACTTTTTCAAATCCAGAATTAGGAATATTATTGTATAGGAGAACAGACATTTCATGGGAAGTTCCGTAATGGCATGACCAACTGGCGAATTTCCTTATTACCTCTTGCT
>SVJE01000005.1 GCA_015069135.1 Oscillospiraceae bacterium | reverse complement strand
AAAATCCGGTGGTGATAATGGAGAGGCCACACCTGTTCCCATGCCGAACACAGAAGTTAAGCTCTCTAATGCAGACGATAGTTGGTTGGTGACGACCTGTGAAAATATGTAGCTGCCGGATATATATTCCTCAATAGCTCAGTCGGTAGAGCGTTCGGCTGTTAACCGAAATGTCGTAGGTTCAAGTCCTACTTGAGGAGCCAATAAAACAGAGATCTCAATTGAGGTCTCTGTTTTGTTATTTACGCAAATTTGAAATAAACGTACTATATTTGATTAACAGTCGAACGCGTGGCGGAGGCTGTTCAACTGCTCAGAAAACGACCGCTGCCGGTGGCAGAAAAAGGGAGTCTTTCTGAGGAGCAGAAGCAGGCTGATTTCGAACGATAGAGAGAAATAAGCCGCCGCTTCAAATGTGAATGTCGTAGGTTCAAGTTCTACTTGATGAGTCAGAAAAGAAAAGGCTTCAAATGCTTCGCATTGCTATATTACCTTTTTTTATGCTATAATAATTCGAAAGCGGTGATTTTATGGAAATAAAAGCAAAGTGTAAATTTGATTTTGAGTCAATTAGAGCACTGACACACTTATCTTTGTTCAAAAAAGCAAATCCTAAAAAGAGATTTTTGATTTGGTCAATTATTTCAACAATCGTGGTAGTTGTCATTATTTTGGAAATGATAGTTTTTTCTGATGCAATGCTTATAGCACTGCTATGTGTAGCAGTTGTTCTGTTTTTATTAGAATGCTATTTATATTTTCTTTTACCTAAAATAAAATACAAAGCATTGGCTAAAATGAAAGACGCTGAAAACCAATATATCTTTTGTGATAATGTGTTAAAAGCATTTACCAAAAGCCAGGAATATAGCGGCGAGGCGGAAATAGAGTACTCTTTATTCGTGAGAGCTTATGAAACAACCAAGTATTTATTTTTATATCAAACAAATAATCAAGCCTTTATTATTGATAAAAACACTATTGAGGGTGGAATATTTGAAGATATTAGAAAAAAGTTGTCTGCTTATGTGAAAGATAAGTATGTTATTTGCAAGTATTAAAGAAATTTGTTTCTTTTGACAGGCTTAATTTGGAGTGTCGGTCACAAAATAGTGAAAGCAATATTCGATATCTTCACTATTTTTAGATAATGACTTAAATGTTGATTTATCTATTTTGTTATTTACTCAATGCAACTTGTAACTGACTAAAATATTTGCTTTTTTTGTTTTTTTATTGTAATCTATAGTAAATTTAAGTTATTCGGAGGATATTATGGAAAATAACATGGTATATTGTCGTAATTGTGGTGCTCAGATTAAAGCGGACGATGCTTTTTGCTCCAGTTGTGGGTCTGCACAAGTTGTTGCAGAAGAACCTAATGTTGAGAAAGCTTTTGAGGAAACACAGGTTTTGCCTACATATCAAACTGAATATCAGCCTGAATATGAGATGCAGGAATCTATTTATCAACAGCCTCAGACGAAATATGTTTATGAACAGGAAGTTCCACCTAAAGCAAGTGTTAAGAGCAAAGTCTTTGGTGGTATAGGCTTTGGCTTATCAATGTATGGATTTATTTTTGCTTTTTTTTCCTTGTGCATGTCTATAAGTACGATTGACGCGTCATATAATGAAGCTGAAGAACTTGCATCAATTTCAATGGTATATTCATTGTTGTTCATAGCAACTTCTATTATTGGCCTATCTTTTTCCGGAATTGCAAGAAAAGATGGTAACAAATCAGCGTTGACTGTTCTCGGAAAAGTTTTTGGAATTATTGGTATAGTTTTCTATGGTTTAGCATTTACCATTGCAATTGGTGCTATAGGATAATCAATATTAATGTGAAGAGGATTCCTTTTTGGAATCCTTTTTTTGTCGGGAGGGATTTGGCGCCTATGGTTTTATACACAGACAGATTGATTTTACGTCCATGGCAGGACAGTGATGCTGAAAGTTTATATAAATATGCAAAGGATCCTGATGTTGGTCCTATAGCCGGATGGCCACCTCACACCAGTGTTAAAAACAGCCTGGAGATTATCAGGAATGTGTTGTCTATCCCGGAAACTTATGCAGTTTGTCTTAAGTCGGATAATGTGCCTATCGGAAGTGTTGGTCTTAAAACAGGTAATGCAACTGATCTGACTGATAAGGACAACGAATGCGAACTTGGATATTGGATTGGTAAACCTTTTTGGGGACAAGGCCTTATTCCTGAAGCTACAAAGGAGTTAATTAGACACGGATTTGAAGACTTAAATATGCAGACTATATGGTGTGGTCGTTATGATGGAAATGAAAAATCAAAACGTGTACAGGAAAAATTAGGCTTTGTATTTCATCATACAACCAAGGAAGTAGAAGTGCCTTTGTTAGGTGAAATAAGAACAGGACATGTTACAAAACTTTCAAAAGCACGTTGGAAGAAAAATTTACAATTTGACTGAAAGTAACTTCTTTGCTACAATCGAAAAGATGATTTTTAAAAAGGGAGTAGCAAATGGAAAGAGAACGTTTAGGCAGTCGTTTAGGTTTTATTTTACTTAGTGCCGGGTGTGCAATTGGTGTAGGAAATGTATGGAAATTCCCATGGATGACCGGACAAAATGGTGGTGGCATATTTGTTCTTCTTTATCTTGCGTTTCTTTTCCTTTTGGGTTTGCCTGTTATGGTTATGGAGTTTTCCTTGGGAAGGGCAAGTCAAAGTAGTCCTGTAAGACTGTATCAGAAACTTCAGAAACCTGGACAGAAATGGCATCTTCACGGATATGGTGCATTAATTGCCAACGTTTTACTTATTATGTTTTATGCTTCTGTTACAGGTTGGATTTTATACTATTTTGTTAAATTTCTTACAGGTGGTATGACAGGGATAACAGACCAAGCATCAGCTAATATTTATCCTGCAATGCAGCAGGCCCCTGTTATTATGGTTGGTTTTATGGCTGCCGTTGTTGTTATGGCCTTTGTTATACTTTCTTTTGGTTTACAGAATGGTGTTGAAAGAGTAACCAAGTATATGATGATTGTGTTACTTGGTCTCATGATTGTATTGGCTATAAACAGCTTTACCTTAGAGGGAGCAGGGGAAGGTTTAACATTCTACCTGAAACCGGATTTTTCTAAAATAAATGGAAGCGTAATCGTAGGAGCTATGAACCAGGCTTTCTTTACGTTGAGTTTGGGAATTGGTTCTATGGCTATATTTGGAAGCTATATCGGTAAAGAGCGTTCTTTAGTGGGGGAGTCTGTAAACATCCTTGTGCTTGATACTTTTGTAGCAATTGTGGCAGGTCTTATTATTTTCCCTGCTTGCTTTACGTTTAATGTGGAGCCTACATCAGGGCCAAGTCTTTTGTTTGTGGCTATGGCAAAGGTCTTTAATAATATGGCAGGAGGCAGATGGTGGGGTTCCGTTTTTTTCTTGTTTATGTTTTTTGCTGCTATGTCTACAATAATTGCAGTATGTCAGAATATTTTGGCTTGTATAAGAGAACTTACCGGATGGGGAAGAATTAAATCTTGTATTATTTGTGGTATAGGATTGTTAGTCCTGGGTGTTCCATGTGCTTTAGGCTTTAACTTGTGGTCAGAATTTAAACCATTTACATCTACATCTAACATAATGGATTTAGAGGATTTTTTGGTGACAAATTGTCTTTTACCGTTAGGAGCTTTTTGCTATGTGCTTTTTTGTGTAAGTAAAAAGGGATGGGGGTTTGATAATTTTATAAATGAAGCTAATACGGGAAAAGGTCTTAAGTTTAAAAAATGGATGCGACCATATGTTACCTATTTATTGCCTGTGGTTATTGTAGTTATTTTTGTTATAGGGATAGTAACATACCGATTCGATGATGATTTTACAATCTGGGGTTGGATTCGAAATTTAGTTAAATGGTAAAATGTTAAGTATTTTACCTGAACCTGTGGAAAGACCGTCTTTGTTTATGTCATCAAAGGATATTTCTTTGGTATAATTTTTGATATCAGCACACAAGGTATCATTTATGCGCATGTTTTTATAATGAATATTTTCTACCGTTGAACTTAAGTAGGGGTCAAAGACCTCTACTTTTTCTGTAGGTGCGTGCAACACACAGGATTTAGGCCCTGCACATATAAGGTAGGACATAGGGTATTTATCTTTGTATATTTTTAAATCTATGTTTTCAAAATAAATATTTTTTATATCAGCTCCAAGTTCAAAGGCGGCAAAAGTACCTCTTATAGGGTCTGAATTCATGTACTCAGGAAGTTCATCTATGGGGCTTTTTAAATCTATTTCTATGTTTTCGAAGAATATGTTGTTTGCAGTAGCTACAGCTCCTTTTTCTGGTTTCAAGCCTATTCTGTATTTTGGAGTCTGAAGGTACATTTTAAAGGTACGAATGCCTTTTACATTTCTTATTATTATATTATCGGCAGAACAGTTTATGATTTCTCCTGAATCGGAAAAATATGTTCCCGGTTGTATGCGAAACGCTTTGTATGGGCTGTTTTCTGAAAGCTCCAGATTTTCACAGAGTACTGTATCCATTGGACCGAAACAGGCTGTGGAATCCTGCCAGTCATACATGTTAAGGGCTACCAAGTCGTCTGCAACCTGACCTCTTATGTTTCTGACAATCAAATTTGATACATTTCCGTTAAAATGGAGTCCGTCGGCATAACAGGATTTAAAACTTATGTTTTCAAAAAGTCCGTTTTTTATATTACTACATTGTACTGAAAATGCAGCGGTGTGGGCAAAGGTTATATCTTTTATTATCAGATTTTCTATATTGTCGAAAAACATACAGGTAGAAACACCATAGCGACTGCGTTTTTGATCGTACATGCCACTTTGGCCATAACCTTTTCGTTCTCTGTAGCTTTCTTCCCAACGACCTCCTGTAATGGAAATATTACGGCTTCCTTTGATGTCATTGTTTTTAAGGAGTATTACTTTAACACCAGGACATTGACAAATAACGGAGCCTTCTTCAGCTTTTATGTGTCTGTCTGAAGGTATTATAATGGTATCATCTATATAATATGGTTTTTCTGACGCAGGAATTGAGATGTATTGGTTTTCTTCTATTGCTTTTTGAAAAGCCTTTGTCCATATGAGATTTTCTTCTTTGTCGAAAAATGTTAAATAGTGATATTTTACTACACTGACAAAATCCTCGGTCGAAATTAACATTTTACCAAGATTATTTTCCACAGTGTCTAATTTGGATTCTATAACTGATTTAACAGACATTTCTACACCTCTGTGGAGATTATAGCATAGCCGTGATATAATTGGGAAGAGGAGATTTTTATGGATAAGATTATTGATTTAATAGAAACTTTGTGTAAGATTCCGGCTCCATCAGGTCGAGAAGAAAAAAGAGCTACCTTCTGCAAAGAATGGTTGGAGGCCAGAGGTGCAGAAGGCGTGTATATTGATGAGGCTTTTAATGTTTTATACCCTGTTGGCTGTGAAGGTAAAGATGATATTGTTCTTTTTATGGCACATACAGATACGGTGTTTCCTGATATGGAGGAACTGCCATTTTACCGAGATGATAAATATTTGTATTCTCCCGGCGTTGGGGACGATACCACTTGTCTGGCTATGCTGTTAACTGTGGCAGGGCAGGTGGCTGAGAAGGGTTTACGTGGTAAAAGAGGTGTTTTGTTTGCCGCTAATTCCTGCGAGGAAGGTTTGGGAAATCTTAAAGGTACAAGGCAGATTATGAAAGATTATGGTGGCAGAATTAGTGAAGTTTATACTTTTGATTCTCAGTACAACTGTCTGATTAACAGGTGTGTGGGCTCTCATCGTTATGAGGTGGTTATTGAAACGGAAGGCGGTCACTCTTTCAATAAGTTTGGGAAAAGAAATGCAATTCACGCTATGTCTCAGTTGGTGTGTCGTCTGTATGATTGTCAGGTGCCTGTTATAGGGGATAGTAAGACTACTTATAATGTTGGACTTGCGGAAGGTGGAACTTCTGTAAACACTATTGCCCAGAGAGCTTCTTTTTTGTTTGAATACAGGTCGGATAATGCTGAGTGCCTTAATGAAATGAAAGCCTTTTTTGAAAATGAAATTGAAAAAGCACGCGAGGATCAAAATGTGAAGATTTCTGTGAATTTTTTAGGGGAAAGACCTTGTAGTGGCCAGGTTGATTTTAAAAAGCTTTCTGAAATGAGTGACAAAGTGGCTTCTGTATGTGAAAAGCATAGTGGTGTCAGTTGCCTTACTAAGGCCGGCTCTACAGATTGCAACATACCTATGTCCTTGGGTATTCCGGCTGTGGCGGTAGGAAGCTATTTAGGGAGTGGTGAACACACCAGAGAGGAAAAGGTGCTTATAGAGAGTTTACCAGTGGGTATGAAGATTGTAGAAGAATTGGTAATGTGTGAGTTTAATAATTAAATCTGTATATTTAAGATCAAATTGCTTTTGTAAGGAATATTCTTTGCCTAGGATATTCCTTGATTTTTTATGATGAGGGGAACCCATTAATGAAGAAAACTAATGATTGGGTGTATGTTTTTGCGGTTTTTGATGTTTTTCGGCGTTTTTATAACACCCAACGACAAGCTGACGCCACTGATTGGGTTCCCTTTTTTTAGAAAAATACACCCATTTAGAGGTTTCTTTTTTGATTGGGGTGCCATTTTATGCCTTTTGCCAGGGCCTTTGTTGAAAGGTACAGAGATTTATTATATAATTTCCATGTTATGAAGAAGGACAATTTTGTTTATAAAAATAGATATCAGATATTACTGGCTTTATTGCTTTTGATGTTGTGTGTGATTCCGTTGCTGTTATTACCGGCGACTAAAGCCCATGATAATCTTTTTCATCTTCAGCGTATTGACGCTATTAGAGAAGAAATAATCATGGGGAATTGGTTTGGGAAAATATATACTTCGACCCTTGATGGTAACGGATATGCTTCGCCGCTTTTCTATGGGGATATACTTCTTTATATTCCTGCTGTAATGGTTGCCTTCTTTGGCGTAAGTCTGCTTAATGCCATGAAAGCATTTATGATTATGATAGTGGTGCTATCTGCCATAAGCATGTATGTCTGCACAAAGAAAATTACGGGTAGTGACAGAGCTGCTTTTGTAGGGGCGGTTTTATTTTCGTTGGGTTCATATATGTCATCTGATATTTTACAAAGATGTGCCTTGGGTGAGGCTCAGGCATTTATCTTCTTGCCTATTGTGTTCTATGGCTTCTGGCAGATTATGTACGGTGACAAAGGAAAATGGTACTGGCTTCCAGCTGGTCTTGCACAAATGATTTTCTGTCATACTTTATCCAGTGTTATGACTGTGCTGGTGCTGGCTCTGCTGTTGTTGTTTTGTTTTGGACAAATTAAAAAGGAACCTAAACGTTTGTTATATTTTGTTGTAAGTGCAATTGTGTTCCTGGTGTTAACGGCAGATTTTATTTTTCCTATGCTTGAACAGATGGGTTCAGCAACCTTCTTATCTACAGACGGTTTTGCTACTATGAAATGGGGCTCTTTGTCAGAAAGATCCTTGCCTTTCTGGGGTGTGTTTTCTGATTTTAATTTTGCAACGGCAGCTTGCAAAAAACAATGGATTCCTAACGGTTTAGGACTTGCTCCGGTATTGCTTTTAGTTGTGTGGTTCATTTACAGAAAAGAGATAAAGGATAAGCTTTTGGTAAAATGTTTTATCTTGAGCGGTGTCTTTTTGTTTATAGCTACAAATCTGTTTCCTTGGGGAGCGCTACAGAATGTAGCAGGTCTTGTGCAGTTTCCATGGCGATTTTTAATGTTCCCTACTTTTTTTATTGCTTTAGCCGCTGCTTTTATTTTCAGGCATGATAAGAAAGAAAAATATTTTAAAGGGTTTATGATTGCAGTTGTAGCTTTGTCTTTGTGCTCTTTTATAATAAATGGAGTTGCTAATTATCATAGACATTTTACAAATGGTAAAACGGAAACTGAGATTTTACAGTTAAGCGAAAATAACATTGGTGCCGGTGAGTATTTACCTACTACTGATGAGTTTGAAAGAGATAGTAAGTACAATGATAACTATCAGGCAGCATTGATTGAAAATGCTGATAAAGTATTTTCTGATGGTGAACTGGTGACAAAGCTGTTAAGAAAAGACGGAAAAGTTATTGTTACCTTCAGTAACAACCAAAAAGAGGATACCTATCTGGATGTTCCTCTTGTTATGTATAAAGGATATTCTGCAGTGATGGAGGATGGCACAGAGCTTGAGTGCGATTACGGAATGCTGAACAGAATAAGGGTAGAGCTTCCAGATGTTGAGTCAGGTGTGGTTACTTTTGAGTACACAGGAACGAAAGTGCAGAAGATGAGTAGGGTTATTAATATGTTTGGTACATATGGCCTTATGGCTTATGTTATTTTTGATGAATCAAAACGAAAAAAGCAATAATATCTCTGTGATAAATACTGCAATATAAATTTTTGAAAAAATAAACTAGGATTGAATTATTGATTTGTGTTATTTTTTTGATATTTGAGGAGTTCATTCTTTATAATACTTCTATTCCAAACGGAAAAGCCAATACCTATATTTTATGCAAACATTGGTGGAAATATTATTATCTAGCTCTTTATTATTGACAAAATGCAAAAAAAAAGTATACTTAATATATAACGTTGAAGTTGTTATTCATAGCAATATTTCTTCCCATTAATTAAGTAATTTATAAACAAGTAAAACAAATATCCGACGTTATGGAAAGTTTTATTACAAACGAACGGAGGAGATTCCATTGGGTTAAGTTGTTTTACTTGTATTTTTTTATTTATTTGATTAAATAAGGAGGAAAAAATGAAAAAGAATAAATTATTTTGTATTATTATTTGTGTGTCTCTTTGTCTGTCTTTGCTTACATCCTATGCAGTTCAGGTAGAAACAAATATTCCTAACGAACTTGATACATTATCGGAAAATGAACCGATTTCTTTAAGAGATGGTTTAGTGGCTTTTAAACGATATATCAATGAGAATTTACCAATTGAATATTTGGGCGCAGAACTTATGTTAAGCGGAGCTTGTGATGAGGCCACTAAAATAGCAGCGGTTAAGTTAGCTCAGTACAGATTAAACCAAAAAGGTGCAGAGTTAACAATTGATGGCGTTTTTGGTGAAGCCAGCCAAACTGCCTTTTCGAATCTGATTAGAGGCATAAGACGATATCAAACAGGCGATTGGGTTTATATAATTAAAGGATTGTTGTTCTATCATGGATATAATCCAGGAAGTTTTGATGGTGAATATGATAGAGGAGAAAATCTAGGGTGTTTAGATGCTGTTAACCAGTTTAAACTTGACAACATTATAGATGAAGGTTCTCATGTTAATGGTCTTGTTGGGATAGAAACAATTAAATGCCTGTTGTGGCAATCTGGAACCAGAACTGTACCGGATGGTATGTTTTATATTAAAAATGCTCTAAGTGAAATGTACTTAAATGTTCAGAGTAATACTCCAGAGGACGGTAATTATGTATCTCAGGCAACCCAATTAACAGGAAACAATAATTTACGTCAGTTGTGGAAGATTACATATGTTGGAAACGGTTATTATAGTATCAGATCCATGCAAAATATCCCCCTGGCATTAAACAACTATAATAATGAAAATGTTGGTTTGGCGGATATTACCTTATATGATAATGGTACTACTGTTGTAGGAGGCTCAAAATGGAAAATTGTTGAGGTTGCTGACGGTGTGTATAACATTTTGTGGAGTAATCATAGTGACAAAGCGTTAGCTTTGGGTAGTGATACATCAGAAAATGCAGGTATTACGATAGATGATCCCCAGATTGGAGATAAGGCTAGCTGGTCATTTGAAAAAAAGATAACTTCTAGTGTCTATACTCACCTGTATATAGATAATAGTTTTAAAGAATATTTTGGTCCGGCTACTAATGTGGCTGCCTCAACTGCAAAATCAATGTATACAACAGCGATAATACCATTTACGGAATTTTTTAATGTTGATGTATCATGCTCTTTAAAAACTTTTTCTAATAGTCTTATTTCTGATTTATGCCAGCACGGATATTATAATACTGTAGCAGAAGGTACATGTTGTACTCCTAATTCCTGTTCTCATAATGTAAATACAGATGCGGAATGTAAATGTGGATATAGGATTTATAATACACTAAAAGATATTGACTCTATAGCTGATTTAAAAACAGGATTTTTTACTTTTGATTCCTGTGTTGGTGGATTAGGTGGAGTTAATGGAAATACTACTGTAGTTTTGATTGGAAGAAACAGTGATCCTAGTAGCACAGCATATATGCATAGTATTCGCAGGATTCAGCATGAAACTACTCACAATTGGGGTGGTAATCATACATCGGAAGAAAATCCATGTACCAGCAGATGCATTAACAATGGTGGTTTTGATAATGTATATGATTACGATCTTACATGTATCTGGTGTAACAGATGCTTATCCCAGATGACAATTAATAAGTTCTGATTAAAGGAGGGTCTATATGAAAAAGATATTTTGTTTGTTTTTAATAGTACTTTGTGTATTGTACCTTTTTTCTGCTTGTAATACAAAAGAAGTTGGCAAGCAGAACAATGTAAATCTTACCAATGAAGTTCAAAAATATATTATGCCGTTGTCCTTTTCAGAAAGAGATGATTTTTTAGACAGTATTCTTTCAGACCATGTTCTTTATAACGAATCAGAAGAACTGTCCGATTATAATCTGGCAGAAATACAGTATTATCTTGATTTTGTTTCTTTACCGGAAGGTGCTCAGTTAAATAATATTACTGTAGACAAATTGGCTAATTATATTACTTTGTCTTATGATATATCTGGCGCTGAGATATCTTTAACTTGGTATCGTGCCGATTTTGGTGCCGGTTATAATCATTTCAACAGCAGTAAAGTTGCAACCAGTGATTTACCACAGGAAACGCTGTTGCTTGATGATGCAGTTGTGTTGCAGGTACATCATCAGCAAGATGAATCTACTTTGTTTGATCATTATTCTTATCACTGGGAACAAGATGGAGACTATATTGATTTAGTAGTTGATTCTACATTAATTAATGAGTATGGCGCGGAGAGTTTTCTTTCTGTAGGTAAAGTTAATGTGGATTTTGGTGACATTACTCCAGCAGTTGTAGATTGAAAACATGACAACTTCTATAGTGTCCACTCAAGTACCTAACGCTCAGCCTGAAGGACAAGCTATAGGAGCTAAACTAAATATTTAGAAAGTTACGGCATCAGGGTTTATATTTTGATGCCGTAACTTTTTGCTTTATCTTAACCATACATATATTAGAAGGTGTGTTTACTCAAATCATTTTGGTATGGAAAATAGACAAGGTTGTTAAGGTGTTGTATAATGACTTTATGATTAAGCATCCAATTGGACCTGTATATGACCAAAATTCAAAAATACTTATTTTAGGAAGTTTTCCCTCGGTAAAATCCAGAGAAAATATGTTTTATTATGGTCATCCGCAAAACAGATTTTGGAAAGTGGTTTCGGCAGTTTTTGGAGATAGTTTACCTAAAACTGTTGATGAAAAGAGAATGTTCTTACTGAAAAACGGAGTTGCAGTGTGGGATGTAATTGGGGTATGTGATATTGAAGGAAGCTCAGACAGTACAATAAAAAATGTAGTACCAAATGATATCAATTTAATACTTAATGTTGCTGACATAAAACAAATTTTTGTTAATGGTAAAACAGCAGAAAAATACTATAACAAATATATTCGGGAAGCAATAAAAAGAGATGCTATATGCCTGCCGTCAACATCACCTGCCAATGCAGCATGGTCACTGGAACGATTAATAAAGAAGTGGATGATTATAGGGTATAAACTCTAAAAATTACAAATCAGAAATGGAATGATTATATGACACAAAAATTATACGAAAAAGATTCATATTGTAAATCATTCTCTGCTAAGGTGATTAACTGTACTGAGAAAGATGGATTTTACTATGTGGAATTGGACCAGACTGCATTTTTCCCGGAAGGGGGCGGCCAGGCACCGGACCAGGGCTTTTTGGAAAAAACTGAGGTTCTGGATGTACAGATAGAAGATGGTGTAATCTTACATAAAGTAAGGGAATCTTTTACCACGGGGACAGAGGTCGTTGGTAAAATAGATTGGGAGCTGAGATTTTCCAGAATGCAGAGTCACGCCGGAGAACATATTGTTTCTGGTGTAGTGCACTCTTTGTTTGGTTATGACAACGCAGGTTTCCACATGGGAGAGGCTACAATGACGGTGGATTTCAGTGGCCCATTATCTAAAGAAGATATTTTACAGGTGGAGTTGGAAGCTAATAAGGCTATTTACAGAAATGTCAGAATATATGCCACATATCCTTCTAAAGAAGATCTTTCTAAGATTAATTACAGAAGTAAAATAGATCCACGGGACGATATGCGTCTTATAAATATTGAAGGTGTTGATTGCTGTGCTTGTTGTGCTCCTCACCCTTCTTACACCGGTGAGATAGGTCTTGTTAAGATTGTTGATTTTATGCCTCATAGAGGAGGTACCAGAGTTACAATTGTGGCAGGTATAAATGCTTTTAAGGATTATTCTTTCATACATGATTCTAACAAGCAGTTAATGGGCATGTTGTCGGCATCCAGAGATAATGTTGTTGTGGCTGTGGAACGACAGATGACTTTGGTGGGATATATAAAAGCTGAAAACCAAAAACTGTCACAGGAACTTGCCTTGTGTAAGCTTAAACCGGTTATGGTAAACGGGTCTGCCTATAATATTTTTCAGGGTCTTACTTATGATGATTTAAGGTGCTGTGCCAATTCACTTACGGATACTGGTGTGGAAACTTGTGTGCTTTTTTCTGAAAAAGAAGTGGGTCAGTATATATATGTAGTAAGTGGTCTTGGTGATAGAGTTGATTCTATTGTTAAAGCCCTTAATTCCGGTCTTAATGGTAAAGGCGGTGGCAGAAACGGCTATGCTCAAGGTAGGGTTTCTGATACTTCCGAGGAGTTTATTGTAAAATTTATAGAGGAATTGTTATGAATACTGTTAAGGTGAACAAGAATGGTTGTAAAATGATAGCTCACAGAGGGTTAAGTGGTATTGAAAGAGAAAATACCAACGCTGCTTTTGTGGCAGCTGGTAATCGTTCCTATTATGGAATTGAAACAGATGTTCATGTTACTAAAGATGGCAAGTACGTTATATTCCATGACGATTCAACCGGAAGACTTGCTGATGCTGATGTTTTGGTTGAAGGAACAGACTTTGATAAATTAAGATCGTATACTCTTTTGGACATGGACGGCACAAGGAGTCGTAAAGATTTATGCATGCCTTCTCTTGAGGAGTATATTTCTATTTGCAAGAAATATGACAAGTGTGCAGTCCTGGAACTTAAAAATGCTTTTGCTAAAAAGCAAATTTATGAGATATGTAGTATAATTGCAGCTATGGATTATCTTGAAAATGTGGTTTTTATTTCTTTCTGCTATGATAACTTGGTTGCTATTAAAGAAAAGTATCCTCAGCAAACTGCGCAACTTCTTATCAGTTATTTCCATGATAATCTTATTGACATGTTACAGGAATATAATCTTGATTTGGATATTTATCACGAGGCTCTCAATGAGGATATTGTCCACGAAGTAAAAAAGGCAGGAATTAAGATTAATTGTTGGACAGTAGATGATAAAGAGAGATGTGAAAAGCTTATAGAGTGGGGCGTTGATTATGTAACGACGAATATTTTGGAATAGGGTTGTATTGATTTTGTCCGTTGACCGTGCTATGATGGTCAACGGATTATTTATGCAATGAAATATAGTTTTAAGGGATATATTATGAAAAAAAGTCACAAAAATTATTTTGTCAATTTAATCTTTCCGGCAGTGCTTTTTGGGTCTGTAACGGGAGCGTTTACATCTTTAATAGTGAATCTTTATAAGTTCTGTGCTAAACACATAGTGCATTTTTCAGAAACCGGGTATCACTATGTAAGTGAGCATTTATGGTTGCTCCCCATATTAATGTTAGCCTTTTTTGGTTTGGCATTGTTGTTTTCTGCTATTTACAAAAAGATACCTAATCTTCGTGGCGGAGGAATACCTACATCAATAGGTATTTTACAAGGAATATTTACATTTAAATGGTTGAGAAATCTGATAGGCATTTTCTTTATGTCTTTGGTGAGTTTCTTTATAGGGGTGCCACTGGGTACTGAAGGACCTTCTGTTCAGATGGGTACAGCCATAGGTTGTGGTACTACAAATCTTTTTGCCAAAAAACATAAGGCGTGGGGAAGATACTCTATGACAGGAGGTGCTTGTGCCGGATTCTATACTGCCACCGGAGCCCCTATTTCAGGAATTATGTTTGCCATTGAAGAAGCTCATCAGAGAGTTTCTCCTATGATTATAATAACAGCAGCTACTTCTGTAATGTTTGCGGGTCTTACCAATGAGGTCGTTGCACCTTTACTTGGAGTCAGCACCAATCTGATTCCCGAACTTGATTTGCCTATACTTAGCGTAAAGGAAATCTGGTTGCCTTTGCTTGTAGGTGTGGTATTGGGACTATTTGCTGTTGTTTTCCTTAAATATCACAATGCCATGGACAAGTTTATGGATAAGAAATTTTCCAACAATTCTGCATTAAGAATATTTATTGTTTTTGCACTTACACTGGTGTGTGGTATTGTTTCTATTTCCTTTGTGTCAACAGGACATGAACTTATGCTTTCTTTGCTGGAAGGTAAAATGGTTCTGTGGCTTTTAGTGGCTGTTTTGATTGTAAGATCCACTTTGACTCTTATGGCAAACACTGCAGGTGTTACAGGCGGTATATTCTTACCACTGCTTGCTTTGGGGGCAGTGCTTGCAGCCATAACAGGAAATGTATGCGTTGACTATTTAGGAGTGGACAGTAAATATTATCAGGTGATTCTGGTTTTAGGTATTACTGCTTGTATAGCAGGAATGATGAAAATGCCTCTTACAGCGATTTTCTTTGCGGTGGAAGCATTAAGCTGTCACCAAAATATTGTGTATGTGATTATAACTGCTACTGTAGCATATTTTATAACTGAATTATTCCAGGTGAACTCAATTAATGACTATGTAATTGAGAATCGCTCTGAACGCATGCATGAAGGTAAAGTTGAAAAGACAGGTACTATAACTGTTACGGTGAAGGAAAACTCTTTTGCTGATGAAAAAGAAATACGTGATATTTTTTGGCCGGTGGGTACATTTATCCTATCGGTAAAAAGGCATGATGAAGTTCATGGCCATGGTGCACACGGACTGAGTGCCGGAGATTTGTTGCAAATAAGATATACAAGCTATGATGAGAAACAAACCATGGAAGAGATAGAAGCTATAGTTGGGAAACAGTGAATTTATAATAATCAGGATGCCAAATAAGTAGAAATCGATTTATGGTTTCTACTTTTTTGCATTGGGTTTTTATGATAAAATTAATAAAAGCTAATTTTACTCAGGTGAAGGAAGAATTGTATAGTGAAAATTACAATTGCAACGGATTCGTATAAAGGAAGTCTCACTACTTTCCAAGCGGGAGAGGCTATTAAAGAAGGCATTCAAAGAGTGTATAAAAATGCTCAGGTGAAAATCTGTCCCTTGGCTGATGGTGGCGAGGGTACGGTGGAGACCATAGTTTCTGCCACAGGCGGTAAATTGCAAACCGTTTCTGTAACAGGCCCTCTTTGTTATAAAGTGGAGGCTACATATGGAATAACGGGAGATACGGCTATTATTGAAATGTCTTCAGCAGCAGGCATTACATTAGTTCCTTGTGAAAAACGAAATCCTTTGAACACTACAACCTATGGAATTGGAGAGCTTATTTTAGATGCCATGTCTAAAGGTTGTAAAAGGTATATAATAGGAATTGGTGGGAGTAGCACTAATGATGGTGGTGTGGGAATGCTTCAGGCATTAGGCTTTGAGTTTTTGAATGGAAAAGGTCAACCCATTCCGTTGGGAGCAAAAGGTTTGCAGGAATTGGCTGTTATCAGAGGGACAGACCTGGATTTAACTGGTTGCGAATTTCGTGTAGCCTGTGATGTAACAAATCCTCTTTGTGGTGAAAATGGCTGTAGTGTCGTATATGGTCCACAAAAGGGAGCAACACCGGAAATGATACAAAATATGGATGAGTGGCTTTTAAAATATGCAGAGCTTACCAAGACTTTGAACCCCGATGTTGATGCATCCTTTCCGGGAGCGGGAGCAGCCGGTGGCTTAGGATTTGCTTTTATGAGCTACCTTAATGGAACCCTGGAGCCGGGGACAGACCTGGTGATAAAAGCCACAGGATTGGAGAATTTTATTAAGGATACAGATATAGTTGTCACCGGAGAAGGCAGGCTGGATGGACAGACTGTTATGGGAAAGGCACCTATGGGTGTGGCTGAATTGGCAAAAAAATATGGCAAATTGGTCATTGCGTTTGGAGGAAGTATTTCTGACGATGCAACAGAGTGTAACCGTCATGGAATAGATGCGTTCTTTTCTATAGTAAAAGGACCATGCTCGCTGGAAGAAGCTATGAACTATGACACTGCATATAAGAATTTAAGTGATACAGCAGAGCAGGTGTTTAGATTATTATATTGCAATGGAGGATAAAGTTTTTTCGTACAGTGATATGTTGACTTTCACATAATTTAGTACATAAATATACAGTTAGAAATGGCTTATGCTGAAAATACTGTATATTGATAAGAGGAGGATTAAAATGAATGAAACAATTAGATTAATTAATAGTAGACGATCTGTGCGAGTGTATGAAGACAGAGACATTTTACCGGAAGAAAAGCAGGCTATATTAAATGCAGCTTTGCAAGCCCCTACGGCTGGGAATATGACTCTTTATACTATATTGGATATTACGGACCAGGGAATAAAGGACAGACTTTCTGTAACCTGTGATAATCAGCCGTTTATTTCTGAAGCTAAAATGGTATTGATCTTTTGTGCGGATTACAAGAGATGGTTGGATGTTTTTAATGCTAATTATGAGAATGTGAGAAAGCCGGGAACGGGTGATTTGTTTCTTGCTCAGGCAGATGCATTGATAGCGGCGCAAAATGCTGTGATTGCGGCAGAAAGTTTTGGCATTGGTTCTTGTTACATAGGTGATATCACAGAGAACTACGAGATTCATAAGGAACTTTTAAATCTGCCTGAATACGTGGTACCGGCAGCTATGTTGTGTTTCGGATATCCGACAGAGCAACAGAAAAACAGAAACAAACCTGAGAGAATAGATGTGGAGTATGTTGTCCATGAAAATGGATATGATTCCGGTAGAATCTCAGATCAGGAAAATGTTTTTAAGGCTCAGAGCCGTGGCTTAAAGGGAGAGGATTTTTCTGATTGGGTAAAACGCTTCTGTGAAAGAAAGTGGAACTCTGATTTTAGTGTGGAGATGAGCAGATCCTGTGAGAAAATGATAAAAGATTGGTGCAAATAAAAAATGAAACTCACCTATGTAACAGGCAACTACGGCAAATACTATGCTATGAAACGCCGCCTCAAAAATCAGAATATAGACATAGAATGGGCTCAGCTTGAATTAAGCGAACCTGAAATAGATGATGTAGCTGTAGTGTCAAAAGAAAAAGCCAGACAAGCATACAACACATTAAAGAAACCCTGCTTTGTAATGGACTCCGGTTTCTATATAGAGGCATACCCCGAAAAGCCCGGTTATCCTGGAGCAATGGTGAAACGTTCCGGCATAGCTTATAATGTGGAGGCACTTCTTAAAACAATGGAGGGTGTAGAAAATCGCAGCTGTAAGTTTGTAGATTGTCTCACTTTTTATGACGGTAAAATTTTCAGTCAGTTCTTCCATGAGAGCCCCGGTATGTTATCTCATGAAATAAGGGGAACATTAAGAGAAACAGCTCAATCTCGTTTGTGGTTGGTATTTATTCTTGAAGGTTATGATATAACTATTGCCCAAATGTCGGAAAAGGAACGACTGGCTATGGATGATGGCAGAATATCATCAGTAGAGAAATTTGTTAAATGGTATAAGGAGAAGTGTGTATGAAACTTTTATTTAAGCAAAGAGCCTTTTCCTGGCTGGATAGCTATGATGTATTTGACGAACAGGGAAATCCGGTGTACATAGTAAAAGGGCAGCTTTCCTGGGGACACTGTCTTAAAATATTTGATGCCAATAATAACTATGTAGGAATGGTTAAGCAAAAAATTCTTACATGGTTACCTGCCTTTGAAATATACATAGGTGAAACATATATGGGTCGTATCAGTAAAGAGTTTTCTTTTTTCAAGCCTAAGTATAATATAGAATATAACGGCTGGCATGTGGAAGGTGATTGGTTTGAATGGGACTATAACATTATAAATTCTTCCGGATATAATGTGGCTAATATATCTAAAGAGTTGTGGAATTGGACAGATACGTATACAATAGAAGTAGGTAAACCTGAAGATGCATTGGCTGCCCTTATGTTGGTGTTAGCAATAGATGCAGAAAAATGTTCCAGAGATTAGTGTAAAAAGGTGATTATATGGAAATTAAAGAAATTTTATCAAAAGTAGATCACACATTACTTTCCCAAAGTGCAACATGGGAAGAAATAAAAGCTATATGTGATGACGGAATCAAATATGAAACAGCATCCGTATGTATTCCTGCTTCATTTGTGAAACAGGCCAAGGAATATGTTGGTGATAAACTTAAAATATGTACAGTAATAGGTTTTCCCAACGGATACTCTACCACAAAGACCAAGTGCTTTGAAACCTCTGATGCAGTGGCAAACGGCGCTGATGAAATCGATATGGTAATCAACATAGGTTGGGTGAAAGAAGATCGTTTTGACCTGGTTTTGGAAGAAATTCGACAAATTAAAGCAGCTTGCAATGGTAAGCTCTTAAAAGTAATTATAGAAACCTGCCTTTTAACAGGTGAAGAAAAAATTAAGATGTGTAAGGTAGTATCAGAATCCGGGGCAGAATATATTAAGACATCCACCGGTTTTTCAAAAGCAGGAGCCACCAAAGAAGATGTTAAGCTTATGGCTGAAAATGTTGCTCCGCATTTAAAAATAAAAGCTGCCGGTGGCATTGCCAATATTCAGGACGCCGAAGACTTTATTAACTTAGGAGCTTCCCGCCTTGGTACAAGTCGCATTGTAAAAATCGTGAAGGGATAAGATATGTCCAAAAGAGTTTTTCTGATAGTTTTAGACAGCTTTGGCATAGGAGAAATGCCGGATGCAGAAAATTACGGAGATAAAGGATCAGATACTTTAGGATCTGTATTTAAGTCTCCGGAATTTAATATGCCAAATATGAAAAAGTTGGGACTTTTTAATATTGAAGGTGTCAGTTGCGGGAAGCCTGTTGAAAATCCTTTATCTGCAGTTGCCCGTATGTCTGAACTTTCCAAAGGAAAGGACACAACAGTAGGACACTGGGAACTGGCAGGATTGGTGTCCCAATATCCTATGCCCACATATCCGGATGGCTTTCCGGAAGAAATTATACAAAAATTTTCTGAAGCTACAGGACGTAGGGTGTTGTGTAATAAACCATATTCAGGTACTGTGGTAATTGAAGAATACGGTAAAAGGCACATGGAATCCGGCGATTTGATTGTATACACATCTGCCGACAGTGTGTTCCAGATAGCGGCCCATGAAGAAATAGTTCCACCGGAAAAGCTTTATGAATATTGTAAAATTGCCCGCAATATTTTACAGGGTGAACACGGCGTAGGAAGAGTAATAGCAAGACCTTTTGTTGGTGAGCCGGGATATTTTACCAGAACAACAAATCGTAAAGACTTTTCATTAGAACCAACAGGGGAAACTATGCTGGACCGGTTAAGTGCAAAGGGCATGGATGTAATTGCTGTTGGTAAAATACATGATATTTTTGCAGGTCGTGGCATCACTGAAAAAGTGTATAGCAAGACAAACAAAGAAGGTATGGACCGCACCATGGAGCTTGTTAAAAAAGATTTTAAGGGTCTTTGTTTTGTTAACCTGGTGGAATTTGATTCCATGTATGGTCACAGAAATGATGTGGATGGGTACGCAAAAGCATTGTGGGAGTTTGATGTGTGGCTGGGAGACTTTTTACCGGAACTTAAAGAGGAAGATATGTTGATTATTGCTGCAGACCATGGTTGTGATCCGGCTACAGAAAGTACAGACCATTCAAGAGAATACGTGCCATTTATAGCGTATGGTAAAAATATTAAACCTGTAAATTACGGTACAGTTAAAGGATTTAACTTTGTGGCAGAAAAGGTGTGTGATTATCTTGATAAGCAGACTTATTAAAATGGCAGAGAAAGCAAAAGAAAGTGCCTATGCGCCCTATTCAGGGTTCAAGGTAGGCGCGGCTGTTTTAACAGCTGACGGTAAAATTTTTACAGGATGCAATATAGAAAACAGCTCTTATGGGGCAACAGTATGTGCAGAAAGAGTTGCTATATTTAAGGCTGTCAGCGAAGGTTATCGTGAATTTAGTAAAATAGCAGTTACAGCTATGCCCTGTGGCATTTGCAGACAGGTTATGGCAGAATTCTGTGATAAGGATTTTGAGATTATAGTGGATAACAAGATATATAAATTAGGTGACATTTTGCCGGAAGCCTTTATTTTACCGAAGGAGGAATAACATGGAAGAATTACAGTATCACATTCAGTTGGGTAAAAAAGACGGAGCAAAGTATGCTATAGTTCCGGGAGACCCGGGAAGAGTAGCTAAGATAGCTGAGTTTCTGGATAATCCAAAACCTGTAAAATGTAACAGAGAGTACAACACTTATCAAGGGTACATAAATGGCGAAAAGGTTCTGGTGGTTTCTACAGGTATAGGAGGACCTTCTGCTGCTATATGCATGGAAGAACTGGCTAAGATAGGGGTTGAAACTTTTATAAGAGTGGGTACCTGCGGTGGTATGAATAAGAATGTTTATCCCGGTGATGTGGTCATTGCCAATGGTGCTATAAGAATGTGTGGTACTTCAAAAGAGTATCTTCCTGTGGAATTTCCGGCAGTGGCTGATTTTCAGGTAACAAAGGCTCTTGAAGAGGCCGCTTCAAATCTTGGATGCAGACATCATGTTGGTGTTGTTCAGTGTAAGGATAGTTTTTACGGACAGCATGATCCTGACTCTATGGGTATTTCAAGTGAGCTTAAAGCAAAATGGGATGCCTGGATAAGAGGAGGATGTTTAGCTTCTGAAATGGAAAGCGACACTTTGTTTATTGTGGCTGCTTTAAGAGGATTAAAGGCAGGATCTGTTTTCCATTGTGTATGGAACCAGGAGCTGGCGGGAGAGGGTATGCCTCAGGACAGAACAGAAGATACTTCTATGGCCATTAAAGTAGCTGTTGAAGCTATGCGACTTATAATAAAAAAAGACCAGGGAATTAATCCCTGATCAGATCTTTAATAACTTCACTTGCGATTATGAGCCCTGCAACGGATGGTACGAAAGCTGTACTTCCCGGAGCGGGGCGATTCCCTTTTAATTCCTCGCTGGGGATTATAGGTGTTATGGGTATTTCTTCGGAATAGACAACCTTTAACTTTTTTATCCCACGACGACGGAGTTCTTGTCTCATGACTTTTGCTAAAGGACAGACTGCGGTTTTGTGTATATCGGACACTTTAAATGCAGTAGGATCCAGCTTGTTTCCTGCGCCCATGGAACTGATTATAGGAGTGCCGGATTCCTTGGCTCTGAGCACCAGTTCTATCTTTCCGGCGACAGTGTCTATGGCGTCTATAATATAGTCGTAATTAGTGAAATCAAATTTATCAGCGGTTTCAGGAGTATAGAAAACATCATGGCGGACTACTTTAGCATCAGGATTTATATCCTTGATATGATTTTCCATAACCTGTGTTTTTGGAAGTCCTACTGTGCTGTGAGTAGCAATCAGCTGACGATTTATATTAGTAAGCGACACGGTATCGTTGTCGATTATATCAACTGCGCCAACACCGCTTCTTACCAAGGCATCAACAACATGACCGCCGACACCCCCAATGCCAAAAACGGCAACACGGGCATTAGCCAGCTTTTTCATAGCATCTTTACCTAATAAAGTTTCTGTTCTTGAAAATTGATTTATCATAACAGAAGTATTATATCATAATTGAGAGAAAGAAGGAAATGTTGCACTGTCAGGGGTGGTTTTCTTTTTTTCTGATAAGTTCTTCAATGAAATTGACACTGGATTTTTGGGAATGATATAATTAAATAAGTATTAAAAAAAGGAATCTGATACAATGAAAGTATATAAAAATATAACTGAATTAGTAGGAAGGACACCTCTTTTAGAGCTTACCAACTATGAGAAAAAATATAACTTAGATGCAAAAGTTTATGCAAAACTTGAGTGCTTTAATCCTGCAGGAAGTGCCAAGGACAGAGTAGCACTTGCAATGATAAATGATGCTGAAGAAAAAGGAATACTTA
Source organism: Oscillospiraceae bacterium (assembly GCA_015069135.1). Lineage (GTDB taxonomy): Bacteria > Bacillota > Clostridia > UBA1212 > SIG427 > SIG427. The sequence goes on along the minus strand of SVJE01000005.1, from coordinate 176,429 downwards.
AAGAAGGCTCTGTTATTATAGAACCGACAAGTGGAAATACAGGAATTGGTCTTGCATCAATTGCGGCATCAAGAGGTTATAAAGTTATACTGACAATGCCTGATACCATGAGCATAGAACGTCGTAATCTTCTGAAAGCCTATGGAGCGGAATTAGTTCTTACAGAAGGTTCAAAAGGTATGGCAGGAGCTATAGAAGAAGCGGAAAGAATTGCAACTGAAATCTCTGGCAGCTTCATACCGGGGCAATTTGTGAATCCTGCAAATCCAAAGGCGCATTTTACCACTACCGGTCCTGAAATATGGGAAGACCTTGACGGTAAAATAGATATTTTTGTAGCAGGAATTGGCACAGGTGGTACACTTTCCGGTGTAGGTGAGTTTCTTAAAGAGAAGAACCAGGATATAAAAATTGTAGGTGTCGAACCCTATGATTCTCCACTTCTCACAAAGGGCGAAGCAGGTCCTCATAAACTTCAGGGAATAGGTGCGAATTTTATACCGGAGACTTTAAATAAGAATATTTACGATGAAATAATTACAGTGAAAAACGAAGATGCTTTCAAAGCGGGAAATGAAATAGCAAAAGGGGAGGGTTTGTTGATTGGTATCACATCCGGTGCAGCAGTTTATGCAGCGAAAGTGTTGGCCGAACGTGATGAAAACAAAGGCAAAGTAATTGTTGCCTTATTACCGGATACTGGAGAGAGGTACTTGTCATCGGAGATGTTTCAATAAGAATAACATACGATATATAACGTTTGTAATGCCCCGTAAATCGGGGCTTTTATTATTTACATACAAATATTTTTCATAAAAAAAAGAAGAAAAATTTAAAATTAACCCTTTGAAAAAAATGGAAAACTTTGATACAATTATATCATACAAGGTTTTGAACTTTGGAAGCGGGGGAGGTTTCCTATGCACCAGTTAGGAGATTATGTAACATATAAAGACAGCGGGATTTGTAAGATTGTGGAAGATAATAGTGAGTACTATATTCTTGAACCTGTGTATAGTAAGAATATGACTATGTATGTTCCGAAACAGAGTCAGGTTCTCGTTGACCAGATGATGGATGTGCTTTCTAAAGAAGAAATAGACAATTTGATTGCGAGTTCAAAGTCGATAAATCATGAATGGATTGATGACAGCAAGAAGAGATATGAAGAATTTAATAAAATGTTGAGAAGTGGAAACAAAGCTGATTTGTTATGGCTTATTAAGGTTTTATCACGTCACAAAAAAGAGTTAGAAGAGAACAAGAAAAACTTCTATGCAACAGATAAGAGAGTTCTTTCTTCTGCAGAAAAAATAATTACAGAGGAATTTGCTTTTGTGTTGGGGATAGAGCCTGGAAATGTGATGGAGTATATTGAAAACATACTCAATTACAAATAACCAGACATAGTGTTTTTTTCATATGTATATTTTTGGGCAGACTGTTTTACGGTTCTGTCCGTTTTTTGTATAAAAAGGTAACTTTAAATCAAGAATTAGCTTTTCATATAATTGTATGATATACTTATTTAGAGGAACAGTCTGATTAGTTGTAATATAAATAAAATTTTTAAATTTCCGGAAGGGGTTTTCAGGATGAAAAAAATAATAACTTTTTTATTAGGGTTTGTAATGATATTTTCTTTATGCACCGGGATCAGTTTTGCAACAGAGCAGAACTTTGTTGAGGCCAATACCGCTGCTGTATCTTTGGATAATGGCCTTGAATATGTAAAATATACTAAATATTGCAAGATAACAGGTTATACAGGAACAGCTACAGAAATTTCAATTCCTGAAGAAATTGAAGGTGTTCCTGTAACAGTAATAGATGATTATGCTTTTTGTGATTTGTGGGCCATTTCTACTTTGGCAGATGATGATTCTGTATCAGGAGATGTAGGTGTAGAAGACAGTATTTTTGATTGCTGTGCAAATTTAATAAGCATGGAAATTCCCTCGACCATAACTATTATAGGGGAAGGTGCTTTTTCCGGATGTACATCTCTCGAAACAGTATACTATTATGGCACCGAAGCTCAGTGGGATGCTATAACATTAGGCAGTGAAAATGAAAACCTTACTTCTGCAGAAATTATTTTTGTCCCGGCTCCTGACTTAGATAAAGTTATTAAAGAAAAAACGACAGTGGAAGATTTTGCTGCCACATTGGGTCAGAATTACATATGTGAAGTTTACAAAAACGGAGTTCTGCTTTCTTCTGACTCATATATGGGTACCGGTATGACAGTAGTTGCTACAAACAAAATTGTATCAAAAGAATATACCTCGGAAGTTGTGGTTTTAGGTGATGTTAACGGAGATGGCTTGGTTAAAGCCGGAGACTATATGAAAGTAAAAAAGGCTATTGCTGACTCAACTCTGCTTACAGGTGCATACTTCAAGGCAGCAGATGTGACCGGTGATGGACTTTTGAAAGCTGCGGATTACATGAGACTGAAAAGATATCTTTCAGGCGAGTTAAATATATATGCATAGGGATATATTTAAAACAGCCGTTACTATTAAGTAGCGGCTGTTTTTTAGTACAAAGAATTATTCTTCAGAAACAGATATTTTACCATCCACACATTCTACGTGAACTACACGCCCCTTACCGATAGGTACAGAACCTTTAAAGTTTTTGAAGAAGTTGGTGTTTGGTTTTACTTCATATGTTTCGTAACCGGGAGAAGTAGGATAAACACCTAAACAATAACGTCCCAAAAGGAATATAGGACCACTTCCCCAGGCATGGCAAAGGGACTTAGAATAGGCGGATCCATACATGGCATAGTGTTCAGTACCTTTCATGGTTGGGTCAAATTCTTCCCAGATAGATGTTGCTCCTAAATCCAACATACCACCCCAGTAAGAATCCAGCATTTCAAGTACCCGGGTAAAACGACCCATTTTACAAAGAGCCATCAATTCAAAAAACTCAAAATACGGAGTTGTTATGGCTGTGATACTGTTATTTTCCAATACATTTTTTGTAATGATTTCTGATTTGTCAGCATCTACAAAGTCGTACAATATTGCAAATATATTAGCGTGACGACTAATGTGATTCTTTCCTGAAACTGCACAGTCTATAAATCCACCCAATTCTTCATTCCAGAAATCCGCCATGATTTTTTCTTTAAGATGATTAGCATTGTCTTTATAATCACAGCCATAAAGGGCTTCTAAACATTTATAAACCTGCCACAAAAGAATTTGCTCAGCACATATAGGACCACCTTTATCAATGTCAGACCAGTCAATAAATATCCAGTCGCCTTTACGTTCGCAAACAAGACCATCTTCATCCAGACGACTGAATAAGAAGTCTGCCAGTTCAAGGACTCTTGGCTTGATCCGTTCTATAAAATCTTTGTCTCCACTACGGAAATAGTATTCATATGCACCGATGATAACATACATAGAGTAGTCCACAATGGTGTTAACGTGTTGTTGGTAAGGAGGTTTGCCCAATAATGCCAGAATGGTTCGCTTTGTAATATCCTGATTGTCATAAAGATAAGCTCCTACCATAAAGGACTGGTATGCGTCGCCACCCCACACCCAACGGTCACGTTTGATTCCGTCCAGGTAGAATTCCCTGCTGTTAAGATGGAATGTGTATGCGCAGGTTTCCCAGATTTTATTTATTCTTTCATCATCACAGGTAAATGATCCTGCGTCTTTCAAAGGAAGATATTCATATTTTGCTTCTATTTTCACATCTCTGCTAAGCCAGACATATCGGAAAGCTCCTGAAGGAAGCGTGTATTTTGTATTACCTTTCAGGTTGTGTCTTATTACAGCTTCAACAGGGTCAAGGGCTTCTTCTTCTGACTCGCCGTATCTTACTGAAATTTCATCCGTATCAGAAGATTCTATGGTTACTATACCGAAAAGTTCCTTACCAAAGTCGTAAATCATGCCATTTCCGGCTTTTTTTACAGAAACAGGTGTGATGTTGTCGTATTCGTAAGGGAACACAAGAGGGGTGTTTTCCGGGTTGTAAAATGCAGGTTCACAGCCTACAGGCGAATATTCTCCCACTGCATGGTTTGCGTACCATTTTTCATCTGTTTTTAAATAAGGACTATCTATGTAAATACAGGGAAAACCTGTCAGACTCATAATCTGTACAAATATCTGATGTTCACCAGGTGATACAGTAATATCTTTGTTAAGAGGATATCTTCTGTTGTCCAGCACAACACTACCCATACCGGTTGATATGGCTTTGATAATGGTTTCTTTATCATTGGAGAAACCTGTTCCGAAATTTACTCTTGAATAGGGTTGTGGAATATGCCAGAAAGGAGGATATTCCGCTTCATAGTCATTTCTTCTGGAGTGGAGTAACATGCTGTGGTATATTTCAAAATCTCCGTAATACCAGATCCATTTTGCTTTAGACATAAAAACCTCCCGGTTACAATAATCATTGAAGGTAGTATAGCATGATAAGAGGAATTTTACAATTTACTTATTGAGCTGTATGGTGTATTATTTCATCTGAAAGAAGGTAATTACTATGGCTGATAAAACTCCTAAAACAAATGCTATGAGAATATTGGAAAAAGGAAAAATTTCCTTTCAGGTACTTACATATGAAGTTGACGAAAGTGATCTTTCCGGAGAACATATTGCAGACCAGTTAAACATGGATCCGACGATGCTTTTTAAGACACTGGTTTTAAAAGGCGATAAGAAAGGGCATTTGGTGGCCTGCATTCCTGTGGCGGAAACAGTTGATTTAAAGGCATTAGCCAGAGTAAGCGGTAACAAAAGTGTGGAGATGGTTCAGGTTAAAGAACTTTTTGGACTGACGGGGTATATAAGAGGGGGATGCAGCCCTATTGGCATGAAGAAGAAATTTCCTATATATATGCACGAAAGCATTATGAACCATGACCTTGTAGGTGTAAGCGGTGGCTTAAGAGGTATACAGCTGCTCTTGAAACCGGAAGACCTGGTAAAATCAGCAGATGGAGAGTTAGCTGATCTGATATTAAAGTCTTAATATGAATCTTAACAGACCACTATTCTTTTTTCTGAAGTTTAATGGTTGGTTCAAACAGTTTACGTATTTTATAGTCTAAAAAATCATAATCTAATTTAGCCAGTGTAGAACCTATAACAGGTTTTGTCAGCATTCCTTTTGATAGTGTACGAATGCCTCTTGAAAGAAACTCAGTTCCCGGAGTTTCAATACAGTTCATTTTAATAAAATCACCATAGTGGTAGAACTTTAAAATCCTGGTGCAGGGGGTTTCTGTGAAAAATACGGAAATTTTCAAAACGGGAATCCCGTCTTCATTTTCAGCAAAATTACCGGAAACGGCTACCTGGTAAGGTTCCTGATGGAATGAAAGATCTGTTACAACAGGTGTGTTAATACCTATAGGAAGAATATGTTGTTCATCTTCTTCAAAGTACGTTATTACAGGAATTTTTTCTTTCATCTCAAAGCTTATTGCGCTGGTTCCTTTAGTGTAGTTATTTTGTACAATCTGTAAAAAGGCAGGTAATAATCCAACAGCAGGAGCATTGTCTGCCTGAAAACAGCCTTGAAATTGTTTAAAAAAGTCTGTAAATTTATCATTTTTTTCTTTTGAAGTAAAAAAGTTTCCTATGATTTCAGCTTTAGGATAAAGTTTTCCTTGTGCAAAAGGGTTATCTTCTAATATTTCCGGAAAAGTACCACCAAAGTATTTGCAAGCAATATCATAAAACTTACTTTGTTGAAACATTTCCGCTATTGCCATATTGGAAACAACAAGTATACCGGAATCTTTAAAACCCATTACATTTTGTCCCAGCATACCATTAAACAAAAAGGAATTATTATCTTCACGCACCCATATATGATAGCCATAGTCGTACTTACCAAAAGTATCAGGAGTGGAGCAGTGGATCTTTGTGGCCATGGAAAGCCAATCTGAAGAAATTAAAGGTTTACCATTCCAGTATCCTTTATTCAGTACCAGTTGACCTATTTTAGCAATGTCTTCCGGATGTATATACAGTCCCCACCCACCTTTTTCGATACCGTTGGGACAGGTTTCCCAGTAATAATCGGTAATGCCCATGGGACCAAACAAGTTCTTGTCTAAAAAGGCAGAAAGATTTTCTCCGGAGACTACTTTAATAATATACGAAAGCAAATAGGTGTTCATACTGTTATAATTAAAGGTTACACCAATTTCTCCGGTGGTTCCCGATATAAAAAAAGCTTTCACCCAGTCAGTTGTTGTCATGGCTGAGGCTTCATTAAAAAGAACAGTGGAACGCATTGTAAGCAAGTGTTCCACTGTAAGGTTCTTAAATTTCAATCTGGAACCCAGTGGTACAATATCTCCCAAAATATCAACAATTTTTGTATTCGGAGATATTTTGCCCTGGTCATAAAGACAACCTATGGCAAGAGAAACAATGCTCTTACACTGTGAGTATGTGTTCTTCCACAGGCGGAAATTGTGGGGCCCGAATGAATTTTCATATAATATTTTACCATTACGAAGAATCAGAAGATTCTGAAGTTCCAATTCTCTATGGCTTTTAAGCTCATTAACAAAGTTTACAATTCTATCTGTTTCTATCCCTTGAGATTCCGGAGTGGTTCTGATGAAAGACTGCTCTCTTCTGGAGTCTGTTGCCACCGGCTTTTTCGTGGGTATTGATATAATTGCTTTGGTGCTGGAAGAAGTGTCGAATAACCTTTTAAGCAGCACCAATGTTCTGTTAAGGGTGTTGATGTTCATTTTACTTCCTTACTCTTCTGTAAACAGGAATATTGTCTGTACGAACGGTAAAATGTCCGCTTTCTACAGGCTCGCCTGTCCAGTAATCTACCCACTCGTCTTCCGGTGGCAGATATACATGACGTTCTTCCTGCCAGTAAATGAAAGGTGCAACCAAAAGGTCTTCACAGAACATATACTGGTCACCGACCTGGTATGTTTCTGGATCGTTGGTGTAATCCATAACAATAGGACGTACAGGAGGGATACCTTTTTCGTGATATTTTTTAAATGCAACTTTAAGCATTGGTATAAGGGTTTCTCTTACTTTCAAAAGCTCACGCACCTTGTCTTCGCAGTCATAGCGTTTCCACGGAAGTTCCTCGCAATACCATGCATTAATGAGACACTGGCTGGAGAATACAACCATCTGAAGTCTTCTGATAAGCTCATTTGCAGAACCTGCATCACGAAGCTCAGGGGACCACAAGAGACCGGATGTACCGGAAGATACCAAAGCTCCCATGAATTCAATTGGATGGTAAAGGTCACTGTAAAGTACAAAAGGATATGGAGCTGCTAAAGCGCCCAAGTTTCTTACTTCACTTAATGTAGGTTTATTGTCTAAAGCTTTCATCATTGTTTTTGCATAAAGTGTGCCGAAAAGGTTATGGTACTGTTCACCATCCATTCCGGAAGGGAATTCTGCACAATGCGGGAAACTCCAGTGGTTAGTAAAGTCACTGTTATCACATTCATCCAGTTTAAAGCCGTCAATACCCATGCTGATTATATTTTCTCTGTGATAGTCTGCAAACATATCGCTGGCTTCTTTAATTGAAAAGTCAGGAACTAATCCGCCCCATACTTCGTAGTCTGCTGCATATGGTCTCATTTCCTTGTAAAATGGTGCATTAGGACTTGTGAATGCGTGTTCCCAAAGGTTAACATGGTAACCTTGTGCTTTTAAGTGATCAACTACTTTCTGAGGTTCAGGATAGCGCTCTTTATCCCAGACAAATGAACAAGGATATGAGTGGGTCTGCCAACCGGGCTCTAAACCGATAATGGATACGGGAAGATCATGTTCCTTAAGATAATCTGCAACTTCCATAACTTGATCGCCTGTATATTTAGAGTAGCATCGATAAAGTGTTCCCAGCCCCCATTCAGGTACATCACATCCGCCACCTGCCAGCATGTTATATTTAGCAACGATGTCGGTTATAGTATCTCCTTCGATGATATAAATATCCACACCTTGAGCAGGAATTTCAACGGTAAGATAGGAAAGTACGTCTGTCTTTTTTGTTTTATAAAGTTCATCTGTAGCAACTGCAGGAGTGTCATGGTCTGCTTTTGTCTCTTTTTCTATTATTTCTTCCAGAGCAGGGGCTTTAACATAACCACAGTTGAATATAGTGTCTCTTGCAGTATCAACATATACGCCATAACCTTTATTTGTTACAAAGAAAGGAACCGGTGCGTGTGAGTCGCCTGAATAACCTCTTGGGTCAGCATTTACTCTTAAACACAACTTGTGATGTGTATGATTTACGGAATGGAGCATAAGGCCCAGACCGAATATGTTTTCGTCAGGATCCAATGGAAATTCCAGCACAGCACGTCTTGCAGTCTGCTTGTATTTAATTTTGCTGACATCATATTTGATGTCGGTTTCTACGTAATTGAAACCATCACAAAATTTAGAAGGAACAAATTCCTCTGGGGTTCCGAATGTTATTTTTTTCATGGTAATATCCTCCTTACCAAAGCTGTTTTGTAAATTATATCAAATCATTTTTTACATATCAACATGAGTTTTTTTCATCATGCGTTCGTATATGCTTTTTCTGTTTTTAGCTATAGTAGCAGCTAAAAATTCTTCCATGAAAGCTACAGCCAACAAAATCACTCCGATGGCAATGATTATAAAGCAGGTAGACTTTATAAACGCTGAAAAAAGAGCAGTGTTCTGGGCATTAACTAATTTTACCGACCTTGAAAGTCCTAATATCAGAAGCAATGCAGGGAGCAATATCATAAGAATACCCGAAGTGGCTGTTATTGCAGCCTGGAATTTTACAAATATGTAAGAGTTTCTTTTTGAAGAAAACCACAGGGCAACTATCAAAAGAATACAAACAACCATCAGTCCTATAAAAATTAAAACAAAATGACTTTTTAGAAATTCCTGTATGAAATTACAAATAGTTATTGTAAGATGTTCGTCGCTGTGTTTTTTTATAAATTGCTCACTTTCCAGATATGAAGTGGTATAACCACTGGCCAAGGCTATTTTCAGACTGGTAAAAAGCCAAAGGGCAAATGTGGTAATTGTTGAAATGAAAGCAAGAAAAAGACATAAGAAATATGTCAAAGGATTTGCTTTTGTTTTTAAAGGGTCTTTGTTTTTCATAATCTTTCAAATATTCTTTCTATCTTTTGTGCTTTACCGGTTTCCGGATTAATATCCAGAACTACGGCATTTATCTGAGGTTTACCTGAAGCAGGTTCGAAACGACGTGGTACATTATACACAAATTTCTCCAGAACCAATGAAGTGTTCATGCCTATGATGCTGTCAGAAGGTCCACACATTCCCACATCTGTTATAAAGGCTGTCCCTTTTGGTAAAATCCTCTCGTCAGCAGTCTGTACATGTGTATGAGTTCCCAGTACTGCAGAAACTTTACCGTCAAGGTAGTGAGCCAGTGCTATTTTTTCTGAAGATGCTTCTGCATGGAAGTCGACAATTATAATTTTAGCTTCTTTACACATTTCTTCTATACATTTATCTGCTGCATCAAAAGGACTGTCTGAAGGATCCATGTAGACTCTGCCCTGGAGATTGAGAATACCTATGTTACCATCTTTTGTTTCCCTTATAGCATAACTACTGCCGGGAAGGTCAGGATGAAAGTTGGCAGGACGTATAACCGGATAATCCTCAATAAAATGATGTATTGTGTTATTACTCCATGCATGATTTCCCAGTGTAATAAAATCTACACCTGCGTCCAAAAGTTCATCTGCTGTTTTAAGGGAAAGTCCTTTGCCGTGAGCTGCGTTTTCTCCATTAGCAATTGTATAATCTATGTTGTATTCTTTTTTTATGTCATATAGACGTTCATCCACAGCATCTCTTCCGGTGCCGGCAAAAACATCTCCTAAGAATAAAATATTCAATTTATAATCTCCTTCTAATTCTGAATATATGGATATTATATGTCAAATCCCATGAAAGAACAAGTGAAAAAACGGACAATATCTTGTTAAGATATTGTCCGTTTTGTAAGTCGATTTGTTTTACAATGATTATCAGCTGTTGTAGTTGTCTATTGTCAATTTTAAGCTGGATTCTTTTCTGGTATCGGTGGAGAATACTTTAACTGTTACTTCGTCGCCAACTTGACATTTATTGATGGCACTTCTTAGGTCATCGTATGATTTAATGGTAACACCATTAAATTCGATTATAATATCACCTTTTTTGATTCCTGCTCTGTCAGCGGACTTGTTTTCTTCAACCAAACCTACCAAAGCACCTTGTGGGTAACTGAATTTGTCTGCATCCTGCTTTGTGTAAGTGGTATCAATACTTACGCCAATATATGGGCTGTCAGCAGAACCGTCTTCCTCAATCTGGGAAATAATTTTCTTAACTGTGTTAGATGGAATAGCAAAGGCCATATTATCATAGGCATCAGCTGATATTTTAAGGAAACAGATTCCTATAAGTTCTCCTTTGCTGTTAAGTAAAGCACCACCTGAGTTACCTGGGTTAATAGCAGCATCAGTCTGGATAAGGTCGTAGATAACACCGGTGTCTGTGGTGATGTTTCTATGAAGACCACTGATAATTCCTTTATTTACAGAGTCAATAAATTCGATTCCGCCGCCGCCACCCATTACGATAGCATCGGAGCCTACCAGTATCTCATCAGAATCTGCAAACTCAACAGGTACCAGGTTGTTAAGGGATATCTTAAGTAATGCCAGGTCTGTTCTGGAGTCACCGCCGATAATTTCAGCTACATAATATTCCTGTAATGTTGTGTCGAAGTACACACGTACTTCATATTCTGCTGCACTAAGGGCATTATTGCCTTTCTGTGTTTCAATGGCATTTTCTATAACGTGGTAGTTTGTAATAATGAGACCATCTTTAGAATATACGGTTCCTGTACCTTCACCTATTACCTGTGTGGTAGGGTAGAGGAAACTTCCTCCTACCTGAACGATTCTGATACCTACAATTGAAGGTGACACTTTTGCATAAACTGCAGTACATACATCTGTTGTTTCATCGTTAATTGTGATGGTTTCTTTATTAGGTGAATAAAATTGCCCACCGCTTAATTCTGTTTCTGTTGAACTATCACCTGTGGTATTTGTCATTGAACGGATATATTTACCAAGAATACTGTTTCCGGGGGTTGGGAAAGCAGCTACAAACACTAAAGCTACACACACTGTAAGTAATGTGCAAGCTACTGCTATAACAGCAGACAAAAAAGCTGTTTTTCCTGAAGAAGAATTTCTTCTTTCTTCTTTCTTTGCGGCCTTGTATTCCTGTTTAAGAGCCTTCATGTTTTCCCTGTAGGATTCTGCAGAACTTGTTGTGAAATGTGGTTCTGCAACAGATTCCGGCTGCTCAATTTCTTTATTAAGATTTGCAGTGTAATCGTCTTGATGCCAGATATACTGCTGTTGATTGTTTTCCTGGGATGTTTCTTCAGGTACTACTTCAGGTGTTGGTTCCTGCTGAACCTGATTATCAGTATAGTTATCATTTTCCATAAACTATAAATCTCCTTAATTATTCTATAGTGTAGAATGTACCACTGCAGAGTTTAAATGTCAATTGTCGCAAACTGAATTTTAGGTGAAGATGCTTTTGTGCGGGGACAGACACTGATATATATAATAAAAAAGAGACAACCTTTTTAGGGGTTATCTCTTACTGATGATTTAACAATATGTGTTTTGATTAAGCATCCAAACTATCCTGCGCCAGCATGTCCATGTTGTACATTCCTACAGGCTTGTCCCAGAGATAGAGAGCTGCTTTAACAGCGCCCTCCCCAAAAATGCCACGGCTTAATGCCTTATGGTTGATTTCCAGGATTTCGTTATTTCCTGCAAAAATTACTTCATGATCCCCTACGATATTACCGCCTCTTACGGCACTGATACCAATTTCGTGTTTGCTGCGCTTAGCAGAGCGGGAATGACGGTCATATATGTACTCATATTTGTTATTGTCGGCTTCATTGATAGCATCTGCAATTGCAAGGGCAGTACCACTTGGTGCGTCCAGTTTCTGGTTGTGATGTCTTTCTACAATTTCAATATCAAAGTCATCTCCTAAGAAAGTTGCTGCTTTCTGAACAAGATTTTTAAGTAAGCTGATACCGATTGACATATTAGCACTACGGAATACAGCAACTTTTTCTGAAAGTGCTTTAATCTTGTCCAAATCTTCGGAAGAATAACCGGTAGTAGCCAACACTACCGGAATATTTCTTGATTGAACAAATTCAATAATCCCATTTAACGCACTAAAATGTGAAAAGTCAATTATAATATCAATCTTTGTATCTGCAGGTACATGACAGAAAGATGTGTATACAGGAAAATCATGATTTTTGTTGTCTACAACATCTACTCCGCATATAATCTGACAATCATCTCTTTTTTCAACAATGTCTGCAATTACATTTCCCATACGACCGTTACAGCCGTTAAAAAGGATATTTATCATAATACAATGCTTCCTTTCACAACACCCATGTCGGCCATAGCTTTTTCAAGTCTTGCACGATTTGCAGGAGCCATAGGAACCAGAGGTAATCTTCTTCTGCCGGAATCAAGACCTAAAATATCCATAGCTTCTTTAACAGGAATAGGGTTAACTTCGCAGAATAAAGCATTAACCAGATCAAGAACTTTAAGCTGCATATCCCAGGCTGTTTTCTGATCTCCATCCAAGAATGTTTTAACCATGGTGTGAACATATTCAGGCATAATATTTGCCACAACAGAAATAACTCCCAGACCACCGGCACCAAGACACATGGTAACCAATCCGTCTTCGCCAGAGTAGATGTTAAGTTCGTCACCACAGCGCTTTACCGTTTCAGGAATCTGTAACAGATTACATTCCTTAACAGCATTGATGTTAGGAATTTTACAAAGTTTTTCGTAAGTTTCAGGGTTAATATTGATACCTGTTCTTCCGGGTACGTTATAGAGTACCACAGGAAGACTTGTGTTTTCTGCAATACATTTAAAATGTTCGCAGAGACCTGCCTGTGTTGTTTTGTTGTAATATGGTGTTACAGTAAGAAGTCCGTCGGCACCGGCTTCTTCAGCAGCCTGTGACAAAAGAATAGAGTGACGGGTATCATTAACACCTGTACCTGCAATAACAGGAATACGTCCTTTAACAGTATCAACTACACATTTAATGGTAGCAATGTGCTCTTCGTTTGTCATAGTTGCAGATTCACCTGTAGTACCGCAAACAATAATGGCATCGGTCTGATGCTGAACCTGGTACTCTGTTAACAGAGCCAGTTTTTCAAAGTCAATGCATGTTTCGGTGAAAGGTGTGACAATAGCAACGCCGGAACCGGTAAAAAGCTTCTTTTTCATAAATAAGGGCCTCCTTATCTTAATTCAAATTGATCCATGTAACCTTCGCTGCAAAGCAATTCGGCCATTAATACAGCACCACCTGCAGCACCGCGAAGTGTGTTATGTGACAAACATACAAATTTAATGTCATATTGTGTATCTTTTCTGAGACGTCCGATGGAAACTCCCATTCCGCCTTCACGACCACGATCAAGTTTAGTCTGTGGTCTGTTATCTTCTTCAAAATACTGAAGGAACTGTTTTGGAGCACTTGGCAAATTCAATTCCTGTGCTCTTCCTTTGTAATTGTTCCAGATGTTGATTACTTCTTCAAGCTCGGGAAGCTCTTTGAAAGAAGCGTATACAGCAGCCATGTGTCCATCACTTACAGGTACTCTTAAACACTGAGCTGTGAAAGATGGACTTTCTGCAGGCACGATAATACCATTTTCAATTTTACCCCACAATTTAAGTGGTTCTTTTTCAGATTTTTCTTCCTCTCCACCGATGTAAGGAATTACGTTGTCAAGCATTTCCGGCCAGCTTTCAAAGGTTTTACCGGCACCGGAAATAGCCTGGTATGTACAAACAAGAGCTTTCTCAAGACCAAACTGTCTCAAAGGATGAAGAGCAGGAACATAGCTCTGAAGAGAGCAGTTTGATTTTACAGCGATGAAACCTCGCTTTGTACCCAATCTCTGCCTTTGGAAAGGAATAACCTTTGCGTGATCAGCATTGATTTCAGGTACAATCATAGGAACGTCAGGTGTGAATCTGTGTGCACTGTTGTTTGACACTACAGGGCACTCTAATTTAGCGTATTTCTCTTCCAAGGCTCTGATGTCTTCTTTTTTCATATCTACAGCGCAGAAAACAAAATCCACAGTTCCTGCAATTTCTTCTGCATCAGCTTCAGCATCTTTAACTACTATATTTGCAAATTCTGCTGGCATATCAACAGGTAATCTCCATTTTCCGGCAACAGCTTCTGCATAAGGTTTACCTGCAGAACGGGAACTTGCAGCCAATACAACACACTCAAACCAAGGGTGTCCTGACAACAATGTTAAGAATCTCTGGCCTACCATACCTGTGGCACCGATTACGCCAACTTTATATTTTTTCATGACTTAATAACCTCCGTAAGACATTATATGCATTAATAATCCATAATCGTTATAAGAATATCACTTTAGTGTAAATTCGTCAATGAAAATAGGGCAAAATCTTGCGATAAAACCTGCTTTATGATATGATTTAGCAGTTATAAATAAGGAAGGGTATTTTACCAATGGAAGTTTCTGATTTTTACTATGATTTACCTGAGGAACTGATTGCCCAGACACCTATTGAAAACCGTTCCGAGTCACGACTTTTGGTGGTTGACAAAATAACAGGTGAAACAAAGCATGAAGTTTTTAAAAATATAAAAGAATACCTTAAACCGGGAGACTGTCTGGTACTGAACGACACCAGAGTAATACCGGCTCGCCTTTATGGTGTACGTCCGGACACAGGGAGTCCTATGGAATTTGTTCTGTTAAAAAGACACACAGATACAGACTGGGAAGTCTTGGTTCGTCCCGGTAAAAGAGCTAAACCAGGTAGTAAATTCGACTTTGGTGAAGGTGCTTTACAGGCAGAGGTTATAAGCGTAAACGAAGAAGATGGTAACCGTATTGTTCGTTTTTCCTGGGAAGGTATATTTGAAGAAGTATTGGACCGAATTGGTATTATGCCACTGCCGCCATATATAAAGGAAAAATTGGAGGACCCTGAGCGTTATCAGACGGTGTACGCAAGAGAAAGAGGATCTGCCGCTGCACCTACGGCGGGGTTACATTTTACCCAAGAGCTTTTGCAGGAAATCCGTGACATGGGTGTGGATACCGCCTTTGTTACGCTTCACGTGGGTCTCGGAACTTTCAGACCTGTAAAATCTAAAACTGTAGAAGATCACCTGATGCATGAAGAGGTATACTCAATAAATGAGGAAACCTGTAAAATTATAAACGATACTAAGGCGAGAGGTGGTCGTGTTATTGCGGTGGGAACTACGTCTTGTCGTGTGTTGGAGTCTGTGGCAGATGAGAACGGTAAAATGTCACCCAAATCAGGATCCACAAAGATATTTATTTATCCGGGATATAAATTTAAGGTACTTGATGGCCTTGTTACAAATTTCCACTTGCCTGAATCAACTCTTGTTATGTTGGTAAGCGCTCTGGCAGGTCGTGAAAATGTGTTGGCAGCTTATGAAGAGGCTATAAAAGAGAAATACAGATTCTTCTCATTTGGAGACGCCTCAATGTTTATCTGATTTTAGTAATAGGAGGGCAACATGCCTGCAGTAACTTATGAATTAATAAAAACTTGTAAACAATCCGGTGCAAGACTGGGTATTTTACACACGCCTCATGGTGATATTGAAACACCTACATTTATGCCTGTAGGTACTCAGGCTTCTGTTAAAGGTATTTCACCTGATGAACTTCGTGCTATGAATGCGGGTATTATTCTTTCTAATACCTACCATTTATACATGCGTCCGGGTCATGAACTTGTTAAAAAGGCCGGTGGCCTTCATGGCTTTATGAATTGGGACAGAGCAATACTGACAGATAGTGGCGGATTCCAGATATTTTCTTTAGCTAAGCTTCGTAAAATAACTGAAGAGGGTGTTCACTTCCGTTCTCACCTGGATGGTTCCAAGCATTTTATTTCTCCTGAATATGCTATGGAAATTGAAAATGCTTTAGGTGCGGATATTATGATGGCTTTTGATGAATGTGCACCGTATCCTTCTACTTACGAATATACAGAAAAGTCTATGTACATGACTACCCGTTGGGCAGAGCGTTGTCTTAAGGCCCACCAGAGACCTGAAGATCAGGCTTTGTTTGGCATTGTTCAGGGTGGTATGTATAAAGATCTTCGTAAAATATCTGCAAAAGACCTGGTTTCTCTTGATTTTCCGGGATATGCTATCGGCGGTTTAAGTGTTGGTGAGCCGGGGCCTTTAATGTACGAGATGTTGGAAGAAACCGTTCCGGAACTTCCTGATAACAAGGCTCGTTACCTTATGGGTGTAGGTAGTCCGGACTATTTAATTGAGGGTGCCATCAGGGGTATTGATATGTTTGATTGTGTGCTTCCTACAAGAATAGGAAGAAATGGTACAGTTATGACTTCTCAGGGAAGGCTTATTGTAAGAGATGCTAAGTATTCAGAAGATTTTTCACCTATGGATCCTGAATGTGATTGTCCCGCTTGTCGTGATCATACCCGTGCGTATATACGTCATTTATTAAAAGCAGGAGAAATGTACGGACTTCGCTTGGCAACAATTCATAACTTGTATTTCTTAATTAACTTGATGAAATCCGTAAGACAAGCTATAATGGAGGATAGGCTGTTGGATTTCAGAGACGAGTTCTTTGAGAAATACGGCTATACACAAGGTAAGAAATAATTTTATATATATTTTTTGGAGGTTTACATGAAAAAGAGATTATTTCCTTTAATGGTATTGGCTATGAGCCTTTTAGGTTCAATTTCAGCTTTTGCTGAAGGCGAAGGTACAGATGCAACCGGTGCAAACGGTCAGCAGGCTGCAAATGGTTCCTGGTGGATATGGATTATCATATATGGTGCAATGTTTGCGTTGTTCTATTTCCTTCTTATCCGTCCACAGAAAAAGAAACAGAAAGCTGAAGAAGAACTTCGAAACAACATTATGATGGGAGACGAAATTACAACTATCGGTGGTATTGTTGGTCGTGTTGTAAGCATCAAAGATGACGATATTACAATTGAATCTTCTATTGATCGTACTTTGATTCAGTTTAAAAAGTGGGCTGTAAGAGACATTAAGAAACTGGTAACAGATGATGAGCCCGCTAAAGTTGAAGATAAGAAATAAGATTTTATGCTTTGTTTTTTCATGCGGTTGCGTTTGTTGCAACCGCATTTTTAAAAATATTTTACTTACGGAGAAAGTTTTAGATGAGTGTTTTATTTAAAAAGGGCGATAATGGTTATCATACCTTCAGAATTCCTTCTTTATTCTGTACACAAAAAGGTGTTTTACTTGCTTTTGCTGAAGGTCGTGTTGTGGGTTCTGCTGATATGCAGATTACACATCTCCTTATGAGAAAAAGTTATGACGGGGGAAAGTCTTGGTCTGATATGGAAATTATGGGAGCTAATGAGGGAGATTGTTATTCTAACCCTACTCCTGTTCAGGATTTGGATACAGGCAGATCATTTTTCTTCTATGTAATGGCTACAGCGGAAGCTATTGCAGGTTGGCAGTGGCCAATGCCAATGCCGGCTAAAACAATATTTTACAAGTATAGTGACGACGATGGCGAAACATGGAGTGATCCGGTTGATGTTACAGCTCAGATAACTCCTGCTATTGCAGAGTGGGATTCTCCGGGGCCCGCCAATGGACTTCAAATTACCATGGGGAAATACAAAGGCCGACTTGTTATCCCTGTAAACGGTCATGTTATTTATAGTGATGATCACGGCGAAACATGGATAAGAGGAAGTTTCTCCGAGGAAATTGCCCGTAACGAAACAACTGTAGCTGAACTTTTTGATGGTACGCTTCTTATGAATACAAGATGTGATCTTAAGGGCAAGAGAATTATTGTTAAAAGTGATAATGGTGGTGAAACATGGGGTGAAATCGGATATCATGATATTTTACCGGAAACATCATGCCAGGCTTCTCAGATATCTTGTGTTGTGGGGGACAGACACTGTTTGATTTTTGCTGCACCTACGGAAGGCTATCGAAGAAATCTTTATGTTAAGGCAAGTTTCGACGATGGCAAATCCTATAGCGATGGTAAATTGGTTTGTGAAGGTTTTGCAGCTTACTCCGGAGTAGTACTTATGCCGGATAATAAAGTGGGTGTTATTTATGAACATGGCTCTTTCCAAGCAGATGATACTGATAGTTCGACCCAGTACGAAAAAATTTCTTTTGATGTATTGGATGTGCAAGATATAATTTAATTTTAAATACAAATCTTTAGAGCAAAAAGACTGAGCAATCAGTCTTTTTTTATAACCAACAATATGGAGTGTCTGTCCCCATGAAAAATTATCACATATATTTTTGGAGTGAAACATATATTTTATTGTAAAATTTTTTATTGGTGATTTACATTTATGAAGAAAAAACCAAAATCATATTATAAACAAGAAAACAATCTTAGGAACCGTGTAAAGATTTTGGCAAAGGGGTCTATATTCTCGGTGCTTCTTACTATCCCCATCGGAATTGTCTTGTCAATTGCAATGTGTACTACAGATTTTCCTGAGGAATATTTGTCCCCTGCTGTGTTGATAACTGTAGTACTTAGCATTGTGTTGGCAGGTATTATGACTACGGCTCCTGCTGACAATATGGGGTGGATTGGCGGAAGTATTGCAGGTCTTTTTTATATGGCTGTAATTATGGTTATAAGATGGTGTCTTGAAGGTAGAGTCTATATGGATAAAGATATAGTAACTCTTTTGTTGTGTGGCACTTTGCTTGGCACAATAAGCGGAATGGCAGGTTTGTCCTTGGGTAAAAGGGTGAGAGAATACGGCAGAATAAAAAGACGAAGAAAAACTGTAATACGTTAGTAGTATCTGTCCCCATAAAAAAGTTCCTATGAAAATATAAAATAAAAGGATGTCCGTGCTTTTTTGCGAACATCCTTTTTCGAACTGTAGCATTTTATTAGGTTATTTCAATTCTTTTTTTGCTGTAAACATTTTCTTTATCTTGGGTCCGTCGTCCGGCAGGAACTCAAAGTAAAGATGATTTTCACTATCCTGTATTTCAAGGATAATGGCATCAGGACGAACTTTGCCTGTACCTGCAGGTAATATACTTTGTGGATATTTTGCAAAATATCCATATGAAACAACGTCTTCTTCTGAACAGGTGATTTCGCCTTTTGGATTACTGAAATCAAAGTCTGCAAATGACACAATTCCGTCGTTTAAAGACATGTAAAATCTTTTTTTAGATTGATTGAAAACAGAACCGAAAGGAGTAAGCAACTTACAACTTAATTCGTCAGGATTGTTGACAGAAGCAAGATATTCAGCAATTTTACGTACAGCAACGTTGTATAATTCCTTAGGCTGTTTGCCAATCATAGGAGAAATCTGCTTTGAGTATTCTGTTGCAGATAATGAGTCAGGCTGGTCGTTGTAATTCATTAAATCATAGAATTTAGCTCGCTCTGCTTCTTTTTTATCTTCACCACCGGATGCTTTTTTGAAAAGTTTGTGGTTTTTCATAAGTTTGCTTATTGTAAATATAACAATGGCGATGCAAGCTGCAGAAAGAGCATACCATAAGGTGAATGATTCATTCTTTTGCTGTGCAAGAACCGCAGAAAAGTAATAAAGAATACCAACAAACAATATGCTGGCAGCACCCCAGATTGATGACAAATAATCAGGAGGGGACTGTGGCATCTTTTCCAAAGAACCTACATAGGCACCTTCAAATGCTCGTTCAATAGTTTTTTTAGGATCAACCATATATTTTTTTGTCTCGTTTACATTAATCATTGAGGCATTAGCTCCGTTTCATAAATATAATCTCATATATTATACGCGTTTTAACGGGGTATGTAAAGGTGACTTTTCCTGTTGAGTTTATACTTGTTAGTGAAAGATTGTTTTGGTAAAATGTAAATGTGAGGTGCGTTATGAAATTATTTCGATACACTAACATAATATTAGTTCTGCTTATTGCACTGAATGCTTTTGTACTCGTCGGATGTAAGAATGGCTCTTTTGGGGAAGATTTGGGTACAAGTGTAGAACCTACACCTGTCACTACCTTGCCCCCAAACAGACATCCGGCTGATTTTGTAAAATTTTACAAAAGTACTGAACCGAGAGAATTGTATGTACCCATAGAAGAAATAATGGACTATGAATCAAAGTATCCTGATTGCAATGGTACCTGGTACAGAAACCAACTTTCGGGAGAGGACTTACTGATATATAACTCTTATCTTTATGCTATGGAAAATCAGTACATTCACTTTACGGTATTTGTAGAAGATAACACAAAAGACTTTAAATACATCAGAGAATATTTAAGTTTGGACTCTCCGTTTTTGGAACAGAATTATAACGACTATGGTGAATGGATTACTAAAGAACCTGTTTCACACCATGGTAAAAGTATGTATTTTGCCATGGATCAATTCACAATGTCCCGCTGGAAAATGAAGATGGAGGCGCTTGAAAAATGTAGAGAGGTTGTAGCCGGAATTCCGGGTGAATGCAAAACCCTGCTTAAAAAAATGGAGTATCTGTATGATTATGTCTGTGACCATGTAGAGTATGTGAAATATGAGAGCATGGCAGACGAAAGTTATTTTTACGATGCAGTAATTAATGGCAAAACAGTTTGTGACGGGTACAGTAATATGTTAAATCTGTTGTTCAACCTGATTGGAGTTGAGTGCTGTGAAGCAATGGGCAGTGATATAGAGGATATAAGCCAGGCTACTCCCGAAGAAATAGAAAACTCAAATGGACATACATGGGTAGTAGCTAAAGTGGATGGAGAATTTTATAATTTTGATGTCACTTTTGATGATTCCGGAGATGGGACGAAAAAAACAAAAAAGTATTTTGGTATATCGGATCAGATTGTCGGCGTAAAATACATAGATTATGAAGAGATACGGCCTAAGTGTACAAACACATCAAGAGATTATAATTATGCAGATTTGGTTGTAAGCACAAAGTCCGGTACTGAAGAAAAGATAGCTAATTCAATAAAGAAACATTTTTCTGATAACAATACTGAATTCTATCTTGTGATAAATGAAATTATTTCAACTTCTGAAGCTAACAAATATATTGATAGTGTTTTTGCCAATATTTATCTTAAAAAAGATGTTATGGCAACATGGGTTTGCGATAAAAAATCTACAATTTTTTGTTTTAGTACAGATTAAAAAGAAAGTGGTGAAAAAATGAAAACAAAGATATTAAAATGTGCAATCACAATAATTTTATCCATATTGATAGCAGTTTCTCTCACAGGTTGTATTCCCAAAAGAGACCTTTTACCTACAATGGCACCGACGGCTGAACCAGACAAAAATCAGGCACATAAACTTGAGCTTATAGTGGAGCCAAAAGAAGGGGGCTCTGCCAAATTAAGTACCACAGAAGTTAAGTATGACGATGTTGCGGAGCTTACAGTGGAGTGTGCCGATGGATACAGGCTAAGCTCTATAAAGGTTGGCTACGACGAAATATTCTTGAACGATAACATAGGTTATATAACTAATGTAATCGACGATACTGCCGTGACTGTGCGATTTTCTGAAGAAAAAGCAAGCACAGCAGAAACCGTGGTGCCAGGTTCAATAACAACCACATTTTACGATGAAGATGCGAAGGAATTTGGTATTACATGGCATACAAAAAAGCCGGGACATCCGATTGTAAAATATATTAAAGCAGGGGGACAGACACTGGAGAATGTTGACTTTACAGAAGCAATTACAGTGACAGGATATACTCAGTTTACTGCAGCCAACTACAAGAATTATGTAGCTCTTACAAATCTTGAATACGACACAAAATATTTTTACATCTGTGGTGATGCTGAACATGAAGTTTACAGTGAAGTGTATAGTTTTACCACAAGAAAAGAAAATCAACAAGAAGTAACTTTTTTGCATTTTTCAGATACCCAGGATACAGAAAACAACGGTAGCATCTGGGCTGCAGGTCTTAAACACGGATATACAACATATCCTGAAACCAACTTTGTTATTCATACCGGTGACATAGTGCAGGAAGGTGGTCTTGAAGAACAATGGAATCTTATGCTGGGAAATGCAGCTCCATATCTTAAAGATAGTGTATTAGTGGGTACAGCCGGCAACCATGACTACTGGGCTGATTATCTTTATTATGCAACAGAGTGTACATATTCACATTTTAATATAAAACTACCATTTCAGAATTCAGTTTATGGAATGTATTATTCTTTTGATTATGGAGATGCACATTTTACCGTGCTGAACACGGGAGACACCATGGAAACCGGGAATGCAGGCCTTACCGACTCACAGATAAATTGGTTGAAAGAAGATCTTTTGTCAACAGATAAAAAGTGGAAAATCGTGGCTATGCACAATCCGTTGTACTCACCCGGAAAATACGGAAGTAGTCCTGAGTACAATACTGTAGCTAAGAATTTAAGAGTGCAGCTTAATAGTGTTTTATCAGGGTGTGGTGTTGATTTGGTTCTTACAGGACATGATCATGTGTATTCTTGTACATATCCTGTAAGTTCTGAAGGAAAAGCTATTAAAGGTACAAAAGTGAAAAATGAAAATGGTATAGAATACTTTATCAATCCCCAAGGCCCGGTACACCTTGCCTCCGGTGTAGCCGGCCATCAGACCCGTGGTGTAATGGAAGAAGAAAAGGATATGTTTAAAGATATGATGGCAACAGTAGATGGTAATTGCTATTACTCAGCAATAACTGTTGATGGTAATAAACTTAATGTGGAATTTTATGGTGTAGATATTAACTCGGGAGAAGGTAAGAAACTGTATAGTTGGGGTATATTAAAAGAATAACGCTGGGAAGGTGACGTTTTATGAAACTGACTTTTTTAGGAGCGGCCCATGAGGTAACCGGAAGTTGCTACCTTTTACAAACAGGAACTTCTAATGTGTTAATTGATTGCGGAATGGAACAGGGTCCGGATTTGTTTGAAAATCAAAAAATACCTGTGGATCCCTTTAATATTGATGCAGTCATAGTAACCCATGCCCATATTGATCATTCGGGAAATCTTCCTTTGCTATATGCGGAGGGGTTTAACGGAAAAGTTTTTGCCACGGAAGCCACCTGTGAGTTGTGTGGCATTATGTTGAGGGATTCTGCTCATATTCAGGAATTTGAAGCAAAATGGAGAAATCGTAAAGCTAAAAGAGCCGGCAAACCTACTTATGTACCGGTGTACACCATGGATGATGCAGAAGGTGTCCTTAAGAAGTTTGTTCCCTGCGATTATGAACATGAGGTGAAAGTGGCTCACGGAGTCAGTGTGAAATTTGTAGATGCAGGTCATTTACTTGGTTCTGCTTCTGTGGTGCTTACAGTTACCGAAGGGGAAAGTTCAAGGACTGTTGTATTTTCAGGAGACATAGGAAACACAGATAAACCTATTCTTAAAGATCCGGAGTATATAGAAAAAGCTGATTTTGTAGTTATTGAATCAACCTATGGTGATAGAAGCCATGGTAAAAAACCTGACTATGTGGCTTCAATAGCTGCTGCAATACAGCGGACTTTTGACAGGGGCGGAAATCTTGTGATTCCTGCTTTTGCAGTGGGCAGAACTCAGGAGCTTCTGTATTTTATAAAACAGGTGAAAGCGCAGAACCTGGTAAAAGGTCACCCTGACTTTCCTGTATATTTGGATAGCCCTATGGCGGTTGAAGCAACTACAGTATTTGGACGTAACAGCCTTACTTGTTTTGATGAAGAAACTATAGCCATGATAGAAAAAGGGATAAATCCTATTGGATTCCCAGGACTTGTAACTGCAATTACCAGTGAAGAATCCAAAGCCATAAATGATATACCTGGTTGTAAAATAATTATTTCTGCCAGCGGTATGTGTGAAGCCGGAAGAATCAGACATCATCTCAAACATAATCTCTGGAGACCGGAATGTACTATTCTCTTTGTAGGGTACCAGACTGTAGGAACTTTAGGAAGAGGTTTATTAGATGGTGCAGAGAAGGTTAAATTGTTTGGTGAAACCATAGAAGTAAATGCGGAAGTTTATCAACTTCAGGGTATCAGCGGACACGCTGACAATGAGGGTTTGGTAAAATGGATATCTGCCTTCGATCCTATGCCTACAAGAGTCTTTGTGACTCATGGAGAAAACAAAGTTTGTGATATATTAAAAGATAGATTTATAAATCAATTAGGACTTGTTGTTACCGCTCCCTATAATGGTGAACAATGGGACCTGTTAACTGATTCTTTGGTTAAAGAAGGTAATAAAGTTCTGATAGAAAAAGATAAGATGGGCGGTAAAGTTCCAACGGGCAAACTTTCTGCTTTTGATAAATTATCTGCTGCTTTAAGAAGACTTGCAAATTTAGTTATGGCTAAGCGAAATGCTTCTCAGGAAGAACTGGAAACGCTTACTAAAGATATAAATAATATTTGCAGGAAATGGGAGTAAATTTGTGAATTAGGTCTTTTCACATGTTTGAATTCATGGTAAAATAGACCTATTAGAAAACGGACTAAAAATGATTTATGGAGGAGGTTTGTCGATTATGACAATAAGAGAAGCAATAGAGGTAAGAAAGTCAAACCGAAATTATTTTCAGACATCCCTTAAAGAAGAACATGTGAAAGCTTTGGAAAAATGTATTGAAGAAGTTAATGCAGCCAGTGGTCTTAAGATTCAGTTAATACAGAACCGCGGAGAAGCTTTTGCTAAAAGTTATCTTGGTGTTAAAGGGGCCTCTTGTTACTTTGCCATGGTTGGCGACAGAGACATGCCTTATCTTCATGAGAAGATAGGGTATTACGGGGAGCGATTGGTTCTCGAAGCTACAGCATTAGGTCTTGGTACCTGTTGGCTTAATGTTAACTATAATGAAGATTTATGGACTTGCGAATTGGGTGAAAATGACAAACTGGTTATTATCGTTGCTGTAGGTGAAAGTGCTGAAGAAATTAATATTGATGATGAATTTGCCGTCAATATGTCTATACACAGAAGTACAAGACCTATTGAATATATGTATACAGCAGACGGAGAAGTGCCTGATTGGTTTATTGAAGGTATGAAAGCGGTTGCGAAAGCGCCATCTTCTCAGAATTCTCAGCCTGTTAAGTTTTTCTATTGTAGCTCTAAAATTCTTGCATATGTGGACAGTGGTTCTAAATCAAGAAATATTGAGCTAGGTGTTGCCGAACTGCATTTTGAACTTGCTTCAGGTGTAAAAGTTTTTGATAAAGAATAACTTTTGCTTTAAAATCAGCCGGCTTATTGGCCGGCTGTGTTTGTATTCTGATGTTTAAGGAGGAATTTATTATGAAAAAATATCCTATTTCCTACTGGTGCGGACCTCCGGGAGAGGTTATTGCTAACGAGGACGTTATTAAAGATATTGCTGATGCAGGTATGACAATTGTTGAGTCAAGATACGGCTATCATACTAATCTTAAGGTTGCAAAATTAGCTGAAAAATACGGCATGAAAGTAAGTATTCAGGATGACAGAATTTATGCAATAAGAAAAGGTGGAGATGATTGGGAAAAAATTCTTGAGAAATACATAAATGACTACAAGGACATACCTAATCTTAATGATTATTTTCTTCAGGATGAGCCTACGGAAACATTTTTCCCCGGACTTGCAAAGATTAAGGAAGCTATGAAAGTGCTTGATCCAAATCATAAGGCACTGGTAAATATGTTGGCTGTACCACCGCTTAACGGTGCAGAAAAATATGAAAAATTCATAAGAGAGTTTGTGGAAGTGTTTAAACCTGAAATTTTAAGTTTTGACCACTACAATCTGATGTTTAAGGCTGTTGACAGATTAACTGACAAACCTGAAGCTGATATTTCAGAAGAAAGCAGAGTTGCCAACGGCTGGGTAGAGAAAGTTTTTGAGAGAGTTGATCGCCCGAGTTATTATGATAACTTGGAGATAATAAGGGAAATTGCAGCTGAACAGAATATACCATGGAAAGCTATTTTACAGGTAGTTGAACACTGGGATTTCCGTCATGTAAATGAATCTGAAATGAGATGGGAAGTTTTTGCTGCTCTGGCATACGGTGCAGATGAAATTGACTATTTTACCTACGCGACGCCACCGGGTAGAGCAGAAGGTTGGGATTACCACCACGCTATGGTGCACCTGGATGGAACCAAGGACAGCAGATACTATATGGTTCAGCGAATTAATAAAGATTTAGCGCTGTTAGGTGGAGAGGTGATGGACGCAGAGTCTGAGGCTGTCTTCCATATTGGTTTTGCAAAAGGTGATACACACGTAAAGTATTTCCACCAGTATAAGGATTTTACCGATGTGTGGGCTGAAAAAATTATTTTAGGATTCTTTACTAACGAAAAGGTTATTCTGGCTAATAAAGATCATGATAATCCTCAGTATATTGCTTTTAAGTGTGAACATCAACCTCAGTGGTTGAATAAAGTAACCGGACAGTGGCAGGATATGGTGAAAGCTGATGATGGCAGATATCATTTGTTGTTGGCTCCCGGTGATGGTGAGATGATAAGGTGAGTTAATTTATGTTTGATTTTGTAATGTCAAATGGAATCAAATTACCGTGCCCGGCTTTTGGCACTTACAAAAGTACAGTTGAGAAAGGAAAACAACCTATTCTTGATGCCATTGAAAAAGGATACAGACATTTTGATACAGCTTCGGTCTACGGGAATGAAACTGAATTGGGTGAAGCTATAAAAGAAAGCGGGATTCCTCGCAGTGACTTTTTTATAACCACTAAATTATGGGCTGCAGAACAAGGGCGTGAAAAGGCTTTTGCGGGTATTAAAGGGTCATTGGAACGGCTGGGGCTTGAGTATGTTGATTTGTATCTTTTACATTGGCCACGGTTAAATGGATCTAAGAGTGATCCTTTGGATGATTCATGGGTAGAACTTAACAAAGAAACCTGGCAGGCTATGAATGAAATGTATCAACAAGGTCTTGTAAAGGGAATTGGCGTAAGTAATTTTCTTCCACATCATCTGGAAAACATCCAGGGAATAGGTGAAAAACCTATGGTAAATCAGATTGAATTCCATCCCGGAT
Organism: Oscillospiraceae bacterium; assembly: GCA_015069135.1. GTDB lineage: Bacteria > Bacillota > Clostridia > UBA1212 > SIG427 > SIG427. The sequence continues at coordinate 149,157 of SVJE01000005.1, read as the reverse complement.
ATATTCAGAAAGAAACTGTTGAATATTGTCACAGTCATGGGATTGTGGTGGAAGGGTGGAGCCCTCTGGGAAGAGGAAGGGTGCTGAAACATCCTCTGCTTTTGGAGCTATCTTCCAAGTATGGAATTTCTGTTGCCAGACTTTGTTTAAGATTTTCTTTGCAAATGGGAGTATTGCCTTTGCCTAAGGCGTCTTCTGTCCACCGAATAAACGAAAATATGGACTTGTTTAATTTTGAAATCAGTCAGGAAGACGTAAAGCGTATATGTGAAATGCCAATGGCTGGTTGGTCCGGGGAACATCCTGACAGACCCAGACAAGATGCAGTGTATTTTTGAGAAAAGTTTTTTGAATAGAAAAAAACCGGAGAGTATAACTTTCCGGCTTTTTTCTTGTGTTCTGTATGAAATATAAAATTGTTTATGTAGGTGCAATGAACACCGACTGGAAGATTATACCATAGATAAAAACAAACTTCAACTATTTAAATAAATAAAGTGATAAAGCAATAAAGTATGTATTGGTGTCTGTGTATTGGTGTCGGTGTCTGTCCCCATGAAAATTTTCATGGGGACAGACACTGTTATCATTAATGCCACTTGGTTGACAAAATATGTGTTTTTCGTGTAGTCTTTCAAGGAGGCAGGTATGATATGAAAAAGTTTTTTTCAAATAAAAAATATATTGTTTTATTTGTCATTCTGACTATTTTTGTCACAATGTTTATATTTTCTAACTCATTAAAAAATATTGACGATAGCACATCTGACAGTAATTGGGTTATTGCCTTTGTCACACCTTTTTTTGAAATTTTTACAGACACAGAAAAAATAGATATGCATTATGTTGTAAGAAAATGTGCACATCTGACTGAATTTGCAGCCTTGGGTTTTTCTGTTTCTGGGCTGGTTGAAGAAACAAAGAAAAAATATAATAAAACTTATTATGGAGCAGGTCTATTTTATGGCCTTTTGATAGCTGTAACAGATGAATATATTCAGAGCTTTTCAGACAGAACAAGTTCTGTTAAAGATGTGATGATAGATTTTACCGGCTTTGTTATTGGTACTTTGGTATGTCTGTTTTTTTATGTCATAATTCGCAGAACAAGTCGAAAAAAATAATTTTCATGGGGACAGACACTCAGTAATATGTTATACTATTTACTATATGAGAAACATTTTTATGAAATTAAAAAATTTGATTATTTCTGTGACTACTCTCTTAGTAGCTTTCCTGATTTGTTTAGCTATACAGACGTGGATTAATGCAGAAGCATTGATACCTACAGTTTTTGTATTGGCTGTGCTTTTTATATCATTTTTTACTAAAGGCTATTTGTATGGTGTGGTTTCTGCCATAATAAGTGTTTTAGCGGTAAATTATGCATTTACTTTTCCGTATTTTCAGTTCGATTTTACCGTGTATGAGAATATTGTTTCGGCGATAGCCATGATTGCTGTAGCCTTAATTATAAGCACTATGACCACAAAAATCAGAAAACATGAAGCCATTAAAGCTGAAGCAGAAATGGAAAAAATGAGAGCAAATCTTTTAAGAGCGATATCCCATGATATAAGGACACCGCTTACATCAATTTATGGCTCCAGCAGTGTAATTCTTGAAAACAAAGATACATTATCTCCGGAATTGGAAAAGCAGATGCTGAAAGGTATCAGAGATGATTCTAAGTGGTTGGTACGTATGGTGGAGAACTTATTGTCAGTTACAAAACTTGACAGCGGAAATGTTAAAATTACAAAGACTCCTACAGTTCTGGATGAACTTATTGATTCAGTAATACATAAGTTTAAAAGAAAATATCCTGATTACGCTGTAAAATTACAGATTCCCGAAGATTTTATTACGATACCAATGGATGCGATATTGATTGAACAGGTTTTAATGAATCTTTTGGAAAATGCAGTTATACATGGCAAAGGAATGACAGAAATTGTGCTGAAAGTTTCAGTAGCTTTTAACAAAGCAACTTTCGAAGTTTCTGACAACGGATGTGGAATAAGAGAAGAAAAACTGAAAAGTATTTTTTCAGGGATGTATGGGGACACCAAATCTACAGGAGATAACCATAAGAGAAATACTGGAATTGGTTTATCTGTGTGTTCAACAATTATAAAAGCTCACGGTGGAGAAATAACAGCAGAGAATCTTAAAAAAGGTGGAGCTTTGTTCAGGTTTACGTTGGATATTGAAGAGGTGAATTATGGCTAATAAAAATAAAATACTTATAGTTGAAGATGATGTGAATATAAGAAATTTTTTGGTTGCTTTGTTGGAAGCTAACGACTATCAGGTCGTGACGGCCGGTAGCTGTAAGGAAGCGATTATGATGTTTACAACCCATGTTCCGGATTTAACTATTCTAGATTTGGGACTTCCTGATATGGATGGAACTTTTTTTATAAATGAAATAAGAAAAGAGTGGTCGGCCCCGGTGATTGTACTTTCTGCAAGAACTGATGAACAAGATAAGGTAGAGGCACTTGATACAGGTGCAAATGACTACATAACAAAGCCTTTTGGTTCCGGAGAGCTGCTTGCAAGAATCAGAACTGTACTCAGAAATAGTCGTAGAAATTGCGAACTTGGAGTTTTTCAGGGAGGAAAATTCTCTTTGGACAATCTGGCAATCGACTATGACACAAGGCGAGTGTATATTGATGGGGTGGAAATTAAACTGACACAAACGGAATATAATATTGTGTGTGTTCTGTCCCAGCAAAGTGGTAAAATTCTGACTTATTCCGCAATAATCAAAGCTATTTGGGGAAGTAATGATGAGGGGAGTACGAAAAAACTCCAAGTTAATATGGCTAATATCCGCAAAAAGTTAGGGGCAAAACCTGGAGAAGACAGTTATATTATTAATGAACTGGGCGTAGGTTATCGCATGAAAGATAAAAATGATTAAGAGGATAAAATGTTTAAATTTTTGAAAGAAATAAAAATTAAAAATATTTTGATGCTGACCCTAGCAGGTATGATAAATGCTATAGGTATTACTATATTTTTGTCACCGGTTAATTTATATGACAGTGGTATTTCCGGCACATCCATGTTATTGTCTCAGGTAACACCACCATGGCTTTCTTTATCACTTTTTCTTATTATTCTTAATGTACCGTTGTTCATATACGGGCTTAAAAAACAGGGTCCGCTTTTTACAATATATGCTACATATACCGTTGCCATATATTCATTGACTGCATGGCTTATAACTGACATTTTACCAATCGATGTAAGTATAGCTTCTCCTTTGGCGGGGACAGATCTTCTTTTGTGTGCATTATTCGGCGGTGTGATTTCAGGTGTAGGTTCTGGTCTTGCTATAAGATATGGTGGTGCTATGGATGGCATCGAAGTTATGGCTGTAATTTTTGCTAAAAGACTGAGTATTACAGTAGGTACTTTTGTGATGATATACAATGTGATTTTGTATGTGGTGTGCGGTTTTGTTATAGGAAGTTGGATTTTACCTCTTTATTCCATTGTAACGTATATGGCAGCACTTAAGACAGTGGACTTTATAGTTGAAGGTTTTGATAGAGAAAAATGTGCAATTATTGTTACTGAAAAACCTGATGAAATATGCAGTACTCTGTCGGAAACTTTTGAGAGCGGGCTGACAAAAGTTGAGGCAACCGGTGGTTATTCCAATGCACCAAAAACCATGGTGTATTTTGTGGTTAACCGTTTTCAGGTTCCGAGGATGAAAGATATTGTTCACGAAATTGATCCGGCTGCCTATATTATGATTAGCGAAGTGGCTGATGTGTTTAAAGTGAATTAGATAAAATGAGCTCCCGGTATAGAGGAGCTTTTGTTTTATACTTTTTGGGAGTGTCTGTCCCCATGAAAAGTCCCCGTGAAAAACTTTTCATATGAGAAAAAATATGTTATGATGTTGCTGTGTACATAAGATAAACTTTCAAGGAGAAACTTAAATGGGATTTTTTCGACAGAATGTTGCAATAGATTTAGGTACAGATACTATTTTGATGTATCTGGAAAATAAAGGTATAGTTGTTAATCAACCTTCACTGGTTTCTGTAAAAAAGGGAACCGACACTATTGTTGCCATAGGCGATGAATCAAAGACAATGCTTGGTCGCGTCAATCCGGATACAGAAGTTATAAGACCAGTGGCGTCAGGTGTTGTATCACATTTTACCCTTACAAAAAAAATGATCAGCTATTATCTTAATAGCAATATTACAAATTTCTTCCATAGAATATTAAAACCTGACGTTATGGTGGCTGTTCCGTTACATACAACAGAAGTGGAAAAGCGTGCAGTTGAGAGAGTTGCGCAGGAGGCAGGCTGTGCCAGAGTATTTATGATTGAAGAGCCTTTGGCTGCGGCTATTGGTGCAGGTCTTAATGTGGAAAATGCTTACGGCCACATGATTGTGGATATAGGTGGCGGTACTACGGATGTGGCGGTGGTATCTTTCCAGGGTGTTGTTTCCGGTAAAAGTATAAAAGTAGCTGGTGACAGTTTTGACACAGCTATTATGGAATATATAAAGAAACAGTATGGGATGATGATAGGTCCTTTGGAAGCTGAAAGAATTAAAAAAGAATTGGCCTGTCTTTATCACGGTATGGTTACCAATACTATGGAAATCCATGGTACTGATGTTATTGAAGGTGCGTACAAGGAGCAGACTATAACTTCTGATGAACTTATGGAAACAATGATGGAAGTTGCACTTCCTATACTTGATTGTATCCATGAGGTGTTGGGTAATACTCCACCAGAACTTGCAGGAGATATTTACAGCAGAGGTATTCTTATGACAGGTAACGGTAGCCTTATAAAGGGATTAGCTGAACTGATTCACAGAAGTACAGGTATTGATGTAACTATAGCCGAAAATCCGGGACTTTGTGTTGTAAACGGTGCTTACAAGGTGCTGACAACAATGTCGGAGCAGCAGAAGACTAATATTTAATTTGAAAGAGATAATAAGTAAAGGGTTGCCTTCCAAGTTTGGTTGGCAATCCTTAAATTTTATGTTGACTTATTTACTTTCCTCAGCCAATTCAGCTACAACCTTATTTATGTCTCCTGCACCCAATGTAACTACAATGTCACCTTCAGTTGCATTTTTGCGTATATAATCTTTAATTTCTTCAAAGTTTGAAATATAAATTGTAGGCACACCTTTGCTGTTGAATCTGTCAGCCAGCATAGAAGAATTTATATCTCCCGGATCGGGCTCTCTGGCAGCATAAATATCAGCAATAATAACTTTTGTACTGCCTCTTAATGCTTCGCAGAATTCATCACCAAAAGCTTTAGCTCTTGAATAAGTGTGCGGCTGGAATATACTCCATATTTTACCGGTGCCTTCAAGCATCTCGTTGGCTGTGTGAATTACAGCCTTTATTTCAGTAGGGTGGTGAGCATAGTCGTCAACCAACAAGGCACCGTTCATTTTACCCTTAACCTGGAAACGTCTGTCGGTGTTGTGGAATACAGATAAACCATGAGCTACATCTAAAGGGGTACAACCCAATTCCATAGCTGCCACACTTGCGGCCAGTGCGTTTGAAATATTATGATGTCCCGGTACCGGAAGCTCTATGTCTACCAAGGAAGCATCCCCTTTACAGATGGTAAAATGTGAAATCCCTTCCGGTAAAATGTCAACGTTTTTACAGTAGAAGTCAGCTTCAGGATTCTCTATAGAATATGTAATTACTTTACACTTAGCGGCCTTTGATGCTTCAACAGCACAGTCGTTGTCTTTACACACCAGTAAAAAGCCGTCAGGGGATATTTTACCGGCAAACTCTGAAAACGTTTCCATTATTTCAGGCAAACCACCTTTGTAAAAGTCCAGATGTTCTGCTTCAATATTCAGAATAATACCTGCATAAGGTGAAAGGTTCAGAAGGTTTTTGTGGTATTCACAGGCTTCTGTTACAAAATAGGGACTTGTGGAAGCTCTTACACTTCCTTCAATCATAGGGAAATAACCGCCTAAATGTACGCAAGGATCTTTGGATGCAGCCATAAGAATTGCCGCTGTCATACTGGTAGTTGTAGTCTTACCGTGAGTTCCGGAAATAGCCAATGAATACTGATGCTGAGCTGCAACATAACCTAAGAAAGTGCCACGTTCCATTGTGTGAATATTCAGCTTTTTAGCTTTGAGGAATTCAGGGTTATCCTGAGAAATTGCCAAAGTATAAACCACAAGATCACAGTCGTCAGGTAAGTTTTCTTCTGCATGACCAAAGAAAACCTTTGCCCCTAATGCTTCCAGTTTTTCGGTGGCTTTAGAAGGGCCTCTGTCGGAACCTGTTACTGAAATACCATAGTTCATTATAATTGTGGCGATACCATTCATACTGGAGCCGCCGATACCAATCATGTGAACTTTCTTTATATTCTTTAAAATATCATTTATATTATCCAAGGAAAACGCCTCGATTTTTTGTAAATTTTAACATTACCATCTTATCATGTATTTTATGTAAAATCAACGAAAGAATGTACACGAATTTTGTTTTGTGGTAAAATAAATCGATAATTTGTAAAATCGAAAAACAGGAGTAATTATGTTCTTCAGAAAATCGACAGACAACGACAGATGGATTATAGTGGGTCTTGGTAATATAGGTTCACAATATGATAACACAAGACACAACTGTGGCTTTGCTGTAGTTGATATTTTGGCGTCTGAATATGGAATAGATGTTTCTAAAAAGAAATTTCAGGGCACAATAGGAGAAGGTAAAATACAAGGTGAGAAAGTGGTTTTGGTTAAGCCTTCTACTTATATGAATTTAAGCGGAGAGTGTGTATCTAAAGTTATGAATTGGTACAAGGCTACTCTTGATAAATTGATTATAATTTATGACGATATTGATATTGAAACCGGGGCTGTAAGAGTAAGAGCAAAGGGTCGTGCAGGTAGTCACAGAGGAATGAAGTCTGTTATAGAGCACCTGGGGACTACAGATTTTCCAAGGGTGAGACTAGGTATCGGCAAACAGCCTTCTTTTATGGATCTGGCTCAGTATGTAATTGGGTATTTTACCACCGAAGAATTAGAGAAAATTATTGAGGGCAGAAAGAAAGCTTCGGAAGCTGTGGTTTCAATCATAACAAAAGGTTGTGATTTTACCATGAATAAATTTAATTGCGGGGAGAAATAATGGAATTTTTTACCCGAGCCGTAAAGGGACTTCCTGAATTTAAGAAGTGGAAGTCTGCGGTGGAATCAAAAGGAAATGAAAATTATTTTACCGGTCTTTCCTCTTCAGCAAAGGCCCATTTTGCGTATCTTTTTTCAGATGAAAACAAAATTGTATATATAGCTGCAAATGAACTTGAGGCTACGTCTCGATATTCGGACTTTTGTTTTTTCTGCGGAGACAGAGTTGTTTATTTGCCGGCAAGAGAAGATGTGCTTTATGATGTGGAAGCAAGAGGACGTGATGGTAATTTTCAGAGAATGATGTCTTTGAAAAAGCTTATGGAGGGAGATTGGCAGATTTTAGTTATGCCACTTCAGGCTGCTATGCAGTATTTACCGTCTCCTGATATGTTAAAAGGTCAAATTTTAAGTATTGAACAAGGACAGAATTACGATACTGTAAAATTGGCAGAGCGCCTGACGGCTATGGGATATCAGCGTGTGTCTTCTGTTGAAGGTAGAGGTCAATTTTCTTTAAGGGGGTACATCCTGGATGTGTTTCCTTCTTCTGCAGATGTGCCTTATCGTGTGGAGTTTTTTGATACGGAAGTTGATTCTATAAGGAGCTTTGATGTGGTGTCTCAGAGGACTATCGAGGGGACAGACACTGTTGAAGTTCTACCTGACAGTGAAACAAATATTTTTTCTGTGGAAACGGAACTTAAAATAAGGAAACGCATACTTGATGCTGCAGATGATTTTACAAGGGGACAGACACTGAAAGAAAATGCGTCCAATGTCCGAGCCTTAATGAGAAAGATTGAGGCTGATCTGAATCTGATGAGTTCCGGTCATAAATTCCCGGGATATGATAGATATCTTCCTTTTATTTTGGGGACAGACTTTAATGTTTTTTCATATACGAAAGAAGCATTGGTATTTTTTGATAGGCACGGTGCACTTAAGGAGACGGAAAACTTCTTGTTGGATGAACATCGTCGGGTTTGTGAATCGGTAGCTGAAAGAATACCCTTATTACCTCAGTGTTTCGATATGTTAATGCCTTTTGAACAGGTTGCTTGTTGTGCGAAGAAAGTAAGTCCTGCCATATCGTTTATGGAATTATTCTCACCAGGCATTTTGGCGGATAGAGGACGCCAACAGGAATTTATAGTACCTGTTAAAATTGCTGAGCCTTTTCCTAAGGGTGTTGAAGAATCATCAGTGGGTAAAATATTAGTGCTGACAGAAACCGAGAGCAAAGCCAACAGAGCTTTAGAGTATCTTAAAGATCATGGCTTTTCTGACGCCGTTTTTTGCGGGGACAGACACTGTAAAGATTTTCATGTGGGTGTTGCCGTGGGTGGTCTTGAGAATGGATTTGTGTACCCTACCGCGGGTGTCTCTGTTATCAGTGGTAAATCTTTCTTCAAAAAAGAACGTGCAGAGAAAAAACGTAAGAAAAAAAGCAATCCTATAACCAGCTTTGCAGATATAAAGCCGGGAGATTTTGTGGTACACGAAATTCACGGTATAGGTAAATTCGACGGTATTGAAACTATTGAAAGCCAGGGTGTAAGAAAGGATTATGTTAAGATTCTGTATGCCGACGACGGTGTTGTTTATGTGCCCACATATCAGCTTGAGATAGTTCAGAAATATATTGGCGCAGAAGGTAAAGTGCCCAAAGTGAATAAAATGGGCGGTGCCGAATGGTCCCGTACTACAGCTAAAATAAAAGATTCCTTGCGGGAGTATGCTCAGGAATTGGTAGATTTGTATGCAAAGCGTTCTAAAGTGAAAGGGCATGCATTCAGCGAAGACACAGTGTGGCAAAAAGAATTTGAAGAAGGCTTTATATATGAGGAAACAGAAGATCAGCTTAAATGTGTAGAGGAAATAAAAGCGGATATGGAACTTCCGCGCCCGATGGAAAGACTTCTTTGTGGTGATGTAGGGTATGGTAAAACGGAAGTTGCTTTAAGGGCAGCATTTAAAGCGGTATGTGATGGTAAACAGGTAGCTTTTTTGTGTCCTACTACAGTTCTGGCACAACAGCATTATCAGAATTTTGTACAGAGGTTTAAGGATTTCCCTGTAACAGTGGACTACCTTTGTCGTTTCCGTACACCAAAGGAACGCACGCAGGTTCTGAAAAATACAGCAAGCGGTAAAATAGACATTTTGGTAGGAACTCACAGCATTTTACAGAAAAAATTAGATTTTAAGAATCTTGGCCTAGTAATTATAGACGAAGAGCAGCGCTTTGGTGTAATGCACAAAGAAAAACTTAAACAATCCCGACCGGATGTGGACATTTTATCACTAAGTGCTACTCCTATACCAAGAACTTTGCACATGTCTCTTTCCGGCATACGTGATATCAGTATCCTTGAAGAACCACCGGTTGACCGTAAGCCTGTGCAAACTTTTGTAACAGAACTTACACCGGATATTGTTAAAAATGCAATTTACAGAGAAATGGGACGAAAAGGACAAGTTTTCTACCTTTACAACAGAGTACGCACAATACTTGAAAAGAAAATGTGGCTTAATACTATTGTGCCGGAGGCTCGCGTTGCAGTAGCTCATGGCCAGATGTCCGAGCGGGAATTGGAAGATACTATGGCTGCATTCCAGGCAGGAGAATATGACGTGCTTTTGTGTACCACTATAATAGAGTCAGGTCTTGACCTTCCAAATGCCAACACTGTTATTGTTGAAGATGGGGACAGACTTGGACTTGCCCAGATGTATCAGATAAGAGGTAGAGTTGGTAGATCTTCAAGAACTGCTTATGCCTATATAACATATAAAAAAGATAAAAATATAAGTGAGATTGCAGAAAAAAGGCTTCAAACTATTCGTGAATTTACTGAGTTTGGCTCAGGTTTCAAAATAGCTCTTCGAGATTTGGAAATAAGAGGTGCAGGAAGTGTTCTTGGTGAACAACAGCACGGTCAGCTGGCAGTTGTTGGTTATGACATGTACTGTAAGCTGCTTTCCCAGGTAGTAGCTGAAGCAGGGGGACAGACACTGACGGAAATACCGGAAGTTACAGTCGGCTTGGATGTGAGTGCTTTTGTACCTTCTGAATATGTTGAAGACGATGAGGTTCGTGTAGATATTTATCGTAAAATAGCCGCTATTACTTCAAGAGAGGATATATATGATCTTACTGATGAACTTATTGACAGATTTGGGGATGTGCCTAAAGAAGTACAGAGTCTTATGGAAGTATCATATATAAGGTATATTGCCGGGATTTGCGGTTTTTCTGATGTGTTTACTAAAAACAACAGATTAATTTTTGTGTTCCATAAAAATTCCAGAATTACAGAAAATGAGTTTCTGCCGGAGATTATGGATTTGTATAAAGGTAAAATTCTTCTTAACGCGGGGACAGACCCTTATCTCTCATTAGAGGTAAAGGGTACAGTTCTTAAAGAGGCTAAGGAATTTTTGGATAATTGTGTTAAAAGAAAACAGTAAAATATATTTGTCAAATATTAAAAAATGCTGTATAATGCAAAGAGTTATTTTGTTATTACTAATATTTATTTAAAAGGCGGTTGTTTTTATGTCAACAGAAATTAAGAAAAAGAAAAAAACAGGATCACTTGACAACAATAAATTTGTTGCGATTCTTGCTGTTTCATTAGCTGTAATTGTAGTTTTTGTTTCTGTTCTTTCCGTTGTTTTAGTTACTTCAGGTAACTTTGTTGCAAAGCTTAACGGACAGAAACTTTACAACTATGAGTATGTTCATTATCTAAATGCTGAATTAGCTGATATTTCAGAGGAAATCGACATTCCTGAAGGAACATCTGATGAAAAGGCTGTAGAAATATATAAAGAATATTTTACGAAGAAAGATGAAAATGGAAAATACGCACTTCAGTTGTGTCAGGAAAATGCTCTTGAAGAACTCAGAATATTTAAAGCATCTTATCAGCTTGCTTTAGATAAGGGCTTTAAGCTTACATCAGAAGAAGCTGACAATGTTGAAGCTAACGTTGATTATATGATTAACTATTATTATTCTGTGTATCAGCAGTATGATTCTTCCATTACATATGAAGATGTATTGCAGTATGTTTGTGGAGAGATGTCTGCTAAACAGTATAAGGAATATGCTAAACAGGATACTGTTATTGCAAAGTATATGGATTCCATGAAGGAAAAATATGATATTACTGAAGCAGAGATGAGAAAAGTTTACGATGAGAATGTAAATGACTACAGAACTGCAAAAGTTCAGAAGTTCTTCTTGTCCACTATGACAACAGATAAAGATGGAAAATCTGTTGCTATGAAGGATGCTGAGAAGGCTGATGTTAAGGCAAAAATTGATGACTACCTTGCAAAATTTAAGTCAGGCGAATTGAAGTTTGAGGAAACAATTAAATCAAAATCCGAAGAAACAAATGCAGCAAAATCTGCCGGTATTTCAACCATCAACAATGGTAGTCTTTCAGGAGATACAAAAGTAGATGAGTGGGCACTAAAAAAGGAAAAAGCAGATGCTGAAAATGTATATGAAGTTATTGAAGCTGAAAAAGGTTATTACATTATAAGATGTAACGAAGTTGAAGATTTTGATAACAGTGTTGATTCAGAAGAAGGTGCGAACGATAGTATTAAGAATACAATTAAAGCAGAAATTGCTACTGAAAGAGCTACTAAGCAGATGAGAGACGAAGCTTTGGCTGCTAAGGGATACGACCTTTCCAATATTAAAGATGAAAAGATAGCTGAGCTCTTTGAAGAAAACAAGACAGTTTCTTCTTTAGTATCTGATTACGGAGCTAAAATCAGCGATTAATTTCTATTGGTAAAATGACTGATATTAATATTGAAAATGTAGCATTATACGAAGACAGGTTTAAAGGCAGAAAGCTTATTATACCTGTCTTCGTTCCACATATGGGGTGTCCTCACGATTGTTGTTTTTGTAATCAACGGAAAATAAGCGGACAAAGTGTAGCTCCTACATATGAAAGTGTAATAAAATTGATTGAAAGTTATTCCGGGATTGTGGAGAATTACGGAAGTGTTGAAGTGGCTTTTTATGGAGGAAGTTTTACGGCAATTCCATGGCATGAACAGGAGCCTTTATTAAAAGCTGCCAGAAATGCTTGTGAAAAGTTTGGGTTCAATCCTGATTTTCGTGTTTCCACGAGACCTGATTATATTGATTTGCTGGCTTTGGAGAGGCTGAAGCTGTATGGAATAAGAACTATAGAGCTTGGTGTACAGTCTATGTGTGATAATGTACTTAAATTAAGTGGTCGCGGACATCTTGCGGAGGATACCGTTAAAGCTGCAGGCTTGATAAAGGAGCATGGATTTTCTTTGGGGATTCAAACTATGCCGGGACTTCCTGGAGCAACATATAAAGATGAAATCACGACGGCCTTAAGGGTTATAGAACTTAAGCCTGATATTGTCAGAATATATCCTACTATTGTTATACGAGGGACAGACCTTGAGAAAATGTATTTTTCAAAAGAGTATGAAGCTATGAGTCTTGAGACGGCTGTAGAAATATGTTCTGAACTGATTCCTATGTATGAAAATGCAGGAATAAGGGTTATCAGAGTTGGTTTACAGTCCTCTGACAATATAAGTACAGATGGTGAAGTTGTAGCCGGCCCTTACCATCCCGCTTTTGGTGAAATGGTTAAATCCAGGATTGCTTTTAAATTTATTATGAAAATCCTGGGAAACATGAAATCTTCGGGTATTAGATTGCATAATGCTGAATTCATGGGGAAAACAGTACATTTTTCTCTTTATGAAGATAATATAGATATCACTGTACCGGCAAAAATGTTATCTCAATTTATCGGCCAGAAAAAAATTAATATAAAGAATATTAAAGAAAAATTTAGTGGTGCTGTTGTCAAAATAAAAAGTGTATAGGAGGTGGTTATGACGTATAATTTACTGTTTTATCTTTCTCTTATTGAGGATGCAGATGCTGCGGAATATTTTAAATATGTTTACGTAAAGTATCAGGGTGTTATGTATCGTACCGCACTATCTGTACTCCATGATCATGCTCGGGCAGAAGATGCAGTACATAATGCATTCTTTAAATTGGCATCAAAAGATGAACGTCTCAGCCAATTGATGGAATATAAATACACTCCTAAAGAAGCACATTTTCTGATGATGGTAAGTAAACAATGTGCTTTGAATATGGTTGACTCAGCCAGTTCTAAACACGAAGAATTATCTGATTTTAATGAGGATTTAACAGGAAAATATTATGGTGATCCTAACTTTGTGTTTAATGAAGATTGGCATGAAGAAATAGTTGATGCCGATGTTAGAGAATTGAATCTGGCGTTAAAATATCTTCCTGATGAATATAACAATTTGATAATGATGATATATTACTACAATTTTACAACAGAACAAATTATGGAAGATACAGAAATGGATAGAAAAACTTTATATGTTAAGAAAAGTCGTGCTTTGCGTAGGCTAAGAGAAATTATTAAAGATATTAGAGAAAGAGGGTTATTTTCTGATGTGTAAAAATGAAAAAGAAGCTTTTTTAAATATGATGGAGTTACTTTCTGATTATACTAAATACATGATGATGGAAAAATTTTTGGAAGGATCTGCTTTAACTGCAAAAAGTTTTACTATGGATTCACCTCCTTTGCAGGCAAGGGCCGTTTATAAAAATCTTAAACAATGGGAAGCGGCAGGTATTATTAAACTTGTAGGTCGTCCCGGAGCAGGTGGTTCACGTGAATATATCCTTGATGTAGATGCCCTTGTTGCGAGGTTAAGTTGATAAAAACATACATTTTTGATAAAATTAATCTGTATGACGAAATTTGTCGAAAAGAGGAAAGTGAATTGAAAAAAGGTACTATAAATATTCCTGAAGAAGAAATCAAAATGCAATATGATTACATGCATAAAATTAGCATTCTAAACCAGGAATTTTACCATAAAAATGGACGTATGCCTACAGCGAGAGTTCGAAATTTCGGTTGTCAGATGAACGAACACGATGCTGAAAAATTGTCAGGTATGTTACTTGAAATGGGATATTCTTTGGTTCAAAGTGACGAAGACAAAGCGAGTGCTGCAGATTTAATTATATTTAACACTTGTTGCGTCAGAGAAAATGCTGAAGAAAAAGTTTTTGGACATTTAGGTGCATTAAAGGCAGCAAAAAGGGAAAATCCGGATATGATTATTGCTGTGTGTGGTTGTATGACGGAACAATCTCATGTGGTTGATGAAATAAGGCGGAAATATAAAAATGTAGATTTGGTATTCGGCACCCAGAATCAGCACACATTTCCTGAATTATTGTTAGACTGTATGGAAAATAAAAAGCATGTTTATAACACAGAGCATTTAGATGGCAGGGTGGCTGAAGGTGTTCCTGTAAAAAGGGCCGACTCTATTAAAGCCTGGGTCACAATTATGTATGGTTGTAACAATTTTTGTTCGTATTGTATAGTGCCTTATGTTCGTGGTAGAGAGAGAAGCAGGAGCAGTAGCGACATTTTACAAGAAATCAAAACTTTAGAGGCACAGGGATATAAAGAGATAACTCTACTTGGTCAGAATGTAAACTCGTATGGGCTCGATAAAGAGGATGAGCTGAATTTTGCAGGACTTCTTGATTTAATATGTCGGGAAACTTCTATTCCGCGTATAAGGTTTATGACTTCACATCCGAAGGATTTATCTGATGAGCTTATAGATGTTATGGCATCTAATCCTCAAATCTGCCGTCAGCTTCATCTTCCGGTTCAGTCAGGCAGTACAAGACTTCTTGGTAAAATGAACCGTAAGTATTCAGCGGAAAAATATATGGAAATAATAGATAAAGTCAGATCCAAGATTCCGGATATAGCTTTTTCTACAGATATTATTGTTGGTTTTCCGGGCGAAACCGATGAGGATTTTGAGCAGACCCTGGATTTGGTGAAAAAGGTTCGCTATGATATGGCATTTACTTTTATTTATTCAAAACGAAAAGGTACTCCTGCAGCGGAATGGGAAAATCAGGTGCCGTCAGAAGTGGTAAAAGAACGTTTTGAACGGTTGCTGGCCCTTCAGAACGGAATTGATCGTGAGATAAACGAAACATATATGGGAAAAAAGGTTGAAGTGTTGGTTGATGGTTACAGCCGTACTAATGCGGAGCGTTTTACCGGAAGAACTCAAGGCAACAAAATTGTGAATTTTGTTGGGGACAGACACTGTATTGGTGAGATAGTTACCGTTGAGATTGACGAGGTACAGACCTGGTCTCTTGGTGGAAAATTAATATAAAATATTTTATTTAAACAGAAGGAGATTTTATTATGGATTATGTAGAAGCAGCAACCAGATTAGGTGAAGCTATTGCAGAAAGCAAACAGTTTACAGAATGGAGAGACAGTGAAAAGGCAGTATTGGCTGATGAAAAGTCACAGACTCTCATGAAGGAATTTAGAGATCTTCAGACTGAAATGGTGAAAATTTCAGGTAAAGAAGATGTAACTCAGGCTGATTTGGAAGCAGCACGTGATGCATTGTTGGCAAAACAGAATGAACTTACTGATTACGAAGTTACTCAGAAGTATTTTGAAGCAAGACAGAATTTTGAAGTGATGATGAAGACTGTTAATGAAATTATTCAATTTAATATTGATGGTCAGCTTAATGGTTCTTCCTGCGGTGGCGATTGTAGTAGTTGTGGTGGCTGTCACTAAGGCAGTGTCTGTCCCCATGAAAAAATTTGCAGTAAAGGTGGGATTCTGATGGGCGAGTTAACGCCTATGATGAGGCAATATCTTGAAATAAAAGAAAAAAGTAAGGATGCTATTTTGTTTTTCCGTCTCGGAGACTTTTACGAGATGTTTTTTGAAGATGCAGAAGTGGCTGCCAGAGAATTGGAACTTGTTTTAACCGGAAGAGATTGCGGTCTGGAAAAGCGAGCTCCTATGTGTGGCATTCCTTATCATGCCTCTCTTTCATATATCAGCAGATTAATATCTAAGGGTTATAAGGTTGCGATATGTGAGCAAATGGAGGATCCTTCCACTGCAACAGGTATAGTAAAAAGGGATATAATTAAAATTTATACTCCCGGAACTGTTACAGATGAGCAAATGCTCAATAAAAACATGAATAATTTTATCATGTCTATATACAGTACCAGGGGGTTGTATGGTGTTGCAGCTGCGGATTTATCTACCGGTGAAATGCATTGTACTTCACTGACTATAGGCAATACTCTTAACCATTTGTTAGATGAAACTGCAAAGTTCAGTCCTTCGGAAATTATAATCAACGCTGATGCTGAAAACAGAGAGATGTTGTCCAAAAGAATTTCTGCTATCACTGGTGCATATGTTGGTTTCTTTGGCGAAGAAGGCTTTGAATTCAATAAAGCATCTGCTTTAGTTGCTTCTCACACTGAAAAAAACCGCAAAATGTCTGAATATGACATTTCCATAAATGCTGCAGGTGCCTTGCTTTCATATATGACTGAAACACAGAAAACAAATCTTGATCATATATTAAAGATTGATTTTTACAAAGCTGAAGAGTTTATGGCTATAGACGCAGCTTCCAGAAGAAATCTCGAAATTACAGAGACTCTTCGTGAAAAGGCCCGTAAGGGATCTTTGCTGTGGGTGCTTGACAGAACCCAGACTTCTATGGGTGGTCGTTTACTCAGGAAGTGGATTGAACAGCCTCTTATTGATGCTGATGCTATTAAAGCAAGACACGAAAGTGTAGGGGAACTTAAAGATAAGTTTATGGTAAGAAGTGAGCTTAGAGAACTTTTGTCAGGTGTTTATGACATTGAGAGACTTACTGCAAAAGCTGTTCTTGGGTCCATGAATGCGAGGGATATGATTTCTTTAAGACAATCTTTGAATCAGATTCCATACATTAAGGAAATTTTAAGTGGGTGTCTGTCCCCACTATCAACAGATATATATAACGGTCTTGATGAACTGACAGAAATATGTCAACTTATAACTGATGCAATTAAAGATGATCCACCGGTACAGATTACAGGTGGCGATATAATTAAAGAAGGTTTTAATGAAGACGTTGATCGCTGCAGATATGCAGCGAAAAACGGCAAAGATTGGCTGGCTGACTTAGAGTTGAGGGAAAAAGAAGAAACAGGTATACCAAAGCTTAAAATTGGATACAATAAGGTGTTTGGTTACTATCTTGAAGTAACAAAGTCTTATATAGGTCAGGTCCCGGATAGATATATCCGCAAACAAACACTTACAAATTGTGAAAGATACATAACAGAAGAACTAAAATCCATGGAAGATGAGATTTTGGGTTCGGAGGAGCAGCTTGTAAAATTAGAATACGAGTTATTTGTGAAAATTCGTGAAACTGTGGCGGGAGAAGTTGCCAGACTCAAAGCTACAGCCCTTAAATTGTCTGAAATTGATGTGCTTGCTTCTTTTGCTGAAGTGGCAGATCGTGAAAATTATTGCTGTCCTGAAATTCACGTGGGGACAGACCTTGTGATAAAAGATGGCAGACATCCTGTTGTTGAAAAGACAGTACCGGCAGGAGAATATGTTGCTAACGATATATTACTTGATACAGAAGAAAACAATCTTTTGGTTATAACCGGTCCTAACATGGCAGGTAAATCTACATATATGAGACAGACAGCTTTAACTGTATTAATGGCTCAGGCCGGAAGCTTTGTGCCTGCATCTTATGCGAAAATTGGCGTGGTTGATAAGCTTTTTACCAGAGTAGGAGCTTCTGATGACCTTGCATCAGGACAGAGTACATTTATGGTTGAAATGAGTGAAGTTGCTAATATTTTACTGAATGCTACCGAGCGAAGTTTGTTGATTTTAGACGAAATCGGACGAGGAACAAGTACTTTTGACGGCCTCAGTATTGCCTGGTCTGTTCTTGAGTATGTGGTAAAACAATTAGGTAGCCGTACCATGTTTGCTACTCACTATCATGAGCTTACTGAACTTGAGGGTAAAATACCGGGACTTAAGAATTACTGTGTTTCTATTAACAAAAATGGTGACGAAATTGTGTTCCTGAGAAAGGTAAAACGTGGTGGAGCAGATGGAAGTTATGGTATTTCTGTTGCAGCTTTAGCAGGTATTCCAAATGCGGTAACAATTAGGGCAAAAGAAATTCTTGCCACTTTGGAGGAGCAGGATATAAGCAGAAAAGAACTTAAAGTAGCAAAACTGCGCTCAAATAAGAAGAGTGGTGGCGAGGGACAGCTTGATTTATTCCAGTATGCAGTAACACAAGCTTCTCAGGATGAGATTTTAGAGGAACTTAAACGTATAGATGTACAAGCTATGACACCTATTGAAGCTATGAATGTACTGTATTCGCTTAAGCAGAAGGCCATGCAGAGAAAATAAATATTTTACCGGGAGGTGATTTTTATGGGACAGATAATTTTGTTGGATGAACTTACAACTTGTAAAATAGCAGCAGGTGAGGTTATAGAAAGACCAGCCTCTGTAGTGAAAGAGATGGTGGAGAATTCCATTGATGCCGGGGCGACGTCTGTGTCTGTGGAAATCAAAAACGGGGGAATTAAGTATATAAGAATAAGTGATAATGGTAGTGGTATTGCTGATGACGACGCTGAAATCGCATTTGATAAACATGCAACCAGCAAAATTCGTTCTGCAGATGACCTGGAGAGTGTAGGAACTCTTGGTTTCAGAGGTGAAGCTCTTGCCAGTATAGCGGCTGTCAGTGATGTAGAGCTTACAACTCGTTGCGAGGGGACAGACACTGCTACTTTTATCCATATAAAGGGTGGTAAAATATTAGAGCGCGGCTCAAAAGGTGCCGGTTATGGTACAACTTTTGTGGTCAGAGATTTATTTTACAATACACCTGCAAGATATAAATTCTTAAAAAAGGATAGCACTGAAGCCGGATATATTTGTGATGTGCTTCAAAAATTGGCGCTTGCTCATCCGGAAGTTGCTATTAGATTGATTAGCAGTGGGACAGAACTTTTACGTACACCGGGAAATGGTGATCTTAAGAGCACTATTTATAGTATTTACGGCAAGAAAATTGCGGACAGCATAAGAGTTGTAAATTATAATGAAAGTGGAATTAAAATTACAGGTTTTGTAGGTGCCGGCGAGGCCTCCTCCGGAAATCGTTCAAGACAGATTTTCTTTGTTAATGGCAGATATATAAAATCAAAAACTATAACTGCAGCTCTTGATGAAGGTATGAAAACAACTGTGATGAAGGGTCGCTTTGCTTTTGCTGTATTGTCTGTAGAAGTTAGTCCTTATTTTGTTGATGTTAATGTTCATCCTACAAAAATTGAAGTGCGTTTTTCTGATGAAAATGCACTTTTTAGAGCAGTGCTTAAGGCGATTCCATATGGCGATTATTATAGCGATTTATATGAGTCAGCTCGTGAAAGTAATTTTACCATTTCTGAATCTAACATGGGGGACAGACCCGGTGTAGGTTCTGTATCCTTGTCAGAGGTACAACCTAAACCACAGAATTTTACAGATATGCCTAAAGCTCAATTTGGCGGGAGAAAACTTACAAATTCATGGACCTTTAATAATGTGGATACAGTTGCCACAATTGATAAAGAAAGCTATGAAGAGAAACGCAGTGAAACTATTTTAAAGGCAACAGAAGCCACTCCCGTGATTCCATTTTCAGCAGGATTGTCTGTCGTTAGAGAAACAGACAACAGTCCTGTAGAGATTGTGCCTGAAAAAAATATACAGAAGAAACAAGAAATAGTTAACCGGTTTTATATTGATGCCAGGGTGGTTGGACAGGTTCTTAACACGTATATTGTTTTAGAATATAATTCTTCTGTCTTTTTGCTGGATCAGCATGCTGCCCACGAGAGATTGCTTTATGAGCAGCTGAAGGAAACCTATAAAAATGGTGATGAGTTTGCTGTTCAACCGTTACTGGTGCCAATTACAATAAGCATGTCTCCCGGAGAAATGCAGAAATATATGAATAAAACAGCTGCGTTGGAAAGATTGGGATTCGAAATAGATCTTTTTGGCAAAGATGTAGTTGTAGTAAGGTCTGTTCCCTCGATACTGGGTGGAGCTGATATTTCTGCTGTGATTAGTGCTCTCGTTGAAAAAGGCGATAGAGCATCTAACAGTGATTTAATAGAGGATGAAAAATTATATACCATGGCATGTAAGGCTGCTGTGAAAGGTAATAATGCATTGTCTGATCAGGAAATTAATAAGTTGTTACAGGATTTAGCCATGACTGACAGACCTGGAACTTGTCCTCACGGGCGCCCTATTGTAATTGAGATAACAAAAAGAGAGATTGAGAAAAAGTTCAAGAGGATTATATGAGTGTTGATAAAAAAATAAAATCCATTATTATAACTGGTCCTACTGCATCGGGTAAAACCGGTATATCACTTGATGTTGCAAACCTTTGCAATGGTGAAATTCTGAGTTGTGATTCAATGCAAATTTATCGAAAAATGGATATTGGTACTGCAAAAATAGATGAACAGGAACAAAATGGTGTGCCTCATCATTTGATTGATATAGCTGAACCATGGGAAGAGTTTAGTGTTGCGGATTATTGTAAAGTGGCTAATGATTGTGCACAAGAGCTTTCAAGTAGGGGTAAAACACCAGTTTTTGTTGGAGGAACCGGTCTTTACGTAACTTCCTTAGTGGAAGGATTTAGCTATAAAGAGGAAGATGCATCAAATGAAGCTCTTCAGGCGGAATTGAATTTGATGGCGGGGACAGACACTGGTTTAAAAGAGCTGTATTCTTATTTACAAAAAAATGATCCATTAGCTGCAGAAAAAATACATATTAATAATAAAAAACGTGTTGTTCGTGCTGTGGAACTATTTAAACTTACCGGTAAGACGCAGCAAGAAAGAAACTTGGAGTCGAAAAAATCTGGTTCTGTCCTGGATCCGATAGTTTTTGCAATGGATATGAAGAGAGAGTATCTTTATGCCAGAATTAACATGAGGGTTGATCTTATGTTGGAGCTGGGGCTTGTAGAAGAAGTAGAACGATTGCTAAAATATTGCGAAGAAAATGGAAAGGAATTATCAAAAACGGCTTTACAGGCTATCGGTTATAAAGAAACAATTAAGTATATTAATGGGGAAATTTCATTAAATGAGCTTTCGGAAGAAATAAAATTAGCCACAAGGCACTATGCCAAACGTCAGTTGACATGGTTGCGCAAGTGGCCATGGGTTAAATGGATAAAATGTGAAGATAATCCTTTTGCAGAAATCAAATCACATCTTTCTGAAAACACCTATTACTTTTCCTAACACAATCAGTTCTTTTGTGTAGATTGCTTTGAGATAACGGTTTTCCGGCTGAAGTCTAAAGCAATCTCTTTCTTTATAGAATGTCTTAACAGTTGCTTCATCTTCAATAAGAGCGACAATAACGTCTCCGTCTCTTGCTGTTGATTGTCTTTGAACAAGCACATAATCACCATCCAAGATGCCGATTTCTATCATACTGTCGCCTTTAACGGTTAACATAAAAACTTCCTGGCCTGGAGCAAAGTCTCCGGGAATAGGCATGGTTCTTTCAATATTTTCTGTTGCAAGAATCGGAGTGCCTGCGGCTACTTTACCGATAACAGGAACACTGATTATATCGTCAGCTGATGCTTTGCTGTCAACACAAGCGGAATTAACACTACGGGGGTCTGTAAGTCTTATTCCTCTTGTCGCACCATCGTCACGCTGAATAAATCCTTTTTTTTCTAATGCCGCCAAATGAGAGAATACGGTAGAAGATGAGGAAAGATTGACTTCCTTACAAATGTCTCTTATTGAAGGCGGATAACCTTTTTCTCTTATATATAACTCAATACAATTAAGTATTTCTTCTTGTTTTGCAGTTGGCATAGAACGAGAATTGTTTCCCATAAAACACAGCTCCTTTCTTTATGTAAATATATTCTAACATAACGAAAGAAAAAAAGCAAACTTTTGTTCGTATAAATTAGGCCTGAATCGTACAAAAGTATTATTTGTTGAATTTGTCAGTCTTTTTGAAAGCCCAAAGTTTGTTCATTAAAAAATTGATTATAGTTGTTATTGGTAAAACTATGATTTTTATTACAATTTCATGTACAGGTAATAACCACTGGAAAAAGCTGAACAGTATGGATGATATTGCTATATAAATACAGAATGTTACAACAAATTTAGGAAGAGATTCTTTTGTGCTGGTATTGCTTTTCTTAAACACCCAAAATCGGTTCCAAAGAT
This sequence comes from Oscillospiraceae bacterium, assembly GCA_015069135.1. Lineage (GTDB taxonomy): Bacteria > Bacillota > Clostridia > UBA1212 > SIG427 > SIG427. The sequence continues at coordinate 126,696 of SVJE01000005.1, read as the reverse complement.
AGCTGTTTATTCCTCCTGCAATATCACTTATTACATTTAGAATTATTGTCAGTAAGGTTGCTTCTTCTTTGCTAACACCAGTGATTAACACCAGTATACTGAAAACAATTAAAGACACTAATGTGTTTAATCCACCCACTAAACAAAAACTTAAAAATTCTTTATATTTATTAATTAGCTTTTTTATTTTGCTGAACATGTGGTTGCTATCCTTTCAATGAAGTTTTGCTATGAGTTATTTTACATTTTTTTTATTTTACTTACAAGTTTTTTACAAAGATATTTTTTGTGGGGACAGACACTGGCTTAAAATAGCAAGAGCATATTGTGGCGATTTGACACAGGTGGTAAAGGAGTGTAAAATTCGTCAGTAGTATATGTTTCATTGGAGGGTCAAATTGTGATTTCAAAAAGTGGTTCAATATCGATTAATACAGAGAATATATTTCCTATAATAAAAAAATGGCTGTATTCTGAAAAAGATATTTTTTTGAGAGAAATTGTATCTAATGGTAGTGATGCAATAAATAAATTAAAGAAACTCATTTCGGTAGGCGAAGCAACAATTTCAGACGAAGAACTTAAATGGAAAATAGAAGTAATATTGGATAAAGAATCAGGTACTATTACTGTTCATGATAACGGCATTGGTATGACTGTTGAAGAAGTTGAAAAATACATTAATCAAGTGGCTTTTTCAGGTGCAAAAGATTTTATTGAAAAATATCAAGGCAAAACAGATGATGCGCAGATAATCGGACATTTTGGCTTGGGCTTTTATTCTGCATTCATGGTAGCAGAAAAAGTTGAAATAGACACTCTTTCCTGGCAAGACGGGGCAAGTGCTGTACACTGGGAAAGTGAAACAGGTATGGATTATAAAATAGAATCATCAGATTTAACGTGTCGAGGCACTTATATTACCATACATGTTGCAGATGATTGTAAAGAGTATTTGGATTCTTTTAAAATTAAAGAAACATTAAATAAATATTTTGGCTTTCTTTCTACCGAACTATATTTTATTGAAGTGGGGACAGACACTGATAAGAATGATACAGAAAAAAAAGATGTTGCTCCAATCAATAATACAACACCGTTGTGGATGAAGCTTCCTAAAGATTGCACAGATCAGGATTATATAGATTTTTATCACGAAACATTTTTTGACTATAACGATCCTTTGTTCTGGATCCATTTGAATATAGATTATCCTTTCAACATGAAAGGGATTCTTTACTTCCCAAAAATGAAGAATCAATATGATTCTTTGGAGGGTACAATAAAAATTTATTACAATCAGGTTTTTGTTGCTGATAATATCAAGGAAATCATACCGGAATTTCTTATGTTACTTAAGGGTATGATTGATTGTCCTGATTTGCCATTGAATGTGTCAAGAAGTTTTTTACAAAACGACGGGTATGTTGGTAAAATTTCTCAACATATTACAAAGAAAATTGGAGATAAACTTTGTGGCTTGTTTAACACTGAACGAAAAAATTATGAAAAATATTGGGATGATATAAATCCTTTTGTAAAATATGGTTGTCTTAAAGATGAAAAGTTTTTTGACAAAGTCAAAGATGTAGTTCTTGTGAAACTTACAGACAGCACATTTATGACTTTAAATGAGTATTCAAATAAATATAAAGAATTTAGTGGGGACAGACTCTACTACACAGATAGTGTTGAACAACAAGCGCAATATATTAAGCTACTTAAGGATATCGGCGTGGATGCTATTGTAATGGATGGACCGATTGATTCTCATTTCATGCAGCTTCTTGAATATAAAAATCAAGGAAGTTTGAAATTTCAGCGAGTGGACTCTGACGTTTCTGATAAGATGAAGCAATTGACAAAATTAGGAGAAGCAGATATAGAAACTTTGTTGAACATTGTTTCTCCGATATTTAAAGAATATTCAAAAAATGAGAAACTTAAGGTTCGGATTGAGTCGATGAAAACAGATATTCCAAGTGTGTTGATTCTTTCTGAAGAAAGTAGACGAATAAAGGAAATGTCTAAAATATATGGCGATATGAATATTCCATTTGAAGAGGAAATCACATTGGTTTTAAATGAAAACAATGGATTGATTTCCATACTGAACAAAACTGAAGATACAAATACAACTACTATGGTTTGTCATCAAATTTATGATTTAGCTAAACTAGCACATAGTTCTTTATCAGGTGAGGAAATGACAAGGTTTATTGAAAGATCTGGAAAAATTCTTTGCAAAGCAGTGAAGTAACGCAGAAGCAGATTGAAATAGGAGAGTTTTATGAATAATAAACAACAAACAATGGGACGAGGGTTCGCAGTTCTATCAATATCAAATATATTAGTAAAAGTGTTATCTTTATTTTTTGTTCCTGTATTAAGATTACTACTTGGCGGATCTTCTGCATATGGTGTTTATTCAGTGTCGAATACAGTGTTTGCTTTTGTGTATGTGCTGGCAACAGCAGGCTTGCCTGTAGCGATAGCTAAACTTGTAAGTGAATTAGTGTCTCAAAAAGATGAAAAGGGTGCGGAAAAAGCTTTTAGATTGGCAAGAGCTGTTATGTTTTCCATGGGGACAGTCCTTACAATTCTTATGGCAGTGTTATCTAAACCTATAGCCAGAATGATGAATGCAGAAGATGCTTGGGGAGGCATTTTATTTATAGCACCAACAATAATGATCTGTTCATTATTATCTGCTTATAAAGGATATTTCCAGGGAAGAAAAAATATGAATCCAACTGCGATATCCCAGGTTATGGAGCAATTTGTGCATATGATTGTTTCTTTTACCATGGTGTGGCTTATGGCTCCCAAAGGTATCGTTTGGGCGGTGGCCGGAGCTTCTATGGGTACTGTGGCTGGTGCATTGGTTTCTCTTGTGTTTATGGTGTACCAGAGGAAAAAATTTATCAACAGTTCTGATGGAAAAAATGTAGCAATAGTAAGGCAACAAGGAGACGGTCTTGAAAAGGTTTTGGAAGCAAAGGCTGAATTACCGGAGATAAAACTGACAACAAAGAAATTATTAAAAAGAATTTTTTACTATAGTTTGCCTATTACGTTGAATACTGCCATTACTTATGCTGGAGACATGATAGATGCGTCTGTTTTAATTGGACGTCTTCAAGTGGCCGGCTTTTCTGAGAAAGTTTCACAAGGTTTATATGGTGACTTGGCTGCAACAAGGCAATTGTTAAATGTCCCTACAAGTATTATCTCTGCTATGTGTGTAAGTATTCTTCCTACAATGGCTGCGTTACATGCGTTGAAGGAACACGATAAGAAATCTTTGAAGGCAAATGAGGGCTATAAATTATGTTATTTAATTGCTGTTCCTATGACTGCCGGTTTTGCTGTTTTTGCACAAGCTGTATTTACATTATTAGGTTACGGTGAAAACTATAACTTATTAATGGCGTTGTCTTTTAGCGTAATATTGCAAGGCACTGTGCATTTGCAAAGCTCCATTTTACAGAGTGTAAATCGATTGTTTACATCTACAATGTTTCTGTTGTCTGGTGCTTTGATAAAGTTGATTTTAAGCTATGTTCTCGCCGGTATTCCATCATTGAATATATACGGTGCTGTGATTTCAACATATGGCTCTTTTATTGTTCCGTTTGCTTTAAATCAATGGGTTTTGAATAAAAAAGAAAAAATGGGAATATCGGTTTTAGGAAACCTTTGGAAACCTTGTCTTGCCTCTGTTTTTATGGTAATGGTTGGTTTTCCGATGTATGAAGGAATAAGTTTCATTTTACCACAAGAATCTTATTTTTCTGTATTAATTTCTTTTGCGATTACAGTTGTTGTATGTGTAGCCGTCTACGTGTATGTGCTTATGAAAATTGGTGGATTAACTAAAGAAGATGTAAATGAAATCTCGCCTGTGTTGGCCAAAAAGTGGCCTAAAAAACTTCGTAGAATTTTTTAAAGAAGTTATTAAGAAAAAATTTGGGCATTGTCCTTAATAAAGAGGTTGACAATAAGGATTTATTTATGTATAATTGGCTCTGCTGTTTGAAACAGTTGTACGCGACTGTGGCGGAACCGGCAGACGCGCACGTTTGAGGGGCGTGTGGTTAATACCGTACGAGTTCAAGTCTCGTCAGTCGCACCATGAAGAAACGACAATTTTAAATTGTCGTTTCTTTTTTTGATGCTGAATAAAAATTTAATAAATATTGCTTATAATAAAAGGTATAAGTTTTTATATATCAATTTGTTTTTTGTGGATATCTGCTCCTAGTTGAGACAAATGCAAATCTATATTTGTATATCCGCGTGTAATGTATGAATTGTCAATAACTTCTGTTGTGCCGATTGCACCTAGTCCTGCCAGAATAAGTGCAGCACCACCTCGTAAATCATTTGAAGTTACTTTTGCTCCGTGTAGCTGTGTCTGTCCCTCAATAGTAAAATAGTTTTTATATCTTGAAATTTTTGCCCCCATTTTTATTAATTCATCCAAATGTGCAACTCTGTTTTGGAATATGCTTTCTACTATGTGATTCTTTCCGTCTACCGTGCAAAAAAATGCTGATAGTGGGCTCTGTAAATCTGTCGCTATTCCAGGATACGGCGTTGTTACAAACACATTGGAAATTGATTTGTTTTGTAGAAAATATATCTTTTTCTTGTTTGTTAAATCTTCAAGTTCAATAGAGTTTTTTAATATACTTAGCAAAGCATATTGATTTTCAAAAGCTTCACTTTTAAAAGTTAAAACACCACCGCATATTGCTCCTGCAAGAATATATGTGCCACATTCAATTCTGTCTGAAGGAATAGAGAACTGGTAAATATTTTTTTTTAGCATTACATCAGTGTCTGTCCCCTTGATATTACAAGGGTGTATTATAATATGTGATGTTCCTGCACCGGTTATTTTTGCTCCTATTCCGTTTAGAAAATTTTGTAAAGCTACTATTTCTGGCTCTCTAGCAGCATTTTTTATGTGTATGACAACATTAGAGAACGTTGAGGCCAGCAAAAGATTTTCCGTCGCACCTACGCTTGGGAATTTTAATGTTATAGAAGAATTTTTTAAAGTCTTTAGTTGTGCCCTAATAAAGGCGATTTCAACAGTGGATTTATTACTGTGGGGACAGTCTTTGTTGTCTTCGTTGTTAGCAGAAAAATGATTTTTATTTGGAAAATCGTCAGCTTTTATAAAGGAACCACATGAATATTTTGGGACAATGTCAGCCAATTCATTGTCAAATATATTTTGACAAACTTCTTCGATTTCAATACCTAATTTCGATATTGCATCAATGTGCATATCGATAGGGCGTGCACCTATTGCGCATCCTCCGGAATAAGTTATTCCATGGACATTTTAATGGGTTATAGCATTGGTTATAAAATAAGGCTTTGTAAACAATAATCTGGATATTTGTGCCTTTGTTGTGCCATGAATACTAAGCAACTGCCGAACAATTAATATAAATTCTTTAGTATGTGAAAAAACGTTTTTTCTCGAGAGCTTATGTTCTTTGCAAAAAGATTCAATTATATGTATCAATGACAAATCAGAAACTCTGATGGGCCAACTACATTTTAACAAACAATCATCGTCATAATTTAAAGCCATTGACGATTCAAATTCGTTTTTTGTTAAATTTCCCATGACGAAATTTCTCATCAGAAAATTTGATTGTTCGTCTAGCAAATATGGCATCGAACTCCATTTGTACAATGAGATGTTTTTTACAATACCCGCTTTTACAGGGTTGTTGTGTATATATTTTAAAGCTACAGAAAAGTATTTTTGAGTTTCCACTGGCTTGCTTGTATATCTGGATTCAAACACAGGTCCGGAACGTCCGTGCCTGTGATTGTAAAAAAGTGCATAAGCTGTGCCAATCCGTTTCATTAAATCAGAAATCCCACATTGACTTTCTTTTAGCAACAAATGTATATGATTATTCAATATACAAAAAGCGTAAAGTCTTCCTTGGTGTTTTTTGATTTCGACATTTTGCTGTGTTTGTCTCTCTTTTGAGTCACCGACAAAATACTTATTAAATAGTTGCAATAGTTTTTCTTTTTCACAATCATCTTCAAAGATTTTTTCTCTGTTAATTCCTCGTAAAATTACGTGATAAATTCCAGATTCACTGTATTTTCTTGGTTTACGTGCCATATTACTATACTCCTTTCAGTACTTGTCTGGATTCGGTAATAAAAATACTTTCTTCTTGTTGCTTGATTTCGTTTTTTTCTGTGTACATAAGGTAGAGTGTCTTTTTTGCCCTGGTAATTGCCACATAATATAAACGTCTTTCTTCTTCTAATAATTCTCCTGTTACGGAGCTTTTACCGGGAAATTTATCTTTGTTAAGATCAATTAAAAAAACAGAATCGTATTCCAGCCCTTTTACAGAATGTATCGTTGATAAAAAAATGTTAGATTCAAACGAAAAAGTAGCATATTTCTTGTTATCAAATATTGTTTTCACTCGCTCTACAAATGTAAAAATATCTTTATAAGAATCGGAAAAATAACAAATTGTGTGCATAAAATTTAGTGTGGTTTCCATCGTGTCCGCAACATGTGATGAAGAACCTTTGGTTGACATATAGTTAGAGATAAAACCATTGTTTATAATTCTGTAAAAGAGAGTCAAAGGTTTATCTTTTTTTTGTCTAAATCTAATACATTCCCGTAAAAAATAGTCGATATATGTATGAGAAATAGGGAATCTGTCAGCTGAAATTTTAAATGCAACACCATAATGAAGAAATGCTACTATGAGTGGTAAAACACTATCGTTATTTCGATAAAGAATACCAACCTTTTCGTTGTAATGCTCTTTTTTTATTGTTTGACAGATGAATTCTGCCTGTCTGCAAGTGTTTTTTGCATGTAAAATTTTTATTTTACCAACCTGGTTTTTGATAGCTATAAAATTTTTTTCAAATCTGGTTTGATTGTTTTTTATTATATTTGATGCTAAAAAAACAATGTTTGGTGCGCATCTATAATTGTTGCCGAGATAGTATTTTTTACACAAAGGGTTCTGTTCTGTGAAATTAAATAGGCAAGATGGCTGAGCACCGCGAAATCCATATATACTTTGGTCGTCATCCGCAACAATAAAAACGTTATTTTCAACGCTACTAAGTTGTTTGACAATCTCAAACTGTATTTTGGTAAAATCCTGTGCTTCATCTACTTGAATAAAATCATATTGCTTACGCCAGTAAAATTTTTCTTCACTATTATTTTTTAATATATTATGTGCATAAAAGATCATGTCATCGTAGTCAATAAGATTATTAACTTTTTTGTGCTTTTCATAGAGCATATATATCTTCATAAAGTTTTTTATTTGTACACTGTTAGGATTAAAAGTATCCTGATTATTTTTTAGTCTACTTATAGAATTAATGAGTAGTTTCATGTCGGGAAAAACAGAATCATAAGAATTGACCTTATAATAAATTTCCTTAATTATCATTTCTTTTTCACTGTCAATTAACTTTGGCAAGTGGCTGGAATCACAACTTTTTTTCAATATTGAGAAACAAAGACTGTGCATCGTTGAAAAATAAACATTGGAATATCTTTTGTCAGTCAAATCATCAAATCGTTGTTGCATTTCTTGTGCAGTAGCTTTACTGAAAGTAATGGATATGATTTTAGTGTTAGGGTGTTTTTCCAAAATGCTAAATAGTCTTTGTATTATGACACATGTCTTTCCACTTCCTGGTCCGGCCAACACTAAAGCAGGTCCTGATAAATGTGATATAGCAGCCTGTTGTTCTTTACTAAAATTCATGTTTTTTCTCCTTTCAATGATGGTGTGAGCCATTATACAACTAAGAAAATTTCTTGTAAAATCATACGAAAATATGTTTTTTTTTCATGAATATAATACGACAAAAAATGATTTATTTTGTCATTTTCAAACATCTAATGTCTAATCATTTAATGATAAATATAAAAATGTGGCTGTTGTAGCATTTTAACAATGCATATAATATTTAGTGTCTGTCCCTACGAAAACAAAGGTTGCAAATATAAATAAAAAATGGTATATTCTAAATGATATTATACAAAAGATGAGGGCATGAGGTGGACAAAAAGAAACGTTTAAAATATATATTAGCTACAGTTTTATGTATTTGTGTGTTTGTAGCTTTTTTACTTTCTCCTTTGTTTAATTTAAAAACCATTAACGTTGAAGGTTGCGAATATTATCAATCTGAAGAAATACATAGCACATTATCCCATCTGAAAAATAAAAATTATTTTATTATGCTTTTTGAAAATACGCCTTTTTCTCATTTGGATTATTTGTTTAAAGGTAGATTATATAATAGTGAACAGCAATTAATAATAGACAAACCTTATTTGAAATCTGCTGAAATTTCATTTTCATTCCCTGGAAAAGGTTTAGTAAAAGTAAGTGAACGTGTGCCATCTTTTTGCACAAGAAACGGCGATGCATTTTTGTTAGTTGATTCTGAAGGTGTTGTTTTAGAGGCGTTTTTTGAAGATGCAAAATTTGATTATCCAGTAATTGAAGGTATTGAAACTTCGGACTACAGAGTAGGAAATACACTTGTAGGGAAGGGGACAGACACTCAATTAGAGCTTGCAATTAAAATCTGCAGAGATATGAGTCAGATTGAATTTTTGGAAGGTTTTATTGATATTATCGATGTTTCAGATACAAATCGAATATGGATGTTCGTAAAACCTTCACTATCCATATGTTTTGGAGATGAATCCAATCTAAGTATTAAAATGTCTTTGTTAAAAGAAATTCTTACAACAAAATATGACGGAGATTCTAATGGTGTAATTGATTTTACAAATGGTGAAAATCCAATATTTAAAAAGAATCAAAGTTCATTGTTGCCGGGGACAGACACTGGGGGAAACGATAATGGCGAGAGTGAAATTGTCCCTGAAGTTTTGACCGGTGAAAATAACTTTTTAGACTTGAATTTATTAGGATAGGAGAGAGCAAATGATACCGATTCTGGGTGTAATAGTTGGTTTGGTAATAGGAATTTTAGTACCGTATGGCATGCCGGCGGGATATTCTTTGTATGTTGCGGTGGGATTGCTGGCAGCATTGGATGCTGTGTTTGGAGGAACTGTTGCATCTATGCGTGGAGTATTTGAACTGAGATTGTTTGTTTCGGGTATTATAGGCAATACTATAATTTCGTTGATTTTGTCTTTTATTGGAGAACAACTTGGTATTCCATTGTATTATGCGGCTTTGTTTGCTTTTGGTAATCGACTGTTTAATAATTTTGGTGTTTTGAGACGATTATTGATAGATAAGTATTCTAAAAAGAACAGGTCTTCAACGAAAATAAATTGATAAGTTGAAGATGGGTGTAGATTTTTTTTGCATTATGTATTAAAATGTACAGGAGCATCAAAAAGGATTACAGAATCTAGAGGTGGGTTGATTTTGAGTAAGAATATTGCAGTATTAGATATAGGAACCACTGGCGTGCGTATTTTAGCTGCAAAGGTTAATGAGGGCGGATTGCCTCATATAGTGGCTAAGGTTGCCATTCCATGCCGTGGATTAAAAAAGTTTAAAATATATGACAGAGAAGTTCTTGTTAGAGCAATTGGACAAGCTGTTTTGCGTATTCAAGAACAGACAGGTATTGTTATAAAGTCTGTTTACTCTAGTGTGCAAAGTGCATATGTGAAATATATGCACAATGCTGATATGATTGAAATTTCCGATACTGGACGTGAAATCACATATCATGACATTGCCACATTACTTGACAAAGTTGCCTCTGTTGAAATGTATGATGATGAGGTTCTGCTAGATGTTTCTCCCCTTAAGTTTGTAATTGATGGAGAGGCTACAGTAGTTGATCCCATAGGATTATCCGCAAAAACACTGGAAGTAGAGGCTGATATTGTTCTTGGTCAGGCTGAATATATAAACGACGTAAAAGATTGTATCGAAGATGCAGGTCTTGAAATAGATGGTTTCGTCCCTGTGTCTTTAGCTATGGCAGGTCTTATGCCTGAATATTCTGAAGAGTGTAAGAGTGTATTAATGATTGATGTTGGTGGTAGTGTTACTGACTATACACTTTATTACAAGGGAAAACCATATGCTATAGGGGCAATTCCTGTTGGTGGCGACAATATCTCAAGTGATTTGTCTCAGGTGTTTAAGGTTTCACCGAATGAGGCGGAAGCACTTAAAAGAGATTATCCGTTGGCATCTGCAACATTAGTTACAAATAATATAGACATAGCGATTCATTCTTTGGCGAGTGGGGAACAAGAAATAATAAAAGTTGAAGAACCCGTTCAGGTAATGCAGGCCAGGATTGAAGAAATTTTTTCTATGGTTGGACGCAACCTTAATAAAGAAAATATAAACATAAACTCTATTGATCGTGTAATAGTATCAGGAGATGGCTTGGTACCATTTAAAGGCACAGATGTAATTTGTAAAAACATACTGAATGTTCAGTTGCTGGAAATTGATTTTAGTCGTCTTACCGGTATGAAGAGTGTTTATACGTATGCGAGTGGTATGGTAATGTATATTTCTTCTCAATTACCATTAGGTCGTAAGCAGTCACAATTTGAAAAAGAATATCAAACTAATGATATTCCGCAAATTAAGAAAAAAGGTTTTGCTGGCATTTTAGAGATGGTTCAGAGTAAAATGAAGAATATGTTTACTGGTTTTAGAGAATAAAATATGCAAAACAAATGATAAATGTAGGATATATTATTTTTTTCTTGCAATAATTGCGAGAATGATGTATATTTTAAATATAATGTCCACAAGGGGGTACATATCTTGAGTATTGAATTTGATAACGAACAGGGAAAAGATGCGAAGATTTTAGTCATCGGTGTAGGTGGTGGCGGAAACAACGCTATTGACAGAATGATTGATTCCGGCATGGGTGGAGTCGAGTTTATTGCTATGAATACTGATAAGCATGTTCTGCTTCAGTCTAGAGCTGCTACCAAGATTCAGCTGGGTGAAAAATTAACAAGAGGTCTTGGTGCAGGTGCAAATCCTGAAATTGGAGAAAAAGCTGCTAACGAGAGTAGAGACGAAATTGCTTCTGCTCTTAAAGGCTGTGACATGGTATTTATTACTGCTGGAATGGGTGGTGGAACAGGTACTGGTGCCGCTCCTATAGTTGCTGAAGTTGCAAAAGAAATGGGAATATTAACAGTTGGTGTTGTTACTAAGCCTTTTGTGTTTGAAGGTAGACGTAAAATGCAGGCTGCGTTAAAGGGTATTGAGAAGTTTAGAGCTCATATAGATTCTTTGGTTGTTATTCCTAATGACAGAATACTTAAAGTTGTCGATGAAAAAGTTACTATTGACAATGCATTTAAATTGGTTGACGAAGTGTTGAGCAAGTCTGTTCAGGGTATTTGTGATATTATTACTAAGATTGGTGATATGAATGTTGACTTTGCTGACGTAAAGGCAACTATGTCAAATCGTGGTATTGTTCATATGGGTGTTGGACGAGCTTCCGGTAAGAGCAGAGCAGAGGAAGCTTTGTTGAAAGCTATTAACAACCCATTGTTGGAGACCACAATAGAAAATGCAAAAGCTGTATTGATTAATTTCTGTGGTGATAATATTAATATGCAGGAAATGGAGACAGTTTCTAACATCGTATATGACTCTGTTGATGTTGATGCTCAAATTATTATTGGTACATTGAATTCTGAAGATATGAGTGATGAAATTCAGGTTACAGTAATTGCTGCAGGATTTGATGACGAGAATATTGCAGGTGATTCATATGCTACAACACCAAGAACTAGTACAAGTTCTGTGCCTGTTGCAGATACAAGAAGTTCTTCGGCACCTGTTAAATCAGACGATGATATAGACATTCCAACATTTCTTAGAGGTAAAAACTAAATTCAATAAGGTTGTAGTTTGATATTCAAGTTTTTATTAACAGACTCGTTTTGCGGGTCTGTTTTTTTTGTTTTTCAGGAAATGACATTTTTCGTCATAGGAACAATATATACTTAACATGTAAATCTGCAAGGAGATGGATTTGTGACGATATATATTGATGTTCTTATTTTTGATAATATGTTGCTTAATAGTGTGATTTTGATGGCGGTTTCAAGCTATATGAAACGAGGAAAAACTATCTTTTTGATTCTTTCTTCGGCTATCGGAACAATATATTCTGTTTTAATGGTCATGCTCCCCGTTGCAACAATACTTAATTCATGGTTCTTCAAAGTATTGCTTTCTATATTAATGGTTTTGGTTGCTTTTTTTCCGAAAACTTTAAAAGAATTTTTTGTACTATTGATTTGTTTTTACGTAGTTACTTTTATTTTTGCGGGATTAGCTATAGCTTTGATTTTTTTATGGGGACAGACACCGGAATTACATAATGGAATTGTATACTTTTCCTGGTCATCACCTGTAAAATATTTGCTGGTTGTTGCTGTTATTGGAATGTTATTAACTAAAAATTTTATAAAAAATATTCAAAAAAGGAAATTTGTGCAATCACAAATTGCTGAGCTTGATGTATATATTAATAATGTTTCATGCAGATTAACAGCCTTAATTGATACTGGTAATGAATTAAAGGATCCTTTAACAGGAGACAATGTAATTGTTGCTGAAATTTTTGCTGTAGCAGATATTTTACCTGCATTGTTAGCAGAACAAATTCGAAATAGCAAAGAAGAAATTAGAGACTTAAGTGTATATTTTAGTGGAAATGAAAGTACAGATAGATTCCGGTTGGTTCCTTTCCGCTCTCTTGGTTGTGAGCATGGCTTGTTGCCTGGAATTAAAACAGATTACATAGTTTTTAATGGATCTATAAATGACAACATTAATGAGGTGAAAAAAGATAATATCGTTTTATGTTTGACTTTTCAAAAATTGTCTAAGGACGAGACATATCACGCATTAATCGGATCTGATTTTAATATAAATTATTAGGAGGTTGTTATGTTAACTAAGTTGAAAGTGTTTTTATTGCTGGCAAAAAGTAAGTTGTTAGCAAAATTTAAAATTTGTACACAAGGAAACATCTTTTATATTGGTGGAGCTGATTCGCTACCGCCACCATTATCTATAGAGGAAGAGAATGCATTACTTAGCAAAATGAGTGAAGATGTAGCTGGTGTACGTTCTGTTCTCATTGAGAGAAATCTGAGGCTGGTGGTTTATATTGCTAAAAAATTTGAAAATACAAATGTTAATGTTGAAGATTTGATATCAATTGGTACAATCGGATTAATTAAAGCTATTAATACATTTGTTCCAGAAAAAAATATTAAATTAGCAACATATGCTTCAAGGTGTATAGAAAATGAGATTCTTATGCATCTGAGACGTACAGGAAAACAAAAAAGTGAAGTATCCTTTGATGAACCTTTAAAAACAGATTGGGATGGAAATGAACTTTTACTATCAGATGTATTGGGGACAGACACTGATTCGGTGTACAAAGACATAGATAATGAAGTTGATCATCAGTTATTGTTTAAAGCGTTGGATTCCTTGAATATGCGTGAAAAAACAATTATGGATTTAAGATTTGGACTAACAGACTCAAAAGAGCGTACACAGAAAGAAGTAGCTGATATGCTAGGAATATCCCAGTCATATATTTCACGTTTGGAAAAGAAAATCTTGTGTCAGTTAAAACAGGAAATGCTGAAAATGTCTTGATAAACTATAATCGATTGTATATTCAGAATATGCGAGGAAATACTTCTATTATTCAGCGATGAATTTTAGGAGGAATATATATGCATATAAATAAAGTGGAAATTTGTGGGGTAAATACAGCAAAGTTACCAATATTCAATGCAGAGAAAAAAAGACGTCTGTTGGAACAAATTTCAAAAGGGGACAGACACGCAAGAAATGAATTTATCAATGGGAATTTAAGATTAGTTCTCAGTGTAATTCAGCGATTCAGCAACAGAGGCGAACTAATAGATGATCTGTTCCAGATAGGGTGTGTGGGTCTTATAAAGGCTGTAGATAATTTTGATTTGACTCAGAACGTACAATTTTCCACATATGCTGTTCCAATGATTATAGGAGAAGTCAGACGATATTTAAGAGATAATAACAGTGTTAGAGTGAGTAGGTCCTTAAGAGATACTGCATATAAAGCATTGCAACTTAAAGAAAACATGTTTTATGAAAATGGTAAAGAGCCTACGATGAATGAACTTGCGGAAAAATTGGAGGTATGTCCCCAGGATTTAGTGTTTGCACTTGACGCAATACAAGAGCCTATATCTTTATTTGAACCTGTTTTTCAAGATGGAACAGATATGCTATGCGTAATGGATCAAATAAAAGATAAGGATGATGAAACAGCAACTTGGGAAAAAAAGGTTACAATAAATGACGCAATGAAAAAACTAGAAGATAGAGAACGGCAGATTTTGAGTTTGCGTTTTTTCGAGAATAAAACACAAATGGAAGTTGCAGGAGAAATTGGCATAAGTCAGGCCCAAGTCTCCAGATTAGAAAAAAGTGCATTAAAACACATGAGGAAAAATGTGTAGGATACAGGTGTTGATTTATGTCGAGACTGAGTTCGTTTCAGAAAAAAGAAATAGTAAATATTGTTGACGGCAGGCGGTTGGGTTTTTTATCGGATGCAGAGGTTGATTTAAACTCCGGTAAAATGGATGCCATTGTAGTGTCTGTCCCCATGAAAAATTTGCCGCTTGGTTCGAATTGCAGGGAATTAGTGATACCTATGGACAGAATTAAAAAAATTGGCGAAGATATAATTTTGGTAAACGTAGAGGAGCGATATTTAAATGTTTTTTTACGGGGACAGACACTGTAGGTGCCGATTATTTGACACCGGACAGGTACTGTGGTAGAATGACTGTGTAAGTGATAGGTTACCTTTTGGAGAGTGGGTTTTCCCGCTCTTTTGTTTTGATTGAGGCAAAAATACCTAATTCGAAAGGCGGAAAACATGGCAGGAAATAGCAATACTGCGAAGAAAGTTAAACAGTTGGTAGAGCCGATTGTTAATCAGCTAAACATTGAACTGGTAGATACCGAATTTGTAAAAGAAGGAAGCAAATGGTTTTTAAGACTATATATTGATAAGCCGGGTGGAGTGTCCATTGACGATTGTCAGTTAGTTCATGAGAATGTAATTGATGTAATAGATGAAGAAGACCCGATTTCCGGACCATATATATTTGAAGTGTCATCGCCCGGACTGGACAGACCATTAAAAACAGAAAGAGATTTTACCAGAAACATAGGTGAAATATTAGAACTTTCACTGTATGCTCCGGATGTGGCCGGTAAAAAAGCCTACGAAGGCATTTTAGAAGCCTGGGAAGATGGTAAAATAACTGTAAAAGACGAAAACTCAGAAACAAGGTGGACTTTTAATCTTAAAGATGTAGCATTGGCAAAAAAAGCTATAAGATTTGACTAATAATATAAAACTAAATAGGAGGTTAAGAAAATGAGTGCAGAGTTATTAAATGCATTGGATCAGTTGGAAAAAGAAAAAGGAATAAGCAAAGAATCTATAATTTGTGCCATAGAAGAAGCGTTGAATGCATCATATGGTAAGAATTTAGAAACACCTGCAGACACACGTGTAGAGTATAACAGAGAAAACGGACAAATTAAGTTGTATGCAAGAAAGGTAGTAGTTGAGGAAGTAACAGATGAAAATTGCCAGCTTTCACTTGAAGAGGCTCGTGAAATAGATCCTGAGTTTGAGTTGGAAGATGTTGCAGAGTTTGAAATTACTCCGGCAGATTTTGGTCGTTTGGCATCACAGAAGGCAAAACAGATTATTATCCAGAAACTAAGAGAAGAAGAACGTAATCTTATATACGACGAATTTATCACAAAATCAAAAGATATTGTAAGTGGTACAGTACAGAGAGTAGAGACAAAAGCAGATGGTGAAAAGCTTATCTATATCGATTTAGGTAAAATAGAAGCCGTATTGCTTCCTTCTGAGCAGGTGCCGGGAGAAACATACAGATTCAATGAAAGAATTAAGGCTTTTGTTGTGGAAGTGAAGAAAACAAATAAGGATCCTAAGATTCTTATTTCCCGTACACATCCTGGTCTTATTAAAAGATTGTTTGAAATGGAAGTTCCTGAAATCAACGAAGGCATTGTAGAAATAAGAAGTATCTCCCGTGAGGCAGGTTCTCGCACAAAGATTGCAGTGCACTCTAATGACGACAACATTGAAGCAGTTGGTGCATGTGTAGGTCAGAAAGGAACCAGGGTACAGGTTATCGTAGACGAGTTAAAGGGCGAGAGAATTGATATTGTAAAATGGAGCGAGGATCCTGCAGAATATATAGGAAACAGCTTAAGTCCTGCAAAAGTAGTAAGCGTAGAGGTGGACGAAGACGAAAAGAGTGCAGAAGTGATTGTTCCTGACCAGCAATTGTCATTAGCTATCGGTAAAGAAGGTCAAAATGTAAGATTAGCAGCTAAACTTACAGGTTGGAAGATTGATATCAAGAGTGAATCACAGGCAAGAAGTTCTTTGGCGAATGAGCTTTTCACAGAGAAAGAAGTTGACGAAGAATAAATATTTTACCGATAAACCTGAAAGGTGGGACGAACAATATGAAAACAAAAAAATCGCCTATGCGAAAATGTATAGGATGCCAGATTTCAAAAGAAAAAAAGCAGCTGTTGCGTGTTGTGCGTACTCCGGATGGTAAAATGTGTGTTGATGTTACAGGTAAAATGAATGGTAGAGGTGCATATATATGCCCGGATGAAAGTTGCCTGAAAGCAGCACTTAAGGCTAAAAGGTTGGAAAGTGCATTGGCGACACAGATAGATAATGAAGTGATAGAAACATTGATTTCTGAAATAAAAGAAGTCAGTGAACAATAACGGAGGTGATATTCATGGGAAATGAAAAAATAAAGATACATGATCTTGCCAAGAAGTTAAATACTACAGGCAAACGAATTGTAGAAAAGTTGCATGAAATCAACATAGAAAAGACTACCATGGCGTCTTTAAATCAGGATGAGTTAAAGGCTTTGTATAATCATATCGGTTACAAGCCGGAAAATGAGAAAACAGTTAAATCTTCTGAAAACACATCCGGAACAAGTGGAGTAAGAGCAAGCAACCAGACAAAACCTTCAGGTATCATTATGAGAAGGGTTGTATATAATGAGGATTCTTCATATTCTGATGCTACTGTTCAGGATAACAAAGATTTAAAGGGTAAGAAAAATAATAAACCGACCAGAGAAGCAGCATCTTCGGGCCTTCGTTCAGGCTATGCTGTAAGAAACAATGAAAACTATGATGATATGGTTCAATCTGCAAAGGCAGAAAAAGCAAAATCTCCTGAAGCAGAGGTGAAAACGCAGCCAAAAACATCGGGTCCTGTTGTAAAAAGAGTTACAAGAATAAAGGCACAGGAAGCAAAACCAGAAGAAAAGGTGGTTGAAACTGTTCCTGAAAAGAAACCGGATCCGGTTGAAGAAAAAGTTGTAGATAAAGTACAACAAACAGAAGAAGTTAAACCTGTTGTAAAAGACACTCAGGAAAAGGCACAGGAACCTGTTAAGAAGGTTGAAAAAGAAAAGAAACCTGAAATTCAGCTTAATAAAAAGCCGGTAAGAATTACTCCGGAGAGACCACCTGTGAACAAACAGGAAAAGGCTCCTGCTGTTGAAAGACCTGCTGCTGATTTTATGGATGTTCCTGTTGAACCTAAAAGAGACAGTCACGCAAATAAGAACTATGAAAAGCCACAGAAAAAAGGCAACAAAAAAGAGTCTTCAAGACCTCAGCAAAATGTGGGCAAGGATAAATATAAGTCAGCGCGTCAGTTTGTAGGTGAGAAGAAGGGTCTGGATGAAGTTATGAGCGACGATTTCAGCATTAATAATGCAGGTTATGAGGAAGGCAGAAACTTCAAAAAGAATAAGAATAAAGATAATAAAAAGTCTAATAAGTATTCTAATAAAGTTGCTCCTAGTGCACCACGTGTAATAGCTGTGCTTACTAATGTCAAATTACCTGAGGTAATGACAGTTAAACATTTTGCAGAGAGTATTAAAAAGACTTCTGCAGATGTTATTAAGAAATTGATGCTTATGGGTATTATGGCCAGTCAGAACCAGGAAATTGACTTTGATACAGCAGCTATTATTGCCAGTGAATTTGGTATTACAGCTGAAAAAGAAGTTGTTGTTTCCGTAGAAGAGTTATTGTTCGAAGATGACGAGAATTACAATGTAGAAGAAGATCCTGATGCAGTGGAAAGACCACCAGTAGTTGTTGTAATGGGTCACGTTGACCATGGTAAAACTTCACTTCTTGATGCTATCCGTTCTGCTAATGTAACAGCAGGTGAGGCCGGTGGTATTACACAGCACATTGGTGCTTACACTGTAATGCTTAACGACAGACCAATAACATTCCTTGACACACCTGGTCATGAAGCTTTTACAGCTATGAGAGCAAGAGGTGCACAGGTAACTGACGTAGCTATCATTGTGGTTGCAGCTGATGACGGTGTTATGCCACAGACAATTGAGGCTATTAACCATGCAAAAGCTGCTAATGTAACAATTATTGTTGCTGTAAACAAAATTGATAAGCAGGGTGCTAATGTAGACAGAGTTAAACAGGAAATGGTTGAACATGGTCTTGTTCCTGAAGAATGGGGCGGCGATACAATATTCGTTCCTGTGTCTGCAAGAAATCATCAGAATATTGATGAACTTTTGGAAAACGTGCTTTTGTCAGCTGACATTTTACAGTTAAAGGCAAATCCTGATAAACAGGCTTTTGGTACAATAATCGAAGCAAAGCTTGATAAGAACAAAGGTCCTGTTGCAACATTGTTGGTACAGAGAGGAACACTCAGACAAGGAGATACCATTATTTCTGGTACATCTATGGGACATGTAAGAACAATGACAGATGACAAAGGTCGTTCAATTAAGGAAGCAGGTCCTTCTACTCCGGTAGAGATTACAGGTATGCCTGAAGTTCCTGAAGCAGGTGAAGTGTTTAACGCTGTTAAGGATGAAAAACTTGCTCGTCAGTTGGTTGAAAAGCGTAAAGATCAAATGAGAGAGAAAACTTTGAATGCTTCTTCTAAGGTTTCTTTACAGGATCTCTTCAGCCAGATTCAGTCTGGTGACGTTAAAGAACTTAACATTGTTGTTAAGGCTGATGTGCAGGGTAGCGTTGAAGCTGTTAAGCAGTCCCTTGAGAAACTTTCTACTGATGAAGTTAAAGTTAAAGTTATCCATGGTGGCGTTGGTGCAGTTACTGAATCTGACGTAACTTTGGCACAGGTATCTAATGCTATTATTATCGGATTCAATGTTCGTCCGGGTGCAGGTATTGCAGAAAGTGCTGAGGCAGCAGGTGTTGATGTTCGCTTATATCGTATCATTTATGATGCAATTGACGATGTTAAGGCTGCTATGATAGGTATGCTGGATCCTGAATTCAAGGAAGTTGTTACAGGTCACGTTGAAATCAGACAGACATTTAAGGTTTCAGGTGTTGGTACAATTGCTGGTTGTTATGTAACAGACGGTAAGATTGTTCGTAACAGTGATGTGAGAATTGTTCGTGACGGTATTGTTATATTTGAAGGCAAGCTTGCTTCTCTTAAGAGATTTAAGGATGATGTTAAGGAGGTTCAGCAAGGCTTCGAATGTGGTCTTTCATTTGAGCGATTCAACGATATTAAAGAAGGCGACGTAGTGGAAGCTTTTGTTATGGAAGAAATAAAGAGAGGTTAATATGGACAGAATTGACCGTATTTCCAGTGAAATGCAAAAGGTTATAAGTAACATCATAAGGGAAGAAATCAAGGACCCTAGGGTGCCTCTTATGACCAGTGTTGTCAGTGCAAATGTAACAAAAGACCTTAAGTATGCTAAAATATACGTAAGTGTTCTTGGTGATGAGGCTACAAAAAAAGGTGCAATGGTTGCACTTAAAAATTCTGCAGGATTTATAAGAAGACAGATTGCAGCTACTATGAATTTAAGATGTACTCCGGAACTTACTTTTGTACTTGATGAATCTATAGAGAGAGGTTCTTATATATCATCTTTGATTGATAAGGCTATCAATGATGATAAAAAGAACAATTAAAGGAATGCAATATGTTTGATTGGTCTGATTGTATTAGATTAATAAATAAAGCTCAACGTGTTGCCGTTTTGCCGCATTTGTCGGCAGATGGTGACGGGTTGGGCTCTGCTTTTTCCTTGGCAATGGCTATTGATAGCCTGGGTAAAAAAGCGGTTGTATTATTAGAGGAACCTGTTGAAGGACGCCTTGAATTTATGTTGCCACTTAACAAAGTGGAATATTATATTTTACCGGAAAAACCGGAAGGTGATTTTGATCTTGCCATTGCGGTAGATGCTGCGGACAGACTTCGTTTAGGTAATAGACAGGAGATTTTTTTTAGGGCAGGAGCAAGTGTGAAAATTGATCACCATATTGAGAAAGATCCTTTTGGCGAGTTTAATTATGTAAATCAAAAATGGGCTGCCAATTGTGAAGGTATATGGGAGTTGCTTTGTCATGAACCGTGGAATTTGGAAGGAAAACTCAGTGGCCGGAACACAGATGAATTTTACCATGCTTTAGCAAAATGTTTATATTGTGGTATAGCTACCGACACCGGAAGTTTTGCTTACTCCAACACAACAGAGAATACTCACAGAATTGCAGGCAAACTTTTGGCTGTTCTGGGTGATGTGTCGGAATATCACTTCAGACTTTTTGATTGTGAAAGCAAGGCCTGCTTGGCCCTAAAAGGTATTTCTTATGGTAAAATATCTTATTCTGGCGACGGTAAAATGGCATTTCTTTTGCTTACCCAGGATGATTTTGATAAGGCAGGAGCTACTTACGACGATGCAAATGATATTGTTAATGTTTTAAGGGGCATTGAAGGTGTAGAACTGGCTGTGTTCGGAAGGCCGGGAAGAAACGGCAATGGTGTGAAAGTCAGCATGAGGTCCAATAAATTTTATGACGTGGCCGCTTTTTCAATGTCACAGGGTGGTGGCGGACATGTGAGAGCTGCCGGCTTTGATTTTAACGGAGATTTTGAAGAACTTAAAAAGGATGTAGTGGATTATTATAACGGGAGCAAGTAAAATCCATGGATGGAATAATTAATTTGTACAAGCCTGCAGGGATGACTTCCTTTCAGTGCGTAGCGGCAATAAAAAGAATTTTTAAAACAAAAAAAGTAGGGCATGCTGGAACATTGGATCCGGAGGCAACGGGAGTTTTACCCATTTGTTTGGGAAAAGCTACCAAGCTTGCGGAACTTTTTTTGTGTTGTCCTAAAAGCTACAGAGGAAAAGTTCTTTTTGGCCGGGCGACTGATACTCAGGATGTGTGGGGACAGACACTGGAAGAAAAAGATGCCTCGAAACTTACTATTGAACAAGTGAGAATGGCAGCAGAAAAATTCAGGGGAGAAATTGAACAGACTCCTTCTGCTTTTTCTGCTATTAAAATAAATGGTCAACCTTTATACAAAAAAGCCCGTGCCGGTGTGGATGTTGAAGTTCCTTCCAGAAAAGTTTTTGTTTATGATTTTAGCGTGGGGACAGACACTGATGATAATCTTGTTGATGTTGAAGGTGGTAAAAAGGAAATTGTGGTAAACACCACTTGTTCCAGGGGTACTTATGTAAGAACTTTATGTTTTGATCTGGGTCGTCAAGTAGGATTGCCTGCTTGTATGTCTGAGCTTTGCAGAACTTCTTACGGACCTTTGGGATTAGAAGATGCTGTAACTCTGGAACAACTTGAGGCGGGGACAGACACTGACCTTGAAAAGTTTGTTTTACCTTTACACTATATTTTAAAAAACTACACATGTATTGATGTAACAGATATACAGCTAAAAAGATTTATAAATGGTTTGCCAACAACGGTGGCAAAATATCAGCTTAAGACTTTACCTGAAGATTTTCTGTATCCTAAAGCAGAAAGTGATAAGGCATACCTTATGTACAAAGGTAAAATGGTGGCTATGGTTTTCATGGGGACAGACACTGAAAATGACAGAGTGCTTATTAAGTCCTGGAAATATTTCGGAGGACCTGAAATAAATGCAGATAATTGACAATAATAATTATGAAAAATCAATAATAGCCCAAAAGGGATGTGGTGTTTGCCTTGGGAATTTTGACGGAGTTCATATTGGCCACGGAAGACTGTTGAAGGTGTTAAAGGAAAAATGTGCTGAAAAAAAGATTCCGTCGTTGGTTTACACTTTTCACACCCATCCATCAGAGGTGATTTCCAAAAGGCCTGTAAAATTGGTTATGACAAATGAGCAACGGATTGAGGCTTTTGTGGATGCAGGAATAGACCTTGTGTATTTTGAGGATTTTACCTGGGAATATGCGTGTCTGTCCCCACAAAAATTTGTGGAAGATGTTTTGGTGTCCAAGTTGAAAGCTAAAATTGTTGTAGTGGGATTTGACTATTCCTTCGGTAAAATGGGAGAAGGTAAAGCATCTGATTTAGAAGCCTTGGGTAAAATGTACGGATTTGAAGTTTTTGTAGTACCTCAGGTGTCAGTAGAGGAAAAGAAAGTTGCCAGTACAATTTTAAGAGACTGTGTGGGTACAGGCGATATGGACAGGTTTTATAAATATGCAAATCGACCTTATTCCATATGGGGAAAGGTAATAAAGGGTCGCCGTGTAGGCCATCAGTTAGGTTTTCCTACAGCTAATATTTTACCGGAAGAAAATTTACTTTTACCTCCCCACGGAGTTTATGCCACATACACGGAAATAGAGGGAGATTCGGTTAAATACCAGAGTGTTACCAATGTTGGTCACAATCCGACTTTTCAAGGGGACAGACCCTGCACGGTTGAAACTCATATAATTGATTATAATAAAGAGTTGTACGGTAAAAAAATAAAGGTTTCCTTTAAAAAACAGATTCGAAGGGAAATGAAATTTTCTTCACCGGAAGATTTGATAGAAAGAATGAAACAGGATATAGATATAGCCCGAAAGGAAGAAATTTAAAATTATGAAATTGAATGAGAGGCTGGAAGTGATTTATATACCAACGGACAAATTTAAAACCGGGGGTATTAATATAGCTTTTTGTGATAATTTGTGCCGGGAAAGAGCATATAAAAATGCGCTTATTCCTATGATTTTATGTAGGGGAACAAAAAAACATCCTACTTCAAAAAGTATATCTGAGGAATTTCAAAAACTTTATAGTGCTGACTTTGCTACCAGCACGGAGAAAAAAGGTGAGATACAGGTAGTGCAGTTTGCTGCAGATTTTATAGAAGATAAGTATGCAGCAAATTATAATAATCTTTCTGAACAAGTTGTTGACATGTTGTTGGATATAATCACAAATCCTGCAACTAATAAGGAAGGTACCGGATTCAAAGAAGAATATTTTACCCAGGAAGTAAAAAACAATAATGATTTTATTAAAGGAATGAAAAACGATAAAAGGGCATATGCCATGTTCAGATGCACACAAGTGATGTGCGAAGATGAAAATTATGCACTTTATGAAATGGGTTCAGTGGAGGATAGCCAGTGTCTGTCCCCAGAAAATCTTTATCAGTATTATCGTGAATATTTTCTTAAAAAAACCGCAGTTAAAATTTTTGTGTGCTGTAAAGAAGAACCTGTCTGGTTGTATGAAAAATTAAAGAAAATTTTCATGGGGACAGACACTGCCGAGGAAAATACTACAGTAAAATTGGATTTGGGTTATTGTGAAAAAATAGTTGCAGAGCCTAAAATTGTAAAAGATACTTTTGATGTAACTCAGGGTAAACTTAATATTGGTTTTAGAGTTAATGTTAAACCGGATTCTGATGAGTTTTATGCCTTAGCAGTATGCAATGGTATACTTGGTGCAGGCCCCGGGTCTAAACTTTTCAGAAATGTAAGAGAAAAAAACAGTCTGGCATATTATGCAGCCAGCAGGCTTGTTCGCACCAAAGGTCTTCTAATAGCCTATAGCGGTATTGAACCTGAAAATTATGAAAAAACAAAGGAATTGATTTTTGATCAATTAAAGGAAATTCAACAGGGTAATGTAACCCGTAATGAATATGAAGACACAATAAAAATGTTTGTTAACAGTTATAATGCGTATAAAGATACAGTGTTTTCTATAATGGATTTCCACTTAGGAGAAATTTTAATGGGGACAGACCTTGACATAGATGGATTTGTTAACAAGATAAAATCTGTAACTATCGAAGACGTAATTAAAGTGAGTCATAAGATAATACCGGATACTGTCTATTTTTTAGGACCTGAGGAGGAAATGTGATATGCTGAAAGAATATAAACATCTTGATGAAAAGATATACGAGTTTGATCATTCCTCAGGGGTTCATGTACAGGTAATTCCCAAACCCGGGTTTTATAAAAAATTTGCTATATGTGCTTTAAATTTTGGCTCGGTAAATACAAAATTTATTTTACCGGGGACAGACACTGTTACAAAAGTACCGGAGGGTATTGCTCATTTTTTAGAGCATAAAATGTTTGAACAACCGGACGTGAATGTAATGGATCAGTATATGGCACTGGGGGCAAGCACAAATGCAGCTACAAGCTTCAACTGGACATATTACTATTTTAATTGTACAGAGAATTTTGATGATTGTTTCAGACTCTTGATGAAGTTTGTTCAAAAACCGTATTTTACAGAAGAAAATGTAGAAAAAGAAAAAGGTATAATAGCTCAGGAAATTAATATGTACAAGGATGAACCGGAGTATAGGGTGAGCATGAACGCCATTAATCTTTTGTATCACAAAAACCCTGTAAAAAATGATATAGCGGGAACAGTGGAAAGTGTTAATTCTATTACCGCAGAAATGTTAGGTATGTGTCATAGAACATTTTACAGTCCTTCAAATATGGTAATCACTGTAGTGGGAGACCTGGATCCTGCCCACATAGAAAGCTTAATTAACGAGGGCTTTTGCCATGCCAAACCCACCAAGATACCTGAGTTTGTGTTTGAAGACGAGCCCGATAGTGTGGCAGGACCTCAGCGTGTTGAAATCATGGATGTGGCACTGCCGTTGTTTTCCTTCGCACTAAAGGATAAGCCAGTGTCTGTCCCCATGAAACAAATTTACAGGCAGGTGGCAGGTAATATTGTGCAGAAAGCATTGTTTGGGTCTACTTCGCAATTCCACGAAGATATGTACAACAGAGGTCTTATAAATTCTGAGTTCTATGCAGACTACGATTGCTGCGGGTTGTTTTCCATGGCCAGTATAGGGGGAGAGTCGGAAAATCCGGAGCTCCTTAAAAACTGTGTGCAGGAATATGTAGGTAAAATGTTGAAATTCGGTCTTCCAGAGGAGAGTTGTATTAACATACGTAATGCTGGGGCAGGCAGTATGCTGAAAAGATTTAATAATCCGGCATCCCTCGGTAAAATGTTTGCCACCTCATATCTTGCAGGAATTGACCCGTTTGATTATTTTGATGCTTATGGTAAAATATCATATGACTATATCATGGAAGTGTTCAGAGAGATTTATTCCGGCGATATGGTAACTTCGATAGTGAAAGGTAAGGAATAGTATGGATTACTATATTGAATTCCCTAAATTAGGCTGGCGCTTTGAAGTAGGCAGAGTTGCTTTTGAAATAACTGACAGTATCAGTGTTAAGTGGTATGGCGTTATTATATGTGTGGCCCTATTGCTTTGCGTTTTCTTAGGCTTCCGTTGCTGTGAAAAATATTGTATGTCCAAAGATGATCTTATGGATTATATATTAATAACCGTTCCGGCTGCAATAATAGGAGCAAGACTATATTATGTGATTTTTACATGGGATAGCTATAAAGATAATTTATGGAAAATATTTGCCATAAACGAAGGGGGGCTTGCCATATATGGCGGCATAATTGCAGCTATTATATCTGTAGTCCTGATATCAAAAGTAAAAAAGATAAAAGCTCTCAAAGTAGTGGATTTCATGTTGCCATATATATGTCTTGGACAGGCTATAGGCAGATGGGGAAACTTTTTCAACCAGGAAGCTCATGGTGGACCAACTGATTTGCCATGGGGAATGACCGGAAATCTTATTGCTACTGAATTTGATGAAACTTTAGTGCACCCTACATTTTTCTACGAATCAATGTGGTGCCTGATTGCTTTTGCGGTAATGATGGTATTAAGAAAGAAAATGACCGTGCCGGGACAGATGACAGCTATATACTTTATCTTTTACGGTGCAGAAAGAGCTTTTGTGGAAGGTCTTCGTACAGATAGTCTTATGTGGGGGCCTGTAAGAGTATCACAGATACTTTCAGTATTACTTCTTTTGTTAGGTGTTGGCCTGATGATTTATTTCAGTGTGAAAAAGAAGAGCACCATAGAAGCTGAAGAGGTAGAAGATGATAACGCTATTTCCAGAGTAGTAAAAGCTATGGAAAAAGAGGAAGCGATTGACCTGGCGGTATCAGCAGGAGAAACTAACGACCAAGAGGGAATAGAAGTTTAATGATAGATATTGAGCGCAGTCAGAGAATTGACTACATAAAAAAATTTGACTATATATTAATGGGGCTGGTTTTTCTGGTTACTGCCATAGGACTGGTGTTTCTTGACAGTGCCATGTATTCAGCTTTCAAAGACCATGGTGTGGCGTCGATGCGTATACAGATTATAGGTCTTATCATTGGTGTAGTTCTTTCTGTAGTAATATGTTTATTTGACTACGGCAATCTGAGAAATATAACTTTACCATTCTTTTTGTTTAACCTTGGGATGATGTTGCTTGTTTTTATGCCCAGAATAGGTATTGCAAGTGGCGGAAGTCGAAGCTGGATAGACCTGGGTGTGACCACATATCAGCCTTCGGAGCTTATGAAGTTGGCAACCATTTTGGTGCTTGCAAAATATCTGGAGAAAATCCAGGAAGACAGAATGAGAAATGAGTATCTTATTGTTATTCTGTTGGCCTTTTTTATTCCTTTGGGACTTGTGTTTGTGCAACGAGATTTCGGAATGGCGCTGACATTTATGTTTGTGTTTTTCGTAATGTTGTTTGTGGGTAAAATAAAATTCAAATACATTGCAGTTATGGGTGCTTTAACCTGTATTGCCATGCCTTTTATATGGAAGTTCTATTTTAACGGTGTAAGACGTGAACGATTTCTTGCCTTCCTGGATCCCATGGCATATGAGGATTCTTATGGTCTGCAGCTGATAAGGTCTATAACAGCTATTGGTTCCGGTGGCCTTACCGGGGATGGTATCGGAGCCGGAGATATGAACATGTCAGGGCGTATACCTGTAAAATTATCTGATATGATTTTTGCGGTTATCAGTGAAGAAGCCGGTTTTGTAGGAGCTATGGTTGTGGTTATATTATTTGTTCTGATTATGTTCAGAATGATATATATATCATATAATTCCCGTGATATTTTCGGGACTTGTGTAGCTGCAGGCATATTTGCTATGTTCTTCTTTAATGTATTTGAAAATCTGGGTATGAATGTAGGAATTATGCCGATTACAGGTCTTCCTTTGCCGTTCGTAAGCAGAGGTGGAAGTTCCATGGTTACAAACTATATAGCCATAGGATTGCTGCTTAGTATTTCTTTAAGAAGGCGAAAAGGAATGTTCTTAAGATAAAAATATAAAAAACAAAGGTCAGGACTAATAAATGTCCTGGCCTTTTTAAGTTATTTCTGTGGGATTTTTGAAGGATCACAAGTATTAGGGTCTGCGCCGTTAGCACAGAGTGTAAGAATCTGAACAATGTTCTTCATCATGCTATCCATTTCCTTTTGTGCAGATTCGTAATTTTTCATGTTTTCGTTCTGCATTATTTTAGCATATACTTCCTGGAATTCTTTATCAAGCGGATCAAGGTCTTCCTGTGTCTTGCCTGCATCGATTCCTGCCTGGTATTTAGTCTGAATAGCTTGCACTCTATCCACTAAAGGTTTAAGTTCTGTGTCTGCTTCGTTTTTTTCTATTGCAACCAAAATGTTTTTGTATCTCTCGTCCGCCTGAATGGCTTTTCCTAATTCACGGGCCATTTTTATTACATCCATAACAATCTCCTTATGTATAAAATTTTTTGTTTATTATAAATTGAAAATCAATAAAAGTAAACCAAAAAGGGTGAATTTGCCCTAAAGTGGTGACGAAAATATATTTTGGTGGTTTTTAGTGGTTTTTTGTGAAAAAACTGTTGCATTTTGTGTCATATAGTGGTATACTTTAACACGTAATCATTACAAGGTATAGAAAGGACAGTAGCAAATGGGTTTTTCCGGCGAATATTTAAACTCAATAGACGCTAAAGGCAGAATCGTAATTCCTGCCAAATTCCGTGAACAACTCAGCGAAGGCTTTGTTATTACAAAAGGCCTTGGCCACTGTGCTTTTGTATTGCCTAAAGCCGCATTTGATGCAATGGAAGAAGAACTCAGCAAAGCATCTTTTACCAATAAGAACGCAAGAGCAATGCAGACATTCTTTATAGGTTCAAAAATTGACGGTGAGTTTGACGGTCAGGGAAGAGTTGGTTTAAGCCAGGGAATCAGAGAATATGCAAGGCTTCAGAAAGAAATTGTTATTACCGGTGCAGGTAAGAGAATTGAAATTTGGGACAAGCAGATGCACAAAGACTATCTGGATAGCTTTACTGATTCTGACGAATTCCTCGATGGCATTGAAGGTTTTGATTTGTAATGACAGCAGAGTTTGCTCACAAATCCGTTTTACTTAAAGAATGTATTGACGGATTAAATATAAAAAGTGACGGTACTTACGTAGACGGAACGTTGGGTGGTGCAGGTCACAGCAGTGAGATACTGAAGAGGCTGGGTAAGAAAGGCCTGCTGGTTGGAATTGACCAGGATGCAGAAGCTATAGCGGTTGCATCAAAACGACTTGAAGAAGTTGAAACAGAAGGCTCCTTTAAAGTTGTAAAAACGAACTTTGTCAACTTAATAGAGGCGTGCAAAGAGTGTGATGTCACTGAAGCAAACGGAATACTTCTGGACTTAGGAGTTTCATCCTATCAGTTTGATAACGGGGACAGAGGTTTCAGTTACAGATTTGATGCTCCCTTGGACATGAGAATGGACAGGACTTCAAACGGAATAACGGCTTTAGATGTGATAAACAAATACGATACCAAAGACCTTATCCGGATAATCCGCGATTATGGTGAAGAAAAATGGGCGGTACGTATAGTTAAAATGATCGATACAGCAAGAAAGGACAAGCCTATCGAGACTACTTTCCAGCTGGTTGATATTATAAAAGCAGCTATACCGGCTGCAGCGAGAAGAGACGGGGGTCACCCTGCAAAAAGAACATTCCAGGCAATCAGAATAGAGGTAAATCAAGAACTTCAGGTTCTGGAGAAAGCTTTGGATGATGCAATAAAGATTCTTGCTCCGGGCGGAAGATTATGTGTAATAACATTCCACTCTCTGGAAGACAGGATAGTTAAGCAGTGTTTTAAAAAAGCTGAAAACCCCTGTGAGTGTCCCAAAGATTTTCCGGTTTGTGTGTGCGGTAAAAAGTCACTGGGTAGAAACCTTACATCAAAACCAATCGTTTCAACGGGGACAGAACTTGAAGAAAATTCAAGAGCTCATAGTGCTAAACTCCGAATCTTTGAGAGAAGAGAATAACAAATTGCATACGAGTTACAAAAGATAAATTTTTACTAAAGATAAACCCTCAGGGGAAAAGCACAAAAGATTTTATTTTACTAAAGAAAAAGCTCTGAAAGAGCAAAAGTACAAAAGAATTTATTTTACCAAAGAAAAAGACCTTAAAAGGTCAAAAGTACAAAAGCTTTTATTTTACAAAAGGGTGGTGGAAGCATGAGTGCAGTTAAAGAAAAGCCTGTAGCCTCTGTAAGGCACAGTGAATTAACACGGGACTATGCCGCCACTACAACTACAACAGAGAAAATTTACAAAGTACAAAGGACAAGCCTTGCTGAAGCTCCTGAGTTGGAAGCTGAAGAAGAATTGGACAGCGCAGTTATCCGCGCAATCCGTACAAAACAAAAGAGAAGAAAAATCAAGATGGGATTACTTGTGAAAGTAATGTTGGTTTTTGCGTTGGGACTACTTGTTGTGTTCCGATATGCTTCTATAACTGAAATGGGTTATAAGGTAAGCGAAGCAAAATCTCAGTACCAGGATTTAACCGCAGATAACGAAAGAATGATGGCTCAGATAGAAAATAGCATGAATCTGGATGAGCTTACAAAACTTGCAAAAGAAAAATTCGATATGCAGAGGCCTCAGACATATCAGATGGTGGTTCTGGACATAGACCCTGCAGATCAGACAGAATTTTACCAGACAGAACTTAAAGAAGTTACAGAAGATAAAGCATGGTATGTAAAAATTTACGATGGTATCCGTGAGTTTTTAGGATTAATTTAAATATTGAGGTTTAAAATAAAAGCCATAGAAATATAAATAGCCAAGGGGTTATTATTTTCTATGGCTTTTAAAGGAGTTTGCGGGTAATGATTTTAAAAACAAGTCCAAAAGTAAAAACAAGAATAGTAATACTTTGTCTCATTGTATCAGCTTTGCTGGTTGCTTTGCTTGTACGTGTGGCCTGGATTCAGTTTATAAGAGGGGAAGAATATACAAAACTTGCTTATGAGCAGCAAAATAGCGGAAGAACAATCCCTGCTACCCGTGGAACTATAAAAGATTCTGAAGGAAATGTGTTGGCCATAAGTGTAAGTGCCAGACAGGTTTCCGTAAATCAGACTATGATTAAAACTCAGGGTGAAAAACTTGGGGATGTTGAAGCTTATCAGAAAAAAATTGCTGATAAGTTAGCGGAGATTCTGGAACTTGATAGTGAAGAAGTACTTGCTAAGATTCAGACAACAGGCCGATACAGAGAAATTGCCCGTAAAGTGGAAGTGGACGTAGCCAACAAAATTGAAGCCTGGAAAGATGAAGAAAAAATCAAAGGTGTTTATATAGATGAAGATATAAAAAGATATTATCCTAACAATGAGCTGGCAGCTCATATTTTAGGTTTTACAGGCCGTGATGATCAGGGTCTGGTATGTGGCGTTGAAGTAGCTTTAGATTCATATCTTGCAGGAACTCCGGGTAGAGTTATTGCAGCGGTGGACTCTTTAGGAAATGAGCTTCCTTACGCGGAGGAAACAAGAGTAGAACCTCAGAATGGTAACAATGTTGAGCTTAATATAAATATAAATATTC
Source organism: Oscillospiraceae bacterium (assembly GCA_015069135.1). Lineage (GTDB taxonomy): Bacteria > Bacillota > Clostridia > UBA1212 > SIG427 > SIG427. Next base: position 95,389 of record SVJE01000005.1, on the reverse strand, counting down.
AGGCAATCTGTGAAGAAGTGCTTCAGGAAACTGCAGCAAAATGGAACGTAACTGAGGGCTGTGCAGCTATAGTTATGGATCCTAATGAGGGTAAAATACTTGCTATGGCATCGAATCCTTCTTTTGATCTTAACAATCCTTACGCTTGTCCCGAAGGCATGGATCCTACATTATGGACAGGACATACCGCTGAAAATGTTGAGGTGCTTAACAGTACAGTATGGAGAAATAAGTGTCTTACCGATACTTATGAGCCCGGTTCAACTTTTAAAGCCATAACCGGTTCTATCGGCGTTGAATACGGAATAGTAAATAAAGATTCTATGGTTGATGATGGCGACCTCTTTTTAGCAGATTGGCAAATTGGCTGTTGGAAAGACGGTGGTCATGGTATTGTAACTTTTGCCAGCGCTGTTAAGAACTCATGTAATGGTGTGTTTGCCCGTCTTGCGTTGGATATCGGAAATGATATATTTTACAAAGGTCTTGAAAACTTTGGATTTTACCAAAAAACAGGTGTTTTACTGGCGGGAGAAGCCAACAGTATTATTCACACCAATCCGACAGAAATAGACAGAGCGGTTGCCGGTTTCGGGCAGAGAATTCAGGTTACTCCAATGCAGATGATAAGAGCTTACTGTGCTATTGCTAACGGCGGTTATTTGCTGACTCCTCAATTGGTTAATGAAGTAACTGACCAGGATGGAAATGTAGTTATAAGATATGAAAAAGAAGTTGAAAGACAGGTTATTTCCGAAGCTACAGCCAAAGAAATGTTGGCAATGCTTGAAGGTGTTGTAACAACAGGTACAGGTCATAATGCTTATGTGGCTGGTTACAGGGTTGCAGGAAAGACAGGTACTTCTGAAACCATTGAAACTGATGCAACAGACCGTTTCGTCGCTTCCTTCTGTGGTATTGCTCCTGTAGATGATCCTCAGATTGTGGTTCTTGTTATGATTGACCATCCGGATCAGAGAATTGCTACAGCTTCAGGTGGTCGTATGGCGGCTCCTGCTGCTGCGGAAATAATAGAGAGAAGCCTTGAATATCTTGGGGTTGAACGTCGTTATACAGAGGAAGAAAAATCCAACTTTCTGTTACAGAGCCAAGTGCCTGATCTGGCCGGTAAAAATGTGGCAGAAGCTATCTGGGCTTTGGAAAGCAGAGGTCTTCAGGGTAAAATTATTGGTGAATATTCCGGTGAAGATGCTTATAAAACAAAGGTTGTAGGACAGATGCCTGCTCCTCATATTATTCTTAACAGAAACTCGGAGGTTGTTGTTTATGTAGGTGAAGAACCTGAAACAAGACCTACTGTTAAAGTTCCTGATCTTGTAGGTTGCTCTTTGGCAGATGCTTATGTGATTCTGGGAGAAAAAGGCTTGGGTATGATAGCAAAACAGTCTGGAACGGTTATAAGCCAGAGTATAGCTTCGGGAACAGATGTGGAACTGGGAACTGTAATAACATTGGAATTGGGTAGTGAATAAAGAAAGGGAAGATGTACATGAAATTAAATGAATTAAAATCAGCATTTGATGTTATTGAAAGCTCAGGGGATTTTGATTGCGAAATTCTTGATGTAATTGTTGACAGCAGAAAAAGTGCACCGGGAAAATTGTTTGTGTGTATTGATGGTTTCACCACTGATGGTCACAGATTTATAGGGGATGCTGTTAAAAGCGGTGTATCAGCCCTTTTGGTAACCAAAATGCCTCCGAAAGACTTGGTTGGTGATACAGCGGTAATAAGAGTAGCTGATACAAGACTGGCTTTGGCACAGGCTTCTGATAAGCTTTACAACCATCCTTCCGGAAGACTTGATCTGATTGGTATTACCGGTACTAAAGGTAAAACCACTACTTCATATATGTTAAGGTCAATTTATACAGCAGCCGGTAAAATCGGTGGTCTGGTTGGCACCATTCAGAATATGATAGGGGATGAAGTTCTTCATACAGAAAGAACAACTCCTGAAGCCAATGACCTTCAGTATCTTCTTAATGAAATGACAAATCGTGATATTGGACATTGTATAATGGAGGTTTCTTCTCAGGGATTAAATCTTAATCGAGTTGCCTGTTGCGAATATAAAGCTTCTATTTTTACCAATCTGTCACCGGATCATATAGGCCCTTCTGAACATAAAGATATGGACGACTATGCCAACGCAAAGGCGAAACTTTTTACCATAAGTGAGATAGGTATTCTTAATAAAGATAATCCTTATTGGGAAGTTATGGCTTCAAAGGCTACCGGTAAGATTTATACTTTTGGTATAGATTGCTCTGAATGTGACTTTAAGGCAGTAAATATAGTGAAGAAAGCAGACAGAGTTGAATACGATATTTTGTGTGGGGACAGACACTCTGATTTTAATGGTACTCATGTTGTTGTTCCTATACCGGGAAAATTCAGTGTATATAATTCTTTATCTGCAGCCGTTACTGCTTATCTTATGGGAATTAGTGTTGAAGATATTTTACAGGGTCTGTCTTGTGTATTTGTTCCGGGAAAAGCAGAAAATGTACCTACCGGTCGAGATTTTTCCGTGTTGATTGACTATGCTCACAATCCGGATAGTTTTATAAATATAATTACTACTGTAAAAGAATATGCTAAACGTACGGTATTCCTTTTTGGTTGTGGTGGGGACAGAAACCGCCCAAGACATCTCATGGGAGAGACTGCCGGAAAGTATGCAGATTTTTCAATAATAACTTCTGATAATCCTCGCACAGAGGATCCGGCATCTATTGTAAAGGATTTAGAAGATGGCATTAAACCTACAGGTGCGCCATATATCTGTATCGTGGACAGAAGAGAAGCTATTAAATATGCTGTTAAAAATGCACAGCCCGGTGATGTAATTATTCTTGCCGGTAAAGGTCATGAAACTTATCAGATTTTTAAAGATAAGACTGTGCATTTTGATGAACGTGAAGTAGTGCGTGAAGCACTGGAGGAACTTGATTAATGAAACCAATTGCATTGGGTAAAATTTTTACGGGGACAGACCTTGATCCTGAAATTGAAATTTCTTTTGTGGGGACAGACTCTCGTGTAATTAAGGAGGGCTCATTGTTTGTAGCTCTTAAGGGCGAAAAGTTTGATGGCCATAATTTTGTTAAACAGGTATTGGATAACGGAGCTGTTGGTGCTGTTGTGTGTGGGGACAGACTCTCCATATTAAAAGAACAACTGGGTCCGGAGGAACAGAAAAAATTGATTGTTGTAGAGGATACATTGCTGGAATTAGGTAAAATTGCAGCTAAAGTCAGAGACAATCTTGATATTCCCGTGGTAGGTATTACCGGTAGCGTAGGAAAAACATCCACAAAGGATTTGACAGCCTGTGCTTTAGCCCCTTCAGGTGATGTAGCAAAGACAAAACTTAATTACAACAATGAAATAGGTTTGCCACTTACAATATTTTCCGTGGAAGATGATCATACAGCCCTGGTAGGCGAAATGGGCATGAGAGGTCTTGGCGAAATTGAATATCTTGCTGAAATTCTTCGGCCTGACCTCGGGATTATAACCAACATAGGGGTATCGCATATTGAGCGTTTGGGTAGCCGCAAGAATATTATGCTGGCTAAAACAGAAATCTGTGCCGGCTTGAAAAAAGGTGCCACTCTTTTGGTTGGTTATGGGGACAGACACTCGGATGATGAAGTGTCAAAAGAAGCTATCAGAGATTGCGTTGAAGCTTACGGCAAAGATATAAAGGTGAAATTCTGTGGTATAGACACTATGGATGACTACTATGGTTTTGATGTGGGGACAGACACTGATGGTAAAATGTCATTTACTTTCAGCGCTACAGGAGATAGAGTTCATCTTCAGTTGGCAGGTGTTCATAACGTAAGAAACGCTGTTATGGCTCTTGCAGCTGCTTATGAACTGAAAATACCTGTGAAAGATGCTGTCAAGGAAGTCGAAAAATATTGTGGCGACAGTGTCAGACAGAATATCATAAAGAAAAACGGTATAACAATCATAGACGATACATACAATGCCGGACCTGAATCTATGCAGGCAGCATTGGCGGTCTTAAACACTTTGCCGGGAATAAAAAGAAAAATAGCCGTTCTTGGTAGCATGCTGGAACTTGGTGAAGCTTCAGAGCAAGCTCACAGAGATGTTTTAGAAGCTGCAGTTAAAAACGAAGTGGACATCTTAATAACAGTTGGTGTAACATGGGGACAGACACCGGAAAGTTGTCCTGTTAAAATTAAAGAGAATTGTGAAACCTGGCAGGAAGCAATTCCTGTAATAAAAAATTTATGTGGGGACAGACACTGTGAAGGGGATGGCTTTTTAGTAAAAGGGTCTCATGCCATGGCCATGGAGAACATAGTAAAGTTTTTGGAGGAGTAAGAAATGAACATTAAAGCATTGATAATAGCATTCTGGGCTGTATTGGCGGTAGCCCTTCTGATGGGTCCTGTTTATATTCCATTGTTGAGAAAACTCAAATTTGGACAAATGGAAAGAGAAGACGGCCCACAGTCCCACCTTAATAAAGCCGGTACTCCTACCATAGGTGGCCTCATATTCATAACACCGGTACTTATAGCATCTATAGTGTTGTACTTCACAGGCTTGGCGCCTAAAATACTTCCTATAGCTTTCGTTACTGTAGGTTTTGCTGCAGTAGGTTTTTTGGACGATTTCCTGAAGATAATAAGAAAAAATAAAGATGGTCTGAAACCTAAATTTAAAATGGCAGCTCTTTTGTTGGTTGCCATAGTATTTACGCTTTACATAGTATTTTTCACAGACTACGGTACTATAATACACATAGAATTTTTTGGATTGGGTACAGACCTTAACTTAGGTTGGCTGTATATACCGTTTACAGTATTTGTGCTTCTGGCTATGACCAATGCAGTAAACTTCTCCGATGGAGTGGATGGCCTTTGTAGTGGCTGTGCATTAATGCAATTTGCCATGTTCTCCGTTATAACAATACTTGAGGCTAAAAATATTTCAGTTACATATTTTTCTGTAATATTTATTGCCGCATTACTGGGATTCCTGTTTTTCAACTTTTACCCGGCAAAAGTATTCATGGGAGATACAGGATCACTTGCTTTAGGTGGTGCCATTACAGCCTGTGCTATTGTAATGCAAAGACCATTAATTCTGTTGATTTCAGGAATTATATACATTGTTGAAAACTTATCCGTAATAATTCAGGTGGCATATTTCAAGAAAACAGGTGGTAAGAGATTCTTCAGGATGGCTCCTATTCATCACCATTTTGAATTGGGCGGATGGAATGAAATAAAAGTGTGGACAGTGTTTGTGGCCTTCACAGCTATGTGTTGTGCTGTAGCCGCTCTTTGCGTATTACTGTAAAATATCGGAGGTAAAATAGCGTGAACTTAAAAAACCGACAGGTAGATTTCTGGTTAGTAATGACAATACTGATATTGTTAGGGTTGGGTACAATGATGGTATTCAGCTCCAGTTCCGCTGCCTCTTATGTAAAATTCGACAGTTCCTTTTCCCTTCTGCTTAAACAGCTTGTATGGGTAGGACTCGGACTTATAGTAATGCTGTTTGTAAGTAAAATAGACTATCATTTTATAGGTAAATACAGCTTGCAACTTTTTGCAGGTGCAATTGTTTTGTTAGTGTTGGTTCTTATTCCCGGAGTAGGAAAAAGCTTTAATAATGCCCGCCGTTGGTTAGGTTTCGGTGGTCTTACATTTCAGCCTTCTGAGTTTATAAAACTTGGAATGGTATTATTATTTGCTTACTTACTTTCTAATACCAGATATGTAAAAAAGATGGCAGGCCTTAAAGGCTTCTTTATAATGCTGGGCATTATTGGCGGAGTAGCCGGCCTGTTGTTCTTACAGCCTCATGTAAGCTGTATTATAATTATCGGTATGGTTTCCGTTATTATGATGTTTGTGGCCGGGGTAAAATTACGATATTTCCTGGTTTTAGGCGGTGTTGGTGTAGCAGGTGCCGTAGTTGCCTTTATATCCTTAAACCATGTAAGAGAACGTGTTATGGCCTTTACAGATCCTTTTGCTCATGCATCTGATGAAGGATATCAGGTGGTACAGTCTTTGCTTGCTATTGGGTCAGGTGGTTTCACAGGTAAAGGTCTTGGTCAGAGCGTCCAGAAGTATTTGTACTTGCCTGAACCATATAACGATTTCATATTTTCAATTTTAGCGGAAGAGATGGGCTTTATCGGGGTGTTTATAGTTCTTGCTCTTTACTGTGTATTTATATGGAGAGGATATAAGATTGCTATAAGTGCACCTGATAAGTTTGGTTGCCTTGTGGCTACGGGAATTACAACTCTCATAGCTGTTCAGGTACTTATGAATATAGCCGTTGTTACTTCGTCAATTCCTGTAACAGGTGTATCTTTACCATTCTTCAGTTACGGTGGAACTTCTCTTGTTATCATGATGATTAATATGGGTATTCTTCTTAATATTTCCAAGGAAGCCAACTATAACAAGTTCTAAAAGGTGCCCCAAGGTGCTCTTTTAGCTAATCGACAAACATTATCCGGCTGGTTATCATATTATTTGTATGATGACCAGCTATAATATTTTCAGAGAGAACCTTTATAAAGCTTGTGAACTTTATGCTACAGAATCATATAATCAGTTAAAGAAATCAGAAGTGGCTGTGAAGTTTACTGATAGCTTTACTAAAAGGATGTTAAAATTAATAAAGAAAGTCGAAGCACATTACCGCAGTTTACATAGAGAGAAACGGCGGTTATTTTTTGTTACGGCACTTAGCAGAGTTGCTATGACTTTTGTTATAGCTATAGCTGTTGCTGTTACTATTACTATGTCTGTAGAAGCTACCAGAACAAGTATCCTTGACTTTTTGGTGGAATATTTTGACGACCATATAAGAATCACATCTTTAAACATGGACCCGGATGGAAGCTATGACATATCTACAGCACCTACAGATGGTGAGGAACTATTGGAGAAGTATGTAAGGAAGTTGGAAGAGTTAGGGTTTGAGATTGACGATATAGAACAACGTGATAATATTAATGGATATATGTTAGTCAAGGATGACAATTGCATAATCATATCGGAAAGAACACTGAATGAATATTTGATTGGTACAACGCATTTTAATTATTCGGCCAAAGAGTTTGTTGTGAATAATATTGTTTTGTATGACATAGATAACAGTGGCTTGTGGTACTGGTCGATAGAAAATTCTTATTTTCAGTTGATTTCTGATTTTGATGTGAATGACACACTTGCTTTGATAAGAATTGTGCTAAATGAATAAAATGTAAATATAAATTTAAGAAATTATGGCATTGGTGTAAGCTTTATTAAACTCTCCGGTTATATTACTGGCGGATTTTTCCGTACATAATATTTAAGGAGGTTTTTATGAAAAAACTATTGAAAACATTTATGCTTGTTCTGGTAATGGTTACTGCAGTAAACTTGGTACCAGTAGGAGCAGACACAATTACAGAAGGGGAAATGGAGCCGGGTATATCTCCTATGTATATAGTGACAGCGTCAACTGCCTCGTCTTTTCAGATAAGTGGGAATGTAGCAACCGTTACAGCATACTATGATTCGTTTTCGAATTTTGATCATGCAAATGTTTACATCTTCCTGCAGAAAGATGTAAATGGTACCTGGAGGGCGGCTAAGTCAGATCCTAATGCTTGTGGTTGGATTAATAGTTCTACAGCACGAATGGATTCTTTTGAGCATACCATGACATTTACTGAATCAGGCTCTTACCGTGCTAAGTTTGTATACTACATATACAACAAAGCAGGTGAGAGAGACGTGATTACAGAATATATTTACCGTAATCACACAATGAAATAAGGAGGGGATTAAAATGGAAGAATGGGATGATTTGGAGGACCTGGAAAGAGAAGAATTTCTCAGTGACCAGCTATATGAAGATGATGGTTTTCGCTTTAATTTTGAAGATATGAAAAAGAATGGCTATAAAGCATATTGGATATCTCTTAAACTGAGAACACCAAAGCAGAAAGCAGTTTTCAGATTCGTATTTGACCATCCTCGTTGTGTATTGGGAGACTTGAAAGCAGCTCTTTCTATTCAAAAGGACACTCTATTACCAATCTTAAGAGGTCTTGATGAAAGAGGTCTTTTAATAATCGAAGACAGTCCTAACAGAGGACCTCGCCTGTACTCCATTAACAGAGCTCCGGTTGAAGAACTTTTAGAGTGCTACAAACAGCGTATTTACAGAATGTTTCCTGACGTTAAAGAACGCTGTGAACGTGAAGCACGACTTGCGTTGATCAAAAGAAAACGTGAGGCAAAACGTGCTTATGAAATTGCAAAAGAGTTAGAGAAGTTCGAAAACCAAAAAAACACTGAAGATAATGTGGAAACCCTTTCCGAAGATTGACAATTTTACCTCGATATAATATAATCAAAAAGATGTGAATAGCCAATAAAGACTATGACGGAGACAGTAAATTGAGAATGAACAGTAAGAAGCGAGCGGTGAATGGTGAAAGACCGTACTAAGTAATCTTGATTGAACATCACTCCAGAGTTGCCGGACAGAACTTTACATTTTACCGTAATAAGTAAGCCCGGACGGCGCTTCCCGTAACGAAGCATCATATGATAGTATGAGGGTGGTATAGCGAGGTAACCAAAGCTTCGTCCCATAATACAGGGACGGAGCTTTTTCAATATTTTCGGAGGTGTTAGAATGTATAATAAAGTACCTACAGATTTGAAGTTTGTGGAACGCGAAAAGAAAATTGAGCAGTTCTGGAAAGACGAAAGAATTTTTGAAAAAAGTATTGAGGAAAGAAAAGGTGGCGAGCCTTTCTGTTTCTATGACGGACCGCCAACTGCCAACGGAAAACCACATATAGGTCACGTGCTTACCCGTGTTATTAAGGATATGATTCCAAGATACCAGACAATGAAGGGTCACAAGGTAGTACGTAAGGCAGGTTGGGATACACATGGTCTTCCTGTTGAGTTGGAAATCGAAAAGAAGCTGGGCCTTGATGGTAAAGAGCAGATTGAAGAATACGGTTTAGCTCCCTTTATTCAGGAATGTAAGGAAAGTGTATGGAAGTATAAAGGAATGTGGGAAGATTTCTCTTCCACAGTTGGTTTCTGGGCTGACATGGACGATCCTTATGTAACATATCATAATACATTTATTGAGTCTGAATGGTGGGCGTTAAAGCAAATCTGGGAGAAGGGTCTTTTGTACAAAGGCTTTAAGATTGTGCCATATTGTCCTCGTTGCGGAACTCCTTTATCCAGCCATGAAGTTGCACAGGGATATAAGGATGTAAAGGAAAAGTCTGCTATTGCTAAGTTTAAGGTTAAAGGTCAGGATGACACATATATCCTGGCATGGACCACAACTCCATGGACACTTCCTTCTAACGTAGCACTTTGTGTTAACCCAAAGGAAGAATATGTAAAGATTCAGATGGCTGAATCAGGAGTTAAATATATTTTGGCAAAAGCTTTGGTTTCCACAGTTATTGAAGGAGAGTACACTGAGCTGGAAGCTTATGTTGGTACTGATTTAGAGTACACAGAATATGAGCCACTGTTTAACTTTGTAAATCCTGATAAGAAAGCATACTATGTGGTTTGCGATACTTATGTAACACTTACAGATGGTACTGGTGTGGTACACATTGCTCCAGCCTTTGGTGAAGACGATGCTAACGTAGGAAGAAAGTACGACTTACCATTGGTACAGCTTGTTGACGCTAAGGGTGAAATGACAAAAGAAACTCCTTGGGAAGGTATGTTCTGTAAGGAAGCAGACAAGGAAGTTCTTAAGAATCTGGAAGAAAGAGGCCTTTTGTTTGCAGCACTTCCTTTTGAACACTCATATCCACATTGTTGGAGATGTGACACACCTCTTATCTACTATGCAAGAGAGTCATGGTTTATTAAAATGACAGCAGTTAAGGATAAGATGATTGCTAATAACAATACAATCAACTGGATTCCTGAAAGTATCGGTAAGGGCCGCTTCGGTGATTGGCTTAACAATTTACAGGACTGGGGTATCAGCCGTAACAGATACTGGGGTACACCACTTAATATCTGGGAATGTTCCTGCGGACATCGTCATGCTATAGGATCTATTGAAGAACTTAAGTCCATGTCAGATAACTGTCCTGATGATATTGAACTTCATCGTCCTTTCATTGATGATGTAACAATTAAATGTCCTCATTGCGGAGAGCAGATGAAGAGAGTACCTGAAGTTATTGACTGTTGGTTTGACTCCGGTGCAATGCCATTTGCACAGTGGCACTATCCTTTTGAAAACAAGGAAATTTTCGAGGAGAATTTCCCTGCAGACTTTATCAGTGAGGCTGTAGACCAGACAAGAGGTTGGTTCTATTCTCTGTTGGCTATTTCCACATTGATTTTTGACAAAGCACCTTACAAGAATGTAATCGTACTTGGTCTTGTTCAGGATGAAAACGGACAGAAAATGTCCAAATCCAAAGGTAATGCAGTAGATCCTTTCGATGCTTTGGCAACATATGGTGCAGATGCTATCCGTTGGTACTTCTATTCCAACAGTGCTCCTTGGCTTCCTAACAGATTCTATAAAGAAGCAGTTGTGGACGGACAGAGAAAGTTTATGGGTACTTTATGGAACACCTACGCATTCTTTGTACTTTATGCAAACATTGACGAATTTGATCCTACTAAGTATACACTTGATTATGATCAGCTTCCTGTAATGGATAAGTGGTTATTATCAAAACTTAACTCCATGGTTAAGGAATGTGACGATAACCTTTCTAACTATCGTATTACAGAAACTACAAGAGTTCTTGAGAATTTTGTGGACGAGCTCAGTAACTGGTATGTACGTCGTAGCCGTGAGCGTTTCTGGGTAAAAGGTATGCCACAGGATAAGATTAATGCATACATGACACTTTACACAGCTTTGGTTACATTGGCTAAGGCTGCAGCTCCTATGATTCCTTTCATGACAGAGGATATTTACAGAAACCTGGTATGTACAGTGGACAAGACTGCTCCTGAAAGTATTCACCTTTGTATGTATCCTGAAGTAAACGAAGCATGGATTGACAAAGACTTAGAAGAGAAGATGAAAGAAGTTCTTTCAATTGTAATTTTAGGTCGTGCCGGCAGAAATGGTGCTAACATCAAAAACCGTCAGCCTATAGGTAAAATGTATGTTAAGTCCGATGATATTCCTTCAATGCCTGAGTTCTACACAGACATAATCAAAGAAGAACTTAATATTAAAGAAGTGCTCTTTACTAATGATGTGAAAGATTTCACCACATATAGCTTTAAGCCTCAGCTTAAGACTTTAGGTAAACGCTTTGGTAAGGATCTTAACCAGGTAAGAGAAATATTAGCTAATGTAGATGGCAACAAGGCTATGAGTGAGCTTAACGAAACCGGCAACCTTAAGATTACAGTTAATGGTAATGAGGAAGCTCTTACTCAGGAAGATCTGCTTATTGAAGCTGCTAAGATGCCGGGCTACGAGTCCGTAGAGGATAACGGAATTACAGTTGTTCTTGATACTAACCTTACAGAAGAGTTAATCGAAGAAGGATTTGTTCGTGAAGTTATCAGTAAGATTCAGAACATGAGAAAAGATTCCGGCTTTGAAGTTATGGACTACATCGATATTTATGTAAGTGGTAACGACAAAGTGGCAGATATAATCAGACGTAATGAAACTGAAATCAAAAATGATGTTCTTTGCGAAGCTGTTCATTACGGAGAAGTTTCAGCAGATGCCAAAGAGTGGACACTTAATGGTGAGAAAGTAACTTTGGGCGTGGTGAGAAAATAACAAAACAAGTGATGTGTGTAACAGATGTTATATAACGCTTGCAATACAGTGTGTTTTCGGGCTGTCTCAGCAAAATGAGACAGCTCTTTTTTTTGCTCTGAAAAATGAAATTACAAGTAGCAGTGTCACTGACGCTACTGACACTGACTCCAACTCCAACACTGTTGTTTGTTACTTTTGTTTGCACCATTTTGCAGGTAAGACTCATAGTATTTAACATACTCATAAGGGAGGTCGTTCTGTGGAAAAATACATAATAAACGGTGGCAGACAACTAAACGGAGAAGTAGAAATACATGGTTCAAAAAATGCAGTATTGCCAATACTGAGTGCATGCATATTGCATAAAGGTGTAACAGTTTTAAAAAACTGTCCTGACATTGATGATGTACATGTGACTTTGGAAATATTAAGAAGTTTGGGATGTCAGGCAGAATTTGATAATGGAACAATAACTGTAGACGCAAGTAATATAACATCAGTGTCTGTCCCCGCAAAATTGGCGGGCAGGCTTCGTTCCTCTATTCTTTTTATGGGGGCACTGCTTGGCCGTATGGGAGAGGTGACTATTGCGTATCCCGGTGAATGCGTGATACAATATCCACATGTTTTAAATGGAACAAAAAGGAGAGAAACTCTTGTATGAGTAAACTTTTACTGGTAGATGGAAATAGCATAATGAACAGGGCCTTTTACGGAACCCAGGACAGCTTTATGAAAAATTCAAAAGGACTTTTCACAGGGGCGGTGTATGGATTTTTAAATATATTTTACCGATATTGTAAAGAAGAACATCCTACCCATGTGGCGGTGGCTTTTGACCTGAAGGCGCCTACTTTCAGACATAAGATGTATGATGGCTACAAAGCTACAAGAAAAGGGATGCCTCCGGAGCTTGCCATGCAGATGCCTGTTATTAAGGATGTTTTAGATGCCATGGGTATTACCAGACTGGAAATAGAAGGCTATGAGGCAGACGATATTATTGGTACCTATGCATATCGCGCTCAGGGAGAGGGTATGGAATGTCGTATCTTGACCGGAGACAGAGATTCTTTTCAACTTATTACAGACAAAATAAATGTAATTTTACCGGCTACAGGACAAGCCGGTACCACCACGGTAATTTACACACCTGAAAAGATTGTGGAGAAGTATGGTGTCGAGCCTATAAAAATGCTTCAGGTGAAAAGCCTTATGGGCGATTCTTCTGATAACATTCCGGGGGTGCCGGGCGTAGGCGAAAAGACCGCTCTTTCCCTTATTTCACAATATGGTAATCTGGAAAGCATATATGCCCATATTGACGAAATTACAAAACCTGCTCTTAAAAAGAAACTTGAAGAGAATAAGGAGCTGGCGTTTTTGAGCTTGGTACTGGCAGAAATAAAGAAGGACGTGCCTCTTAATGACAGTATCGAAAATATGTCAGTCGGTCGGGAGGATAAAGTTAAACTGGCGGAGCTTTTTACAGAGTTGGAATTCTCCAGTTTTATGAAAAAGTTTAATCTTGAGGATGTAGAAGTGCCAGCTCAGGAAAGTCGCAATATACCTGAAATTGAATATATGGATACACCAGATGATTTCGGTAAAATACCTGATTTTACAGCTTCCGGTAAAATGTACATTTCCTGTAGTTTTGAAGCCGGACAACCTAAAGAGCTTATGCTTATGGATGAAAAATCCGGTAAAATCCAGGCTGCCATGATGACAAGCCCTTTTACCGCAATGGAAGTGTTGGAACGTATTAAGCCGTACCTTACAAACCCGGATGTGAAAAAATACATGTACAATGCCAAACCTTTTATTCTGTGGCTTATGGACATGGGCGTGTGGAATTTTACAGGCCTTGAACATGACATGGCTTTGGTGGCCTATGTGCTGGACGGAGCAAGAAAATTTAATGGTTTTAAGGATGTATACACTTTTGTTGTGGGGACAGACCTTGGTGAAATGCCGGAGGTGGCAGCTGTTGCCGAAATGGTGCAGGAGGTTGATAAGCGTATTAAAGCTGATGGATTAGAGCCACTTTACAGAAATGTGGAACTTCCTTTGGTGCCTGTATTGGCAAGCCTTGAACATTATGGTTTTAATGTTGACCCTGCTGTATTGATTGAAGAAGGCAAGGTAATGGATGCTCGTATTAAAGAACTTACAGATGCTATATACGAATATGCAGGTTGTGAGTTTAATATAAATTCTCCTAAGCAGTTGGGTGAGGTGCTTTTTGGTACCCTTGGCTTAGAAAGTAAAAAGAAAACCAAAACCGGTGCTATGGCCACAAATCAGGAGGTGTTGGAAGAACTTTCTGATGCCCATCCAATAATTCCTATGATAATGGAATACAGAATGAACACAAAGCTTAAGTCCACATACATTGACGGATTGCAGGCAGCTATAAATCCTATGGACGGAAAGGTTCATTCCTCTTTTAATCAAACAGTAACAGCAACCGGAAGATTAAGCAGTACAGAACCTAATCTTCAGAACATTCCTGTTCGCCATCAGCTGGGACGACTTATCAGAAAAGCCTTTATTCCAAGCTGTGAAGATAATGTTTTAATTGACGCAGACTATTCACAAATTGAACTTCGTGTAATGGCCGCTATGTCAGGAGATGAGGCTATGATGGATGCTTTCAAAAATGAGAAGGACATCCACACAATTACAGCTGCCCAGATAAATGGTGTATCTGAGGATATGGTAACACCTGAGATGAGAAGCAGTGCTAAAGCAGTAAATTTCGGCATAATATATGGTATCAGTGAATTTGGACTTGCTAAGGATGTAGGAATTACACGATTTGCAGCTAAGAAATACATTGAATCATACTTTGATCGCTATCCCGGGGTAAAAGCTTTCCTTGACGGAATGGTGGCCTCTGCTAAAGAGACCGGTTTTGCAGAAACTTTACTGGGACGGCGCAGATACCTGCCGGAGCTTACAGCCAGCAAATACCCAACAAGGGCTTTTGGTGAGCGAGTGGCAATGAATATGCCTATCCAGGGAACAGCAGCAGATATAATTAAGATTGCTATGATAAATGTGTACAGTGAGCTTAAAAAGCAAGGCCTTAAAGCCAAATTGATACTTCAGGTTCATGACGAACTTCTGATTGATGCACCGAAGGAAGAGGAAAAGGTTGTTGTAGAACTTCTCAGAAAATGCATGGAAGAAGCTTATCCTTTGGGTGTGCCGTTGAAAGTTTCTGTGGCATCCGGCAGAACCTGGTACGATGCCAAATAGGAGGAATTTATGGGTAAAATGCGTATAATTGGTCTTACCGGCGGTTGTGGTACCGGTAAAAGCACTGTGGCAGGATTGCTTGCCGAAAAAGGCGGACATATAATTGATGCAGATAAGCTAACATGGGAACTTCAGAAACCAGGTGCTTCCGCTTATGAGGAAATTGTAAAATGGCTTGGCACTGATTTTTTGTTGGAAGACGGAAGTCTTAATCGTCGTAAGATTGCTGAACTTGTTTTTAATGATAAACAGGCACTAAGAAAACTTAACAATATAGTACATACTAAAGTGGCTGAAGAAATAAAATCTTCTATAGAGCTTATTGAATCAACTCATGATGAAGGATTTATTGTTCTGGATGTACCAATTCCCGTTGAAAAGGGTTTTTTAGACACTGCAGATGTTATCTGGGTTACTGTGGCCAATAACGATATCAGAGTAGAAAGGCTAATGGCTCGTATGGGAATCAGTGAGCAGGAAGCTATGAATCGTATAAATAGCCAGCTTTCTAACTGGGAGTATGAATCACTTGGTGATGTGGTTATTGAAAATGAGAAGGGTATAGAAGAACTTAAACAAAAAGTTGAAGAAGCTTTAGACTGAATTTAAAAAGTATGGATGGGAGTAGTAGATGAAGGGGTTATTATTAAAAGATTTGTTGAATTTTTCGGAAAATGAAATTGACAAGGTTAAAATTAAGTTTAATCAATATGATGGAAATAATGATCCTATGGAGTTGTATAAAAACAATCCTGAGATAATAAACACAGAGTGGCTTTTTTGGAATGAAAAACGAAGATACTTTTTTGTGGGACAAATAGCTGTATGTTTTCTTAAATTGTCATATGATAAGTGGCTTTTGACTACAATTAAAAGGGTAACGAAGGACCTTGGCATCAGTGGCGGAGTTAGTTTTGAAGGAGAGGAAATTGAAAAATATAAGTCTCTCTTTGGACGAGTTATTGTTCAGCATCATAAGACTTATATGTCACAAGGCAGGTATTTTTCAGAAATACAAGAAGACTTAGTGGTAAATCAAATTCTGCCTGATGTGTACGATGGCGAAGACTTTCCGGGGTATGATAAAGTAAGACTTTCTTATAGACAATTAGAAGTAATAATAAAAAAAGAGAAAAAAGACTGGGTTGCAGCATTAAGTAATCAAAAAGCGGTATATCTTATCACTGACAAAAAAACAGGTAAACTTTATGTTGGTTCTGCTACCAGTGATAATGGGATGCTTTTACAAAGATGGAGCAATTATGTTTGGAATGGGCATGGAGGTAATAAAGAGCTGGTTGAGTTAGTACGTCGTGAAGGCTTTGATTATATTAAGGAAAACTTTCAATATGCTATTTTAGAAAATTATAACGCAAAGGTTGAAGATGCAGTGATTCTTAATCGCGAGTCATGGTGGAAAGAAACTTTGCAAAGTAGAAAATGGGGCTATAATTGCAACTGAATAAATGTTGAGAAGGAGTAATAAAATGAGTGGATTTACAGACAGGCCAGCAAGTTGTATCGACGATGACGCCTTTGGTGTTGAAAAGTATATTTCAGGGTTAAGTGAATTTATTAAAGAGTGTAATACTCCTATGACCATTGCTATTCAGGGTGATTGGGGTAGTGGTAAAACATCAATGATGAATATGATTAAAGGACAACTTGGTGACAAAGTTGTTACTTCCTGGTTTAATACATGGCAATATTCTCAGTTTAACATGGGGGATTCTTTAGCTGTATCATTCCTTTCGAGGTTAATCAGCGAGCTTGTGGCAGGAAAAGAGAAAAGCTCAGAAAATACTAAAAAGGCCTTAAAGATAATACTTCGCATAGCTCAAGCTGCAGGAGTAGCATTAGCTGAAAATATATTTGGTGAAAAGACTGCTGAAAAGGTAGAGAAGTTGGGTGCGGTTAAAGAAGAGTTGGATATGCCGCAAGCGATAAATGATTTAAAAAATCAGTTCCAGGCTATAGTTGATGATAAAATTAAAGAAAATGGAAAAACAGATCGTTTGGTTGTTTTTGTTGATGATTTGGATCGCTTACACCCGGGAAAGGCAGTGGAACTGCTTGAAGTACTTAAACTTTTTCTTGATTGTCGTAATTGTGTATTTGTGTTAGCAATTGACTATGGTGTGGTATCTCAAGGTGTAAAACAGAAATACGGTGAATTGATAGGAGAAGAAAAAGGCAGGAGCTTTTTTGATAAAATTATTCAGGTTCCTTTCAAGATGCCAGTTGCTCAGTACGATGTAAAGAATTATGTGAAAACTTCTTTACAAACATTAGGTATGGAGATTTTAAACGGAGAGTTGGATTCGTATGTGAAACTTATACAGAGGTCTGTGGGGTGTAATCCTCGTGCTATGAAGCGATTGTTTAATGCATTTTTACTTTTGAATAAAATTGCTGCTAATGGAATGAGTATAGAGGTTTCTCAGCGTAAAATGCTTTTTGCGATTTTGTGTATGCAACTTTCTTTTGAAAACCTTTATAATTACATTGTGCAAAATGCTGATGAGTGTTACAATGAGACTTTTTTACAATCTCTTTCGATACCTGATACCTACACAGAGGGAAATGAAGTTGAGCGTCTTTCTCATGAATTAAATATAAACAATGATAATGATATTGCAAGTGTTGCAGATTTTATGCAAGCATTTATAGATGTTATAGACCAGGATGGCGATGGGAAATTGGCAGAAGAGGAAATAAGAGCTTTTATTGATATTCTTCGTTTTTCGACGATTACAGCAAATTCTTCAAATACCACAAATGCAGAATCAGAAAAGGAAAACCATTATCGCTACTACAATCGAGAGATTATAAAAGAAGTTTTGAACAATATTCAGGGAAATATTACAGGACCATTTAAGCTCTATCAAACCAGGACTAACAACAACCCCAAATGGAAAAAATATTATGCTTGTGGTTGGAAATCTATTCCTACTTTGTTTGGAAATGTGAATTTTGAGTTTAAGATTGAAACAAGTTTGAAAAACAAGGAATCTTCGTTAAGTGTTTGGATTTATGCGACTGAGAAAACGGATAGGCTTAAGTTTGTAGAACATATGGAAGACTGGTATAATGAACAAAGATATGGTTTTGTTTTTATAGAAGAATATTGTGGTTATTGGCTAAACGATAAGATTGTATCTGCAGATGCAAGAGATGAAATCATTCACCACTTCACAACATTAATTCCTTCTTTGGTAGACGAAATAGAAACTAAAATAAAAAACTAGATTAAATTGTTTACAAAAAAACAGTCCGGGAAATTCGGACTGTTTTTTGTAAGTTAATATTATATTATAGAACTTTTATTATCTTTCAGGAAATTATATATTCCGTCAGCAATCTTTTGCTGATAATCTGCAGTAGACAATAATCTGTCTTCGCTTTCATTGGACATGAAACCACATTCTAGGATAATGAAAGGAATCTTTGAGTAGTTAATTCCTGTGTAAGCGTCACTTAGCTTTGCCCCTCTGTTTTTAGCTCCTGTGGAAGCGCAAACAGAATTTATAAGGCTCTGGGAAAGTGCTAAATCTGAAGCAGAGCGCGCTTTGTATTCAGCAGTACCGTCGCCTTTGTCTCTGGTGTAGCTTTCTGCACCTGATACATTAGGATTATCTGAACCGTTACAATGAATACTTATTGCAATCTGTGCGTTACTGTTGTTGGCAATTCCGGCTCTTTCCTGATTTGAAAGAGATGTACCGTGATTATCTCTTGTCATAACAACAGTTGCACCTTGCTTTTGTAATGTGTCTCTTACCTTAAGGGCGATTTCCAGGTTAACCACATACTCTTCAATTCCGGTGAATTGCCCTGTTGTTCCGTGAGTGTTTTTTGCCTTCGTCTTTGATTCATCCCAAGGCATATATGATTCTTTACCTTCAGGAGGATTTTCCTGATGTCCTGCATCTATAACCACAGTTAATCCGGATAAAGGTAAATCAGGGTTTGTGGTTGGCTCAGCAGTAGGTGAGGGTTGATCCTGATTACCGGCAGGTATAGAGGTGGCATCAAGATTCTGTGTGCTTTCAATTTTTTGCAGATTACCAGTGTTCATAACACCGTTGAAAATAACTACTGCAAGCAAAATAGAAGCAAGAGCCAGTACATAAATCAAAAAGAACTTTGGTGATGTTATTTTTTTCTTTGTTTTGTTATCCATGGAGAACACTCCTTTTACAAGAATAGAAAATTAAACATTGAAGCGGAACAGTGTTACGTCACCATCCTGCATTACGTATTCCTTACCTTCGGAACGAACTAGTCCTTTTTCTTTGGCTGCAACCATTGAACCGCACGCCATAAGATCGTCGTAAGCAACTATTTCAGCGCGGATAAAACCACGTTCAAAATCGGTGTGTATTTTACCGGCTGCCTGTGGGGCTTTTGTTCCTTTTTTTATAGTCCATGCACGAACTTCCTGAGGTCCTGCAGTTAAGAAACTAATAAGTCCAAGCAAACTGTAGCTGGCTTTGATAAGCTGATCGAGACCAGATTCTGTAAGACCTAATTCAGCTAAGAATTCTTTTCTCTCGGCTTCATCTAAGGTTGCTGTTTCTTCTTCCAACTTACTGCAAAGAACCATAAGCTGAGCTTTCTCTCTGTCGGCAACTGACTGTAATTCCTGAACGTAGGGACAGGAATGTGGGTCTGCCACATCATCTTCACTGATGTTACCAGCATAGATAACAGGTTTTGAAGTAAGAAGATAAAGAGAATCAATATATTCCATTTCTTCATCAGTACCGTCAAAAGCACGGGCAGGAAGACCGGACTCTAAATGAGCAAAGATTTTTTCTAAAAGTGCAAGTTCTGCAATAAATTTCTTATCTCCGCCTTTTGTCATCTTCTTTGTTTTGTCGATTCGACGCTCTAAAAGCTCCAAGTCAGATAAAAGAAGCTCCATGTTGATTGTTTCAGCATCTCCTGATGGGGAAGTGGAACCTTCTACACGAATGATATTTTCATTGTCAAAACATCTTACTACATGAATAATTGCATCAACTTCTCTTATATGGGAAAGAAATTTGTTTCCCAGACCTTCACCTTGGCTTGCACCTTTAACAAGGCCTGCAATATCAACAAATTCGATAACAGCAGGGGTGAATTTTTCTGGTTTATGCATTTCTGCCAATTTGTCCAATCTTTCATCAGGGACAGAAACCATGCCTACATTTGGCTCAATTGTACAGAAAGGATAGTTGGCACTTTCAGCACCTGCTTTTGTGATTGCATTAAACAAAGTACTTTTTCCTACATTAGGAAGACCTACAATACCTAATTTCATTGATTTTTTCTCTCTTTCATTGTATAATAAACAAAAATGTCGTAATTAGTTAATTTTCTATTTACATATAGTACATTTCACGATATTATATATTATATTGTAATGGATTTCAAGGAGGTAGCGTATATGGCAGCTTACACCAAACAGAAAATTCTGGTTGTTGATGACGATGAGAATATCTGCGATTTAATAAAAATTTATATGGAAAAAGAAGGCTTTGAAGTTTTCGTGTCATATGATGGATTGGATGCTCTTGAGACATTTAAGAAAATGACACCGGATCTTATAGTTCTTGATGTTATGTTGCCTGGTGCCGACGGCTGTCAGGTGTGTCGTGAAATCAGAAAAATCAGTTCTATTCCGATTATAATGCTCTCAGCAAAGGGTGAAATTTTTGATAAAGTACTTGGTCTTGAACTTGGTGCTGACGACTATATGGTTAAGCCTTTTGATCCACGTGAACTTACAGCCAGAGTTAAGGCAGTGCTTAGAAGAACAGGCAGTGTTGATAAAGATATTCAGGAAGAAGTTGTATATCCTAATCTTCTGGTCAATAAATCCACATACACAGTCAAAGTAAATGGTGAAGAGGTTGCAATGCCTCCAAAGGAATTGGAACTTTTGTTCTTCCTTGCGTCTACACCTAATAAGGTATACACAAGAGACCAACTTTTAGAGTACATTTGGGGATATGATTTCTTTGGGGATTCAAGAACTGTTGATGTGCATATTAAACGTCTCAGAGAAAAGATTGAAGATCCGGCTCACTCATGGCAGATTAAGACTGTGTGGGGTATTGGATACAAGTTTGAGGTAAAATAATTCATTTTACAGGTAAAATATTTTTATCAGATTATAAAAGGAAGTTTTGAAATTGAAGCGGAGAAGGAACACAAAAAACACAAAAGGTTTATTTAAATCTTTATATGTGAAGCTTGTGACAGTTTTCTCCGCTGTTCTTATTTTTATTACCGCTTGTCTTGGTGCTGTTGTGGCAAAAAATACTGCAAACTACCTTACAGATAGTAAATTAGATGAAATGAAAAGTGCTGTAGATGCAATTTCATATCTGATGGTACAGTATGTAAAAAGTGACGAATATGGTAAAGTTCACGATGGTGAAATCTCTCCTGATTCGGATTACTACATGTTAAGAAGCCGTATGGCTACATGTTATGAACTCCTTGAAACAGATATTTTTATTAGTGATGCCAAGGGTAACGTTATTATGTCTTTCCCACTGTTGCCTAATGAAGAGGACTATATAATTACTGATACGGTATATTTTGAAGATGGTTTTGAATCAAGATTTCTTTATCAGAACGGGACTTATAGCTTTATAAATCCAGATCAATATTATCCATGTTTCAGAACCAGTGAATTCCTTGTTGATTACGGTGATTATCATGGGTTCTATTCTGAAGAGGAAAGTGACTATCTTACCGTAAGTAAGCGAATTGCTTCATATCAGGAAGAAAACGTAGAAACTTTTGGTGCCGTTATTATGAGTTTCCCTATGCCGGAGTTAGCGGAGGCGAGAAATGAAATAACTGCATATTTTATAATTGCAACATTGATTGCTATTGTACTTGAAATGGTTATTATGATGTTTGTAACCAGAATTATTACAAGACCTTTGGAAAAGTTAAAAGTTGGTGCCGGAGAAATTGCCGGTGGTAATTTTAAGATTCAGATTGAGAAAACCACACAGGATGAAGTTGGTGAATTGGTAGATGCTTTTAATACGGCAGCTAAGTCTCTGGACAATCTGGATACTGTCCGTAACGATTTTATCGCTAATGTTTCCCACGAATTAAGAACTCCTATGACTTCTATAAAAGGTTTTGTAGAGGCGATCATGGATGGTATCATTCCGGAGGAGAAACAGCATGAATATTTAAAGAAGGTTCATAGAGAAATTTGTCGTATGAACGATCTGGTTAATGATTTACTTGACTGGGCAAGATTATCAGCAGGTCAGGGCAACTTCCAGATGAGTAACTTTGATTTAAACAGAGTTGTTGTTACTGTTGTATCCAACCTGGAAGCCTTGATAATGCAAAAAAATATAAATATGGTAATAGATTTTGAAGAAGATAAGCACATGGTATATGGTGATTCAAGATCAATTGAAAGAGTTCTTATAAATCTTATTTCAAACGCTGTTAAATTTACCCCCGAAAATGGTGAAATTACAGTAAAGGTTTGTCATGAGTACGATAAAGTCCGTGTTTACGTAAGTGATACCGGTATTGGTATGACAGAATCTGAAATGGAATTGATTTTTGAAAGATTTTACAAGGCTGACAAATCCAGAAGCAGTGAGAAGAAGAGTACAGGTCTTGGTCTCCCTATAGTTAAAAAGATTTTACAGAACCATGGTCAGAATATTTCTGTTTCCAGCAAGCCTGGGGAGGGATCATGTTTCACGTTTACGCTTGAGGGTAAAAGGTTTGATGAATAAAATTGATGTTATTATAGAAAAATTAGAAGAGCTTTATCCGGTGGCAGAGTGTTCTCTTGATTACGAGAATCCTCTGCAACTTTTAATAAGTACACAGCTTTCAGCACAATGTACCGATGCCAGAGTTAATATGGTGACCCCTGCATTGTTTGCGAGGTTTCCTGATGTAAAATCTTTTGCTGAAGCGGATGTTACTGAGGTTGAGGAGCTAATAAAATCTACTGGATTTTACCGTAACAAAGCTAAAAATATAGTGGCCTGTTGTCAGCGTATTTTATCTGAATACGGAGGAGAAGTCCCTGACACAATGGAAGATCTGCTGAGCTTAGCAGGGGTAGGCCGTAAGACTGCCAATCTTGTTTTGGGTGATGCTTTCGGTAAACCTTCTGTGGTGGTAGATACGCATTGTATTCGTCTTACAAACAGATTGGGACTTACCAAGAACAAAGACCCTGAAAAAATAGAAAAAGATTTATGGAGAATTTTACCGCCGGAGAAGAGTAGTGCTTTTTGTCATAGATTAGTACTTCACGGAAGAGCAGTCTGCCCGGCCAGGAAACCAAAATGTGACCAATGTGTTCTTGGAGATGTATGTCCTTCCAAGGGCAGAGTCTAAATAACCAGATTATCGGTTATCTCTTTAAAATAATACTCCAGTTTTTCAGCAGAACCTGTGTTTATATCAGTGGACAGCACAAGTGTATAAATGTGCTGTTCTTTTTTTATGAAAAATGACCGCACATAACTTTCTGGTGTAGTATATTCCCAAATTATTGAACTGTGTCTGTCCCCATGAAAAGATTTGAACCTGTCTATATCCGCAGCCTTATATTTTTCTGCAGTCTCAAGATATTCTTCAAGGTCTGTCCCCGTAGAAATAATCTGAAAGTAACCCCGGATATTTTCTCGGGTGTTTTCTAAATTCAGGTGGTATAGTACTTCGTTACCTTCAAAAACTTCAGGGGTAGAAAAAAATCCCTCAGGTAATGTAAGCACAGGATTTTTCATGGGGACAGACACTGACATTGAGATGGTTGTGGTTGAACCGTTAGAAAGAAGCAGGATTGAGATAAAAATTATCCAACTGCATAAAAGGCCTACAGCCACTATTATGGACGTTTTGATTTTGTGACTCACATTCAACACCTCGTGAAATTGTATGCAGGTAATCACACTTTATGATTGGAACTAATATTTTGATATTATAAAATCTTTTATTTGGAGGTAGATTTGTGAAAATCGTAGTTGTTAAAGCACCTGCTATAATTGGTGCCGTATTGCGAAAAGTATTCGGTATAAAAAAGGTATCTTCATAGGATGTTTAAAACATAAGAAAAAAAGCCACGAAGAAAATCTTCGTGACTTAAAATGTCCTCGTAATCTTAGATAGCTCTAGTTACTTTACCGGATCTTAAACAGGAGGTACATACATGAGCATATCTGGGAGTAGTACCTTTATCTAAAATTTTAACCCTTCTTACGTTAGGCTTCCAGTTTCTCTTAGCGCGTCTGCTGACCTGAGAACGAGTAATGCTGATGTGACGACCAAACATCATATCCTTATCACAAAACTCACATCTTGCCATTTACAACACCTCCTTGTTGAATCTCTAAACAGCGAAAGCTATTATACTACAAACAGTATAGAGAAATCAAGAGGTAATTTAAAAAAATTATTGCTGAAGAAAAATTTACTCTTTAGCAATAATTTTTTTGACTTTAACTGACTTTAACTATTGACAAAGGAAATATATGGGTGTATAGTACATACAGTTGTTAGCACTCAAACAGAAAGAGTGCTAACAACATAAAAAACTACATATAATATATGCAGCGATATTGTTAAGGAAAGAAAGCGTGGTGAGAGTCAGATGTCAGAAGAGAAAAACAGACAGGATGCCCTGGACGAAAGAAAACTTATCATATTAAAAGCGATTATTGACGATTATGTAAGTAGTGCAGAGCCTGTAGGTTCAAGGACCATAGCAAAAAAGACAAACATGAACCTAAGTCCTGCAACCATCAGAAATGAAATGGCAGATCTGGAAGAAATGGGATACCTGACTCAGCCTCATACATCAGCAGGAAGAATTCCTTCAGACAAGGGGTATAGAACTTACGTAAATGAAATTCTTGCGGCAGAGAGAAGTGACAGCGAAGAACTGGTTAATTTTCAGCAGTATCTTGAAAATAAAATCAGTGAGTTTCATGAAATAATAAAAGTTGCTTCTAATTTATTAAGTAGGATTACTCCTTACACAGCAGTTTCTATGGTTTCTTCTGTGAACAAGCTTTCCGTTAAGGCAGTTCAGCTAGTGCCAATAGAAAAAGGAAAAGCTCTGGTAGTAGTGGTAATGTCCAACGATGCTATAAAGAACAAAATGGTTATGTTAGACAGCACGGTAACACCGGAAACCGTATTGAGACTTTCTTCCATAGTAAATGATCAGTTTGCAGGCCTAACCGCTGAAACAGTAAGAGAGTTTAGTATAAACGACCTGATGATGCTGCTTGGTAGTGAAAACTTAAGAATTTTACCATTAATTGACGGTGTGCTTGATTGCGTTGCTCAATGTGATGACACAGAGATACATCATGAGGGAGATTCAAATCTTCTTATTCACCCTGAATTTGGTGATGTTACAAAAGCAAAGGCAATGTTGGAGGTGCTTCATAAGGATGATATGTTAAAAGACATTTTCACCTCAGATGAAAACCCTAATGGTCTTACTATAAGAATAGGCGCAGAGAATCCTAACGAAGAAATGTCTGACTGTTCTGTTATCTCTGCTTCGTACAGTATAAACGATACCTTGATAGGTACAATAGGAGTGTTGGGCCCTAAGAGAATGAATTATTCAAAGGTAATATCAGCACTGGAATTTATAAGAAAGCGGCTTAATCACGAAGTCAGCCAACTAGGTGAAAGCCGTGAGAATAAACAATAGGAGGTCCTTTTATAATGGAAGAAAAGGAAAAAGTAAACAACCAAACAGATGAAACAGTTGAGACTTGTGAAACTTCTGAAGAAACTGCAGAGGTTGAGGCAGAAGTAAAAGAAGAAAAGAAAGGTTTCGGAGCCGGCAAAAAGAAATCCGACAAGTCGGACAAAGAAATTAAAAAACTTAAAGAAGAATTGGAAGACACTCAGGGAAGATACATGAGAATGGCTGCAGAATATGACAACTATAAAAAGCGTACAGCCAGAGAGATGGATGCCAGGTACAACGACGCTAAACTGGACATATTAAAAAATATTTTACCGGTATTGGATAACTTCGAAAGAGGAATGGCCGCAGAATGTTCCGATGGTGCATATAAACAGGGTGTAGAGCTTATATTCAAACAATTCACTGATTTATTGGCACAGTACGGTGTAGAAGAAATTGAAGCCCAGGGACAAACTTTTGACCCGAATCTTCACAACGCAGTAATGCACATAGATGACGAAGCTTACGGGGAAAATGAAATTGTTGAAGTGTTCCAGAAGGGTTACAAACAGGGTGACAAGGTGCTGAGATACAGTATGGTTAAAGTAGCCAACTGATAAGGCCCATCACAGATAAATTAAGTTTATTCAAATTTTAGGAGGTTATATATTATGGCAAAAGTAATTGGTATTGACTTAGGTACAACAAACTCTTGTGTAGCTGTTATGGAAGGTGGCGAGCCTGTTGTTATCGCAAACGCAGAGGGCGCAAGAACTACTCCTTCAGTTGTAGCTTTCACAAAAGCAAGCGGAGATAAAGGTAGCGAGAGATTAGTTGGTGACGTAGCAAAGCGTCAGGCAGTAACAAACCCTGACAGAACAGTTATCTCTATTAAGAGAGACATGGGTACAGACAGAAAGGTGGATATCGACGGTAAAAAGTATACTCCACAGGAAATTTCTGCAATTGTACTTCAGAAATTAAAGGCTGATGCTGAAAGTTATTTAGGTGAGAAGGTTTCCCAGGCAGTTATTACCGTACCTGCTTACTTCAGTGACTCTCAGAGACAGGCAACTAAAGACGCAGGACGTATTGCAGGCTTGGAAGTTCTTCGTATTGTAAACGAGCCTACAGCAGCAGCTTTAGCTTACGGTCTTGATAAAGAGAGCGAGCAGAAAATCATGGTTTACGACTTAGGTGGTGGTACATTTGACGTATCTATCCTTGAAATCGGCGACGGTGTATTTGAAGTTCTTGCTACAAACGGTGATACAAGATTGGGTGGTGACGACTTCGATAACAAGATTATTGATTTCTTAGTAAACTCTTTCAAGGCAGAGCAGGGTATCGACTTAAGACAGGATAAAATGGCTATGCAGAGACTTAAGGAAGCTGCAGAGAAAGCTAAAATTGAGCTTTCCGGTGTTATGAGCACAACTGTAAATCTTCCATACATCACAGCAGACGCTACAGGACCTAAGCATTTGTCCGTTGACATTACAAGAGCTAAGTTCAATGAAATGACAGCAGATCTGGTAGAGAGAACCATGGGTCCTACAAGACAGGCTATGAAAGACGCAGGTCTTACACCTGATCAGATTGGTAAAATTCTCTTAGTTGGTGGTTCCACACGTATTCCTGCTGTTCAGGAAGCTGTTAAGAAGTACCTGGGTAAAGAGCCTTTTAAGGGCATCAACCCTGACGAGTGCGTAGCTGTAGGTGCTGCTATCCAGGCAGGCGTTCTTACAGGTGACGTTAAAGACCTTCTCTTGTTAGATGTGACTCCATTGTCATTAGGTATCGAAACAATGGGTGGAGTGTTTACAAAGCTTATTGAAAGAAATACAACTATTCCTACAAAGAAGAGTCAGATTTTCTCTACAGCTGCTGACAACCAGACCAGTGTTGATGTGCATGTACTTCAGGGTGAAAGAGAAATGGCTGCATACAACAAGACTCTCGGAAGATTCCAGCTTTCAGGTATTATGCCTGCACCAAGAGGTGTGCCACAGATAGAGGTAACATTTGATATTGATGCTAACGGTATTGTTAACGTATCTGCTAAGGATATGGGAACAGGTGTTGAGCAGAAGATTACAATTACTGCTTCCACAAACCTTTCTGAAGATGACATTCAGAAGGCTGTTAAAGATGCTGAAGAGTTTGCTGCACAGGACAAGGCTGCAAAAGAAGCTGTTGAAATCAGAAACAATGCAGATGCTATGGTTTATCAGTCCGAAAAGACAATTGCAGACTTAGGCGACAAGCTTGATCCTGCTGATAAGTCTACTTTAGAGGCTGAAATTCAGAAGGTTAAGGATGCAATTGCTTCTAACAATACAGAGTCTATGAAGACAGCAACAGAAGGTTTACAGCAAGCATTCTTCAAGATTTCCGAGAAGATTTACCAGCAGAATCCGGGAGCTGCCGGAGCACAGCCTGGCGCTGACTTCAATGGTGCTGCAGGTAATGGCGGCAACGCAGACAACGTTTATGACGCTGATTACAAAGTTGTAGACGAAGAGGATAATAAGTAATATATTATTATGGTAAAATAAAATTTTTCCGCAGAACCCGGGAAGCATTTTCAACTTCCCGGCGTTCTTTGGTTATTCAGAGGGAATACAAATGGCAGATAAAAGGGACTATTATGAAGTCCTTGGCGTTAACAAAGGCGCCAGTGACGATGAAATAAAAAAGGCTTACAGAAAAGTTGCTAAGAAGTATCATCCTGACTTGCATCCCGGTGACAAAGAAGCCGAGGAGAAGTTTAAGGAAGCGGGAGAGGCTTACGAAGTTCTGAGTGATAAAGAAAAGAGAGCTAAATATGACCAGTTCGGCCATGCGGCATTTGATCCGTCTATGGGTAGCGGTGCCGGAGGTTATGGTGGAGGCTTTGGCTTTGAAGATATATTTGAATCCTTCTTTGGAGGAGGTTTCGGTGGTGGCTTTGGCGGAGGCGGAAGAAGAAACGGTCCTCAACGTGGTGCTGACATTAAAACATATATGGAGCTTACTTTTGAAGAAGCTGCTTTTGGCGTAGAGAAGGAAGTCACCATAAACAAGTATGTATCCTGCGACGCCTGCGAAGGCACAGGATCTAAATCAAAAGCTACAAGTACATGTCCTACCTGTGGTGGTAGGGGACAGGTACAGGCTACACAGGCTACACCTTTCGGGAATTTTTCCACAACCAGAACCTGTGACAGATGTCATGGTACAGGTAAAATAATAAACGATCCATGTTCTGTGTGTAACGGTAATGGTAAGGTGCGTAAAGCTGTAAAAACCATTGTTAAAGTACCTGGTGGTATTGATGAAGGTCAGGCTATATCTTTAAGTGGTCAGGGTGAACCCGGTACAAGAGGAGGTCCGGCAGGAGACCTGTTGGTATCCATAAGAATAAAACCCCATAAGGAACTAAGAAGAAATGGTTTTGATGTATATTCAGAAACATCGATTTCTTTTATACAGGCTACATTGGGAGATAAAATTAAGGTAACCACCTTGGATGGTAAAGTTGAAATGGATATTCCTGCAGGTACACAGCCTGGAGTTTCCTTTAAGCTAAAAAATAAGGGTACAGAAAAATTGAGGAGTTCAGGTCGAGGAGATCATTTTGTTAAAGTTAATGTGGTTATTCCAAAGAAACTTAATGACAAACAAAAAGAACTCTTAAAGGAACTTAGAATTGCTATGGGAGAAGATATATCTAAGGATGGAGATAAAAAGCCTTTCTGGAAAAAATAAAACTGTAATAGGACATCTTTGTGCAATTCTTTGTGTTTTGGTATGGGGCACAACTTTTGTATCCACAAAGGTGCTTCTTAAAGATTTTGCGCCATTAGAAATAATGGCTTTCAGAATTGCTATTGCAGTAATTATACTTTTCCTGGTCTATCCGAAGGTGTTAAAATGGTCAGGCTTTAAGCAAGAATTTTTTTATGCTCTGGCGGGAATTACGGGAGTTACTCTGTACTTCCTGTTAGAGAATATAGCTCTTACATATTCGTATGCATCAAATGTCAGTCTTATTGTGGCAACAGCCCCCCTCTTTACCGCGTTAGCGGCAAGAATAGTAAGTAAAACTATCAAACTAAGATGGAATTTCTTTCTGGGCTTTGCTGTTGCAATGGTTGGCATTTTTTTAATTTCTTTTAACGGAAGTGTACAGTTAAAAATAAACCCTTTGGGAGATATGCTGGCTTTAGGTGCGGCAATATCCTGGGCGGTTTATTGTGTTATTTTACAGAAATATCCGGGCAAAGGTAATGTGATTCAGGCAACCAGAAGAATTTTCATCTACGGATTGATTTTTATGATACCTGCCGGAGCAATAATGGGTTTCAACTGGGATTTTACCAGATTCGTCGACTCGAAAAATCTTCTGAATATGATTTTTTTAGGTGTGGTTGCATCTGCAGTCTGCTTTGTTGTATGGAATTACGGCATGAAACTTATTGGACCTGTAAAGACAAGCCTATACATTTACGCAAACCCTGTGACCACTATTGTATTTTCCGTATTACTTTTGAAAGAGCCTTTGACAATCCCTGCTGCCGTGGGGGCTGTACTTACTTTGTCAGGCTTGGTTATTTCTCAGAAACATTGAATATATAATAAAGTTTTGGTAAAATTACACTGATTTATTAAGTTTCGAAAGGAGCCTTCTTGAAATGAGTGCTTTAATAAATGCGAACTGGACTGTTCAGCCAAATGATGAACACAAAATATTTGAAAACGTAGTGTTTGAAAAGTCTTCTAAAGGTCTTGACATAACACTTAGAAATACATCTTTGTCATCAATGATGAAATTAATTGTAGATGATGTAGTTAAGGCTGAATTTGCCATTAACAATACAGCTCCTGAAAATGAAACTGAAATACAAAGAGTTGAGATTCCGGAAATATCTCCGGGAGCACATACAATCCGAATTTACACTGACCGACATGGTGCTTTAATCAAAGAATTTCATTTTACAGAGAA
Source organism: Oscillospiraceae bacterium (assembly GCA_015069135.1). Taxonomy (GTDB): domain Bacteria; phylum Bacillota; class Clostridia; order UBA1212; family SIG427; genus SIG427. The sequence goes on along the minus strand of SVJE01000005.1, from coordinate 64,598 downwards.
TAGTCCTTATGATGAAATTAAATATGAGCCATCCACAGCGGAGGTAAGAGATACGCTTAACGATCTTACCACTGCGGTGGATATGTTGGGTCGCTCTCTTCCTGATGCAGCAGAAGTGGGAGCCCCAAAAGATAAATTGGTGGGTATTTTCTATTGGACATGGAGACAAAAAGATATTAACAACAGGCCTGTAAACTTAACTCAGCTTATGAAACGTTGTCCCGAAGTGGAGTTTAATATTCACCATCCTGAGTGGACCTACCATGATGTAGTACACTGGAACGAACCATTTTACGGTTTTTACAGAAACGACGATCCATATGTAATCAGAAAACATATGCAGTATTTTGCTGATGCCGGTGTGGACGTGATTATTTTTGACAATACTAACGGAAGCTTTTTGTGGAAGGACTCATTCATGCCTTTGTTGGCTGAAATGAAAAAGGCTAAAGACGATGGTATCAAGGTACCTAAAATTGTTTTTATGCTTAACTTTGCAGGTATATATTGTACATATGTTATGCTTAAAGGCCTTTATCAGGACTTATATAAACCGGGGCTTTACAGTGACCTTTGGTTTATGTGGGACAATAAACCTTTGATTTTGGCATATAAAGACGGTCTTCCACCGGAAGAAGGTTGTTGTCCTGAAGACACAATACTTATAAACGAAATAAAAGATTTCTTTACATACAGAAAACCACAGCCTTTATACGCAGGTGGTCCATGGCTGGATGACCAGTGGGGCTGGCTTGAAATAGCTCCTCAGAACGGTTACGGTCTTAAGCCTGACGGTACATATGAAATGTGTACTGTAGGTGTTGCACAGAATTGTCGCGAGGGACTTATAGTAACTCATTTTAACGAAGGAAATACTTTTGGACGTAGCTATACGTATAAAGATAAGTTTGCTAAACTGACAGAGGATTCTCATCTCTATGGTTATAACTTTCAGGAGCAATGGGACTATGCCCGTGAAATAGATCCTGATTTTGTGTTTATTACAGGTTGGAATGAGTGGACAATGGGCAAATGGACTGACGAGTCATACATCCGTGATGGTAGTGGCCAGATTGCATTTGTTGACCACTTTGACAGAGAACACAGCCGTGATATTGAACCGGATATTGATGGTTATTTGGACACATATTATCTCCAGATGGCTGCAAATATCAGAAGGTTCAAAGGCCTTAAGCATGTGGAGATTCCAAATACACCTGTAACTGTTAATGATGGTGATTTTGAGGCTTGGAGAAACATTTTACCGGATTATGTGGCTCATGTAGGTTCAGAGGCCAACAGAGATTTTAAGGGTCTTGGTGGTTACCACTACATTAACAAATCAGGGCGAAACAATATAACCAACGCAAGAGTTGCTTATGATAAGGACAATCTGTATTTTTACGCGGAAACATATCGCCCTCTTAACTTAAGCGGTGACCATGTAATGGAACTTCTTATTGACAGCGACCGTAACAAAGCCACAGGTTGGGAAGGTTATGATTATTTAGTTTCCGGCGGTAAAATATATGAATTTACAGCTGAGGGCAAAAAGGAAATTTCAGAGGTAAAGACATTTTACAATTATGATAAAATGTATGTTGTTATTCCACGAAGTATGGTAGGACAGGATAAAGAAATAAATCTTGAATTTAAGTGGTCTGACAATATTGAGTTTAATGATGTTATGAACTTCTATAAGGATGGCGATTGCGCACCATTTGGAAGATTCAACTATATTTATAAAATTTAAGAGGTAAGGTAGTATGGAAAGAATTTTAGATGCACATTGTCACATATATCCTGACAAGATTGCAGCTAAGGCAGTAGAAAGTGTGGGAAGGTTCTACGACATTCCCATGGATATGGATGGTACGGTTAAGGGGCTTATAGAGGCAGGAGAGAAATGCGGAGTTACCAACTTTTTGGTTCACTCTGTTTCTACTACACCGGCTCAGGTTAAGAAGATAAATGAGTTTATTGCTTCCCAGGTGGAGCTTAATCCCGGTAAGTTAATTGGCTTCGGTACTTTGCATCCGGAAAGTGAAGATTTAGAAACTGATGTGGAGCATTTGCTGGAATTAGGCCTTAAAGGTGTTAAACTGCATCCTGATTTCCAGGAGTTTGCCATTGATTGTGACCGATCTGTGGAGATGTGTCGTTTATTTGCAGGAAAGGTGCCACTGCTTATTCATGCAGGTGATCCAAGGTATGAATTTTCTAATCCGGAAAATATTTTAAAGTTTTTGGAGAAGGTGCCGGAGATTACTTTAATCGGAGCTCATTTTTCCGGTTGGAGTAATTTAGAGGAGGCTATGGAGAAACTGACCGGAATTCCTAATTTATACGTTGACTGTTCTTCCAGCTTCTATCATATAACGAAAGAGAAGGCTTTTGAGGCTATAAAAGCTTTCGGTACTGATAAGGTATTGTTCGGTTCTGATTTCCCTATGTGGGATCCGGCTTCTGAACTTGCATATTTAAGAAGTCTTGGCTTAAGTCATGAGGAAGAAAGACAGATTCTGTGGGAGAATGGCGCAGTATTATTGGGGCTTTAGTTGACAAAATTTTACCTTTAGGGGTAAAATACTGTTTCAAAAAGAAGAATTGTTTAAGGAGAAAAGCATAGATGCTTAACAAAGAAGTTAAAAAGGATCATACAAATTTTATAAATTACATGGCGAGACAGTCTGTAAATAACGACAAGGTGGATCCTGTTGAATATACACAATACAATGTTAAAAGAGGTCTCCGTAATGCTGATGGTACCGGTGTATTGGTAGGTCTTACTCACGTTGGTGACGTTAAGGGTTATGATAACGTCAATGGTGAAAAAATTCCTGTACCCGGTGAGCTTTATTACAGAGGTATTGAAATAAATGATCTGGTTAACGGTTTTCAGAAAGACGGTCGTTTCGGCTTCGAGGAATGTGCTTATCTTTTGCTTACCGGTGAGCTTCCTAACAAGACTTTGCTGGCAGAGTTTAATCAGATATTAAGTGACAATCGTCCTTTGGCTGATGGTTTCATGGAAGATATGATTATGAAGGCTCCCAGCCATGACATTATGAATAAACTGGCTCGTTGTGTGTTGGCTTCATATACTTATGATGACAATCCTGACAGTACTGATGTTTCTAATGTGGTACGACAGTGTATTTCCCTGATTGCTAAGTTCCCTACAATGGTTGCTTATGCTTATCGTACTAAGCGTCATTACTATGACCATAAGAGTATGTATATTCATAATCCTAAACCTGAACTTTCCACAGCAGAGAATTTCCTTCGAATGATCAGATCTAACAAAAAGTATACTAAGTTGGAGGCAGAGATTCTTGACCTTATGTTGTGTCTCCATGCTGAGCACGGTGGCGGTAACAACTCATCTTTTACCACAAGGGTTGTAACCTCTACAGGTACTGATACATACTCTGCTATTGCTGCAGCTATCGGTTCCTTGAAGGGACCTAAGCATGGTGGTGCTAACCATAAGGTTTTGGGTATGGTTAATGATATCAAAAGAAATGTTTCTGACATTACTGATGAGAAACAGGTTTATGATTACCTGGTGAAGATTATCAACAAGGAAGCTTATGACGGCTCCGGCCTTATATACGGCATGGGTCATGCTGTATATACCATGTCTGATCCACGTGCAGTGCTTCTTAAGCAGAAGGCGGAAGAACTTGCTGAAGTTACAGGTAACATGGATGAATTCCAGCTTTATCGTCGTATTGAAGCTTTTACTCCTGAAATCTTTGCTACTCATAAGAAGAATAACAAAGTTATGTGTGCAAATGTAGACATGTACTCAGGTTTCGTTTATTCTATGATGAACATTCCACCGGATTTGTATACTCCTTTGTTTGCTATCGGCCGTGTAGCAGGTTGGAGTGCTCATAGAATTGAGGAGCTTTCCATTGGTAACAGAATTATCCGTCCTGCATACAAGAACGTGCTTAAAAAGGGACAGTATGTGGAGATTGATAAGAGAGTATAATTTTTGATAGTTGTGATTTAGTAGAAGACCGCTTTAGGGCGGTCTTTTTTTGTAATTTTACCTTACAGCTCGTTATCCGGCTGATACACATTATATAACTCTTTATATGCCTCCGCTTCGTCATGAGTTTTTATACCTCTTGGTATAAGTCCTGTACACTCTGTAGCAGATACTGTTGAGTTTTCTCTTTCTAAATATTCAATAGGAAGTTCTTTGTAATCTTTATTCTGTTTTTTGGATTTTTTAGACATTTTACCATCTCCTTTAAATTTAAGTTTTTACCCCAAAACTTTTTTGTATTCACATTCATATATTGGTAAGTGAAGGGAGAGGTTTTTATGGATTTAAGCAGCTTTATTGTTTTGATTCCTTGTTTTACAGCTTTGGTTGTAGGTTTCCTTATTAAAAAGACAGCCGGGGATAAAATTGACCGGTTCGTTCCGCTGATTCTTGCAGGGATAGGTTTGCTTATAAATATGTGGGTAAATTTGAGCATTACTCCTGAAATTTTAATTGAGGGTTTGATTAGCGGTATTGCTGCTATGGGAATGTTTGATATGATAAAAGGTTTTGCAGGTGAAAAAAAGGAAGAAGATAAATGAAAACAGGAAATGGTTTAGTAGAATATGCTTTACGTCAGGTAGGCCGTCCATATTGGCCCGGCGGCTTTGGTCAGAAAGCAACAGTTGAATTATACAATCAGAACAAGGATAGACTTGACTATGGAGATTTTGAGAAAGCTTATAAACCAACCTTAGGACAGAAAGTCCATGACTGTAACGGACTTATTAAAGGATATTGCTGGACAGACAGCCCTGATGCTTTTTACAGGGCAGGACAATATCAGATAAATGGCTGCGGAGATTGGTCTGTGGAAGAAATGTACAATCGTTGCTCAAAAAAAGATTTGGTGTCAGTGTCTGTCCCCATGATAAAAGGTGTATTGGTGTTTAGTCAAACCTTCAGCCATATGGGAGTTTACGATGGCAAGGAATATGTGATTGAAGCAAGAGATGTAGGACTTGGTGTACAGAAAAACAGGTTAGTTGATCGTAGTTTCTATTACTGGGGAATGTTGGAAACCTGTATTGATTACAGCCAGCCGGATGTGGAAGACTTTACAGAGCCGGTAAAGGCTTTTCAGAGATTTCTTAATGAGAAATACAAGAGTGGTATTGCTGTTGACGGAAGAGCCGGTCCTGCCACAAGAACAGCGGCTGTGAAAGTTATGCAGACGGAGCTTAATAAGTTAGGTGAAAAGTTGGTTGTTGATGGAGGATTTGGGACACTTTCAAAGGCAGCCATGTCACGACACATGATCTCCAGAGTTTTGCGTGGGGACAGAGCTTACATTGTGCAAGGTCTTCTTTATGGAGCTGGATATGACCCTAAAGGTTTTGACGGAAGCTTTAATGTGGGAGCTGAGACGGCAACTAAAGAATATCAGCAGGACAATGGACTTGAAGTGGACGGTAAGGTTGGTGGAGAAACTTTTGCCAAATTAATAGGTCCAAATTAGTAGGTCGATGAAATTGTTGAGAGAATAGCTTTTGAAAAAACATTAGTTTTGGTAAAATTTGCGGCAGACGTATCGTCTGCTGCTTTTTATTCCTTTTCAAATTTGATAATGTCAGATACTTCACATTCTAATACATAACAGAGTGCATCAAGGTTTTTTGTGCTTACGGCTTCACCTTTTTTCATTCGATGGAAAGTGTTTGCAGAAAAACCTTATTTAAAAATTAGGTAATATTCGGTTAGACTTTTTCTTAAAAGTGTTTCAAAGAAAGGCTTATAACTAGTCATATTTATCACCTGAGACGATAACAACATACTTAATTTGTTGACTGTGCTTAAAATATTGAGTATACTTTACTAAAGTAAAATAATTTATGTTTAATTAAAAAAAGAAAATATATTCTAAAAGAATGACAGTGCTTCTAACGTGGATTAAAAGAAATTATCTTACTAGAATGTGGTGTGAAATCACCTTGCTTTTGAAATATGGAATCTAAATTAGGAGGTTAATTATGAAAAAGAAGCCATATCTTTTGTTAGTAGTTTTAATTGCTTTATTGATATTTGTAGCAATGTCTGTGGATGTATTTGCCGTTGAATATACATCTGGGCATTATACATATACATTAACTGACAATAAAGCAACAATAATTGATGTTGATACATCTATTAGTGGGGATGTAGTAATACCAGATACTTTAGATGGTTATGTTGTAGTTGCTGTAGGAGAAAATGCTTTTAAAGACTGTAAGAGTATGAGATCCATTACTTTTAGCAACAATATTACGTTTATAAATAAAAATGCTTTTGAAGGTTGTAGTGGATTAACTTCTCTGGTAATTCCAGACAGTATTACGGACGTTGGCTCAAAGGCTTTTTATAATTGTGATGGTTTAGTAGATGTTACTATTGGTAGCGGATTAAAGTGCACTTCTGAATATATGTTTGATGCATGTGACGGCATAGAATCTGTTGATCTTGGTAGTGTTACAGAAATTATGGCAGGAACTTTTAGAAATTGTACTGCGTTAAAAAGTATTACATGGGGAAATTCATTAGAAACAATTAAGCATCATGCTTTTGAAAAATGTATAGGATTAACAGCGTTATCAATTCCTGATACGGTTATTACAATTGGGGAGGGTACCTTTACAGGCTGCACTGGCTTAAGGAATATTGTTATTGGTAATAATGTTACAACCATTGAACCCTATGCATTTGAAAATTGTAATAGAGCTAAAACAATAACTTTAGGTGACAGTGTTGAAAAAATTGGTGAGTATGCATTTAAGAATTGTTCATATTTGGAATCATTAAATATTCCTGATAGTGTTTTAGAAATGGAAAAAGGTGCATTTCAGTACTGTGTTGGGTTAATAGATTTGACAATTGGTAATGGGTTGGAAATTATTCCAAGATGGGGGTTTGAAGGATGTGAAATTCTTGAGACTGTAAAAATGAGCAATGTAGTTAAAATAGAGACAGGTGCTTTCTACAACTGCATAATGTTGAGTGAAGTGGATTTGGGTTCTTCGCTAGAAGTTATTGATTATAGTTATTCGTATAGTGATGGTGGAAAAGGTGTGTTTGAAAATTGTACAGGATTAAAAACTGTTACAATACCAAATTCTACTACTTCTATTGGTAATCAAGCGTTTAAAGGTTGCACCAAACTGAAAAATATAACAATTGGAAACAATGTTACAAACATTGGTGAGTATGCTTTTGATAATTGTAGTGTATTAGAAGAAATTTCTATACCTGATAGTGTTACAGTAATGGGGAAATATGTGTTTTATAACTGTAAGAATTTGACAAAGGTTATAATAGGTGATGGTTTAAGTATAATTTCACGCTTCAGTTTTGCAGAATGTGTAAATTTAAAAACTGTAGATATAGGAGAAGTTACCAAAATAGAAACAGCAGCTTTTTATAATTGTTCAGCTTTGTCTGAATTTGATTGGGGTAATTCGCTAAAAATAATAGAGTACAGTTATTCGTATAACGATGGAGGTTATGGTGCTTTTGAAAATTGTAGTGCTTTAACTACAATCAATATACCAAATACGGTTACTACAATTGGTGCAAATAGTTTTCTTAATTGTAATAGTGCAAAGATAATTACAATCGGAAATAGTGTTACCACTATTGAAGAAAATGCTTTTAAAGATTGTAGCGCTTTGGAGAAAATTTCTATACCTGACAGTGTTACAACAATGGGGAAACACGTGTTTCATAACTGTACAAACTTGACAGAGGCTGTAATAGGTGATGGGTTAAGTACAATTTCACGCTTTAGTTTTGCGGATTGTGTAAAATTAAAATCTGTAGATGTAGGGGAAGTTACAAAAATAGAAACAGCTGCATTTTATAATTGCTCAGCTTTGGTTGAAATCAAGTGGGGAACTTCACTGAAAACAATTGAGTACAATTATTCGTATAGCGATGGAGGTTATGGTGCTTTTGAAAACTGTACTTCGCTTACAAATTTAGATTTGCCAAAATCTATTACTCAGATTGGTGATAATACATTTAATGGATGCTCTGGTGTTGCATCTGTATACTTTGGTAAAAAGCTACAATCTATTGGCGAGAATGCATTTGCTAACTGTTCTGCAATTTCTGATATTTATTACGAAAGTGACGAAACGGATTGGAATTATGCAACTATTGAGGAAGGTAATGATGCTATTCTGAATAGTATTATGCATTATAATGCTACGTCAATTGTTCCAGAAGTTGATGTGGTTTTACCTGTTGGATCTATTGTTTCAACTAACGACATTGCTACAAGTCAGACAGTTACAATTTCTTTATCAGATAATGTCAGTGTTGAAGGTTATTACTGGGGAACAAATAGTATATATAGCGATAACATTTACAAAAATGTGACCGTTGGTAGTGTTACAGAAAATATAACTAATGAAGGAACTTACTATCTGGTTGTAAAAGATACTAGTGGAAATGTATCTGAGCAGTATACAATCACATTTTATAAGACTACATTAGAAGCAAATGACGGAACAGTTTCTCCGGAATATGTAATTACTGAAAGTGGAAAAACTGTGCTACTTCCAACACCTACTAAAAGTAATGGCGATTTTATAGGATGGGGAAAAACTATAACAGATGAAAATCCTGTAAGAGAAATTACAGTAGAATCAAATGAAACTTATTATGCAATTTGGGAATCTGTTGTAACAGGTACACTGGGCGATATAAATAATGATGGTGTTATAGACGCAGGAGATGCAGTCTTAATTTCTCGATATGATGCAGGACTTGTCACATTAACAGATGAACAACTTGGCCTTGGAGACGTGAACTCTGATGGGATGGTAGATGCCGGTGATGCAGTTGTTATATCTAGATATGATGCTGGATTTATATCAACACTAGCTTAATACTGTTTCATGAAAGGATGGTATTAATATGTGTAAACGAGTTTTTAGTTTGTTACTTGCATTAGTTATGGTGTTGGGTATAGCAAATTTTTCAACATATGCATCTGCAATGCCTTTGTTATCAATCGAAAATAAAAGTGTTAATGTTGGGGAAAGTTTTACTATTGCAATAACATTGAACAATGTTGAATCAGTTTATGGCGGTAATTTTACTTTGCAGTATGATAATAGCTTGTTGACAGTGGAATCCTCTGATTTTGGCAGTATTGTAAGTGAGCATACCAAAAACTGTAACCTGGACTATCAATCAGCGGGCAATTTGATTCGTGTAACATTCAGCGGAGCAAAATCACTTTCAGATGATGGAACATTGATAACATTTAAATTTAAAGCGAAAGAAAATGTAAGTGGAATAGCGGAACTTACATTTACTGCATATAAAATGTATGATGAAAATGGTAGTTCTGTGTCAGTAGATGTATCTGGTGGAAGTGTAATAATTGAGGAAAATATACTGCCTACTGTAACGCCGACAGCTACTCCAACAGTAGCACCAGAAATAGTTCCTGCTATAGCTATTACAGGAGGAACTGTAACATCTGGTAAAGAAATTACAGTTTCTGTGGATATTAGCAATGTGGATAATGTTTATGGTGGTAACTTTACTTTGCAGTATGATAATGATTTGCTAACGGTCGAGTCTTCTAATTTTGGTAGCATTGTAAGTGAGCATACCAAAAACTGTAACCTGGACTATCAATCAGCGGGCAATTTGATTCGTGTAACATTCAGCGGAGCAAAATCACTTTCAGATGATGGAACATTGATAACATTTAAATTTAAAGCGAAAGAAAATGTAAGTGGAATAGCGGAACTTACATTTACTGCATATAAAATGTATGATGAAAATGGTAGTTCTGTGTCAGTAGATGTATCTGGTGGAAGTGTAATAATTGAGCCTACTGTAACGCCGACAGCTAGTCCAACAGTAGCACCAGAAATAGTTCCTGCTATAGCTATTACAGGAGGAACTGTAACAGCTGGCGAAGAAATTACAGTTTCTGTGGATATTAGTAATGTGGATAATGTTTATGGTGGTAACTTTACTTTGCAGTATGATAATAGCTTGCTGACAGTGGAATCCTCTAATTTTGGTAGCATTGTAAGTGAGCATACCAAAAACTGTAATTTGGATTATCAATCAGCGGGCAATTTGATTCGTGTAACATTCAGCGGAGCAAAATCACTTTCAAATGATGGAACATTGATAACATTTACATTTAAAGCGAAAGAAAATGTAAGTGGAACAGCGGAACTTACATTTACTGCACATAAAATGTATGATGAAAATGGTAGTTCTGTGTCAGTGGACATCTCTGATGGAAATATTGTTATTGAGATTGCGGACACTAAACCGATTTTGTACGGTGATGCGGATGGAAGTGGTACCGTGGATGCAATTGATGCAATGGTAGTACTGCAACGAGACGTGGAATTAATAGGTGATAATCAAATTGAATTGAATGCAGCGGATGTAGACGGTGATGGTACAGTAAATGCAATTGATGCAATGTTGATATTACAGTACGACGTAGAATTAATTGAATCTTTTCCCGTTGAAAATATGAGAAACTGAATCATATCAGATAGTTCAAAAGGGACCGGCAGCAGCCAGTCCCTTTTGATTTGTTTGGCAATCGTTTCCTTAGAGTGACACACCCTGAAGTGAAAATAAGCACCACCAGTCTAACGGGTGGTTTGCTCTGCGACTATAAGCCTTTGCTACCGGCCAGCACCTAAAGACGCTGGCTTTGCCGCTTTCGCTACCCCTGGAAGGGGTATTCTTAATACCTGCTACCTCTAAAGGGGTCTTCGTACTCTTTCACGCTTAATTTGTCAAGGGCGATATCCGAACTTTCTTGTTCATGAATGTAATTCTTTATCGTTTCTTCATTCAATCCCACTGTACTTACATAATAGCCCTCTGCCCAAAAATGTCTGTTTCCAAACTTGTACTTTAAATTTGCATGTTTATCGAATATCCTCAATGCACTCTTACCTTTTAAATATCCCATAAAACTTGATACACTTATCCTGGGCGGTATGCTTACCAACATATGGATGTGATCTGACATTAAATGCCCTTCAATAATCTCTACTCCCTTGTATCCACATAATTGTTTGATGATATCTCTAATACTTTCTTTGTATTGATTATAAGCAATTTTTCGCCTATACTTAGGCGTGAACACTATATTGTACTTACATATCCATTTAGTGTGCGCTAGACTATTTGCCTTTTTGACCATTAAAATCACCTTTCTTTCGTTATAATTCGGCTTGAACAACCTCATTATAACGGAAAGGTGATTTTTTTGTATAACAAACACCGCGCGCCCGCATAGCAGGTGGTTTATATTTCGCACGCTACGCGCGCTCAACAGGGTCACGACCCCAATAAAAAAACCACTTCGCAAGAAGTGGTTTTAATTTGGTGACCCCTACGGGAATCGAACCCGTGTTTCCGCCGTGAGAGGGCGGCGTCTTAGCCGCTTGACCAAGGGGCCATGTGTTTTACACAGCTTTGACATTATACAACAGATATTGTAGAATGGTCAAGTCCTTAATTGAAATTTTTTTACAAGGGAGAAGCAGGCTTTGAAACTACCCCAGGAATACACCGAAAGAATGAAAAAACTCCTTGCAGACCTTGGTTCTGACGAGTTTGACAAATATATAGAATCCTTAGAAAGAGAAAGATTTTACGGGCTTCGAGTAAACAGGCTTAAGCTTACCACCGATGAGTGGGAAGAAATTTCTCCTTTTGATATAACTCCCGTACCTTGGACAAAAGACGGATATTATTACGAAAACAGCTATCCCGGAAGACATCCATTTTACCATTGTGGTCTTTACTATATACAAGAACCAAGTGCAATGTATCCGGGCGCTTGTTTAGACCCTGAACCGGGAGACAGAGTTTTGGATATTTGTGCAGCTCCCGGTGGTAAAAGCACACAGCTTGCAAGTTCCATGCAGGGTAACGGAATTTTAGTTTCCAACGACATAAGTGAAGAACGTGTACATGCCCTGGTAAAAAATCTTGAAATGTCAGGAGTCAGCAACTGCATTATAACCAACGAAACACCTGAAAACTTAGCAGCCAACTTTGAAGGCTGGTTTGATAAGATTCTGGTGGACGCACCTTGTTCCGGTGAAGGAATGTTTCGTAAGGACAAGGATGCAGTAGGCAGTTGGGAGAATTTCAAAAACGAACATTGCCGCGAAATGCAGGATAATATATTAGATTATGTAGATAAAATGCTAAAGCCCGGTGGCAAACTTATATATTCCACTTGTACATTTGCACCAATAGAAAATGAGCAGACTATAGCTGCCTTTATGGAGCGTCATCCGGGATATGAGATTTTACCACTTCCTAAAGTAGGTGGTATTACCGGTGGTATGGATTCTTGGGTAGAAGATGGCCCAGGCAACATGGAGTACACATCCAGATTGTGGCCACAGCGCATAAAGGGAGAGGGACATTTTACCGCACTTTTACAGAAGAAGAGTGAGCCGGAGACTACCGATAAAAAGCCGGAACAAAAAAAAAGTCGCAGCTACACAATCTTAGAGGAAGTCCCCCAGGCTGTAAAAGATTTTTACAAAAAGAATATGACAATAGAACCTGAGGATGCGGTGTATTTAACTATGGGGGACAGTCTTTACAGGCTACCTTGTGAACCGCCAAATGTTGACCTTCTTAAGGTTGCCAGAATAGGTCTCTTTATGGGTACACTTAAAGGCAAGAATTTTAAGCCATCTCATCCTTTCTTGTTGGCACAGAAAAAGGATTCTTTCAAAAGATATATCAATCTTAAATGTGATGAGCCTGATATGCAGAAATATTTAAGAGGGGATACTTTAATAAGGGACAGAGATGAAACTCCGGACGGACTTGCTGCAGTAACAGCAGAAGGTTATCTTTTAGGCTGGGGACAGACACTGGGCGGAGTGGTTAAAAATATGTATCCGAAAGGGTGGCGCAGACAACAATGAGATTGGATAAATTGCTGGGCAACATGGGCTATGGTAGTAGGAAAGAACTTAGGACTTTAGTTAAGAAGGGTCTTGTTACTGTAGATGGTGTGGTGCCTAAAAGCTCAGATATAAATGTGGACCCGGAGAAACAGGTTATACTTTTTAACGGGGACAGAGTTACATACAAGCCTTATGTTTATTTAATGATGAACAAGCCTCAGGGTGTTATTTCGGCTACAGAGGACAGTCGGGGACAGAGATGTGCAGTTGATTTGGTGGGAGAGGAATTTTCCATGTATGACTTAAGCCCTGCAGGTCGCCTGGACATTGATACAGAAGGCTTTTTGTTACTTACCAACGATGGCGCTTTTATTCACGATGTAATTTCACCAAAGAAACATGTAGTTAAAGAATATTATGCCTGCCTTGAAGGTGTGGCAACAGAAGAAGACGTTAAGGCTTTTGCTGATGGTCTGATTCTTGCTGACGGTACAGAGTGCATGGAAGCAGAACTTGTTATCGTGGGGACAGACACTGACACAAATACATCAGAAGTAGTGGTGAAAATTTGTGAAGGTAAGTTCCACCAGGTGAAAAGAATGACACTAAGTCGTGGCCTTAAGGTTACATACTTAAAGCGTATGGCCATTGGTGGTTTAAGGTTGGGGACAGACCTTGAAGCAGGCGAATACAGAGAGCTTACCCTTGAAGAAAAGGAGAGTATTTTGAGATGAACAAACAGACAGCAAAAAAGGCAGAGTTCTTTTTACAGGGAATCCTGGGAAGACTTTCAGACGGTGCGGATTTTTTTGAAGGTGTAAAATGTGTTTTTCGTTCAGGTACAAAAAAGTTTGAATTTATAGCCGATCTCAATCGTGAAAATATGAAACTGGAGTTCATTTTCCAGGGACAGAGATACAGCGTTGACATGAAAGGTTTCTGTGATTTTGTTATGGAGCAGATACCACTTTTCGACACTATGACACTTACATATTGTGAAAGAGGCAAAGGCTATATTATAGAGGCAGATGACAGGAGGGTTACAACCAAGTCTGCAGATAACATTACATTAGAAGGCAAGGGTAAAAAGGAACAGGCTGTAAGTGCAGCAGTTTCCATGAGCAAACGTGAGTATTTTGTCCGTCCTGACAAAGCGGCAAAGGTACTGGAGACTATTGGAGTTTTAGGTCAGAACGGCAAAGTCAGAAATGACATGATCAGAAAGTACAATCAGATTGACCATTTTGTAGAACTCTTAGACCCTATGCTTCGCCAATTGGCAAAAGAGTGCGATACTATAAACGTAATAGACCTGGGTTGCGGTAAATCCTATCTGGATTTTGTGCTTAACTATTATATAAAAGAAGTAATCGGTAAAAAGTGTCATTTTACCGGGCTGGATATTAACGGTGGTGTAATTGAAGAGTCCCGTAAAATGGCGGCACAGCTTAAGTACAATAACATGGATTTCATTGAAACTGATATTGCAGATTATGAACCTGATAAGAGATATGATTTGCTTCTTACACTTCATGCTTGCGACACAGCTACAGACAAGGCTCTTTCTATGGGAATTCTTAACAATGTAAAATCCATGGTGTGTGTCCCTTGCTGTCACAAAGAAATGAACTCACAGTATAACATTGAAGGTTTTGAAGATATTCTTAAGCACGGTGTACTGAAGGCCCGCATTGCAGACAGCCTGACAGACGGTATGCGTGCTATGTACTTAGAGGCTATGGGTTATGAGGTGTCTTTAGTTGAATACATATCACCCCTGGATACACCTAAGAATCTTATGATGAAAGCTTTCTTGAAAAAAGATAAGAACATAGAGAAATTAAACAAGTTCTTTGCTTTGGAAGAATTACTGGGGACAGATCTTTCAATTAAAAAGTAAGAAATCGTGAAACTCGCAAAAAATTTGCGGGTTTTTTCTTTTATGACAGAAATACGACGGACATATTTTTATAAACATGATATAGTTTTACCAAAAGGGTAGGTGAAATATATTATGGACAAGTATCAACAACGTTTGATGGAAAATCTTCTTAAAGAAAGTAATAGAAAAAATGAATTGGTTAAGCTCCTTGAGTCTTTTCCTACAGGTTCTTTAGTGGTTCAGAAAAAAGGAAACTATTCAGAATATTATATTTATTATTATGAAAAAGGCAGAAGAAAATATAAATATCTGTCGCAAAAGAAAGATAAAGAACTAATTGAAATAATGGGACAGAAAAAGGAAGTGTTCAAATCTGCCAATAAAGAAATAGCTTTCATTTCTCAATATATTAAACTTCTATATCCTATGGCTAAGCAAATATATGATGAATTTTCCATGCTTGAAGAAACGTACGGCCCGTCATTCAGTGAGAAAAAAGAAAGAAGTGAGCAGCTTACAATATTGACAGATAGAGGTGAATTAGTCCGTTCTAAGTCAGAAAGATTTATCGCAGATACATTATTTAAGCTTAACCTTGATTACAGATATGAACAACGTATAGATCTTGGCGGTATAATCATGCATCCTGACTTCACAGTCAAAAATCCTCTGAACGACAAAATTTATTACTGGGAACATTTGGGGCTAAATAATGAACGATATCTTTTAGATTGGGAAAATCGAAAGCTTATATACAAAAATAACGGGATAAAGGAAAATATCAATCTAATAGTTACCACTGAAGAAGATAAGAACAATTTTGGTAAAATCGCAGAAAATATTTTCACAATGAAGCGATATAGGGCATTTGTCCCCTAACTATATGCCATTAATATGCATGAATATCTAGGGAAATACCCTAACTGTATGGTCAAAATATATAGGTGCATGCCGGGAAAAAGTATATTTTTTATGGATTTTGATGGTTTTTCCCTTGATAAGTTGTTGCTGCAGGTGGTGATGTATAGGGTATTTCCCCTGATGTTTAATAAATAATAGGGGTCACAGTTAGGGGGAATTATGGTTTTGCTTCTTTAGTTGAATAAATATTTTACCGTGATTATCTACATTACAGTAGAACACATCCTTAAAGCTGCCACCACCGGCAGTTTTGATTTCTTTTATAAGCTTTTTTTCGGAAAGTCCTGAAAGATCAAGATTGTTTATATCCAGATGTCCGTCTTTAATGATATCCCAACACACAGTATCCGGCTTTTGAATTTTCATGTCTTCAGCTGTAATAGTTGACATCGAACCTTTAGGGACCACGCTTAAACTGCCACCGGTTTCCAGTATTACAAGACTTACATCTGAAAGATTAGGATAGCCGGCCACCCGCAAAGCTTCTGTAAGATCATCTAAATTGTACATTTCCCTACGAAGATTTTTTTCCTGAATGCAGCCGTTTAGTACAAGTATACGAGGAGTCCCGCAAATAAATTTTCGTATGTGTCTGTTTTTTAGTACCAGAAAAGAAATAATAAGCTGAAGCCCAAGCAAAGTAACTATAGGAATAACTCCACTTAACAAGGGGACAGACTCATCCTCCATGGGAATTGCCGCCA
This sequence comes from Oscillospiraceae bacterium, assembly GCA_015069135.1. GTDB lineage: Bacteria > Bacillota > Clostridia > UBA1212 > SIG427 > SIG427. Next base: position 48,125 of record SVJE01000005.1, on the reverse strand, counting down.
GGTCTGAAATCATTAGCGCAATTACAACTTCGTAGGGTTGAAGTTGACCAATCTGTCTTTTGCCCATAATTCTCATGCAGAGAATTACCAGTGAATATATAATTACAGTTCGAAGTAAACTTGCCATCAAAGCCTCCTCTTATTAATTTGAACCGAGTCTGAATATTTTATACCCGGCTTGCAAAAAATACCTACATACTTAATAGGAGGTTTTTTATGGACGAAAAAACACTTGGTATAGTGGGAGACATGATGAAACTACAGGCATCTGCAACAGTAAAATCGGATTTTTTCACAAAAAATCTTACAGACCCGGGACTAAAAAGTCTTTGTCGTCAGGCCGGTAAAATGCACAGAAGTCATTTTAAAGCTTTTTTGAGCTATATCACATCACGGCAAGGAGAGGTATAATATGGAGTTTTTGTTTTCGGAAAGGGAAATATTAAATCAGGTAATGCAGGATGAAAAAATAATTTTGGTAAAATGTAGTGAAATCCTGGGAGAGTCATCCTGCCAGGAGCTGAGGAGAATGGTAACGGAAATCATGACTGAAAGTCAGCAGCTACAGTTTGAGTTCCACAATGCAATGAAAAATCGTGGTTGGCTAAGTAGGGACGTGGCTAACAATGACAAAATACAGAGTCTGGTCAGACAAATGAATTCTATTAAAGAACGGATATAGATGTGAGTGTCTGTCCCCATGAAAATTTTCATGGGGACAGACACTGAAAAAGAGGCGCTCAAAAAGAACTTGTATATTTTCCCAATTAGTTGTAAAATTAGACAGTATGATACTTTATATTATAAGTCGAAAGGGGTTCGTCCTATGAGTTTTTTAGACAAAATGATTGCAAAAGCTAAAACTGACATAAAGACAATCGTACTTCCAGAGTCCGAAGATGTCAGAACAATTAAAGCAGCAGCAGATGCTACAGCAAAAGGAATCGCTAACATTGTATTGGTTGGTGACGAAGATGCAGTAAAGGCATTGGCTGACAAAGAGGGTGTAGATGTTTCCGGATGTAAAGTAGTAAATCCTGTAAAGCACCCAAAATTCAATGAGTATGTTGAAACCTTCTATGAAATGAGAAAAGCAAAAGGCGTAGACATGGCCAAAGCTGAAACAATGATGAAGGATTACATATATTTTGCAACAATGATGGTTAAAATGGGTGAAGCTGATGGTATGGTTTCCGGTGCAGCTCATTCTACAGCAGATACAGTAAGACCATCACTTCAGATTTTAAAAACAAAGCCAGGCACAAAGATGGTATCTGCATTCTTCGTAATGTGTGTACCAAACTGTGAATACGGTGCAGAAGGTACATTCGTATATGCTGACTCCGGTGTTGTTGAAAATCCTAACGCTGAAGGTCTTGCAGACATCGCTATTGAATCTGCAAACTCCTTCAAAACTTTAATTGAGAAAGAACCAATCGTAGCAATGCTTTCTTACTCCACATACGGCAGTGCTCACAGCGAGCTTACAGAAAAAGTAGTAGAAGCAACAAAGATTGCTAAAGAGAAAGCTCCTGACTTGTTGTTAGATGGCGAAATGCAGGCAGATGCAGCTTTAGTTCCTGCTATCGGTCAGTCCAAGGCTCCGGGAAGCCCTGTTGCAGGTCATGCAAATGTCCTTATATTCCCTGATCTTAACTGTGGTAACATTGCTTACAAGCTTACACAGAGACTTGCTAAGGCAGAAGCATATGGTCCTATCCTTCAGGGTATTGCAAAGCCTGTAAACGACTTGTCCAGAGGTTGTAGTGCAGAAGACATCGTTGGTGTTATTGCTATTACAGCGGTACAGGCTCAGGGTTAATTAAAGGAGGAATTCTATAATGAAGATTTTAGTTATTAACTGTGGTTCCAGTTCTTTAAAATACCAGCTCATCGACATGGAGAATGAAAGCGTTCTTTGTAAAGGTCTTTGCGAGCGTATCGGTATTGGCGGAAGTAAAGTTACTCACCAGGCAAAAGGTGAGAAGGTTGCTGAAGAAGTAGATTTTCCTTCACATACAGAAGCTTTTATGAAGGTTGTTGACCTTATGACAACGGGAGACCTGGCAGTGGTAAAAGACAAGTCTGAAATCAGTGCTATCGGTCACAGAGTAGTGCAGGGTGCAGAATTCTTTGTAAAATCTGAAATTGCAACAGATGAAGTAATCGATAAAATCGACGAAATTTCTCCTTTGGCACCTGTTCATAATCCTGCTCACGTACAGGGACTTCGTTGTGCTAAAAAGGTATTTGGTGATTTGCCGAACGTAGTTGTATTTGATACAACATTCCATCAGACAATGCCACCAAAGGCCTTTGTATTCCCGATTAACTACGAATACTATGAGAAATATAAAATCAGACGTTACGGTGCTCACGGTACCAGCCATATGTTCGTAAGCAAAGCTGCTGCTGAATATTTAGGTCGTAACGATCTTAAAATGGTTACGTGCCACTTAGGTAATGGTTCTTCCATTACAGCTGTTAAAGATGGTAAGTGTATCGACACATCCATGGGACTTACTCCACTTGGTGGCATCCTTATGGGAACAAGATGTGGCGACTTGGATCCAAGCGTTGTTTGCTACTTAGAAGAAAAGATTGGCGTTCATGGTCAGGACTTAAGCGAACTTCTTAATAAGACATCAGGTTTCTTAGGCGTGTCCGGTGTATCCAGCGACAAGCGTGACCTTGAAAATGCTGCAAAAGAGGGCAACGAAAGAGCAAAACTTGCCAGCGAAATGTTCGACTACCAGCTTAAGAAATTCATCGGTTCCTACGCAGCTGTTATGGGTGGTCTTGACTGTATCGTATTTACAGGTGGTATCGGTGAGAACGACGCACCAGTAAGAGCAAATGCTTGTGCCAACATGGAATTCCTGGGAATTGAGATTGATGCAGAGAAGAATGCAGTAAGAGGTCCTTCTGAAATCATTGAAATTTCTACACCAAACTCTAAAGTTAAGGTATTGATTGTACCTACAAACGAAGAGCTTGCTATCGCAAGAGAAACAATGGCTTTGGTAAAATAAATCCACAAAGCTTGCAACAGCGGCATGACCTTTTTGGTTGTGTCGCTTTTTTATTGGTAAAATGTCGAAAAACTATTGCATTATTCTGACTACTGTGCTATCATATCGCTAAACCGTTTGACGGACTATTGTCCGTGACAGACGGACAACAAAGAAAAGGAAAAGGAATATGGACGAACGATTTCTCCTGGTAAGCACAGATGTGTGTCCTGAAATACTTTTAAAGACTGTGGAAGCAAAGAAAAAGATAGCACTTTACAGTAACAAACCCACAGTAGAAATACTTCAGGAAGTTGGCATAGGAAAAAGTGCATTTTACAAATACAGAGACAAAGTATTTCCTTATGATAAGCTGGATCACGAACAAATAGTAACCTTGTATTTTGTAGTTGAGGATTTTTCCGGCATATTAGCGTCAATAATTAATAAAGTAGCAGATGCAAAAGGAAATATTTTAACAATAAATCAGAATGTACCTATTGACGGGTTGGCAGATGTTACTGTATCATTGGATACTGTTGGCATGAACAGAAGTCTTGAACAATTAATTGCCGATATTTGCTGTGTAGACGGTGTTAGAAGAGCAGAATTACTTAACAGATAGTTAAGTTATGTATATGAAAGGAAAGTGTAGAAATGTTTAAAATTGCTGTAATGGGCTGTGGAGTAGTTGGCTCCGGTGTAGCTGATATTTTGCTGGAGAAAAAAGAAGAGCTTAGCACCCGCTTCAAAGATGAAGTGGCATTGGGTGCTATATTGGATATAAGAGATTTTACAGGAACTCCATACGAAGCATATACAACAGGAAATGCAGATGAAATTTTTGCAAACCCTGATATTAAGTTGGTGGTAATGACTATAGGTGGTTTGGATCTTCCATACCAGCTTTCAAAAAGAGCTTTAGAGTCCGGTCGCCATGTAGTAACTTCAAATAAAGAGGTTGTGGCAGCTTACGGCAAAGAGCTTACCAAGCTTGCTTTTGACAATGGTGTACAGTTCCTGTACGAAGCAAGTGCAGGTGGTGGTATTCCTGTAATAAGACCAATGAACATTTGTCTTTCTTCTAATGATATATATGAAATTCAGGGTATATTAAACGGTACCACAAACTATATTTTGACAAAAATGAAAGAAGATAAAATGAGCTTTGCGGATGCTTTGGCTTTGGCTCAAAAAAAGGGATTTGCAGAAGCTAATCCAACGGCTGACGTTGATGGACATGATGCCTGTCGTAAAATAGCTATTCTTTCTTCTATTGCATACGGTGCTTTCGTGGATTACAAAGATGTACCATGTAAAGGTATCAGAGATGTGTCTTACGAAGATTTAGCTTTGGCTGACAAGGCAGGTTTTGCAATTAAACTTATAGGTTCCAGCAAAAACACAAAACAGGGTGTTGTGATAAGTGTTGAACCTTTGCTTTTAGATAAGAGCCACATGCTTTCCGGAGTGTCATCAGTATTTAACTCTGTATTGGTAAAAGGTACTTACACAGGAGATGTAATGTTCTATGGTAAGGGTGCAGGTAAACTTGCTACAGCCAGTGCAGTAATGGGTGATATTATCGAAATACTTTGCGGAACAAATCCTAAGGTTCTTCCGGGATATGCAGAAAACGATGCTAAGGTAATAAGTGACAGTGAAGGTATGAGCCGTTACTATATAAGAATTAAAATTAATGGTGATGTTGAAAGCACAGAAGTTCGTCAGGTTGCTAAATCCATATTCGGTGAAGAGGGTAAAATTATTCTTCCTGACAATGAGGCTCCTTCTTACATGGCTGTTGTTACCGGATATGTTTCCGAAAAGAATCTTGATGCTAAGAAAGTTGAACTTGAAAAGACTCTTAGCGTAACATGTGAGAATATAATAAGAGTGGAAGGTTAAGTTCAGGGGGATATATAATGAAAGTAGTAAAATTCGGTGGTAGTTCGCTGGCAGATGCCGGACAGATAAAAAAAGTATGTGATATTGTTCTTGCAGACCCCTCCAGAAGAATTATGGTTGTATCTGCACCAGGTAAGAGAAACGATAAAGACACAAAAGTAACTGATATGCTTATTGCTTTGGCTTACAAGTGTATGGCAAGTGAAAACAGTTACAAAACTCAATTAGAAGCTGTAGTTGAAAGATATGCTTCCATTGCAAAAGATTTCAACCTGGGTAATGAAATTATTGATGTAATCAGAAAAGATCTTCAGGACAGAATCAATAACAGACCTGAAGGTGACGATAAGTTTATGGACCTTATGAAGGCTGCCGGTGAAGATAACTCTGCAAAGTTGGTAGCTGCATATCTTCAGAGTTTAGGTGTTGATGCAAAGTATGTTAATCCTAAAGATGCAGGTCTTGTATTAAGCGATCAGTTTGGTAATGCAAGAGTATTACCAGAGTCATATGTAAATCTTCAGAAATTGGCAAACGAAAAGTCTTTAGTAGTATTTCCTGGATTTTTTGGATATTCACCTGATGGAGAAGTAGTAACTTTCTCCAGAGGTGGAAGTGATGTAACCGGTTCTGTATTGGCAGCAGGTGTTGATGCTGAAGTATATGAGAATTTTACCGACGTAGACTATGTATTTGCAGCTAACCCAAGAATAATTAAGAATCCTCATCCGATTCCTTTCTTCACATACGAAGAAATGAGAGAGCTTTCTTACGCAGGCTTCAGTGTACTTCACGAAGAGACTTTAGAGCCTGTGTTCCGAAAAGGTATTAAGGTTAATATCAGGAACACAAATAATCCATCTGCTCCGGGAACATTTATTGTGCCTGACACCGGAGACCCGGCTTTCGCTCCTATAACTCCTGTTGTAGGTATTGCTGCAGATAAGGGCTTTATGACAATTCATATTGAAAAATATATGATGAACAGAGAAATTGGTATTGGTCGTAAGATTCTTCAGATTCTTGAAGAAGAAGGCGTTTCTTACGAACACACACCATCCGGCATTGACAGTATTTCTATTATTGTAAGAAGAACAAACTGTCCTGACGGTAAGCTGGCAAGAATTACAAAACGTCTTTACGACGAGCAACAGGTGGATAGGGTAACTGTTGAGTACGATTGTGCAATTCTTATGTTGGTTGGTCGTGGTATGACAAGGACCATTGGTGTGTCTGCCCGTGCTACGAATGCTTTGGCGGATGCCGGTATAAATATCCGAATGATTAACCAGGGTTCTTCCGAGGTAAGTATTATGTTTGGTATTAATGAATGGGATGCTGAAGCAGGTTTGGTAGCTCTTTATAACGAGTTCTTCCCTGAAGGATAATTTAATATAAAAGCGAGGACTGTCCCCTTGAAAAAAGGGAACAGTCCTTTTTTGATGTCAAATATTGTGATGAAATTATTTTCTTCCTTTGAGTAAAGGTGAAATTCTTTTATAAATCAAAAATGTGATTATTACAGAGAAAAGACCTTTTACAAAAGTAAAAGGAATATTGAATATTGTTAATGCTTCTATCAGAGTGTCTGTCCCCGGGTAAATAGCCTTGTACATTCCTAAAATGGCTTCTTCTGAAAGAAACTTCATGTAAATAGGGTAGGTAAGAAAATAGTTAACAGGCAAACTTATAATAGCCATGGCTGTATTTCCGACTAAGGCTCCGGTAACAGCACCCTTAAGTGTGCGGTGTTGCTTGTAAATAAGTCCTGCCGGAAGAACAAACAGTGTTCCTAATAAAAAATTAGCCAGTTCGCCGATACCACCAGTAGTAGTAAAAAATACGTTTACTAAGTTTTTTACAAGGCATACCAAGATACCATACACAGGTCCAAATGTAAAAGATGCCAAAAGTGCAGGCAGCTCTGAAAAATCAAGTTTCAAAAAAGATGGTACAAAAGGTACAGAGAAACTTAACATCATAAGTACAGAAGAAAGTGCCGCTAACATAGCAGTTACAACAAGTTTACGTACAGGTATAGATTTTTTAATATGGGGATTCATTTTACCACTCCTCTCATCCGGACTTACTGTAAAATACAGAATACCGTCGGCTACGGAATTTCACCGTATCGGCCTTAAGCATTTCGCTAAGGTTCGCGGGCTTTCACCGCCGGTAGGGAATCTCACCCTGCCCCGAAGTTTATTACAAAGTAATTATACTTCTACAGTATGCTCAAGTCAATAAAATGGTTCCTTTTACCATATAATTTTATGTAATAAAGTATTCACAATTTTTTAATTATGTGATAAACTATAAAATCATAAGAGATTTAGTTGAGTGGGGTACTTGACCATGAAAAATATAAACATACTTGAGGGCTTGTCCGGCAAACATATCTGTGTGCTGGGCATGGGTATCAGTAATTTTCCTTTGATACGCTATTTATATAAAAAGGGTGCAAAAAACATATTTGTTATCGACAAAAGTGATTCACCGGAGACTATTGCAAGAGCAGAAAGCCTTAAGTCTGAAGGTATAGAATTCCGCACTTGTTTTGGTGAGAATTATCTGAATGTTCTCAAAACAGAAAAATTTGATATTATATTCAAAACTCCTGTAGTCCGCTACGATGTTCCGGAGCTTGCTAAAGCTGTGGAAAAGGGCGCGGTGCTTACTTCTGAAATGGAAGTTTTCCTTAATTTATGTCCCGGTAAAATATTTGCGGTAACCGGAAGCGATGGTAAGACTACCACTACTACTTTGATTTACAAATTTTTAAACGCTTATTGTGAGAAAAATGGTGGTAAAGCCTGGGTAGGCGGAAATATCGGAACCCCGCTTCTTCAGTTTGTGGATGAAATGACTGAAAATGATTTTGTTGTGGTTGAACTCAGCAGTTTCCAACTTATGAAAATGAAGGCACAAACAGATGTGGCTGTTATTACAAATATAACTCCTAACCACCTGGATGTACATAAATCATATGAGGAGTATATTGATGCCAAGAAAAACATATTTCTTAATAATGGGACAGACAGCATTACTGTTTTGAATTTGGACAATGAAGTAACGGCATCTATGAATGCCATTGTCCCCGGGAAATTATACAATTTCAGTCGCAAGGATAAAGTTAAAAAGGGTGTATGGTTGGAAGGTGACCAGATTATGTCTCATAATGGTAAAATAATGGATCGAGGTGATATTATTTTACCGGGAAATCACAATGTTGAAAATTATATGACAGCAATAGCGGCAACCATGGACATTGTTCCGACGGAAATAATGAGAGAAATTGCCAATGCTTTTGGCGGTGTAGAGCACAGATTGGAATTTGTCCGTGAATTGGATGGTGTTAAATACTATAATAGTTCTATAGATAGTAGCCCTAACAGAACTTTAAATGCATTAAGTGTATTTGGCGGCAACGTGGTTCTTATGGCAGGAGGAAAGGATAAGAATATTCCTTATGATGATTTAGGACCTGCGCTTGCTGACAAAGTAAAAGCAATGGTTTTAACCGGACCTACTGCAGAAAAAATTGAAAAAGCATTAAAAGATGAACTGGGAAAACGAGGTTTGGAATGTGAAATTCCTGTGATTTATGCAAAATCATATCAGGAAGCGGTGGAAAACACCAGAAATCTTGCGAAAAAAGGGGATGTTGTACTTTTGTCTCCGGCAAGTACCAGCTTTGACATGTTTAAAAATTTTGAAGAAAGGGGAAATTTATTTAAGAAATTAGTGTTGCAACTGAAATAGTTTATTTACATATAAGTTACAGGTTAGCATTGACACTATTGCACAAGAATTATATAATATTTTTGTGTATTGTATCCAAATTTATCGTATAGATACATAAATAAATTGGAAGGTTTGAGCGTATGAACAAAAAAAGGAACAAAATCATTCGCATTGGTGCAATTATTGGATTTGTTATTTTGTTTATTGTTGTTGCTGCCGTTATGGGCATAAGGAACGAAGACGAAAGTAAACAATTCTCACAAGGTGAAAACACCGATGTTATGGGATTCAACCCATTCATTCAGAATGAAACGCGATTGGACAACAGTTTGTTGGAGTATGGTAAGGTGCTGAATAAGTACTACACTGACGGAATCGAGGATTACAAAGGCGATGCAATTGTATTGCCTGGTTCTTCATATTCATCAGTGAAGGGTGGAACAGTATCTACATTTACTGAAGATTATGTGCATGAAGCATCTGATTCTTTCATTGCTGCTGATCCGACTGCAGTTGTTATTGCAGATGGTAAGACAACTCTTGTATATCAATTTAAAGTGCCGGAAACAGGTCTTTATAGTCTTAATCTTGATTATTTTATGCCTGAAGATAAAGCACAGGATGCGTTGTTCTCTTTCACTATTAATGGAAAGAGACCATTCGCTGAAGCTGAAACATTAGAGCTTGGAAGACTTTATGAGCAGTATGATATTGATAAATTTGATGACATGGGTAATGAAATCAAAGCTAAGCAGAGAGAAACTTTTGCTTGGCAGTCTTATACTGTTGCAAGCACAGAAGGTTTTTACAGAAATCCATACAAATTTGTTCTTCAGGCAAATAATAAGGTGCAGACAATTGAACTTACATTCCAAAGACAGGATGTTGTTTTAAGAGCTGTATCTTTTGTAGCTCCTGTAAATGTACCTTCCTATAAAGAGTATAGAGAGAGCATTGACGCAAAGGACTATAAAGGTGAAGCGCTTGATAGAATAGAAATCGAAGAAGCTCTCACATTAAAGAATGATGTAGCGATGACAATGGATTGGGATGAAAACTATTGTTCAAGTCCTGCTTCATTTAAAGAGATTAACTACAATATATTTGGTGGAGATCGTTGGAGCGAAGGCAATCAGTCTATTTCTTTCAAAACAGTTGAAGTTAAAGAAGCAGGCTGGTATCAGATTGCATTTAGATATAAGACTCCAATAAGTGACGTTGTTGCATATAGAGAAATCAAAATAGACGGTGAAGTTCCATTTAAAGAGATGGAAGAATACTGTTTCCCTGCTGCTGACAACTGGATTTGTGAACCACTCAAAGATGAAAATCAGAAACCTTATCTGTTCTATTTAGAACCGGGTGTACACACTATTACAATGACTGTTAAATTAGGACCTATGCGTCATTCAGTACAGGCTTTGGAAGATGCTATGGAATACATTGACAGTCTGGTTAAAAAGATTGTACAGGTTACAGGTTCTTCCAGAAATGAAGACGGTACATATAACGTTGATACAAACAGAGACTGGGATTTACAGTTGTATATCCCAAGTATTAAAGAAGATATTAAGACATGTCATAAAGAATTGTTGGATGCTTACAACGAGATTAGCAGATTAAATGGTGATAAGATTCCTTACTATCTTCCTATCGTTAAGGTTACTGCAGAGTTGTTTGGTAAACTGACTGAAAATACAGAGGGTATACCAACTGCTTTGAATGATATCGTTACAAATGTTTCAAGTATCAATGATAATATCTTTAATATGAAGAAACAGGGTCTTACTCTTGACTACATGGTGATTGATGAGAATGGTGCTACATATAAAGAAGCTATCAGCACTTTCTGGCAGAATATGTATGTAACTGGTGTAAGATTCGGTATGTCATTTACAACTGACTATGCCGCTATAGGTGTTGTTAAGCAGGAAAATGAAGAAAATATGCCTAGCATCAATGTTTACGCATCTTTTGGTCGTGAAGAATTTGAAATGTTCCGTACGCTTGTTACTGAAGAATTTATTGCAAATGAAAACATTAAAGTTAACCTTACCATGGTAGCAGGTACTGAAGGTTTGATTATGCTTCGTTATGTTGCAGGTACCGCACCTGATGCTTCTATTACTTTTGGTGGAGGTTCTGTTGTTGAATATGCAATGAGAGGTGCTCTGTATCCTTTAGATACTTTGGAAGGATTTGATGCATATCTTGATGCTGAAACATCCCCATTTACACCAGCTTGTTTTGTTCCCGGTTTGTATAAAGGCCATTACTACGGTATGCCTGAAACAATGGCTTGGAGTGGTATGTTCTATAGAACTGACGTAATGGAGGAACTTGGTATAGATGTTTCCACATTAGATACTTGGGAAGATATTTATGATATACTTCCTATCTTGCAAGAAAACGAAATGGAATTTGCTTCAAACTATTCCGTAGGTGGTTATTGGCCATTCATGTATCAGCATGGTGGTGAAATGTATGATCCTAATGGTAAGGTATCAGCTCTTAATTCACAAGAAGCATATGACGCTTACTTAGAATATGCTAATCTTTACATCAAGTATAAGATGCCTATGAATGTTAACTTCTATCAGAGATTCCGTAATGGTGATGTTCCGATTGGTATTTCCAATGCTGGTTTGTACAGTCAGTTGAAAGTGGCTGCTCCGGAAATTGCTGGTAAGTGGGACTTCGTGCCATTGCCTGGTCACTACGATGAAGAACTCGGTGAGGTTGTAAGATATGCCGGTGCACAGGGTGCTATGTGTGTAATTATTGATAATTATAAAGGCGAAGACAAGAAAAATGAAGCAAGATTTGATAATCCTAGTGAAGTAATAAAGAATTCTTGGAAATTCTTACAGTGGTGGACAGGTGTTGAAGCACAGTCTGCATACAATCAAGAGGTTGAAATAGCTTTCGGTGTTGCTTCAAGACGTACATCTTCCAATAAGTTGGCAGTAAGCTCTCAGCCATACACTGATGAAGAAATTGCAAGCATCCTTGAGCAGTGGAGATGGATTAAAGAGTCCCCAAGTGTTCCTGGTGGATATTATACTGAGCGTTGGTTGCTTACAGCTCTTAACAAAACAGTATTGCAGGGTGAGAACCCAAGAGCGAACTTAGAAGATGCCATTAAAGAGATTAATAAAGAGCTTAAACGTAAGCAAGAAGAGTTTGGCATTGGCGAAAATGATTCTGTTGTTGGTAAAGAGTGGTTGAAAAAGTACCCGGCAATTTTTAACAACAGAAATGAAGAATAAGGGAGGTGCAGAGAAATATGAGTAATGAAAAAAGTTTAAAAACAAAAAATACACCAACTGCACCAAAGAAACGCTTCTTTAACGTTGAGAAACGTTTTGGTTATACAATGCATGAGATATGGCGTAATAAAATGTCTTATGCTTTGGTAGCACCTTTCTTTATTGCGTTTATTATTTTCCAGGTTATTCCGTTGGTAGTATCAACTGTTCTCAGTTTGTTCTACTATAACATTCTGGAAGATCCTACATGGGTTGGACTTGATAACTTTGTATATCTTTTTGTAGATGATACTTTGTTCCTTAAGGCGTTCAGTAATACTATGTACTATGCTGTAATTACAGGTCCTACTTCTTACTTAATGCAGTATTTCTTTGCATGGTTTATTAATCAGACACCTAAAAAGTTGAAGCCTTTTTACGTTTTTGCTTTCTATACTCCTGCTATGACAGGTGGTATCGTAAGTACTGTTGTATGGGGAATCATGTTTGCTAGTGATAGCCAGGGTTATCTGAATGCTATATTGTTAAATATGGGCCTCATTTCGGAACCGGTGCAATGGTTGATTACGCCTTCGTACATCATGCCGATTACCATATTTGTAACGTTGTGGTCCAGCTTGGGTACAGGATTCCTTTCGTTCGTTGCCGGTTTTGCGGGTGTTAACAGAGAGTTGTATGATGCAGCTGAGGTTGATGGTGTTACTTCAAGATTCCAAAAACTTATTTATGTTGACATTCCTCAGACAATGCCTCAGATGCTGTTTGCAGCTATCTTGCAGATTACAGGTGCATTCAGCGTAGGTGCAACCATGGGTGGACATCCAAGCCCTGAGGATGCAGGTCTTACAATTATGCTTCACTTGGGTGACTATTCCGGTACCAGATTTGAAGTAGGTTATGCTTCAGCTATTGCGGTTGTGCTGACCATTATTATACAGGGATGCGGACGCTTGGCGTTCAAGGCATTCGGAAGTAAGGAGTGATGAATTATGGCACAGGTAGATATAGATTATTTAAAGCGTGCGAAAAAGCGTAGAGATTATTCAGGCGGTGCTATTTCCATTATCCTTGGTCTTTTTGGAATCTTCTCATTGTGGCCATTGCTGTATATGTTTATGACAGCCTTCAAGCCTTTGGAAGAACTTATGTTGTACCCACCAAAGTTTTTTGTAATGAATCCTACATTAAAGAACTTTCAGGATATGGTAACAGTAACTGCAAACACAACAGTTCCTTTCACCAGATATTTGTTTAATACAGTTCTGATTACTGTTGTATATTTGTTCGTTATGATCCTTGTTGCAACAATGGCATGTTACCCGTTGTCAAAACATAATTTCCCAGGTAGAAATTTCCTGTTTTCAACAATAACTATTGCGATGATGTTTGTAACAGCGGCTACATCAGTTCCATCTTACTTGATTATAAATGGTTTAGGATTACCTAATACATATTTTGCATATATCATTCCTGGTCTTGCAAATACAACAGGTGTATTCTTGTTGAAACAGTTCCTGGATGGTGTACCAAATGAAATTTTTGAAGCTGGTAAGATTGATGGTGCGTCAGAATGGCAGTTGTATACAAAGATTGCTATTCCACTTTTGAAGAATGCTCAGGCAACAATCATTATTCTGTCTTTCGGCGGAATCTGGGGTGAATCCGGTGTTGCTGGTTCATATATTTATGACGAGCAGTTAAGAACATTAGGTTGGTTCATGGGAACTATCGGTGGTGGTCTTGCAAGAACAGGTGCTACTACTGCAGCCGGTTTAATAATGTCATTACCTACTATAATCATGTTTGTAGTACAGCAGACAAAGGTTATGGATACCATGGCACATTCCGGTATTAAATAAGGAGGGTGAGAGAAATGAAAAAATTAAAAGTATTTTTATGCTTAATATTGGTCTTCGTTTCAGTTGCCCAGTGTGCATTGGTTTCTAATGCATCTACTCCATATGCTAACTATTTTATAAGCACAAACGGAACCGAAAAGATGACATTACCTACTCCTGCTGCATACGAGGTTATAGGAACTTTGAATCTGGCTATGACAGATATTGGTTCTCTTAACGGTGCAAAGGATATGCATCTTGTTAACTATGAAGGAACAGATGCAGAAGGAAAGACAGTAACTTATACAAAATTATATATTGTTGATACTAAGAATAACAGAATTGTTATTCTTACCAATGAGCCAAGCTCAAAGGTGGTATCATCAGATTTATACATCTCAAATAACTTCAGGGTGGATTTCATTATTGAAGGTGATCCTAATGATCCAAGTGATCCTGCAACATTGAAGGGACCTTCCGGCATCTATGTAGATGATGACGGAACGATTCTGGTTGCTGATACTAATAACTTTAGATTAGTTGAGTTTACTGAAAGAGGTAACTTCAGATATGCTTATGAAGCTCCTGAAAGTGAATTGCTGGGTAGTGACTTTAACTTCCAGCCCTTGAAGGTTATCAAGGATGAGAGAGGTTATATTTATGCAACATCTATTGCTGACTACCATGGTGTACTTCTTCTTAACGCTAACGGTGAATTCAGTAGCTACTTTGGTGCAAATGCAGTAACTCTTACATTCTGGGAGTCTTTGGTAAAAACTTTCTTCTCAAGAGAGGATACACAGGGTACAATCGTTACTTTACCATATACATTCCAGAATATTTACATCAGTGAAGATGGTTATATTTATGCTACAACGGCAGGTACTTCTTCAGGACAGCTCAGAAAAATTAACTCAGCAGGTGTTGACGTTTTATATTCAGGTTATGATTTTTCTGACCCTGGTCTCAGATCAAATGTTGCTTTGTATGACGTAGCTGTAGATAAAGATAATAACATGTTCGTTTTGGATAATCTTAACGGACGTATTTATGAATATGACAAGTGGGGTAAGAATTTATTTGCTTTTGGTTCCAACGGAACAGGTGCAGGTCAGTTCTCAAGTCCACAATCTATTGGTGTTGATGATGACGGTATCGTTTATGTACTGGATGATCAGACAAATCTTATAACAATGTTTAAACCTACTGTTTTTGCAGATAAGGTTCATGAAGCAGGTTACCTCTTCTCTCAGGGCTTATATGATGATTCATTCCCTGTATGGCAGAGTGTTTTGGAAGAAAACAGTTACTATATATTGGCTCTTCAGTCAATGGGACAGATTTATCATCGTGAAGAAGAGTATGATAAAGCCTTAGATATGTATTACAAGGCAGAAGATGCAACAAACTATTCTACTTCATTTATTGAGCAAAGATACGACTTTACAAAGGAATATTTTACTCACATTGTTGTAGTGCTGCTTGTGTTGATTGTGATTTGGTATGTTGTAAGTTACCTTAGAAGACGATATCGTCGTAAGCATGCTCATTTGGAAAAGAAACGTACATGGTTTACTCCGATTTCAGAATTTTTCGGTAGCCTTAAATTTGTAACCAGACATCCTGTAGACGGATTTGAAGGAATCAGATATGAGAATCAGAGTTCGTATGGCGCTGCTCTTGCAATTATGCTGATTTACTTCGTAACTAATATGTTATCAATTCTGTGCACAAGCTTTATATATAGAAATGGTAGACCATTGTCTATGACAAATTGGGGCTTGCAGATTGGTTTAGTTTTTGTACCTTGGATTGTAGTTGTAATTGTTAACTACGGTGTTACAACTATTATGTATGGTGAAGGTAGATTCAGAGATATCTTTATTGGTGGTGCGTATTGTCATTTGCCATTTATATTTACTCAGTTGCCTATGGCGATACTGACAAATATCCTTACTCAGGAAGAGGCTTCTTTGTTCAGTCTTGCACAGACAATTATTGGAATTTGGGTTGGTTTCATGGTATTTATGTGTATTAAAGGTGTGCATGGATTCCATGTAGGTAAGGCTATTATAGTTTTGATACTTACTATAGCCGGTGTTGCTGCTGTGTCAGGTTTATTTATGATATTTATAGGTCTGGCAAGTCAGATGTTTGAATTTATAATACAATTTGGTAAGGAGTTGAGTTATCTTGTCTGATAAAAAAATGCTTTTAAAAATTGTTAAAATAGTAGTCGCACTCCTTATCGTATTGTTGGCTGCATTTATCATTATCAAAGTTGCTTTCGGCGATAATAGCGATATTGCCTTTAATGGGGACAACATGACTATTTCAGATCCTAAGGCTGTTTTAGAAAATGTTCCCGAAACTGAAGATGTTTTGGTTCTGATGGCTGAGAATGACAACTTTAAGTTGGAGTATAATGCATTTACTGACCTTATGATACTTACAAACAAGGTTAGTGGAGAAGCTTTCAGAAGTTATCCTGAATATACAGAAGCTGATATTAAGGGTAATGTTCTTGACAAAGCAAATCCTATTCACAAATTAACATCACCTGTTATTGTTTCTTATACAACAAATGGTGATAGTGATGATGGTGAGTTAGGTATTAATCAGGTTAACAATACATTTAAGTCTGTTAACAAGATTGAAAATGGCTATCAGATTAAATATGTAATGGCTGCTTTGCAGATTGAATTCGTTGTAGAATTTACAATTGATGATGAAGGTTTGATTGTTAATGTGCCAAGAAATGGTATTAAAGAGCATATAACAGATAAACATGAGGCCCGTCTTTTGTCTATAAGTATTTTACCTTACTTTATGGCCAACAGACATGGTGATGAGGGCTACTATGTATTGCCTGACGGAAGTGGTGCACTTACTTACTTTGATCAGCCAAGACTTACATCTTTCTCTGTTTATGAGAAGAGATTATATGGTAGCGATATTAACTTTGATATTCAGTTGAAACCTGACTATATTAATCAGAATCTTGTGATGCCGGTTGCCGGTCGTGTTATTAACAACAGTATGATATCAATGTACTCTACTGAAGGTGAGGCTAATACATCCTTGGTAATGGTTAAACCGGGTGATTATGATATACCTTTCTATGGTATGAATTATAAATTCTTGTTGAGACAGACATTCCTTATGTCTATGTCTAAAACAGGTGGTTCTTTCTACCAGTATGAAGATGAATTCGGTATGGGTGATGCTCAGGTTAAGTATTACTTCACTTATAAAAACGATGGCAATCTGTCCTATGTGGACTTAGCAAAAGAAGCAAGAGTAAGACTTCAGGAAGATTGGAAGTCTGACTTTGAAACGGAAGCTAAGACCAATAGTGAAGATGCACCTCTCGTAAATGTCAAGGTGTTCCTTGGTGCTGAAAATAAGACCGGCGGTGTTGTTGACTCATATAAAGCGTTAACAACGTTTGCTCAGGTTAAGGAAATTTATGAAGAACTTAAATCCGTTGGAATTGAAAGTATGAGCATATCTCTCCTTGGCTGGCAGAATGGTGGTTATTACGGAAATATTTGTGATAAGTTCCCTGCAGGCAAAGCGTTGGGTGGAGATGATGAATTAGAAAACTTGTTATCATGGGCTAAAGAAGAAAATATAAAGGTTTCTTTGGACTATAATACATTTATGTTGTACGGAGCTCCTACTAACGGTGCAACCCTTAGAAATTCTGCTGTAAGAAAACCTGGAACAGAATATCTTAACTCTAAGATGGAAACCGCTTCAGGTGCCTACAGATCTGTTTCTGATTTCTATGTTATGAGTCCACTTTATTACGGCGAAAATGTTCTGATGAACGACATTGAAGCTTTGAAGGAATACGGAGTAACCGGTATGGATTTACAGGGCATGGGTGATATGTTGTTCACTGACTATAATAAAGAAAATGCTCTCACAAGGCAGCAGATGATGCACAATGTGGTTTCTTACCTTAAAACTTTCAAAGAGAATTTCGATAGTGTCTCTGTGTACTATGGTAATGATTATGCTATATCTATTGCAGACAGAGTAATGGATATTCCTACAGAATCATCTTCGTTACAGTTGTTGGATGAGCAGGTTCCTTTCATTCAGATTGTGTACCACGGTATGGTTGATTACTACTGTGAGCCGATCAACAGAAGTTCTAATGAAAATTACAGCTTCTTGAAAGCCCTTGAATCAGGTTCTAAATTGTCATATGAGCTTACTTATAACTCTACTGAGTCATTAAAGTACACATATTATGATAAGTTGTTTAAATCAGAATATTCATTGTTGTCTGAAGAAATTGCCGAAGACTACACTGCTGTATCTGAGTATTATA
Organism: Oscillospiraceae bacterium; assembly: GCA_015069135.1. GTDB lineage: Bacteria > Bacillota > Clostridia > UBA1212 > SIG427 > SIG427. The sequence continues at coordinate 30,013 of SVJE01000005.1, read as the reverse complement.
AATCTATTCGCAATGCTACAATTGAAAACCATTTCAGATTGGACGCAGAAAAAGAAGTTTACTGCACTGAATATTCTAATGGAACAAAGGTATATGTAAACTACGAGACTTCCGCATACATATCTGGAGTCTATGGCGTTACAATTAACGCTAACGGCTTTTTGATTCTCGGTGCGTGAGAGGAGGAGTGTTGAGTGAGTAAAAATGTGAAAACAGTTAAAATTAAAAAGATACAAGCCCAACAAGCTAACAACTATGGAGTTGTATCTTTTGAAAGGAAAAGAAACCTCGAAGGTCTCTTGTTTGTTATTCCTTGGTTGATAGGTTTTATTTGGTTCGTGTTGGTACCATTGGTACTTTCAATCAGAATCAGTTTCTTTAAAACAACCTTGGCAGACTTGTATGGTGGTGACTTCATTGGGTTTAACAACTATGTGGAAATCATACAGAACCCAAGATATGGTGAAACCATCTGGAATTCATTCTTGAACTCTTTGTATCAGGTACCGGTTGTTGTTGGCTTCTCTCTGTTTGTTGCTGTGTTGCTCAAGCAGAAGTTCCCGGGAAGAACTGCATTTAGAGTAGTGTTCTTTATTCCTGTTATTCTGGCTGGTGTAATTATGAGCTACCTGTTTGGTCAGGATGTTGGTAGTGTTAGTGTGTTCAGCAGTCTTCTTACAGAAGCAACAGGTAACAACTTTATTGCTATGATTTTTGGTGGTGGTTTGTCATCACAGATTGGTAGCATAATGTGGAAGAGTAGTGTAGAAATTCTTATCTTCCTTGCTGCGTTACAGAGTGTTCCTGATATTCTTTATGAGGTTGTTGAATTAGACGGTGCTACTGCATGGGAAAGCTTCTGGCATGTAACATTACCATATATTTCTCCATTCGTTATTTTGAATGCGATATATGCGTTGGTTGACTCATTTGTGGATTCATCCAACCCTGTAATGGGACTGTTGACAGAGCTTACTTCATCCGCAAGTGGTGAGTCCTATTACGGTATGGCTTCGGCCCTGAGCTGGATTTACATGTTGCTGGCGTTGCTGACCATACTTCTGTTCGTACTTATTACAAGGAGGTGGCTGAAGTGATAGCTAAGGTTAAAGACTTTTTCAGCGGCTTAGTACAGAAGTATTCTAACTTAGGTTTCAAAGCCAAAAAGAAAATAAAATTTGTTATTGGTCGTATTTGTTTGTATTATGTATTGATTGAGTTGGCATTCTTATTCATTCTGCCATTTATCTATATTATAACTACAGCATGTATGTCACCTGATGATTATCTGGATCCTACTATCCAGTACATCCCATCTGCTATACAGTGGGATAACTTCTCAAAGGCATGGACAGCACTGAACTATCCATCTTCTTTCTATCAGACAATGCTTACTTCTTTTGGAAGTGCGGTATTGCAGACTGTGTTCTGTGCATTGGCAGGATATGCATTGGGTAGATATCATACAAAATGGAGAAACTTTGTATTCGTGCTCACAATTATTGTGTTGCTGATACCACCTCAGACAACTATTTTGTCTGCTTACGGTATGTTTGTAAACATGGGTATGATTAATACTATTTTACCGATAGTTTTGCCTTGTTTGTTTGGTTTGGGTCTAAGAGGTGCGTTGTTTGTTCTTATTTACATGTACTTCTTCCAGAGAATTCCTGATGCTATGGACGATGCTGCAAGAATCGACGGTGCAGGTCCGGGAAGAGTATTTATGCAAATTATGATGCCATTGGTAAGATCCGCTATGATTATTACATTCATATTCTCTTTTGTTTGGCATTGGAATGATAACTACGAAACAACTACATACATGTACCATGAGTCAGTAATGACATTGCAACCAAGATTGCAGAATATCAGTAAGTATTATTCAGCAACTATCGGTCTGGAAGAAGCTGTTACTCAGCAGGATAAAGCTATGACAGAACCAATGCTTTTTGCAGGTTGTATGTTGGTTATGATTCCTGTATTGGTTGTATATATTATCGGACAGAAAAAATTAGTTGCCGGTATTGAACGTATCGGTGTTATTGAATAAAGGGGGCACAAGAATGAAAAACATATCTAAAAAGATTATTGTAAGTTTATTATCCATAATTCTTGTTGTTTCTTTTGCAGGTTGTACTGTAGAGCAGGGTGGTGGACCTACTTTTGCTACCGCCCAGCGTTCACCTAATCCGACACCAATGGATTTGCGTGGTGAAATTACAATTTCCGGATACAAGTCAAGTGAATTTGATGATTCCCTGATGGATTATATTGCTGAAGTTACTTTAGAGTATGCAGGTCTTGAGGTTGTGTACGATTATGACTACACAGAAGAAGAGTATTTTGCAACTCTTGACCAACGTATTGCTTCCGGTGATATTGGTGATGTCTACATGGTAAGAGATTCTCAGGTTGCAGGTCTTGCTGAGGCAGGTAAGATTATTGATTTGTCTTCCGAAGCGGACAATTTCTATGATTATTCCAACTCCGGTTACGTGAAAGTAGATCTTTCAAAAGAGTTATTCCCAGCAGCATATGATGCTGGTACATACAACGGAAAGCTTTATATGGTTGCTTCTGAATACAATCATAAATTTGTTTACATTAATTATGATTTGCTCAAAGCAGCAGGAATTGATGAGATTCCCGGGGACAAATGGACATGGGATACCTTTAAGAATTATGCAAAAGCTCTTACAAATAACGGTGCTAAAATCGTAATGGATTACACCGATTATGCAATCTGGGGTGCATTTGTTAACGGATATGGTGGTTCTGTGTTTAAAACATCTACTTCAAATTTAGGTGAAGTTTCTGTTGATTACAAGAGTTTAAATCTGACTGACAACGCGTCTATGACAGGTCTAAATGAATTAGTTTCTTTTGTAAAAGATAATGGTGTTTTAAAAACATTAGGAACAACAGATTTTGCTACAGTAGGTATGGCTGTTGTTGATAGAACAGAAATTGCTTCATGGCATAACTCTGCTGATTCAAAGTATTTTGATTGGTCATTACTTAACTATGATTGGGATTTCATGCATTTCCCAAGATTTGAAAATCACAGTGTTGGTGCTCATGCCAGTGGATTTGTTGTTAAAAACAATCCTGAAATGTCTGAAGAAATCCGTATGCTTTGTGCAAAAGTTGCAATGTTTACGCTTTTTGATATTGCATGTACTGCATATATAGGTGATGGTGAAATTGTTCCTGCAAATATCAAGGTAAGTGATAAAAAGTTCTGGAGAGAATATCCTGTAAAGGGAAAAAATACATCTGTATTCACAAGCTACTATACAAGTGATTTCTGTGCAAACTTCACACCTTACATGTCATTAAATGCAGCAAATCAGTTAAATGTTGGTAGTGCAGTTGAACAGGCTGTAAATGGTGGAAATCTTTCAGCACTTGTAAGTTCTGCCCAATCTGCGACAACAGCAGCAATGAAATAGTTCTTAAAAGTTTATTACTGGTAAACTTTTTGTGACTAAATTATTTTATTATATTAATCAGTATTGACACTGTTAATTCTTTATATTAACATGACAATAGAGTTATTTATTTTGAATGGAGGTAATTGTTAATGAAACATGTATTAAAAACATGTTGTGTGTTTCTCGTTCTGGCAGCAATGTGTGTTTCTTTAGTTGGTTGTGGTAGAGACATTGATGCACTTCCTACTATGCCACCGGACACAAATATTGTTCCTGAAGGAAATGTAAAGTTTACTTGTAGCATTTCTAAGTTAGTAGAGGAACAGGCAGCTGATGCATTTATCGAAGCTTTTACTGAAAAATATCCTGACGTGACTGTAACCAAGGACTATAATCCTGGTAACATTCCTGCCAGAATTGCTTCCGGTGAAATCGGTGATGTTTTCCACTTTAATGAGACTGAGGCATATAACTATGCTATTACTCAGAAGGCTTTGTTGCCATTGAACCAGTTTATCGATCCATTGGATATTGATACTTCTAAGGTTTATACAGGTATTCTTGCTTTAGGTCAGGTTGAAGGTCAGTTGTATATGGTTCCAAAGGATTATAACCATATCGTAATGATTTACAACAAGACAGCTTTGAATGCAGCTAACCTTGAAGCTCCAAAAGATGGTTGGACTTGGGAAGAATTCAAAGATTACTGTACAAAGTTAACTACTATGGATGGTGATGTTTATACACAGGTTGGTGGACATCTTAACTATGGTTGGGATCCGGTATATGTAAGCTTCCTCGAAGGTTGGGGCGGTAAGTGGTATGACACTGAAGAAAAGAAGATTACTTTAACAGATGAATTGGTACGTAAGGGTATCGAAGAATTGTTAAGTTTTGCTGCAACAGGTGCTATTAAGCCAGAAGGTAAAGGCGATATGAGTGCCTACACGGGACTTCAGGATGTAAACTACGTATTCAGAACAATGGTTTATCCTAACATTGTTTCTTATGGTCAGGCATACGATGATCTCGATCTTGATTGGGATTTAGTAAGCTTCCCTAAACTTCCTACTCATAAGGTAGGTACTGGTGCTTCCGGTTTCGGTGTTTATAAGTACACAAAGAATGCTAATGCAGCAGCAGCTTTGGCTTTGTTCTTCTTCACAACTGAAGGTCAGCAGGCTTACCACGGAACAACTGGTGGTTCTGTGCCATTGGTTCAGGAATTGGCTGATGCAGGTTTCTGGAGATATGAAGCTTCTAAGGGAACAGATGCTGACTGGTCTGAAAAGAACTTTAACGCATTTGTATCATTCCCAGAGGCAGATACAGTTGGTCGTGTTAACTGTGTAATGCCAGCAAGAGTTGCTTCTGTAATTACAGGTAGCTGGGGCGGTATGGTTGCTGAGTACTTTAACAGCGGTGACTATCTCAACCCATTAACAAAGATGCAGGAAACTGCTAACCAGACATGGGATAGAATTATTAACAGCTTAAGCTAATAAAAATACATAATTGTGTTTTAGCCCCGGTGAAAGCCGGGGCCTTTTTTTGTATATTGACTTTTGAAATTCATTAAAGTATATTTTAATAAGCAAAAGATGTTCCGTTGGAGGAAATGTAATCATGAAACAAGTTATTAAGAGTATATGTATGTTTATGTTATTACTGTCTCTTTCCGTTGTACTTTTTGGATGTCAGAGACATGATATCGCAAGTCTTCCTACCATGAAACCAGACTCTAAACCGATTGTCAGCGGAAATGTTAAATTTACCTGCAGTATTTCAAAACTTATTGAAGAAGAAGCAGCAGATGCTTTTGTTGCAGCTTTTAATGAAAAATATCCGGATGTAAATGTAACAAAAGATTATAACCCAGGTAATGTTCCTGCCAGAATTGCATCAGGCGAGATAGGTGATGTGTTTTGGTTTTTAGAAATGGAAACATATAATTATGCTGTCACTCAAAAGTCTTTATTACCATTAAATCAATTTATTGATCCACTTGATGTAGATACTTCAGAGGTATATACAGGTATTCTTGCGTTAGGACAGGTTGAAGGTCAGCTTTATATGGTTCCTCGAGATTATACCCATATTGCTATGATTTACAACAAAACAGCTCTTAATGCAGAAAATCTTGAAGCACCTAAAAACGGTTGGACATGGGAAGAATTCAAATCATATTGTACAAAACTTACTAAAAAGAGCGATGGTGGTAATTATACACAGGTTGGTGGAATGTTACTATATAGTTCTTGGGATCCGGTGTATATAAGTTTCCTTGAAGGATGGGGCGGGAAATGGTATGACACGGAAGAAAAACGTGTTATGTTGACAGATGAATTGGTAAGAAAAGGTATTGAAGAACTTTTGACTGCAGCGGATATGGGAATCATATATCCTGAGGGCAAAAGTGATATGAGTGAGTATGCAGGCATGTCAGATGTTAACTACGTATTTAGGACAATGGTTTATCCGGATTTGGTTAAAATGGGTCAGGGATATGAAGATTTGGATCTTGAATGGGATGTTGTAAGCTGGCCTAAATTTCCAACACATAAAGTAGGCACAGGTGCTTCTGGCTTTGGTGTTTACAGGTATACAAAAAATCCTACAGCAGCTGCTGCTTTAGCTCTGTTTTTCTTTGATGAAGCTGGTCAGCGGGCGTATCATAGTTGTCCCGGTGGATCTGTACCACTTGTTAAGGCGTTAGGAAACGAAGGCTTCTGGAGATATGAATCCAGTGCCGGAACAGAATTTGACTGGTCTAAAAAGAATTATGATTCATTTATTTCATTTCCGGAAGCGGATACAGTTGGCAGAGTTAACTGCGTAATGCCAGCAAAAGTAGCAGCTTGTATAACCGGTGGATGGGGTAGTATCCTTGGAGGATATTTTAACCAGGGAGATTATTTAAATCCGCTTACAAAAGTTGAGGAAACTGCTAATCAGACCTGGCAAAGAATACTTAATAGTTTAGAATAATATTAACTGCAGGTTCCATTAAAGGAATCTGCAGTTGTTTTTTTGTACAAAATCATATTGAAACTTGACATTTTAGCTACAGATACAATATAATCAACATTGTAGTATTTAGTAACATCATGGAGGATGGTAGTATGGTAGAAAAAATTGTATTATTAGTTGTATTTTTCGCTGTCATGATTTTTGTGGGTATACGTTCAAGAAAGCACACAAAAAGTGTCAGCGACTTTGTTTTAGGTGGAAGAGCAGTAGGTCCGTGGCTGACGGCATTTGCTTTTGGAACATCTTATTTTTCATCGGTGGTATTTGTAGGTTACGCCGGTCAGTTCGGCTGGAATTTTGGTGTTTCTGCTACTTGGATTGGTATAGGCAATGCGCTTTTAGGAAGCCTTTTGGCATGGGTAGTACTTGGTAGAAGAACCAGAGTAATGTCCCACCATTTGTCTGCATCTACAATGCCTGAATTCTTTGAGAAAAGATATGACAGTAAGATTATAAAAATAGTTGCATCTGCTATTATCTTTATTTTTATGATTCCTTACACAGCATCAATCTATAACGGATTATCTAAACTTTTCGGTATGGCATTTGATATACCTTACGAAGTTTGTGTAATTGTAATGGCTGTACTTACAGGTATTTATGTTATTGTAGGCGGTTATATGGCTACAGCAATTAACGACTTTATTCAGGGTATAATAATGTTAATTGGCATTGTGGCTGTTATCTGGGCAGTCCTTAACGGACAGGGCGGATTTACCACTGCTTTTGAAAAACTTGCGACGGTTGAAAGTGAGATACCCGGTGCATACACGTCTATTTTCGGACCTGATCCTATGGGTCTTTTAAGTGTAGTTATTCTTACATCTTTAGGTACTTGGGGTCTTCCTCAGATGGTACATAAGTTCTATGCAATAAAAGATGAAAAGTCTATTAAAACAGGTACGGTGGTATCAACTGCCTTTGCGTTTGTAGTGGCTGGTGGTTCATATTTCTTAGGTGGTTTCGGAAGACTTTTTGATCATGCTAATTTTACCGGAGCAGATGGTAAAATAGCTTTTGACAGTATAGTACCTCACATGCTGTCATCCTTACCGGATCTTTTAATAGGTATTGTTGTGGTGTTGGTGCTTTCAGCATCTATGTCCACATTGTCTTCTTTGGTAATGACATCAAGCTCAACTCTTACTTTGGACTTCCTTAAAGGAACAGTTGCCAAGAATATGAAAGAAAAAACACAGCTTGTTACCATGAGAATACTTATTGCTGTATTTATAGTGCTGTCCGTAATTATTGCATTGGATCCACCAACTTTTATTGCACAGCTTATGGGTATTTCCTGGGGCGCGATGGCAGGTTCCTTCCTGGCTCCCTTTATGTATGGTCTCTACTGGAAGGGCGTTACAAAAGCCGGTGTATGGGCATCTTTTGTTTGTGGTGTAGGAATTACAGTGGCAAATATGTTCATAGGTTTCCTGCCAAATTCAATTTATGCAGGGGCGCTGGCTATGATAGCAGGTCTTGTTGTTACACCTATAGTAAGCCTTGTTACACCAAAGCTTAAGAAAGAAAAAGTTGATGAATGTTTCAGTTGTTATCAGGCATCAATTAAAGATAGAAATAAAGAAAGTTTGATTAAAGAATAAATTTAAGGAGTGTTGAAAATGATCTGGAATCCTGAGAAGGAGTGTCTCAGCAGAAAAGAATACGACGAAATTCAGTTAGAACGTCTTAAGTGGATTGTAAACAGAGCTTATGACAGAGTTCCTTTTTACAAGAGACGTTTTGACGAAATTGGCTTAAAGCCTGAACATATTAAAACTCTTAAGGACATAGAGTTAATTCCTTACACAACTAAGGATGACTTAAGAGATAATTATCCTTTTGATCTCTTTGCAGAGCCAATGGATAAAATAGTAAGACTTCATGCTTCATCTGGTACAACCGGTAAGCCTGTTGTAGTTGGTTATACCAAAAACGATATGGAAGTATGGAAAGAAAATATTGCACGTCTTGCAGCAGCTGCAGGAGTTACAAACAAAGACGTTGTACAGATTGTTTTCGGATATGGTATGTTTACAGGTGGCTTTGGTCTTCACCAGGGTCTTGAACACATGGGTGCAACTGTTATTCCTTCTTCTGCAGGTAATTCTGAAAGACAGCTTATGTTTATGGAAGACTTCGGAAGTACAGTAATTGTAGGTACCCCTTCTTATGTACTTCACTTAGCAGAAGTTGCTGAAGAACATGGGCTTACAAGAGACAAGCATAAACTTCGAGTAGGTCTTTTCGGTGGAGAAGGTCACACTGCAGAAATGCGACAGCAGATTGAAAAGCGATGGGGTATTATCTGCACTGAGAACTATGGTCTTACAGAAGTACAGGGTCCCGGTGTATCAGGTGAGTGTTTAGAGCATTGCGGTATGCATATTAACGAAGATAGTTTCTATTATGAAATTATCGACAGAGAAACCCTTAAGCCAATTGATAAAGAGGAAGAGGGCGAGCTGGTATTAACTACCCTTACAAAAGAGGGTATTCCTATGTTAAGATACAGAACAAAGGATATTACCAATATAGAGTTTGCTCCATGTAAGTGTGGCCGTACTACAGCCAGAATGACAAAGGTAAAAGGTCGTACTGACGATATGCTTATTATCAAGGGCGTAAATGTATTCCCAAGTCAGATTGAAGGCGTTATCCTTGGCATGGACAAAATTAGTCCACACTATATGCTTTATGTAAGAAATGAAGGCTTTATGGATACTTTGGAAGTACAGGTAGAGCTGGCTGACGGAAGCCTTCTTGAAAGTTACAGCGAACTTGAAAAGCTGACCAGAGAAATCAGAGCAAAAATTAAAGGTAATCTTCTTATTGATGCTAAGGTAACATTGGTTGGACCTAAGACAATAGAGCGTTTTACAGGTAAAGCTAAACACGTGGTAGATTTGAGAAATAAATAAAAAGGAAAGGAACATACATACTTATGAAATCACTTCTTTTAGGAAATGAAGCATTGGCAAGAGGTGCATGGGAAGCAGGGGTACAGGTAGTTTCATCTTATCCGGGCACACCAAGTACTGAAATTACAGAGAATATATCCAAGTACAGCAGCGACGATGTTTACTGCGAATGGGCACCTAACGAAAAGGTTGCTATGGAAGTAGCAATTGGCGCATCTTTTGCAGGGGTACGCGCTATGTGCTGTATGAAACATGTTGGTCTTAATGTGGCGGCAGATCCACTTTTTACCGCAGCATACACAGGTGTAAACGGCGGCCTGGTTATCGTAGTTGCAGATGACCCGGGAATGCACAGCTCACAGAACGAGCAGGATTCAAGATTTTACGGACTTTCAGCTCACGTTCCTGTGTTAGAGCCTTCTGACAGCCAGGAATGTAAGGATTTTGTTAAAAAGGCTTTTGAAATCAGTGAAGAATTCGACACACCGGTTATATTAAGACTTACTACAAGAATTGCTCACGCAAGAAGTCTGACAGAACTTTGCGACCGCCAAAATGTGGCCAAAAAGGACTATCAGAAAGATATAATGAAATATGTAATGATGCCGGGCATGGCTAAAAAGAGACACGTTTTTGTTGAGGAAAGAATGGGCAAGCTGGCAGACCGTTCAAATGAACTTTCAACAGCAGAGTATAAAGATACAGATTTGGGAATTGTTACTTCCGGTATCAGCTATCAGTATGTTAAAGAGGTATTTCCAAATGCCAGCGTGCTTAAGATTGATATGGTTCATCCTCTCCCTGAAAAAGCGATCAGAGAATTTGCAGAAAAGACAGAAAAGCTTTTGGTTGTGGAAGAGTTGGAGCCATTTATTGAAAACTTTATCCGTCAGCTTGGTATAGACAAAGTAGAGGGTAAAAAGTATTTCGGAGTTCAGGGTGAACTTTCAACTGTAGCTATCAGAAAAGCGTACTTTGGCACAGATGCAGACAATGCACAGCTTGCAGAAGCTCTTGATGTTCCTCCAAGACCACCGGTGCTTTGTCCCGGATGTCCTCACAGAGGAGTATTTTACACACTTTCACAGCTTGGTGTAAGAGTATCCGGTGATATCGGTTGTTACACATTAGGTGCTCTGGCTCCTTATAGCGCAGTACATAACTGTGTATGTATGGGTGCTTCTGTCAGCATGGCTCACGGTATGGAGAAAGCTGAAGTTCAGGCAGGGGCTGAAAAGATGCCTACTGTTGCTGTAATCGGTGATTCAACATTTATGCACTCAGGTATTACAGGTCTTATTGATATAGTTTACAACAAAGGTGCTTCCACTGTTATTATCCTTGATAACTCAATTACAGGTATGACAGGTCATCAGCAGAACCCTACAACAGGTTACACAATCCGTATGGAAGAAACACATCCTGTTAACCTGGTAAAATTAGCTGAAGCCGTAGGTGTAAAGCGTATCAGAATTGAAGATCCTTTTGATATGAAGAAATTTAAGGCAGCAGTTCAGGAAGAAATTGCGGCAGATGAGCCTTCTGTAATTATTTCACAGCGCCCTTGTGCACTTCTTAAAACTGTAAAATACGGCGCTCCTGTGGTGATTGATCAGGATAAGTGTAAAAAGTGCGGCAGCTGTATGAAGTTGGGTTGTCCTGCTATTATAAAGAAAGACGGAAACTATATGATTGATGCATCTCAATGTGCAGGTTGCAGACAGTGTGAGCAGATGTGTCCATTTAAGTGTATTTCCAAGCCGGAGGTGTAAAATATGAAGAATATTAATATTTTAATTGTTGGCGTAGGCGGACAGGGAACATTGCTTGCTTCCAGATTTTTAGGAGTTGCTGCAGTAGAGTCCGGCATGGATGTTAAACTTTCTGAGGTACACGGTATGTCCCAGAGAGGCGGTAGCGTTATTACTTGCGTTAAAATTGGAGATAAAATAAACTCTCCTTTGATTTGTGAAGGTGAAGCTGACCTTATTCTTTCATTTGAGCAGGTTGAAGCTGCAAGATGGCTTCCTTATCTTAAAAAGGGTGGCACAGTTATTACAAATACTCAGAAAATTGAGTCTATGCCTGTTATTTCAGGTAAGGCTGTTTACCCTGACAACGTATTGGAAGTGCTTGAAAAATCAGGTATAAACCTTATTACATTGGATGCTCTTTCTATTGCCAATGAATGTGGTTCTCCTAAGGCAGTTAACGTGGTATTGTTAGGTGTTTTGGCTTCTCAGATGAAGGATGTTGATATGTCTGTATGGAATAAGTGCTTAGAGTCAGTTATTCCTGCAAAGGTACTTGATATAAACAAAAAGGCTTTTGAAATGGGTCTTAAAAAAGTATAGGAGGTATCCCATATGAGTGTTAAGCAAATTTCTGTTTTTCTTGAAAACAAAGAAGGTCGTTTGGCTGAGGTTACCAGAGTAATGGGAGAAAACCATATTGATATCAGTGCTATTTCTATTGCTGATACAACTAACTTTGGTATTTTAAGAATGGTTGTAGGTAATCCTGTAAAGGCTGAAGCTGTTCTTAAGGAGCATGGCTACGCTGTTCGTATTACATCTGTTTTAGTAATTGCTGTGGAAGATATTCCCGGCAACTTATCTATGGCTTTGGATACTCTTGATAAAAACAGTATAGCAGTAGACTATATTTATGCTTCCATGGGAAGAACTGACAATCGTGCATTGGTTGTATTAAAGGTAAGCGACATGGAAACTGCCATGGATTTACTTTCCAATGCTGGTATTTGTGTACTTAAAGATGACGAGGTTTACAGACTGTGAGATGTTTTATTTTCGGAGCAGGTGAATTTAAGGGCACGGGATTTCCGTGCCCTTCTGTAAATGACTTGGTAATTGCTGCAGACGGTGGCCTTGCTTATGCAGAGTCTATGGGAATTAACCCCTCTGTTGTTTTAGGAGACTTTGATTCTTTAGGAAGGGCACCTGCAGGGGATTATGAAACACTTACATTTCCGCCTGAAAAAGATTATACGGACTTAATGCTGGCAGCTGAAGAAGGCTTTAACAGGGGCGCAAGAACATTTTACCTGTTAGGTGCCACCGGCGGAAGAATGGACCACACTTTAGCAAATATTCAGGTTGTGGTTAATCTTACTCGTCGTGGTTGTAAGGTGTATTTAATAGGCAATGATTATTGGATCAGCGCAGTTCACAATGGAAAGATTGAGCTGGCTTCGTCATTGAAGGGGTACTTTTCTTTGTATAGTTTTTCTGAATATTGTAAGGGTGTTTCTGTTAAGGGCGCTAAGTACCAGGTTGAGGATTTTAATTTAAGACAGGATGACCCAAGGGCTATCAGTAATGAGTTTACGGGTGAGGCTTGTTCTGTTTCTGTGGAAGATGGAACACTTCTTTTGTGTATTGGAGATTTGAATGGAATTTAAGGGTGCAATTTTTGATATAGACGGAACTTTGTTGGATTCCATGGGTGTCTGGTATCAGGTGGATGTGGACTTCTTCAAGGCCTATGGTCGGGAAATGCCTGAGGACTATAGCACGAAGGTTGCCCAGTTAGGTTCCTGGAAAACTGCAGAATATACCATTGAGCTTTTGGGGTTATCTGAAACTCCTGAACAGCTAATTGATATTTGGAACAATATGGTTCGTGAGGCCTATATGACAAGTATTCCATTAAAACCCCATGCTAAGGAATATCTGGAATGGCTTAAGAATAACGGTGTGAAACTATCCATTGCTACTGCACTGTTTCCGGATTTATACGTGCCTGTACTTAAGAAACATGGCATTTATGAATTATTTGATGCCTTTATATCCAATGGAGAAATGAAATTGGAAAAATCCTCTCCAAAAGTATATATGGCAGCGGCAGAACAAATGGAAGTAGAACCTTGTGATTGTGTTGTTTTTGAAGATATTATAGCGGGAATACAAGGGGCTAAGGCCGCCGGCATGTATGCTGTGGCAGTTGCTGATGCAAGATGCTCCTGTGATAGAGACGCTCTTGAAAAGTTGGCTGATAGATACATATTTGATTTTGCAGAGATGATGTGAGATGAGTTTAGCGGAATAAGTAACTCTGTATTATATTCTGAAAAAGGAATCTTGACAGCCAAAATAAAAGTTGTATAATGATTGTAACAGAACCCACCACGCCTCTGATTTTTTCATGCGCAACCCGGTGGGACTTTTTCGTTTATGGAGTGTTTTATGTATCAATATCCTAAGCAAATATTAACACTATCACAGCAGGCGCAATCATATATTGATGCGGGGATGGCAATTACTTCTCGTGCAGATGTAGAAAAGGTATTAAAGACGGTTGGGTTTTATCGTTTGCGTGGGTATTCTTTTCATTTATATGATAATGCTGCAAAAAAATATATTCCGGGAACAAAGTTTGAAGATGTTTTAAGATTGTACCAATTTGATCAGGATTTATCTTTTTTGATTTTTTCAATGATTTCTAAGATTGAGGTAGCTTTGCGTGTGCGATTAGTGGAATCGTTACTTATACACGGAGAACCACTCGTCTTACAGGATTCATCGATTTTTAAAGAGAAAAAACTGTATTGGCAGAATATGTCTACAGTTGCGTCAGAAATTGCGCGTTCTAATGATGTGTTTATCAAACATAACTTTAATAATCATGATGGTGAGGTGCCTGTATGGGCAGTTGTTGAAGTTCTTTCTTTTGGTACATTATCAAAGATAATTAAAAATTTGAAGACAGGTACAGGAAGTTCGTATTCTATATTGGCAACTAATTATCGGTACAAATCCCAAAAAGGAAATTTGGTAAATCCATCACAAAAAATGCTTACGTCGTGGATACAAGGCATTTCGGTGTTGCGTAATATGTGTGCTCATAATTCCAGAATTTATAATAGAACTATACATACAACACCGGAAATTCTTGAGGTGGATAAAATAACACCTTCGCCAGCGCATAATGGATTATATCAAATTTTGCTGGCAATGAAATATTTGAGATCCTCCGATGAAGAGTGGACAGTGTTTGTAGATGCATTTGATAAACTGATACAAAAAAATAACGGCATAATCAGTCTTACCGCAATGAATCTTCCAACAGATTGGAAAGCACATCTGAGTGTTTAAAATCAGTTGTATTACATAAAATATTAAGGCAGACCTAACCAAGCATTCTATGCTCAAACCGGTTAGGCTTTCGGCGAAGTGTTACGACAAGCACTTCGTCATTTTTATTTTAACAGAATATAGATTAAGTTTAATTTTAGTATATCCAAGACATTTATTACAGAAATCACTATGTAGCGTTAAAGGAGAAAACGTGTTGAAAAAATTTGCCTGAAGTGATATATTCATAAGGTCTGTAAAGGAAACAGGTGAGAATCCTGTACGAGCCCGTCGCCGTGTGGTGCATTTTACAGAGCTTTTCCTACCTGATGCCGCAAATCGGGGAAAGAGCCATTGGAGTTTATACTCTGAGAAGGCGGAGAAGCTTCGCGCTTTAGTCGAAATATTTTACAGATAAAAACCTCTTGGTGTTTATGTAACTTGCGAGTGCCGAGTTTTGATAAGAGGAAATATATTTTTAAGGAGAATACAATTATGAAAAAGACACGTTTATTAAAAGCGTTGTCTCTCATCCTTTGTATTGTGCTTATTGCGGCTATGGCACTTTCTACAACAGGTTGTGATGACAACAAAGTAAATCCTACTGCAGCACCTACTGCATCAGCTACGGAAGCTCCCGAAAGTGAAGTAACTGAACTTGGTAAAGGCAGTAAAAAGTTTGACTTCACAGTAACAGACGGAGAAGGTAAAGAAACAAAGTTTATTATCAACACTGAAAAAACTACTGTGGGAGAGGCTCTTTTGGAGCTTGAATTGATTGCCGGAGAAGATGGCGCTTATGGTCTTTATGTAAAGACTGTAAACGGTATTACAGTTGACTATGATAAAGACGGAAAATACTGGGCTTTCTATGTGGATGGCGAGTACGCTATGTCCGGTGTAGACACTACAGAAATTGAGGAAGGCAAAGTATATTCTTTCAAGGTCGAATAATATGAAGCTTAATATTAAAGAAATAGCCATTTTTGCTATGCTGGGAGCCATGATGTTTGGTTCTAAACTTGCTATGGAAGCTCTTCCTAATATTCATCTTATAGGTGTATTTATTATTGCATTCACAGTTGTATACAGGCAAAAGGCTATTTATCCTATTTCAGTATATATTTTTCTGCTGGGACTTTATGCAGGGTTTGACATCTGGTGGCTTCCCAATTTGTACATATGGTTTGTTCTTTGGGGTATGACTATGTTGATTCCCAAATCTCTTCCTGTAAAAATCCAGCCTGTAGTGTACATGTGTGTATGTGCCATTCACGGCTTTGCTTATGGTACTTTGTATGCACCGGCACAGGCTCTTTTTTTCGGACTTAGTTGGGAAGGTATGATTGCCTGGATAATTGCAGGTTTGTCATTTGATCTGACACATGGAATCAGTAACTTCTGTTTAGGGCTTCTGATAGTGCCGGTGATAACTGTTCTTAAAAAAGCGGAAAAATTAGCAAGATAAAATGTACAATGTATCAAAAGGCTGCTTGGGTATATTCCGTGCAGCCTTTTGTCCGTTTGATAGAGATTTCGGTGAGTTTGTTTACATAGTAAAATATGTTATGTATAATGAAATCAGATAAAACGTAGCCAAGGAGGCAAAAAATGAAGAAAGCCGGTACTGTTCTGACGTTGATAGGTCTTATATTATTTGTTATAGGGTATATTGGTGGTGTGATATATACCGTATTTGGATTCGTTTCTGCTTTTGGTGAGTATCCTGAAGATTTCTATACCGCTGATAAATATATTATTAAGGCAATAGTGAATGCCGCTTTGATATTGCTGATTGGCGGAGTGGTGATAGCTTTTACTGTAATTGCTTTAAATAAAAGTCGTAAAGGAAAACCGTCAGGAATTATAGAGCTTATTATAGTAATTATATCTTCTATGCAGATACATGACGTTGTAAGCAATCTGGCTACAACAATATCTATAAGAACTATAGCTTATGCAGACTCCTTATACCCGGACCTTGGTTTTGAAATACTCAGAAGTTATGTATATACAGGGGCTTTTGCTAAAGCTTTAGGATGTATATTTATTGTTATTGGTGTATGTTGTATGATTATTAATAAGCAAAGAAAAATAAAGGAAGAATAGAAAAATAAAGAGAGTTACAATTTATAAAGTGCTTATTAAGCAACAGTAAAAAGAACAGGAGGCTGGCTTTAGGGCCGGCCTCTTTTGGCCTTTTCTGGCAAATATTTACATAAAAAATATATGATATAATATTATTACAGGTTTTGATTCGAAATGTTTTATGGATAGAAAAAATAATAGAGAGGAGTAAGATTGTGAAGAGATATGCAGATAAACTTATTTTAACAGGTGGTATATTTTCAGTTGTTGGTTTTTTGTGGATGCTGAGTGATATACGGGATTTTAACTATGTATTTACTAGCTTCCACCTTGATGGAGTAAGTGGTAAAACATTTAACATTGTCTTTATTACTGTGGTTTTGACGGTGTGTATTACATATCTGTCTTTTTTGGGAATAATCTTGGCAAAATACAAAAAAAGCAAAATACCCGCCAGCATTAGTTTTACTTTTATAATTATTGCCTCTTTAGGTATCGGGTATATGTTTTATGTTATTTTTTCTTGTTTATATGTGGATTTGTACTTTTTGGCAACATCTCACCGGCGTGTTATTTTATTTATTGATTTTATAAAAGAGTTTTTACCACACTTTGCAGGAAGTATATTGATTTTAGTAGGTTTTTTGGTGTGCTTTAATAAAGATTATAAAGACACCGCCCCAAAGGGAAATGGTCTCTTCTTGATATCAGGTGGTGTTTTAAGGGGCGTTGCTACTGCGTTAAATTGTGTTGGTAGGGCAGATCAGATAACATATCCGTATCTTTTCGATGGTGGTTCTTTACCCGCTGAAAGACTGATATTTTTTACAGATATTTTGATTTGTCTGTTGTTTTCTATTTTTACTATTATGATATTTGTAAGAAACAAAAAGGGCATAAAGCCTGTAACATCATTATTCATGATTTTTTGTTTGTCAGTAGCGGGGATAGGCGTAGTTGCTATGACTCTTTGCTATAATTATATATTTGATTACAAATTTGGCAGCGGATATATAAGACTGATAGCGTATGTTCTTTTTGCGATAGGATCATTATCAGGTCTAATTAGAGACAGAATTCCAAAAACTCCTCATAAGGAAGATATCCCCCAAATAAATCCAGAGCACTGCCCACAGTAAAGTCAACTTTGCCTTTACCAAGAGTTTCAATTTCTGAAATATCGGACATTTTACCGATACCGCCTGCATAAGTTACAGGGAGAGGTGAGTGGGACAGGAGCTTAACAAGAGTAGGGTCTATACCCGCCTTCAAGCCTTCCGCGTTTACTGCGTGAACCAGAAACTCACCGCATTTTGAAGAAAGTTCTTCCAGTACAGCAGGGGTAAGCTCTGTGTCAGTAAGCTTCTGCCAACGATCTGTGGCAATAATGTATTTACCGTCAGGAGTTCCTTTACAGCTTAAGTCTAAAACGATGCGGCCTTTACCGCAAAGTGAGCAAAGCTTGTTAAGGTTCTCCTGATTTATTTTACCGTCTGAAAATATATATGATGTAACTATTATGTGAGAAGCACCGGCTTCGAGATATTCTAAGCAATTTGTATCGTTTATACCACCACCGATTTGCATACCGGAAGGGTAAGCCTTAAGGGCGGAAAGTGCAGCTTCTTTTGTTTCAGGGCTTCTGTCCAGCATTATAATATGACCACCTGTAAGCTTGTCTTTTTTAAAAAGTTCTGCGTAGTAGGAACTGTCCTTGGAGGACACAAAGTTCTCTTTGACACCGTCATCGCTTAATGTGCCGCCTACAATTTGTTTAACTTTTCCGTTATGTATATCAATACAGGGTCTGAATTTCATAAATAAGCCTTTCTAACTTCACAGAATATGGTATAATTATATTGTTAATACTAATTTTTTACAAGTCCGATTAAAGGAGGATTTTTATGATTTCAATTACCGGTCTCAGCAAGACATATTCTAAAGGCGGAAAGCCTGCAGTTGATGATTTGGATTTATTCGTAAATGATGGTGAAATTTTTGGTTTCATTGGTCCTAATGGTGCAGGTAAGAGTACCACTATAAAAATGCTGACAGGTATTATTCCTCCTGACAGCGGGTCTGTTGTTATTAACGGAGAAGATATGATTGAAGATCCTGTGGAGGCTAAGAAACTGGTAGGTTATGTACCGGATTCTCCTGATCTTTATGAAAGACTTACAGGTATTGAATATCTGGACTTTTTAGGTGATATATATGAGGTTCCCACAGAGGTAAGACA
This sequence comes from Oscillospiraceae bacterium, assembly GCA_015069135.1. Taxonomy (GTDB): domain Bacteria; phylum Bacillota; class Clostridia; order UBA1212; family SIG427; genus SIG427. The sequence goes on along the minus strand of SVJE01000005.1, from coordinate 11,205 downwards.
GGACCGCATTAAGAAATATGCCGATATGTTTGAAATGAGCGAGAACTTAAATGATCAGATTAAAAGTTATTCTCACGGTATGAGACAGAAAATTGTGGTTATGGGGGCACTGTTACATGACCCTGAGGTGTGGATACTGGATGAGCCTATGGTTGGTCTTGACCCAAGGGCTGCACACCTTCTTAAGGAAGAAATGAGAAATCACTGTAAAAAGGGTAATACAGTTTTCTTTTCCACTCATGTTTTAGAAGTGGCTGAAAAACTTTGTGACCGCATCGGAATCATTTCACATGGCAAGTTGGTTGCCACAGGCACCATTGAGGAATTAAGAGAAAAGGCTTCCCAGGACGGTTCTTTGGAAAGTATATTCCTTTCTGTAACAGGAGAATGATTTATGAAAAAATTTATGGTTTACCTGAAGTTTCAGCTAAAATATTTGCTGGGAATCAGTCAGATTAAAAACTATATGAAAAAAGGCCCTAAAGCCGTATTGGGTATCATAGGAATAGGTTTCTTGTTTCTCATTGTACTGGCAAGCTTTTTATTCCTTTACCTTATGATGGTAGTAGGTATGCAAACTGCCGGAAATATGGCAGGGCTTCCTTCTCTTATGCCAAGATTCATGATAACAACAGGACAGATTGTGATATTGTTTACTTCTCTTTTGTCTGCTTTTGGCATGATGGCAGGAGGCAAAAGCTGGGAGTTCGAAGCATCTTTACCTGTAAAAAGTAGTTATATTTTCATGAGCCGGCTGATTTCGCTCTATGCAACCGAAATAGGCTTTTCTGCTTTTATTATTTTACCGGCAATTATAGTATATGCAATATTTAACGGTGCCGGTGTAATGTATTGGATTTACGGAATATTAGGTATATTTATATATCCTGTTATACCTGTGGCTATTGCGGTGGTTATTGCCTTATTGGTAACAATGCTTAGTGCAGGATTTAAGAAGAAAGAACTTTTCACTACCATATTTTCATTGATTATTATGGTGGTTGCTATAGTGGGCAATATGATGCTGAATTCTTCAGGAGGTTCCCAGACTGATATAGGGGCAGACCTGGTGGCTATGATGTCAGGCAGACTGGAAACATTGAATATACTTTCGTATATTTTACCGGTGGCAGGACTGCTTACCAACGCACTTACTGTGCCGGGATTAACAGGTGTTTTGAATTTTGCAGGCGCTGTTTTGGTAGCTATGGTTGTTGCTGTTGTTCTTTATATAATCGGCGACAAACTTTATTTCAAGACTGTCAGCAAAACTACGGCAGCAGGTAAAAGTGATAATAAAAAATACAAAAGTGCAGGAACTAAAAGTGTTGTTAAGGCATTCTTTGTTAAGGAGTGGCGATTGATTTTAAGATCCCCCGTAAATCTTCTTAATGGTCTTTTTAATATTGTTATGGGACCTATAATGTTGTTTTTTGTGTTTTTCAAAACTTCAGCTGAAGGCGGAGAAGAAGCATTGGTAGGATTTCTTAATAACTATGACGGAGTGTTTTTTGCAGTGACAATTGGTATATGTCTGTTTATGTCAGCTTTGAATCTCACCTGGGCCAGTACAATATCAAGAGAAGGCCCTGCATTCTGGATAGTTAAGACAGCCCCTGTACCTGTAAGAGATCAGATGAAGGGACGGTTTTTAGCAGGTTATTCCATGCACCTTTTATGTGTAGTGCCAATGGTTATAATTATGGCAGTGCTTATAAAACCTGATATGATTGAACTTTTATTGGCTGCGTTGATTGCTGCTTTTGCAGGGTTTTTCATGGTAGCTTCCAACATGATGATTGATATAGCAAAACCTAAACTTATATGGAAGTTAGAAGCAGAGGCTATTAAGCAGAATGTAAACTCTGTGATCGGTATGCTTATTTCCTGGGTGTGGGCCATTGTTATTTGTATAGCTCCTGTGTTAAGTGCTGTTGGAGTAATTTCCCTTCCGGTGGCTTTTGTTATTTCTGTTGTACTGGCTGTCGGAGCCGGAGTGGGAACATATAAAGGTATGATAAAATTTGCTGAAAATAAAATCAGATATATTTGGTAAAAAATAAATCAGTCGGAATTAGCCGACTGATTTGTTTTTTTATACTTACATAATTTCTTCCATTTTCCATACTTTCATATCTGTTACTTCAATGTCGTAACCGCCTGCCTTAAGATAAATCTGATTACTTTCAGGAAGAGACGGATGTGCCATTGCAAATATTACTTTTCCGTTATAAAACACTTCTACAGTACAATGGTCAATGAATACGCGAAGTTTGACATCTTCTGTATGATCCCAGCTGTCAAACCTGATAGTTTCAGGCATTCTTCCGAATTTTAAAGGTTCAAAAGAACTGTCTGTAGTATCAATGGTCACATAAGTTATTTCACGCCATAATTCATTTCTTTGATTAAATTTTACTGATGTTTTTTCTTTGTCAGAACGAAATACATCCAAAGTAAAAGAAGATGCACCGTTCATTTTTACATTCAGTTCTATTTCCAAAGCCTTGCCAGATGCCGGCACTTCAAATTCTTTACCGGCCGCAACCTTAAAACCACCCTGGTATAATAATTCTTCCCTTAGTGTATCTATCTGTGGCGCAGGCTCTATTATAGGTTCATTATTGTCGCCAAGGCGTACTGTGTACATAAGCGTCATACAGCCCCAGCGAGGGTACTCGTTACTTGGCCAGATTCCTTCTGTGGCGTTATATATCACATAAACATTACCGTCAATTCCTTTAGTAACGCAAGGTGCGTTCAGTGATCCTGCCATAGGTCCTTCAGAAGAAAGTCTTATATGATGGTGTGGTGTAAACTTATGGATTTTATTATCATATGTTCCTGAAAATATGTGAGGCCCTGTTCCGTGACTGAATAAGAAAAGGCAATATTGGTCGTCTTTCATCTGAATGAAATATGGACAGGCGCCGTCATCATCAGTGGAAAGGTAAGGACACTCATCCATCAGTTCCCCTATGTATTTCCAGTTAATTAAATCTTCTGAATAAAACTGTTCCTGACACATTCTTCTTCCGTAAGGGGTGTCTCTGTATACGCCTGAAAGGGCATAGTATCCGTCAGCCTCTTTTCTTATATGAGGGTCATATATTTTGTATGGAGCATCTTCTGAAATTTTAATTACTGCATCTCCGGTAAGTTTTTCCCAGTTAAGAAGCAAAGGATCTTTGGATTCTGCCACAAAAATACCTGACTCAGTACCGAAATACATAGCAAGTACACGGTACTCCTCAGAAATAGCATTCCCGCTGAAAACGCATTTTTCCGGATCGGGGAAAATGGCAGTGGGTAAGTCTTTCCAGTGAACTAAATCTTTGCTTATGGCATGTCCCCAGTGCTGGCGTGGATCAGCCGGTGGATATTGCTGGTAAAATAAATGGTAATTACCGTTCCAATAAGTAAAACCGTTAGGATCGTTTATTTTACCATCGGGAGCATAAAAATGATAACGGGGAGAATATTTGTGATTTCTGTATTTATTACGGTATTCTTTATATTCTTTAAGCTGCCTGCTATCTTTTAAAGCTTCCCACTGATTTTCCTCTGTGCTACAGGGCCATAGAATTTGTGGAACCTTTGATTTGTTTATTCCCATAAAAACCTCTCAGAATAAATTTGTTTCGTGGTAATATTGTATCACAGTGGGTTTAGTCGGACAATAAAATTAATATAATCATATTTGCATTACCATCTGAAATGTTATAAAATAATCAAGTATATATTTTAAAAAAGAAAAGGTGAGAGAAATGGTTAAAGTACATACAACCGGAGCTTTTTACAGAGAAGGAAATCTTATCCCTGAATCCCAGGCTAACGGTTTTAATAAAGAACAGGGCAAGACAAAGACTATCGCTTACAGCATTCTTAAAGCCCACAATAAAAACGACAACATGGAAGATCTTAAGATTAAATTCGATGCTATGGCTTCCCATGATATTACATATGTAGGTATTATCCAGACAGCAAGAGCCAGCGGACTTAAAGAGTTCCCTGTACCTTATGTGCTTACAAACTGTCATAACAGCTTGTGTGCTGTAGGTGGTACTATAAACGAAGACGATCATGTTTTCGGTTTATCTGCTGCAAAAAAATATGGTGGAATTTTCGTTCCTGCTCACCAGGCAGTTATCCATCAGTATATGAGAGAAATGATGGCAGGTTGCGGTAAAATGTTAATCGGTTCCGACAGCCACACCCGTTACGGTGCTTTAGGTACAATGGCTATGGGTGAAGGTGGTCCCGAACTTGTTAAACAGCTTTGTAACAGACCATATGAGATTAAATATCCTAAAGTAGTTGCTATATATCTTACAGGTGCACCTAAGGCAGGCGTTGGTCCTCAGGACGTGGCTCTGGCAATTATCGGTGCAGTGTTCAAAGATGAGCATGTAAAGAACAAAGTTATGGAGTTTATCGGCCCAGGCGTAGGCAACTTAACAGCTGACTACAGAAACGGTATTGACGTAATGACAACAGAAACCACTTGCTTAAGCTCTATCTGGCGTACAGATGAGAAAGTTAAACAGTGGTACGATGTTCACGGCAGAAGTGAAGATTATAAAGAACTTAATCCTGAAGATGGTGCATACTACGATTCATATATTGAAGTGGATCTTTCTACAATCAATCCTATGATTGCACTTCCATTCCACCCATCCAATGTATATGATTTGGCTGAATTCATTAAGAATCCTAAGGATATTTTACAGGATGCCCAGGACAGAGGCGTTGCCCAGTACGGAGACAAGGTGAAAAAGTACAGCCTTGTTGATAAAGTGGTTGACGGCAAAGTTATTGTTGACCAGGGTGTTATTGCAGGATGCTCCGGTGGTACATTTGAAAACGTTTACACAGCAGCTCAGATGTTGAAGGGTAAGAATATCGGTACAGGTGCATTTAACTTAAGTGTATATCCTGCCAGCCAGCCTGTGTTCCTTGACCTGGTAAGAGACGGAGCTATCGGCGAGCTTATGAAGGTTGGGGCTACCATAAGAAGTGCTTTCTGTGGTCCTTGTTTTGGTGCAGGTGATGTGCCTTGCAACAACGGTTTCAGTATCAGGCATACTACAAGAAACTTCCCTAACAGAGAAGGTTCTAAGCCATCTGACGGTCAGGTTTCATGGGTTGCTCTTATGGACGCACGTTCTATTGCAGCTACTGCTCTTAACGGTGGTGTGCTTACACCTGCCACAGAAGTTGAAATTCCTGATTGCACTGTGGAGTATACATTTGACAAATCTGTATATGACAACAGAGTATACCAGGGTTATGGTAAGGCTAATCCCGATGAAGAACTTATCTTCGGACCAAACATTACCAGCTGGCCAAAGATGACAGATCTTGCTGAGAACCTAGTTCTTAAGGCTGCCAGTGTTATTAACGACCCTGTTACTACAACTGACGAACTTATTCCAAGTGGTGAGTCTTCTTCATATCGTTCCAATCCTTTAAGACTTTCCGAACTTACACTTTCAAGAAGAGATCCTGAATATGTAGGTAAAGCAAAGGCTGTAGCTAAAGCAGAGCAGGCAAGACTTGCAGGCGATGTAGAAGGCTGTAAGGATATATTTGAAGGTATTGGTAATGCTTCCGAAATGATGGACAATACTGGTATCGGTAGTGTAGTATTTGCAGTTAAACCGGGTGACGGTTCTGCAAGAGAACAGGCAGCTTCTTGTCAGAAGGTTCTTGGTGGTTTTGCTAATATTGCTTGCCAATATGCTACAAAGCGTTACAGAAGTAACCTTATAAACTGGGGTATGTTACCATTTATTACAGAAGAGCCTGAAAAGCTTAATCTTTCTGTAGGTGACAGAATCTATATTCCGGGAATAAGAAAAGCTGTCAAAGAAGCACAGGAATATATTCCATGCAAGATTTACAGAGTAGACGGTAGTGTAGATGAGTCAGTACTTAAACTTGCTGATTTGTCAGATGAGGAAAGAGATATTATATTGGCAGGTTGCTTAATCAATTACTACAATCTGTAGGATTTATGACAGAACAACGTTTGAATGAGCTTCAGTCCCGTGGTTATTGCCATAGTGACTTTTTAAGCTTAGATGAACAGAATATGTATTTTACCTTGGAAAGCAGGTCCGGATTTCGCCCGGGTCTGCTTTTCGGTGGTTTTGAGGATGCAGAGCGTAAAGTTTTGTATTACGACTTAGAAGAACCACCTATATCTGTGGTGGAGATTAAACCTTCCGTAAATCATTTTACCAAAGTTCCGGGGCACAGAGATTATTTAGGCTCTCTGCTTGGGCTGGGCCTTGACCGCCGGGTGATAGGGGATATTCTTGTTTCTTTAACCGGGGACAGAGCTTGGGTGTTCTGTTTAACTAAAGTGGCAGATTTTATTGTGGAGAATTTGACTAAGGTTGGCAGGGTGTCTGTAAAATGTCAAGTGTCAACAGCTCCGGATATGGCACTGATTGTTCAAAGAAAAGAAATAAGAGTGGTGGTTACATCCCTTCGCATTGATTCCTTGGTGGCTGAAGCTTTTCGTGTGTCCAGAACAGAAAGTAAACAGTTGGTGGAAAATAAAAAAGTGTATCTAAATGGTAAACTTTTACAAAAAGCAGAGACAAAACCTGAGGCTGGGTGTAAAATAACAGTCAGAGGTTACGGAAGTTTTATCTTCAGAGAAGTGGCAGGTCCTACCAGAAAAGAAAAGCTTAGCGTGGTGCTTGAAATATGAAAAACTATAAAATGATAATTGAATATAACGGCACGACTTTTAAGGGATGGCAGAAGCAGGGTAACACTGATAATACCCTTCAGGGCAAGCTGGAAAAGGTTCTTTCTGAAATTACGGGAGAAACTGTGGAAATCCACGGAGCCGGAAGAACGGATGCAGGTGTTCATGCTAAGGGACAGGTGGCAAACTTTCACTTGCAGGAAGAAAAAGACTGTGGTGTACTTAAGGCGAGACTTAATGAAGTGCTTCCAAAAACTGTTTCTGTTAAGGTTTTAGAAGAAACTGAACCAAGGTTTCATGCAAGATTAAATGCCAAGTCTAAAACCTATACTTACAGGCTTTGGGATGGTGAGGATAAAGCAATTTTTTGTGAGCCTTTTGTGTGGCAATGCAGGGGTGTTACCGGTGAAATTGATGTAGATATTCTAAACAGGAACTTACAGCAATTTGTAGGTGAACATGACTTTAAGGAGTTTAGTCGCTATAAAGGAAATAAGTCTACAGTACGCACTGTGTTTGAGGCTAAGGCTAAGCGTGATGGTAACCTTATAACTGTAATTTTTACCGGAAACGGATTTTTATATAATCAAATCAGAATGATGGTAGGCTTTGCACTTACCGGGGAAAAATATACAGCACCGGCAAAAGGATTGATGCTTGAAAGGGTGGAATATTAAAATGAGAGAACCATGGGATCATCTTTACAGAGTAAATGAAGGCATGACATACGAACAGAACCCATATGTGTATGAAAACACATTTATAACAGCAGGTGTAGAGGAAGCTCCGTTGCCTGTATATGAAGACGTTAAAGGCAAATTACCGCAGCCTGTATGGGAAGGTCATCAGGATTCAATTGATTGCTATTATAAGGCTTGGGAAATTGCTTTTTCCAATCTTAGAAAGGCTAATCCTGAGGCAGGTTTCGTAAGCAACTTTATAGACACTGCTTTTAACGGCTTTTTGTTTATGTGGGATACTTCTTTTATCCTTATGTTCGGAAAGTACGGCAGCAGAATTTTTAACTTCCAGAAAACCCTTGATAACATGTATTCCCATCAGCATCATGACGGATATATATGCCGTGAAATTTGTGAAACAGAAAATGGCGAACATTTCTTTCGACATGACCCATCCAGTACAGGACCTAACGTAATGGCATGGAGTGAGTGGGTTTACTATCAGAACACAGGAGATAAAGAAAGAGTCTCGAGGGTATTTCCTGTTTTATTGGCATATTATCAGTGGCTTAAAGCTAACAGAACATGGCCTGACGGAAGTTATTGGTCAACAGGTTGGGGTTGCGGTATGGACAATGTTCCAAGATTGCAGCCCGGCTACCACGAAATGTTTTCTCATGGTCATATGATATGGGTGGACGCATGTATACATCAGGTTATCAGCGGTAAAATACTCTGTAAAATGGCAGAAATTTTAGGCAGAGAATCTGATATTGAGGATATTAAAAAGGAAATACCATGGCTCACTGATCTTATTAATAATAAACTGTGGGATCCTGAAACATCTTTCTATTATGATATGTGGAAAGACGGCACATTAAATGGTGTTAAGTCTGTAGGTTCATATTGGGCATTACTTGCTGATATTGTTCCGGAAGAAAGACTTGCTCCTTTTGTGGCACATCTTAATGATGAAAAGTCCTTTAAGAGACCTCACAGAGTTCCTTCGCTGGCAGCAGACCATCCTGAATACAGCCCTGAAGGCAGCTATTGGAAAGGTTCTGTCTGGGCACCGACTACATATATGGTACTTAAAGGTCTTGAAGAAATTAAAAATTATGATTTAGCTTATGAAATTGCCAGAAATCATCATGATAATGTGGTAAAAGTATTTAAAAATACCGGTACTTTGTGGGAGAACTATTCTCCTGAAAATGGCACTCAGGGTAACTGGTCTCAGCCAAACTTCGTGGGTTGGTCAGGACTTCCTGCTATATCTGTTTTGTTTGAACATGTTATGGGTATTATGCCGGATGGACAGAATAACAAGATTACATGGCATGTAAATCTTACAGAACATCATGGTATTAAAAACTATCCTTTGGGAACAGAGGCTGTTCTGGATCTTGATTGTGAAGAAAGAGCAAGCGAGGACGAAAAGCCTGTTATTACTGTTAAATCAAATGTTAAAGCAACTGTGGAAGTTATATGGAGACATGGTAGCTTTATTATTGAGGCGGGAGAATGAAATTAATCTTAAATGATATTGGTAAAATATCGGTTACTGATAACACAGGTAATATTCTTATGGACAATATTACCTGTGATTTTCATCATGGAAAATGGGAAGTAACAGAGCATGGTGATACAACAGTTATTGCCTGTGAAAGTGTAAAACTTGAATGGAAGTCCTATGCTGAAGGCCTGGTAGTAAGAGGGCATTTTACCAATATGACAGGTAAGGATATAGCTTCCCTGGAATCTTTAATGCTGGTTTACGGCGAGTGGAAAAGTTATGTTGAGAAGTTTGTATATAACGCGCTTATAAATGCTAACGGAAATGTTACTAACGATATGAGAACGGCGCCTTTTACTTTTAAGCCTATGCTGGGAGAGGAAAGGGACGGCGGAGATTTTGTGCTGGCTCAGGATAAAGATGGCCGGCACTTTGTTATTGGTTTTGCATCTTATGAAAGATATTTTAATAAAATACGCACTAACGGAAACGGATGCTTTACTGTAAGCGTTCTTACTGAAGGTCGCCCTTTTAAGCAAGGTGAAACTATAACTACTGACTGGCTGTACATAGGTCTTTGCAATGACTTTATAAATGGTGCTCCTGAGTTTATCCAGTTAACAGCTGATTTTATGGGTGTGAAACTTTCAAAGAAGGAGCCACCCACAGGTTTTTGCACCTGGTATTACTATCTTGGCGGTATTACTCCTGATGAAGTTCGTAATAATATTAATTTCTTAAAAGAACATAAGGAAGATCTCCCCGTAAAATACATTCAGATTGATGATGGTTGGAGTACCAACTATGGTGATTGGGCAGAAAATGAAAAGTTTGCTTGTGGTATGAAGCAAATGGCAGAAGAGATAAAGGAAGCGGGCTTTGTTCCGGGTATATGGGTAGCCCCCAATGCTGTAAGTAAAGACAGTAAATTGTGGAAAGAACATCCGGATTGGTGCGTACACCGTTGGGATAATGATGAGGTGTATGAAGAATTAGCTCTTGATATGACAAATCCGGAAGTTAAGGAATATATAAAGGCCTTATTCCGTAAGCTTTCTTATGAATGGGGATACAGATATATTAAGGTGGATCTGGTTATTGACAGAGCAGCTCCCGGCAGACATTATGACTATACTGCTTCTTGTCTTATGAACATAAAGGAGACTTTCAGACTGGCAAGAGAATCTGTAACGGAAGATACTTTTATACTGGCTTGCACCAGTCCGTTTGCGCCTTTGGCAGGCTTATGTGATTCCATGAGATTAAGTGTTGATATATTTGAAACATGGGAAGCTACAAGGTGTTTGTTTATAAGCAATCTTAACAGGTATTTCTATCATGGCAGATATTTTATAAATGATTTTGATCCTTTGGTTGTAAGAGAATCTCATGAGGAAGATGAGCTTTGCAGAAGAAATCTTCTCAGAAATTATGAAGAAATTAAGTGCTATGCCTTGGCTATGTCAGCAGGTGCAGGTACTCTTATGTTTTCTGATAAATTATCACTGCTGACCGATGAAAAATTGGATATACTTAAGGCTATGTTTCCTGTTAATACTAAACAGGCTATACCATTGGATTTTACAGAGCAACTTATTCCCGGGAAGCTGGATTTTGGTGTAAGAGGTTATACCAGATTGGTGGGTCTGATTAACTGGGATAACCGTGATATGGAATATACTATTGATGATGAAGGTGGCTATGTATTTGAATTCTGGAGCGGTAAATATATAGGCCATTATGATGGTAAACTGAGTCGTGTAATAAAGCCTCACAGCTGTGAAATGTTGTTTGTAACAAAGGAAGCGTCTGTAGCTGTTGTGGGAGTGGATGATTGTTTGTGCCCTACAATAGAACAGTCATATAAGGACGGAGTCCTGACCACATCTTTTGTAAAGAAGGGTGAGACTATGTTTGTTGTCAGCAAGAAACCGGTTGTAAGAGTTACAGGTGGAGAAGTGCAGTTGGTTGAGACAAAGGACGGGGAATATTTATATAAAGTAGCATATGCAGGCGAGATGAAAGTCATAATTGAAGTCTGAATACTTTTATGATAAAATACTGAGCGATAATTAAATATTGGTCATATGCCAATGTGGCTCAGGGGTAGAGCAATTCACTCGTAATGAATAGGCCGTGGGTTCGATTCCCACCATTGGCTCCAAATTAGCACGATGGTTTTGATACAAAATCATCGTGCTTTTTCTATATTGGTTGATATTTACACAGCAATTTGATACAATCAATTCGAAAAACTTGAATTTGTCTAATGGATTCGCACCACACCA